>NZ_CP042239.1:2540000-3140000 GCF_007833215.1 Sphingomonas suaedae
CCTTTTTCTCGGGGCGACTTGTGCGCCTGGTTTTTGGTGACCGTCGAAGCGAACCGTGTGGCTCACCGCGTCGGTGGAGTGGCTTCTATGCCCGGCTTCGGATTCGGTCAACAGGCTTTTTGCATTTTTATTGCGCTTTGTCTGAAACCCGCAGAAAACTGCCATTTACGCGGCATCAACACGTCACTGTCATAGGGGGTGCATGACCGAATCAGCCGCCGAATCGCCGAATCAGGGCCGGGAATCGCTCCGAAATCAGGTCCGCAGCGCGGTGATCTGGCGTTCGGGCACCCAGATTCTGGGGCAGATCATCGCCTGGGCATCCACCTTTCTCGTGATTCGCCTGCTCGACCCCAGCGATTACGGCCTGTTCGCAATGACTCAGGTGATTCTCGTGCTGCTCAACCTGCTCAATGGCTATGGTCTGGCGAGCGGGCTGATCCAGAAGCCCGAGGTCGACGATCGGGCGATCCGTCAACTCTTCGGGATGTTGCTGCTGCTCAACCTCACGCTCGGCGCGCTGCAGTTCCTGCTCGCCCCGCTCGCCGCCGCTTATTATCGCCAGCCGATGGTCGCCGATCTGCTGCGGGTTCAGGCGCTGCTCTATATAGCGACCCCGTTCATCGCCTTCCCTTATGCGCTGCTCGCGCGGGCGATGGATTTCCGCAAACAGGCTCAGGTCAATCTGGTCTCTGCGGTGGCGGGCGCAGTGGCCGCGGTCGCGGGCGCCTATGCGGGCCTGGGGGTGTGGACGCTCGTGCTCGCGCCGCTCGTGCTGTTCGGCATCCGCGCGATCGGCATGACCTGGGCGGCGGGATCGCTGATGTGGCCCAGCTTCGATTTTCGCGGCGCGGGAGACATGGCACGATTCGGCGGCCTGATCGCGACGGGGCAGATGTTCTGGTTCCTGCAAAGCCAGTCCGATGTGTTCATCGCCGGGCGCAGCTTCGATCCGCACTGGCTTGGCATCTATACGACCAGCCTGTTCCTCACCCAGATCCTCGTCTCGAAATTCATCCCCGCGCTCAACGAAGTCGCCTTTTCCGCCTATGCGCGGATGCAGGACGATGCGGCGGGGACCGCCATCGCCTTTGCGCGGTCGGTGCGGCTCATCATGGTCGTGGCGATGCCCTTCTATCTCGGACTTGCGGCGACGGCGGAGCCGCTCGTCCATGTCGCTCTGGGCGAAAAGTGGATCGCGGCGGGGCCGATCGTCCATATCCTCGCCCTCGCCATGCCGTTCATGACGCTGCAGGTGCTGTTCGCTCCGGCGACCGACGCGCGCGGGCGGCCGGGCCTCGGCGCACAGAACGCGGCGATCGGTGCGCTGCTGCTTCCCGCCGCATTTCTGATCGGTGTGCAATGGGGAGTAAACGGCCTCGCCTGGGCGTGGGTCGCGATCTGGCCGGTGTTCCTGCTGTTCACCGCGGCGCGCAGCCTTCCCGTGATCGGCCTGTCCTGGCGCGACTGGATCGGCGCGGTCATGCCGCCCGTGGTCGCCGCCATTGCGATGGCGCTCGTCGTCGCGCTGGTCGATCGCGCGCTACCGGCGCTCGCGCCCTTCCCGCATCTGCTGTCGCTCACCGCAGCGGGCGCCGCTGTCTATGGCGCATGGCTCTGGTTCTTCGCGCGCGCGACGGTTGAGGACGCGATCGCGATGATTCGGCGGTGATCTCGTTTTTGTAAGGCAGCACCGGCCCGCTCCCCCACCCGGCCACCCATATCATGCTATCGCTGGGTGGCCGGGTGGCGGAGCGGGCCGGTGCCGCAACCGCAAACAAACTACGCCGTCTGGATATAGGCGCGCATCTGGTTCGCCTCCGCCTCGATCCGCTCGATCCGGTATTTGACGAGATCGCCGATCGACACAAAGCCGAGCATCGCGCCATTCTCCACCACCGGAAGGTGGCGGATCCGCCGCTGGGTCATCAGCGACAGCGCCGCCATCACCGGCTCGTCGCGTGTCACCGTGATCGCGGGCGCGGTCATCACCATCCGCACCTGGGTATCGAGCGCCGCGGGTCCGTCACGCTCCAGGCAATGGATCACGTCGCGTTCGGAAAAGATGCCCGCAACCACCCCGCCCTCGATCACCGGCACCGCGCCGATGCGCTTTTCCGCAAGCAGGCGGACGGCGTCGCGCACCGTCGTATCGCCTGCGATCGAGATGACATCCTGCCCCTTCCCGCCCAGGATCGCCGCGATGGTCATCGCCAGTCTCCTTTGTCCTGTTGAGGCGGTTGAGACTCCCACGATTCGTCCCCAAATGGAAGAGCATGAAGCCGAACCTCGACAATCCCGATTATGCCCGCCTCGCCTGGGGCCGCTATCGCCGCATCTTCGGCATCGTCGCGGCGGCGGCGCTGGCATCGGCGGTGATCGCCGTCGTCACGCTCTATGTCGCGATCGGCGAGTTCCAGCTCCACGCCTCCATCGCGATGGCGATCGGTATCGGACTGTCGGTGCTGCTCGGCGGCGCGCTGATGGGGCTGGTGTTCCTCAGCTCCGGCACCGGGCATGACGAACGCGCCCGCGACGCAACCGAGAAAAAGTCGGATTAGCGCCCCCGGATCGGAGCGGGCAGCGTCACTCGGTAGCGTAGCGTCTGCGATCCGTTCGCCGGGACCGTCACTGCCCACAGATTACGCCCGTCCTTCTTGCCCAGCCTGGCGCTCGCCTTGCCCATCAGCGGCGGGTCGATGTCGAAATCGCCCTCGAACCGCACCGGAAAGGGGTTGGCATTGCGGACGGTCAGTTCGAAATCGTGGCGGGTCTCGTCATGCTGGGTCTTGTTCTGCTCGACCGTCACATTGGCCGTCGCATCGAACTTGATCTCGACATCCTCGCCGATCGCCTTGTCGTCGGTCGAGGATTCGTCGATCAGCAGCGGTCGCGCACCCTGGCTCTCGAACAGCGCCACGGGCCCGGCAGGAAGCGGCAGCCCCAGCCCGTCGCTGGTCTTGTTCACCGCGCGGACGACGATCTGCGGCGCGCCCGCACCATAAAAGCCGATCTGCGACTCATAGACGATGCGCACCGGCACCGCGTCCTTGGCCAGCATCGCCACCTGCTTCTGCGATTTGGCCGCCACGGTCGTGCGGTCGGGGATGCGATAGGCTTTGAGGTCGCCGAGATCCTCCTGCTCCGCCATCCGCACGCGCGCTCCGGTGACGACGATCGCATCGGCCGCGGGCGGCGCCATCGCTGCGGGGGGCGGCGGGGGAGCCGGCGGTGGCGGGGGCGGCGGCGGGGGTACAAGGCCACCGCCTTCCGGCAGATAGCACAGGAATTCGAATTCGTCGGTCGTTTCGAACGGATTGCGCGTGCGGCCCGTGGTGCGGTTGACCTTGCCCGCCACCACCATCGTCTCAGCATCGACAAAGCTGGTCATGTCCGTGCTGGCCAGCGTGACCCAGGCGAACAGGTCCGCGGTGCGCGCGCCCGCCGCCGTGCCGCCGCCATCGCGCCCATTATCCCGCAACGTCGCGACATAGTTGGCCTGCCAGTCGAACCCCCAGGCAAGATAGGACAGCGTGATCGTCGCCGTCCCCGCCTGTGGCGATACGGTCTCGACCGACAGGGTCGGCCGGGCCGACAGGCCGGGCGGCACGCCATCATAGCTGATCGCGTCTTCGGTCGGGCCGCAATTCAGGACTTCGATCCCGCGCTCGGTCTCGACGATCGCGGCGCCGTCCGGGCCGGAGCGGATGATCGCCCGTTCCTCGACCGTCTTGCCGTCGCGCGTCCGCCGCAGCGTGACCGGGCGCGCATAGCCGCGATTGTACAGGCTGATCGCCGACAGCAGGTCGCCGTCGAGATTCTTCTCGCGCACCCCCGCTGGCAGGCCGGTCACGATCGCGCTCTCGGGCAATATCCCCGACGCGACCCCCTCGAAGCGGATTACCGCCCTCCCCTGTGGAATTTTCACCGTGCGCGTTTCGGTAATCAGCGCATAGCCGCCCAGATAGGACAGGCTGATCTTGGCATCCGAGCCGCGCCCCGGCGCGCGATAGATGGTGACCGCCACCGCGTCGGGCCCGGCAGAAGTCTGCACCTCCTGTGCGTGCGCCCCGCCCGCCCCGGCAAGCGCGGCGAGGATCAGCGCAAGGACGGGCAGCCGCACCGGCCGCAGGCTGGAGCTGGAGCTGGAGCTGGATTCAACTGCGCTGAATCGCGGGACCAGCCTGCTCCCCCACCCGGCCACCCATTGAAGGTAGCTTGTGGGTGGCCGGGTGGGGGAGCGGGCTGGTGCCGCAACGATCCAGTGCATCCGGATCGAACTCTAATAGCGGGTTTCGAAGGTCGCGGTGACGCTTGCCTCGCCATTGGCGGGGACGCTCACCTTCCACAGCGCCTCGTCGGCGTTGACGCGCTCGCTTGCCTGGCTCTCGTCGAGGATGCGCGTATCCTTCCACCAGCTGTCCAGCCCGCCCTGCGACAGTTCGACCACCACCGCTTCGGGCCGCGCATTGGTCAGCGTATAGACCATCGTCGTGCGCCATTTGCTGCTGCTCACCCGCTCGCGCGTCTGGACCACGGCCTTGACCTTCACGTCGAACGCCTCGCCGGTCTTGATCGCGATGCGCGATCCCATCGGGGTGTGGGGAATCGCATTTTCGCCGATGAATTGCGGCGCGCCGCGTGCGTCGCGCATATAGATGCGCACGGTTCCGGCGGGCAGCGCATCGCCCAGCCCGCCCTCCGCCGAGGACGAGAAGCGCAGCACCGTGTCGACGCTACGCGCCTGATCCTGCCGCCCGAGCCAGGGATTCTTGTACGCATAGGCCTTGGCGGCTGGCGCGCCCGCAACGTCGAGGAAGCTCACCTGTTTCTGCTGGCGCTCCGCAATCGTGACGCGGCCAGCGATCGGATAGACATAGAAGTCGCCGATCCGTTCGCGCCCGGCCGTCTCGGTTCCCGGCACCATCGCCGACGACGCCCCCCTGCTCCCGCCGCCGACCGCGCCCGCCACCAGCAAGGTGTTGGCGTTGCTATAGGTCGTCCCGCTGCGATTGGTGAGCGTCAGCCAGCCCTGAACATCGATCTTGCCCGCCTTCTCGTCGAACAGCGCGACATAGTCGGACTTCCAGCCCATCCCATAAGTGAGGTAGCTGAGCGTCACCGGTCGCGATCCCGTCGCATCGGCGTCGAGCGTCACCGACAGCGTCGGCCGCGCGCGGAGCGAAGGCGGCAGCGACGGGAAGATCACCCGATCGTCCTTGCCCAGCACCTCGATCCGCCCGCCGATCTCGACGACCGTCCCGTCATTATAGGCAAGCACTTTGGCGGGCAGGCTCTGACCGTTGCGGACGACCGTGACCGACTGGCCCACGGCCTTTTCCATCAGCGATTCAGGGGTCAGCAGGTCGAAATCGAAATTCTGCTCGACAATGGTCGCGCCGGGCGCGGCGATCGTCACCGTTTCGGGGCGGATCTGGCCCGAGACATCGGGGAAATCCTGTTTCGATTTGCCCGCAGGCAGGCGCATCTCACGCTTGTCCTGAACCAGCGCCAGATTGTTGTTATAGATGGTGACCGACACGTCGCCCTGCGCCGACTGGGCCAGGGCGGACGTCGCCAGCATCGGTCCTGCCAGCATCGATCCCGAGAGCGCGGCTCCAGCCGCAAGAGCCAAGGTCAACCGCCGCATCGCACTCCCCTTCGATCTGGTGCGTGCAGCATCCCCACCCGACCTGCGATGTCAACGGTCAAGACGGCCGGGAAACGAAAAGGCCGACCCGTAAGCTACGGGCCGGCCTCATTTTCTTGGCAATCGCGCCCGCTTACTCGGCGGCGGCGGCCTCGCCTTCGTCTTTCTTCACGCGGCGGCGGCGCGGCTTGGCTTCGACCACCTCGCCCTCGACGCCGAGCGCGGGGGGCAGCACAGCGGCGATATCGCCGCCGTCGCCGGTTTCGACCTCTTCGCGACGCGGGCGACCGCGGCGCGGGCGGCGTGGCGCCTCGTCCTCATTGGCAGCGACGGGAGCCTCGCCCGGGTCGTTCTGCACCGCCTCCTTCTGCACCGCACGATCGTCGCTGCGGCTGGACCGATCCTCACCGCGAGGCCGTCGTTCGTCGCTACGCGAACGGCCCTGATCGTTGCGCGGCTGGCGTTCACGGCGATTATCCTGATCGCGGTCGCGTCCACGCTGGCGGTCGTTCCGTTCGGAACGGTCATCGCCCTCTTCGCCGGACTCGCCCTCGTTCGCACGGGCGGCATCGTCGTTGTTGTCGTAATCCTCGTCATCGCCGTCGAACTCTTCGCGCTGGCGACGCTGTTGCGGATTCTGCTCCTCGAACCGCGATCGGGTTTCGGCCAGCACGCGGAAATAATGATCGGCGAACTGAAGATAATATTCGGTGTTCACCCGGTCGCCCGCCATCTGGGCGTCGCGCGCGAGATTCTTGTATTTTTCCAGCAGCTGCGCGGCATTGCCACGGGCGCGGTTATCGATACGGTTGCCCTGGTTCGGGTTGCCGCCGCCCTGCTGGCGCTGGCCTCCACGACCGCGACGGCGACCGTTGTTCGCCTGACGATTGTTTATCAACGTCTGTGTGTCCTGTCCTTACTCATCCGCCATCGGTCAAAACAGCGATCCCGGAAGCGTGTTACACCGCGCGCCGCGCCGGTTCTTTGAACCGGAACGGCTCCCCGCATGGCTGCCGGACAATCAGCAGCGCGCATGCCTTGATTTGGGTCGGCGAGCCTTTTCAACGATTTAGGTTGCAGGTGCCTTCCCCGGGCATATCCTTAGCCCGCGCGGCAACAATCTCCAAGCCCTATATTGGGTCAGCGCACCGATAGTTCAACGTTGCGGCTTTTTCGCCGCAATCGCGCGCGGTCTCCCGCCGAGGTCGTGGTGGAGGATCGGAGTGAGTTCTGCGTCACGCATCAACCGTGTCACGGCCTCGCTTTGCGTCCAGCCGATCTCGACCACTGCAATCCCGCCCGGTGCGAGTAAGCGGGGGAGGTGGGGGATGATCCGGCGATAATCGTCCAGACCATCGGCGCCCGCGAACAGTGCAGACGGCGGCTCATGGTCGCGCACCTCCGGCCCCAGCTCCTCGCTGGTGCCGATGTAAGGCGGGTTGCACAGGATCAGGTCGAACTGCCCGGCAAGACCATCGGCCCAGTCGCCCCGCCGCAGCGCGACGCGTCCCGCCATATCAAGCGCCTCTGCATTGCGCCGGGCATAGTCTAGCGCGGTCTCGGACGCGTCCACACCGACCCCCTGCGCGTCGGGCCACTCCGCAAGCGCCGCCAGCAACAGCGTGCCCGGCCCCGTCCCAAGGTCCAGCACCCGCCCCGGCCCCGCCGTTCCGGCGAAATGCGCCACCGCCGCCTCGATCAGCGTCTCGCTGTCCGCACGCGGCACCAGCGCGCCCGGCCCGACGCCAATCTCGATCGTCCAGAAGCCGCGCGACCCGGTGATGTACGCGACCGGTTCGTGGTTCAGCCGCCGCGCAACCAGCGCGTCGAAGCTCGCGGGGGCGGGACCGTTCAGGTGCTTGAGCAGCAGGTCCTGAAGCGACACGCCGAGCGCATGGGCCATGAGCAACTCGGCATCGAGGCGCGGCGTGGCGGAGGCGATGCGCGCTGCGGCATCGGCGATCGCTGCCCTGACAGTCATAAGCCCCTCCCCTTCAGGGGAGGGGTTGGGGGTGGGGCCTCGGTGTCTCACCGAGACCGACGCGCCAAGAGGATGGGCCCCACCCCAACCCCTCCCCTAAAGGGGAGGGGCTTGAAGGTGGCACCCTCACCCATCCAGTGCCGCCAGCCGCTCCGCCTCATCCTCGGCGATCAGCGCGCCGATCAGCTCGTC
Source organism: Sphingomonas suaedae (assembly GCF_007833215.1). Classification (NCBI taxonomy): domain Bacteria; kingdom Pseudomonadati; phylum Pseudomonadota; class Alphaproteobacteria; order Sphingomonadales; family Sphingomonadaceae; genus Sphingomonas; species Sphingomonas suaedae. The sequence continues at coordinate 2,547,824 of NZ_CP042239.1, forward strand.
CATCTGCCCTTCCAGGATTTCGGGCAGGCGGTGCAGCGTCAGGTTGATGCGGTGATCGGTCACGCGGCCCTGCGGGAAATTATAGGTGCGGATGCGTTCGGAGCGGTCGCCCGATCCGACCATCGACTTGCGCGCGCCCGAACGCTCGCTCGCCAGCCGCTCGCGCTCCAGCTCGTACAGCCGCGTACGCAGCACCTGCATCGCCTTGTCGCGATTCTTGTGCTGGCTGCGCTGGTCCTGCTGGATCACGACGAGACCGGTCGGGATATGGGTCAGCCGCACCGCCGAATCGGTGGTGTTGACGTGCTGCCCGCCCGCACCCGACGCGCGATAGATGTCGATGCGCAGATCCTCGTTGCGGATCTCGACATCGACCTCCTCGGCCTCGGGCAGTACCGCCACCGTCGCGGCGCTGGTGTGGATGCGCCCGCCGCTCTCGGTCACCGGCACGCGCTGGACGCGGTGGACGCCGCTTTCGAACTTGAGCCTGGCGAACACGCCCTTGCCCGCGACGCTGGCGACGACCTCCTTATAGCCCCCGGCTTCGGAGGTGTTGGCGGAGATCATCTCGACCTTCCACCCCTGCGCCTCGGCATATTTGGTGTACATGCGCAGCAGGTCGCCCGCGAACAGCCCGGCCTCGTCCCCTCCCGTCCCGGCACGGATTTCGAGCATCGCCGCGCGCTCGTCCGCTGCGTCGCGGGGCAGCAGCGAAAGGGCCAGCGCATGTTCGGCCTGCTCCAGCGCCGCCTCGTTCGCGCGCAGCTCCTCGCCTGCCATCGCGCGCAATTCGGGATCGGCCTCGCGGGTCATCGCGGTCAGGCTCATCGCCTCGGCGCGCAGCCGCCGTACCTCGCCAGCCGCCGCCGCGACCGGCTCCAGCTCGGCATATTCCTTGGACACCGCGACGAACTTGTCGGACGGCAGATCGCCGGTCGCCATCATCGCCGACAGCTCATCCCGCCGCGCCTCGATCTGCGCGATCCGTTCGGGGGAGATGCGGGTCACGGCGCGCGACCGATGCCGTCAAGGCCGCCTGCCAAAACGCTCAGATAGTCCCACCCCGTCTTGCCCTCAGCGGCTTCGAGGTCACTGAGCTTGCGTTTCACCTGTGTGCCGGTGCGAAGGCTACGCACGACGAGTTCTTCGACGGCCAGTTCGTCCTCACCCACGATGACGGCGAAACGCGTTCCAGCCGCGTCGGCGCGCTGCATCCGCTTTTTGAGATTGCCGCGAAACGCCATATCGCAAATCTGACCGCTGCGCCGGAAGCGCGCGACCAAAGCGGTGCACAGCTGTTCGGCGGCGCTGCCAACGGGAATAACCGTGATGAGCGGCGTCTGAACTGCGGGCTCCTCCAGCAACATCCCCAACCGCTCGATCCCGGCGGCCCAGCCCACACCCGGCGTCTCCGGCCCGCCCAGATTGCCGATCAGCCCGTCATAGCGCCCGCCAGCCAACACGGTCCCCTGCGCGCCCAGCCGGTCGGTGACGAATTCGAACGCGGTGTGGCGGTAATAATCGAGCCCGCGCACCAGCCGCGCATTGCGCGTCCAGGCGACGCCCGCCGCGTCCAGCCCGCTGGTCACCGCCTCGAAAAACGCCCGCGCTTCGTCGGTCAGATAGGCGTCGATATCCGGGGCCGAATCCGCAATCGGCCGGTCGCGCGGGTCCTTCGAATCCAGAATCCGCATCGGATTCTTTTCGAGCCGGGTCAGGCTGTCCTCGGACAGCTCCCCGCGATGCGCCTCGAAATGCGCGACCAAAGCCGCGCGCCACGCCTCGCGCGTCTCGGCATCGCCCAGCGTGTTGAGCTGCAGCGTCACACCGTCGGCGATCCCCAGCTCCTTCAAAAGCTGGTCGGCAAAGGTCAGCAATTCCACATCGGCCTGTGGCTCCGCCGCGCCGATGATCTCCGCATCGATCTGGTGGAACTGGCGATAGCGCCCCTTTTGCGGGCGCTCATAGCGGAACACCGGGCCGTGCGTGGTCAGCTTGAGCGGCGCGAACTGCTGCCACCCCTCGGTGATATACGCGCGGCAAATCCCCGCGGTGAACTCCGGCCGCAGCGTCAGCAGGTCGTCGCCGCGATCGGGGAAGGTGTACATCTCCTTCGACACCACGTCCGACGTCTCGCCCATCGACCGCGCGAACACCGCGGTGGATTCGAACACCGGCACCTGGACCTGCTGGAAGCAATAAAGCCGCCGCACCTGCTCGAACGCCTCGACCACGCGGGCGAAGCGGCGCTGTTCGTCGCCGAAGATGTCCTGCGTGCCACGCACGCGGCGGGGGGTTTCTATCCGTGCCATTTGGGGCGGCTATCTATTGGCAGCGCGGCCGGAACGCCAGAGGCGGTTTCGCGCCCCCCGCCAATCCACTATAGGCCCGCGCCATGACCTCCACCCCCAAGACCTATCACGTCAAATCCTTCGGCTGTCAGATGAACGTCTATGACGGCGAGCGCATGGCCGAGCTGATGGCGGCGCAGGGCATGACCGCCGCTGCCGATGCCGACAGCGCCGACCTGATCGTCCTCAACACCTGCCACATCCGCGAAAAGGCGACCGAGAAGGTCTATTCGGACATCGGCCGCGTCCGCAAAAACGCCCGCCTCGCCGATCGTGCCGCCCCGATGATCGCCGTCGCCGGCTGCGTCGCGCAGGCCGAGGGGGAGGAGATCGCGCACCGCGCCAAGGTCGACATCGTCGTCGGCCCACAGGCCTATCACAACCTCCCCGACTTGGTCGCCCAAGCCTCGGCACAGGGCCGCGCGACCGACACCGACATGCCGGCAATCGCCAAGTTCGGCGCCCTCCCCGCCCGCCGCAAGACCGGCCCGACCGCGTTCCTGACGGTGCAGGAAGGGTGCGACAAATTCTGCACCTATTGCGTCGTCCCCTATACGCGCGGCGCCGAGGTCAGCCGTCCGTTCGCGGCGATCGTCGATGAAGCCAAGTCGCTGGTCGACGCCGGCGCGCGGGAGATCACCTTGCTCGGCCAGAACGTCAACGCATGGGACGATGACGCCGGCACCGGCCTCCACGGCCTGATCGCCGCGCTCGACAAAATTCCGGGGCTGGCCCGAATCCGCTACACCACCAGCCATCCCAACGACATGAAGGAAGGGCTGATCCGCGCCCATGCCGAGGTCGAGAAGCTGATGCCCTTCCTCCACCTCCCCGTTCAGGCAGGCAATGACCGCATCCTGAAAGCCATGAACCGCAGCCACAGCCGCGATTCGTATCTCCGCATCCTCGACCGCGTCCGCGCCGCGCGGCCCGACATCGCGCTGTCGGGCGACTTCATCGTCGGCTTTCCCGGCGAGACCGAGGCGGAGTTCCGCGATACGCTGAGCCTGGTCGACGCGGTCGGCTATGCCCAGTGTTTCAGCTTCAAATATTCCCCCCGGCCCGGCACCCCGGCGGCGGAGATGGACGGCGCGGTGCCGGAGGAAGTCATGGACGACCGCCTCCAGCGCCTCCAGGCCGCGCTCAACCGCGATCAGGCCGCGTTCAACGCCGCCAGCGTGGGCAAGACCTGCCCGGTGCTGATCGAGCGCAAGGGAAAGCTGCCGGGACAGATGCTCGGCAAATCCCCCTGGCTGCAATCGGTCCATCTGACGACCGATGCGGCGATCGGCGACCTGATCGACGTCGAAATCGTCCGCGCCGACCCCAATTCGCTGGCCGGCGTCGCGGCCTGACGCCTGCGCACGACCTCCGAAATGGTACAAATCATGTCCATTTCGGAGACAAACTCCGTCGGACAGCGCATTTGTCGCGTATCTCGACTCCGCCGCAAACGGAGCCCGCCATGCGCCTCACCTTCACCTGCCAAAGCTGCGGGAGCAAGCACGTCACGCGCGATGCCTGGGCCGAATGGAGCGAGGAGCGCCAGAAATGGGTGCTCAACGCGGTGTTCGACTATGCGTTCTGCCACAGCTGCGCAAAGCCGACCCAGCTCGTCGAGGATAGCATTGCGGAGCCATAGCCCTGCAGGGCAGCCGCGCCGGTTCGATGCTGCAATGCGGCAAGGCGAAAGGTTACGACGCCGATCCGCATTTCCCCTTGATTGCGCATTTCAGCAGGATGTCCTTAGCTTGCCTCGCCCGCATCGTGCGCGACTCTCATGGTGGCGGGCGCGTTCATCGTCACGGCTGGGGAACTGCCGCATGTCCTACTGCACCGCCCCGTCAAAGGCCGGTTTTCATGGGTGAATACGGGTTTCCCCTGTCGCTGCCGTCGTCGCAAGAAGCGTGCGCGGTCATCGGCGACGCATTTCACCTGCGCACCGCATCGGGCGAAGAACGGGTGCTGCTGCTGGAGGAAGTCAAGGCAGAGCGCCCGCGCGCGACCTCCACCGCATGGCGTATGCCCTATTCGATGTTCTTTCGCGGCCCGGCGGGCGATCGGCTGCCCCAGGGGATCTACACCGTCGTCCATCCCGGTTTCGGGCGGCTGTGGCTCTATCTCGTCCCCCGTAGCCGCGAGCCGCGCAATGGCGCAGTGCGCTACGAAGCGGTGTTCGATTGAGCGCGCGCTAGAGTCTTTTTTAGTTAGGCGGCACCGGCCCGCTCCCCCACCCGGCCACCCATTGAGTGTACCTTGTGGGTGGCCGGGTGCGGGTAGCCCCGCAAAGTGCTACTTTGCGGGGACCCCGTGGGGGAGCGGGCCAGTGCCGATTCAGCTCTGCTGAAAACGACTCTACTTCCTGAACAGCCTTCCGATCACGCTGCGGTCCTTCAGGATTTCGCGCGCCGCATTATGTCCCGGCGCCCCGGTCACCCCGCCGCCCGGATGCGTACCCGCGCCGCACAGATACAGGCCGCCGATCGGCGCGCGATAATCGCCATGCCCCAGCACCGGCCGCGCCGCCCACAGCTGATCGAGCGACATGCGACCGTGAAAGATATCGCCGCCGATCAGGCCGAATTTGCGCTCCAGATCGGTGGGGGAATGGATCTGCCGGGCGATGATCGACGCGCGAAAATTGGGGGCATGAGCGGTCACGGTGTCGATGATGTCGTCCGCTGCTGCCTCACGCTCGTCGTCCCAGCTGCGGCCATTGGGCAAAGTCGGGGCGAAATGCTGGCAGAACAGGCTGGCGACATGCGCGCCCGGCGGGGCCAGGCTATCGTCCACCGTTGAGGGGATCGTCATCTCCACCACCGGCGCGTTCGACCAGCCATAGCGAACCGCATCCTCATGCGCCTTGTCCATATAATCCATGGTCGGGGCGATGATGATGCCGCTACGGTGATGCTCTTCATCCTTGCCGGGCAGCACGTTGAAATCGGGCAAGGCGGACAACGCGACATTCATCCGGAAACTGCCCGATCCGGTCTTGAACCCGGCGATCCGCTTGCGGAAATCAGCGTCGAGGTCGGACGGATCGACCAGCTGGCGGAACAGCAATGCCGGGCCGACATTGGCGACGACGGTCCGCGCCGCGATCTCCTCCCCGCTCGCCAGCCGGACGCCAGCGGCACGCCTCCCGTCGACGAGCAGCCGTTCGACCGGAGCCTCCAGCCGGATCACCGCTCCGGCCTCGCGCGCCGCCTGCGCCATCATCGCGGTGATAGCGCCCATCCCTCCGACCGGATGGCCCCACGCCCCCTTCTTGCCGTTCACCTCGCCCAACACATGGTGCAGCAGGACATAGGCGGAGCCCGGCGCCGACGGACCGGCATAATTGCCGACCACCGAATCGAAGGCGAACGCCGCCTTGACGTGGTCATTCTCGAACCAGCCGTCCAGAAACTCGCGCGCCGACTGGACGAACAGGGCGAGGGCGTCGCGCTGCGCCGCGATCGGCAGCGCCCCGACCGCCCGGCCCTGCGCCGCCGCCGCCAGCAATGCGGCGATCCCGCCGCCGGCATTTGGCGGGGTCTTGAGCGCCATGCTCCGCAACAGGTCCGCGACCTGCTCCAGCGCCGCCTCATAGCCGTCGAGCGCCGCCGCATCCCTTGCCGAGAAGCGCGCGAGCTCCGCCCGTGTCCGCTCCGCCCCGCCGCCGAGCTTGAGATAATCATTTTCGAGCGGGAAGAAGTTTGAGACCGGCCGCTCGATCACCCGATAACCGCGGCGCTCCAGCTTCATGTCGGCGATGACTTTGGGCTGGAGCAGGCTGACCGTGTAGCTGGCGGCAGAGTTGCGGAAGCCGGGATGGAATTCCTCGGTCACCGCCGCTCCCCCGACGACGTCGCGCCGTTCGACCACGCAGACCTTCAGTCCGGCCCGGGCAAGGTAGAAGGCGCAGGTGAGGCCGTTATGCCCCGCGCCGATGACGACCGCGTCGAACCGCGCGGTCATGCCTTCAGGCGCCGCCCATGCCAGGCGACATGGTCGGCCATGAAGGTCGAGATGAAATAATAGCTATGGTCATAGCCGGGCTGCATCCGCAGCGTGAGGTCGATCCCGGCCTCGCGGCACGCCTCGGCCAGCAATTCGGGCTTCAGCTGATCGGTCAGGAAGGGATCGGCATCGCCCACATCGACCAGCAGCTCGGCGACGCGGTTGCCATCGGCGATCAGCGCGCAGGCGTCATAGGGACGCCAATCCTCTCGGTTATCGCCCAGATAGCCGCTCAGCGCCTTCTCGCCCCAGGGGCAGTGAAGCGGCGCGGCGATCGGCGCGAAGGCGCTGACGGATCGAAACCGGTCGGGGTTGCGCAAGCCGATGGTCAGCGCGCCATGCCCGCCCATCGAATGGCCGGTAATCCCCTGACGCGACAGGTCCGCCATCGCGAATTCACGCAGGATCAGCGCGGGCAGTTCGTCCTCGACATAGGACCGCATCCGGTAATGCGTCGCCCATGGCTCCTGCGTCGCATCGACATAGAAACCAGCGCCCTTGCCGAAATCATAGGCGTCGTCGTCCGGCACATCCTCGCCGCGCGGCGATGTGTCCGGCGCGATGAAGATCACGCCCTGTTCGGCGCAGGCTTGCCGATACTCGCCCTTCTCGGTCACATTGGCATGGGTGCAGGTAAGCCCCGACAGATACCACAGCACCGGCAGCCGCGCGCCTTCGGCATGGTCGGGAACGAAGACCGAGAAGGTCATCGGCGTGCCGGTCACGGCGGAGGCGTGGCGATACACGCCCTGCACCCCGCCATGCGCCCGATTGGTCGATACCGTCTCGATCGTCATCGCGTCCTCCGTTTCAGCTCGCCTTGGGCACGCGATACATTGCGCACACCTTGTTCCCCGCCGGATCGCGCAGATAGGCTAGGTACAGCGCGCCGAACGCGTTCTCGCGGATTCCCGGCGGGTCCTCGATCGCGGTGCCGCCATGGGCGAGACCGGCGGCGTGCCAGGCATCGACCATCTCCGGGCTGTCCGCCGCAAACCCGATCGTTCCGCCATTGGCGTGACAGGCCGGCTGGCCGTCGATCGGCTTGCTCAGCATGAAGATGCCACCATTGTGCATGTAGAAGGCGCGGCCCTTGGGATCGACGCTTCCGGCGCGCGCGCCAAGCGTGCCGAGCGTCGCATCATAGAATGCCTTGGACGCCGCGATGTCGTTGGCGCCGAGCATGACGTGACTGAACATCAAGGCTTACTCCGGCAATTGGCAAAAGGCGCAGATCTTGTTCCCGTCCGGGTCGCGCAGATAGGCGCCATAGGCGTTGCCCGGCGCCTTGGGTCGATGGCCCGGCGCGCCCTCGTCGCTGCCACCATGGGCGACGCCCGCGGCGTGGAAGGCATCGACCGCCGCCTTGTCCTTCGCGGCAAAGCCGATCGTGCCGCCATTGCCATGCTGCGCCGGGTTGCCGTCCGCCGGCTTGCCGACACCGAAGGCGCCATGTTCGCCGCGATAGAAGATGCGCGTTCCGGTATCGAACCCCGGCGGATAGCCCAGCGCGCCGAGCACGCCATCGTAAAAGGTCTTGGCCTTGGCCGGATCGTTGGTGCCGACCATCAAGTGCGTGAACATGGCTTCACTCCCTCCCTCAATAGACGACGACGCTGCGGATCGACTCGCCCGCGTGCATCAGGTCGAACCCCTTGTTGATCTCCTCCAGGCTCAGAACATGCGTGATCATCGGGTCGATCTCGATCTTCCCGTTCATATACCAGTCGACGATCTTCGGAACGTCGGTCCGGCCCTTCGCCCCGCCGAATGCGGTGCCTTTCCACACACGCCCCGTGACCAGCTGGAAGGGCCGGGTCGCGATCTCCTTGCCCGCCTCGGCCACGCCGATGATGATCGATTCGCCCCAGCCGCGGTGGCAGCATTCCAGCGCGGTACGCATCACCTCGGTATTGCCGGTCGCGTCGAAGCTGTAATCGGCGCCGCCATCGGTGATCGCGACGATCTGCGCGACGGTCTCCTCGCGGCTCAGCCCCTTGCTGTTGATGAAGTGGGTCATGCCGAACCGGCGGCCCCATTCCTCGCGATCGGGGTTGATGTCGATGCCGACGATCTTGTCGGCGCCGACCATCTTCGCGCCCTGGATCACGTTGAGCCCGATGCCGCCGAGACCGAAGACGACGACCGTCTCGCCGACCTTGACCTTCGCCGTGTTGACCACCGCGCCGACCCCGGTGGTCACGCCGCAGCCGACATAGCAGCTGGTTTTGAACGGCGCGTCCTCGCGGATTTTCGCGACCGCGATCTCGGGCAGGACGGTGAAGTTCGAGAAGGTCGAACAGCCCATATAGTGGAAGATCGGCTGACCCTTGTAGGAAAAGCGCGTCGTTCCGTCGGGCATCAGCCCCTTGCCCTGCGTCGCGCGGATCGCGGTGCACAGGTTCGTCTTGCCCGACAGGCACGACTTACACTGGCGGCATTCCGGCGTGTAGAGCGGGATGACATGATCGCCCGGCTTCACGCTGGTAACCCCCGCGCCCACCTCGCGCACCACGCCCGCGCCCTCATGCCCCAGCACGCTGGGGAAAATCCCCTCGCTGTCGAACCCGTCCAGCGTATAGGCATCAGTGTGGCAGATGCCTGTCGCCATGATCTCGACCAGAACCTCGCCTGCCTTGGGGCCTTCAAGGTCCAGTTCGACGATCTCCAGCGGCGTCTTGGCTTCGAACGCGACGGCGGCACGGGTCTTCATGCGGGTCTCCCTTGGAATGCGCCCCTCATGGCGCAGCGCCGCGCGCGATTCCAGTCCCGCGCGCCGCAAAGGCGGTTGCCCTTTGTGCAAGGCTCGGCACAAGGGGCGGCATGACCGACCCCGGCCCTCCCGCGCGCGGCGCATCGCACGCCGATGCTCGCGCCTTCATCCTTGCCTTTGCCGCTCATGCGGGACGTGGAGGGGTGGGCGCCGTGGCGCTGGTCGCAGCGGGGGCGCTGTTGGAAGGCGTCGGGCTGGCGCTGCTCGTCCCGATCATCGGATTAATCCTCGCGCCCGATGAGACGGGCGGCTGGGTCGCGGGGCTGATCGGTGGCGATGCGACGGGGCGGCTGACGCTGCTGCTGGTCGGATTTCTCGGCGTGATGATCCTGCGCGCGCTGGTTCTGCGCTGGCGCGATCTGGCACTGTTCGAGCTTCAGAACCGCTTCACCCTCCGCCTGCGGTCCAACCTGGTCGGCGCGCTTGCCGAGGCGCCATGGGAACGGCTGGCCCGGGTGGAACATGCGCGCGTCACCAGTCTGTTGATGGCCGATATCGGGCGGATCGGCAGCGCTGCGCATTTCCTGGTCCAGTCGGCGGTGTCGGTGGCGATGCTCGCAATCCAGCTGCTCGTCGCGCTGGCGCTGGCGCCGCTCTTCGCACTGTTCGCGCTTGGTGGACTGGCGGCGGCGACGATCCTGGTGCGCCGCGCCAGCCCGAACAGCGCCGTTCTCGGCAGACGGATCGTCGAGGCCAATCGCGGGCTGATGGGCAGCGCCAGCGGCTTTCTGGGCGGGCTGAAGGCATCGGCGGCGCAGGGCGCCAGCGCGCGATTCGCCGACGAATTCGATGCCGCGCAGCGCGGAGCGGCGGCGGAGCAGCGCCGGTTCATGCGTTCCCAGACCAATTCGCGCACGCTGCTTTCGATTGCCACGGCGCTTGCCGCCGCGGGGGTGGTGGCGGGCGGGGTTCTGGCCGGAGTCTCGGCACCGGTGCTGATCGCGTTGATCGTGATCTTCGCACGGATGGCGCCGCTCGCGATCCAGCTTCAACAGGGTGCGCAGCAGCTAATCTATAACGGCGCCAGCTATGCGGCGGTGTGCGCGGCCGAAGCCGAATTGCGCACCGATGCGCCTGTGGCCGAAACCGCCGAGCCACCACCGCCGGGCGCGATCCTTCTCGAACGCGTGACCTATCGCCACGGCGTGGGTGGCGGCGGGGTGAGCGGCGTGACGCTGCGAATCGAACCCGGCGAGATCATCGGCGTCGCAGGTCCGTCGGGAGGCGGCAAGACCACATTGATCGACCTGATCTCGGGCCTGCTCGCGCCTCAATCGGGCACGATTACCGTGGGCGGGGTCCCACTTGCCCGGTCAGGCTGGGGCGCAACGGTCGGCTATGTGCCGCAGGATGGGTTCCTGTTCCATGACAGCGTCCGACGCAATCTGAGTTGGGGCGACCCCGGATGCGACGACGCCGCGATCCATCGCGCGCTTGACGTGGCCGATGCGACGGCACTGGTCGCGCGGATGCCACGCGGGCTGGACACGATCGTCGGCGAGCGGGGTGCCTTGCTCTCGGGCGGGGAGCGCCAGCGACTTTCGATCGCGCGCGCGGTGCTGGGCGAACGGCGCCTGCTGATCCTGGACGAGGCGACCGCCGCGCTCGATCCGGCCAGCGAGGCGACGATCCTTGCAGGACTGACCGCACTCACCCCGCGCCCCGTGATCCTGATCGTTGCGCACCGCGCCGAAACGCTGGCGCGCTGCCCCCGTGTGATCCGGGTGGAGAGCGGCGTGGTGCGCGAGGAACCCGTCGCCGCGCCGGTCAGATAACCTCCATCTCTGCCTTGTAATGGTGCCAGGCCAGAATCGCCGCGGCACCGCGATGCGGGCGCCAGGGTTCGGCGATGGCACGGGTCAGCTTCTCCGACGGACGCTCGGCATGGCCCATGATCCGCCCGATCTCGATCTGCACCGCCAGATCGCCCGCAGGCCAGATATCGACCCGCCCCTCGGCGAACAGCAGATAGATTTCCGCGGACCAGCGACCGATGCCCTTGACCCGCACCAGTTGCGCGATCGCCTCCTCGTCATCGGCGGGGAGCGCGGTGAGATCGAGCCTCCCGTTGCTCACCTCTTCGGCCAGGCTGCGGGCATAGCTCGCCTTTTGCCGCGAAAGACCGGCGGCGCGCAGCGTCTCGTCCGATGCCGCCGCGACGATCTCCGGTCGGGTAAGATCGCCCAAGCCAGCCGCGAGCTTGTTCCAGATCGATGCAGCGGCGGCCACGCTCACCTGCTGGCCGACGATCGTGCGCAACAGCGTCTCGTAACCCGGCTCGCGGATACGCGGTTCGGGATAGCCGACCCGCGCCACTGCGGCGGCGACCAGCGGCTCGGTTGCCGCGATGGCGTCCAGCGAGGTGCGAAGCTGATCTTTGCTCAGGCCCATAGTGCGAATCCTTGAAAGCGGCGGCGTTCCCCGGCATGGGCGCGGAACACGAAGGAGAAGATCATGCCCAAGCTTATCGTCGTCACGCGCGAAGGAGAAGAACGCGAGGTCGAGGGGGAAGTGGGCCTGAGCGTGATGGAAGTCATCCGGGACAACGGGTTCGACGAACTGCTCGCGCTGTGCGGCGGCTGCTGCTCGTGCGCGACCTGCCACATCCATGTCGATCCGGAATTTGCGGCCAAACTGCCGCCGATGAGCGAAGACGAGAACGACCTGCTCGACAGTTCGTCCGATCGCAACGATAGCTCGCGCCTGTCGTGCCAGATCCAGTTCACCGCCGCGCTCGACGGCCTGAAGGTAACCATCGCCGCGGAGGATTGAGGGGCAGGCGGCGGACGCCGCACCCCTCAGGGCAGCGGCGCGATTTTCACCATCGCCATCGGCGCATCCTTGCTCAGCGGGGTGGCCTTCCAGGTAACGGTGCGGCGATTACCCTCGGTCTTCGCGCCGTCCTCGTTGTTCTGACTCACCAATTCGCCGTCGGTGATGAGGGTGAAGGTGCCATCGAGCTTTGCCTTTGCGCCGCTCGACTTGCCCTCCCCCGGCGAATCGGTCTCGCCAAAGGCGGGCGCCTTGACGCGCACCGCATCCTGCCCGCGCAGTTCCAGCACGATGAAGGGAAAGATCACCTCGGCGTCGAGATTATAGGGCCAGAGAAAATTGTGGGTGAGCTTGCCGCTGATCTGATAGTCGATGACGAACACGCCGTCGCCCCTGTACGCGACCGAGCGATAGCCCGCTTCCTTCGTCAGCGCCTCGGCAATCGCCTTGAACTTGGCTTCCTTCTCGGCGTCGTCCTTGGCCGCCTCTTCATCCTCGATGGCCGGGGCGTCCTCATCCTCCTGCAAGGTCGCGTCGCGGAGCAGTGCGGCGGTGATTTTCTTCTTGTCCGACTCACCGTCCTTGCCCATCCCCTTAAAGGCATCGCCCATGTCCTTGGCCACATCGACCGCGATCACTTCACCCTGATAGCTGAAGGTGAAGCTGCGGTCGGCGAGGATGGTGAGGGTCGATGTGAACTTGCCCGGGCTGAACGCGCAGCCGATCAGCAGCATCGGCGCGGCGAGCGCGAGCGCCAAACCCTTGATCCGGTGGAACATCGTCACCCCCGTTGGGCGCGGACCGCAAGGATCAGCGCGAGATTGCCGCATAGAGCGCAATGGCTGCGGCGTTGGACACGTTCAGGCTCTCAACCTTAGGAGAGATCGGCAGCCGCGCAAGCTCGTCGCAATGCGCTGCGGTATTCTGGCGCATCCCCTCGCCCTCCGCGCCCAGCACGAGCGCAGGGCGCGTGTCCCCCATCACCTCGCCCAGCGCCCCCTTCGCCTCACCGGTCAGACCGATCCGCCAGAATCCCGCCTCGCCGATCTCGTCCAGCGCGCGGGCGAGGTTGACGACGCGGACCCATGGCACCAGCTCCAGCGCACCCGATGCGGCGCGCGCCAGCGAACCCGATTCGGGCGGCGCGTGCCGGTCCTGGGTGACGATGCCCAACGCGTCGAACGCGGCGGCAGAGCGCAGGATCGCCCCGACATTGTGCGGATCGGTGACATGGTCGAGTACCAGCAACGGGCGGCGGTCGTTCGCGCCCTGCTCCAGCAGATCGCCCAACCAGAGTTCCTCCAGCGGATCAACCTCGATCACCAGTCCCTGATGCGGCGCATCGGAGGGGACCATCCGCGCCAGATCCGCCACATCGGCATAGGTGATCGGCAGCACCGGCGGCAGATCGAGCGCCGCCAGCGCCTCACGCGTGCCCCACATCTTGCGTACCCGGCGCTCGGGATTGGCCAGCGCGGCCGTCACGGCGTGACGACCCCAGAAACGGGGGCGGTTGCTGTTCGATAGGGACGGGCGATGCCCGCGTTTTGGCCTCTGGCTCATGCTTCCATCTGTTCCGCTGGCAGGCCGGTCCCGAGCCCGTTCAATCTATCCAGGCGGCTTAGAAGTCACGAAAGCGCCGCGCAAGCCGTTGACAGCGGCGCCCCGCTTCGGCAATGGCGCCCACTCGCTTCGGCGTGCCGCATGGAAGGGTGGCCGAGTGGTTAAAGGCAGCAGACTGTAAATCTGCCCGCGTGAGCGTACACTGGTTCGAATCCAGTCCCTTCCACCACCCCCTTCAAATGGGCGGATCAGATCTGATCCTCGCCGGGCTGATAGGTTAGCCGCCGGGTTGCGGACCGGCGCATCAACCAGTCCCATGCCCGCTGCCGCGCGATATTGCGGGTGCGTCGCTGATCGCGCGCGGCAAGACGCACGCCGCGACGCCAGCGCTTAACTGCGATGATGCAACCGCTCACGATCGCGAGCGCCGGAAGGAGCGCCCAGCCATAGGCCAATATCAAGTCCCGATATTCCAGCAAGTTAAGCACCCCCCGAATCCCGCGCGACTCTACCGCGCCGCAATATGCGGTAAATGCGAAAGGTTACGCAATCAGGAAGGGCGGCTGGAGCGGGTAGCGGGAATCGAACCCGCGTATTCAGCTTGGAAGGCTGCTGCACTACCATTGTGCTATACCCGCGGCCCGAGCCGGAGCCAGCGCACTGCCACGACTGGCCGGTGGCGGTCAAGCGGCTCCGATCAGACGCGCAGATAGCGGAAGTACCAGACCTCATGCCCCTGGCGCCGCGCCTTGCGCTCATAGCGCGTCTCGGGCCAGTCGGCGGGGCGGGTGAGGAAGTCCTGTGCGGTACGCGCCTGCCAGTCGAAGTCGCGGCGCTGGTTCATCACCATCATCGACCATCGGCAATAGGTGGGATCGTCGGTGCCCAGCCGGAACTCGCCGCCGGGCTTCAGCTTGGCGGCGATCAAGTCGAGCGGGCCGTGATTGACCATGCGGCGCTTGGCGTGGCGTGCCTTACGCCAGGGGTCAGGATGGAGGAGATAGACCCGTTCAAGGCTCGCATCGGGCAGCCGTTCGACCACGTCGAGCGCGTCCCCCATGTGCAGCCGGACATTGGCGAGATCGCCGTCGCGGATATGGCCCAGCGCGCCCACCACGCCGTTGAGAAACGGCTCACAGCCGATAAAGCCATGGTCCGGCCGCATCGCCGCCTGGCCCGCCAGATGCTCACCCGCGCCAAAGCCGATTTCCAGCTCCAGCGGGCGCGCGTCACCGAACAGCCGCGCGGCGTCGAGCGGTCCATCGTCCGGCACCGCGACTTTGGGTAACAGCGTATCGACCAGTTCCTGCTGCCCCGCGCGCAGCTTGTGCCCCTTGGCGCGCCCGTACAGGCGGCGGATCGTGCTCGGATCGTTCATCGCGACGCCCTTGGCGAAGCGCGCGCCCCCCGGCAAGGGGTGGCGGCGTCAGGCGGCCGGGCGCAACCGCGGATTTTCGAGGACGCCGACGCGAGGATGGGCGATGAAATAGCCCTGAAAGTAGCGCACGCCGAGCGCGAGCAGCTTTTCGTAATCGGCGCGCGTCTCGACCCCCTCGGCGATCAGTCGCACGGCGCGGCGGCGTGTCATCTCGATCATTTTTTCGACCAGCAGGCGGCGCGACCAGCTCGACGCCAGGCCGCGGATCAGCGCCGGATCGAGCTTGATCGCATCGGGGGTGAAGCGCGAGAGCAGCGCCAGACCGACATCGCCCGATCCGAAATCATCGAACACGGTCTGCATGTGCATCTTGCGATGGGCGGCGATGGTGTCGGCCATGCGGCTGGCATCGATCCGGTCGTGCTCGGCAAATTCGAACATCAGCCGCTCGGGCGGAAAGCCGGTTTCCTTGGCGACCTGCATGGTCCGCTCGCTGTCGGCAAAGGCATCGGTGATGACATCCGGAAAGAAGTTGATCGCCAGCCGGGCACTGGTCTTGAGAATGCCCGCCTGAACCGCCTGGGTGATCGCGGCCACGCGGCACTGCTGGTCGAAGCTGTAGCGCGTTTCCGGCCTGACCTGTGCCAGAACCTCTGCCGCCATCTCGCCATTCGGGCCGCGCGCCAGCGCTTCATAGGCATAGACTTCGCCCAACCGTGCATCCCAGATCGGCTGGAACGCCATATGCAGCTGGAAATCGGGTTCTTCGTCGATCATCTGTAGCGCTTGGGTCTGCATCCACGTCTCCACCCGCCATTTTAGGACGGATGGGCAGGCGATGGTTAACCCCGGACGGGAATCGTCCACAGCGCCTCTGCGCAGCCGCTATTTCAGCCGTTCCGCGTCGATGTTGATCGTCGCCTTGCCCCAGGTCGAGACGCGCGAGGTCGCGTTACCCTCCAGGATCTTGCCGATCTCCGTCGGCAGCGGCAACCGATCGCGCGGGGCGTAGTTGATCGTATCGCCCGCGCGGACCACGCTGACCGCCCAGGTCCGCGCCGCATTCTCCTTGTCGAGCAGCCCGCTCATCCCCGGACGGACCCATATCGCCAGCCCGGCATCCGATGCCGCCATCAGATATGTGTCGCGTGTGCCGACCGGGCGATAGAGCCTGAGCGGACTCTTCACGGCATCGTCGCGGCACCATTGCACTGGCGAGGCGCCTTCTTCCGGCGTGAGCCGCTCGTCCTTCTTGGCTGCCCCGCCGCCCTCCATCTGCGCCATCATCGCGTCGAGCAGGGTGCCGGCGCCATTGGTGCGCGCGGGCTTCGAACTACCCTTGAGCGCCAGCGCATCGGTACATGTCGCGACCGGCACTGCGTCGGCAGCGGGCACGATCTGCTCCGGCCAGCCGAGTGCGGCGATCGCCGCTTCGGTCCGTCGTTGCAGCGATGCCGCCTCGATCGATTTCGCGGTGTGGCGGATCTTGACCAGCCATTCGCCCATCGGGATGAGCGCCAGCACGGTACTGCGAAAAGGCCCTTCGGAGAGCGTCCAGGCGATCCTGAGAGCGGAGGGGCGGGACTGGCCCGGGGGGACGAAGGTGACCGGTTCACTGAGCGGGGTCTTGCGCCCATAAGCCTCGCGGTCCTGGACGGTCAGTCGCGAAACGTCGAACCATTGCGATGGCGATCCGCTCTTTACGCGATAGAGATAGACCGACACCTCTTCGGCCTCGTCGGGAGCGCGATAGCTGAAGAAAAGGTCGAGCTGCGGTTTCACGAGTTCGGTGCCCGGCGCGCGCTTTAGCCCAATCAACTCGGTGGGAAAGGCGAAGCCGCTATGGTCGTGCCGGAACGGCATGCCATCGCGCACCTCGATCGTGCCCGGCTTATCCTGCGCATGGGTCGGGCTCGCGAGCAGCAATATGACGGCGGCGATCGAACCACGGAGCATGACGGAACCTCCCCTGTGGTTCCGATGGTGCCAGCAAGTGGCTGATTCGCCAAATGAAAAACCGCAGTCAGCTCAGCCGGTCAAAGGCGATGCGGCGCCCGACCGTATCCGTCTCGATGAGGACAAGGTTAAGCGCGTCGCCGGGTGTCAGTCCTGCCGCATCGATCCGTGCGGTAACGGGCACGCCGCACAGTTGCACGCTCGCACCGCGCTCGCCGATATCGGTCACCACCGCATCGAACCGTTCACCCTCGCGGCCGGCCAGCGTCACCGCCTCCGCCATTGCGATCACCGCATTGTCGATCCGGGCCGCACGGCCGTCAGCGCGCGCCATCACCTTGGGCAGCCGGGCAAATGCCGCTTCGACATGGTCTGGTACGACGCGCCCGTTCGCCACTGCGAGCGCCGCCTGGACGACATAGCGATCGGCGAGGCGACGGAGCGGCGCGGTCGCATGGGCATAGGGCGCGGCGACAGCGGCGTGCCAGGGCGTTTCGTCCGGATCAAACGCGCGATAGGCCGCGCCGTTGCCCGCGCGCCGAATCGCCAGCATCAGTGCGGCATCACGCGGCGCGGCGGGGTTCAGCGTCCGCTCGAACTGGGTGAGCGTGGCGGTGGCGGGCCAGTCGATGCCCAGCGCCCGGGCGGTGATGCGCAGCCGCGCCACCGCCCCCGAATCGGGCTCTGCCATGACGCGAAATAGTCCGGTGTTGTGCGCGATCAGGGCATCCGCCACCGCCATGTTGCAGGTGAGCGAGAGGGACGCATTCTGATCCTCACTCGGATGCCGGTCCCGGAAAATGAGCGCGAGCCGACCATCGGCGCCCGCCCCGACTTCCTGTTCGGGCGGATCGACTCGCGCGGCCCCGCGCGCCGCCTCCGCCCGGATCAGGCGCGTGGTGAGCTGCGTGAATCCGGTGGGGAGATCGCCCTCACGCACCGTCTCATAAGCGAGCTTGGCCCGGTTCCGGATGACCGCCCGTGTCGCGGCGTCCAGCCGCACAGCGCCCTCCGCATCGATTCGGATCGTGAAGACGACAGCAGGGCGCGGACCGCCGGGCAACAGGCTGGCCGCGCCTTCGGAGAGAATCGGAGGATATAGGCCTGCCTTGCCATCGGGAAGATAGACCGTCTCGCCGCGCGTCCATGCTTCCGCATTGATGGGACCGTCTTCATCGACGAACCAGGCGACATCGGCGATGGCATAATGGAGGATCAGGTCGCGCCCCGCCTCCTCAATCGCGAATGCCTGATCGAGATCGGTGGCGCTGGCCGGGTCGAGCGTGACGAAGTGCCGGTCGGTCCAGTCGGCATGGTCGCCCGGCACCCGTCGTGCAGCCGAGTCAGCCGCAGCCTTCACCTGTGGCGGAAAGGCACGCGGGACCTGAAATTCGGTTCGGATCGACTGAAGGCCGCGGGACAGCGCATGGGACGGGTCTGCGATGGTCTTCATCGACCGAGCCTAGCCGCGGCGCGCGGGCACGAAAAGGGCGGCGACCCCGCAAGACCGCCGCCCTTCAATGTCGCTCGAACCGGAACGGATCAGGCCAAAGCGGCCTTCAGATCCTCGACCAGATCGGTGCGTTCCCAGGGGAAGAAATCTCCCTCGGGCTTGCGGCCGAAATGGCCATAGGCTGCGGTCGGGCCATAAATCGGCTTGTTGAGCTTCAGATGGGTGCGAATGCCGCGGGGGGTCAGGCCGCCCAGCTTGCCGATCTTGCCGATCGCCTGCTCGATCTTGTCGTCGCCGACGGTGCCGGTGCCGTGGGTATCGACATAGAGCGACAGCGGCTTGCTGACGCCGATCGCATAGGCGAGCTGGATCGTGCAGCGCTGGGCGAGCCCGGCGGCAACGATGTTCTTGGCGAGATAGCGGGTGATGTACGCGGCGGAGCGGTCGACCTTGGTCGGGTCCTTGCCGCTGAACGCGCCGCCGCCATGGGGCGCCGCGCCGCCATACGTGTCGACGATGATCTTGCGACCGGTCAGGCCGGCGTCGCCGTCCGGGCCACCGATTTCGAAGCTGCCGGTCGGGTTGATGTGATATTCGGTCTCGTCCGACAGCAGTTCCGCCGGGATCACAGCGGCGACGACCGACTTCACATAGGCCTTCAGCTCGGCTTCCTTCTCGCCCTGGTCATAGCCCTTGGCATGTTGGGTCGAGACGACAACGGCGGTGCAGGCGATCGCCTTGCTCCCCTCATAACGCAGCGTGACCTGGCTCTTGGCGTCGGGCTCCAGGAAGGGGGCCGCGCCCGAATGGCGGTCGGCGGCCATGCGCTCGAGAATCTTGTGGCTGTAGTCGAGCGTCGCGGGCATCAGGTCGGGCGTGTCGTTCGCGGCATAGCCGAACATGATGCCCTGATCACCCGCGCCTTCGTCCTTGTTTCCGCTGGCATCGACGCCCTGCGCGATATGCGCCGACTGGCCATGGAGATTGTTTTCGAACCGCAGCGTCTCCCAGTGAAAGCCGTCCTGCTCATAGCCGATGCGCTTGACGGTATCGCGAACGGTCTTCTCGATCTCTTCCTGCGCGCCGGGCGCCCACTCGCCATTCTCATACACGCCCTTGCAGCGGATTTCGCCGGCAAGCACGACAAGCTGGGTTGTGGTCAGCGTCTCGCACGCGATGCGCGCTTCGGGATCCTTGGACAGGAACAGGTCGACGATCGCGTCGGAAATCTGGTCGGAAACCTTGTCCGGATGGCCTTCGGAAACCGATTCGGACGTGAAGAGATAAGTGGAACGCATGGTCTTCCTCTAAGATGGTCAGGCCGTTGCCATGCCTGACGGGAAACGGGCGCGATATAAAGCTTTCCTTATATCACGCCGCCCTAGCGGGCAGCGCGGCGGAAGGCAATGGCGAGCGCAAGCAACAGCGTGGCGACGAGCAATGCCGCCCAGTTTCCGGTCCGGGCGAACAGCGTGGGGGGCAGCGCCTCCGGCATCGGCGCCTCGATCGCCTTGGCCTCGCCCATCCTCGCCGCCGCGACGATCCGGCCGCGCGCGTCGATGATGGCGGAGATACCGGTGGGGGTCGAACGTAGGATCGGCAGCCCTTCCTCGATCGCGCGCATCCGCGCCTGCGCGAGATGCTGGGGCGGCCCCCAAGCCCCGAACCAGGCATCGTTTGAGGGATTGAACAGGATCGCCGGGCGATTGCCGGGATCGACCGTCTGGCCGGAGAAGATGATCTCGTAACAAATCTGCATACCGACCTCGCCAAAGCCGGGAACGACCATGGTCTGCGGCCCAGGACCCGGCTCGAAGTCGATCTCCCCCGACACCAGCCGCGACAGGCCGAGTGGCTGGAGGATCGAGCGCATCGGGAGATACTCGCCATAGGGAACGAGATGCGCTTTGTCGTAGCGGCCGAGGATTTCCCCCGCAGCGTCGATTACGAAGACTGAATTGGTTGCGGCGTCGAGCTTCTCATCGCCCTTGAAGAGCAGCGCATTGCCCCCGATCAGCGCGATGTCTTTCGGTCCCAGCGTGTTTGCGATCATCGTGCGGACGGTGCGGGGATCATTTTTCGCATACCAGGCGGCGGGATAGCCCTCCTCGATCCAGTAATCGACCGTCCCCTCGGGCCAGACGATCAGGCGCGGGACGGGGCCGCCGGGCAGGATCGTCTCGCGGTCGTTGGACAGGCGGATCAGCTCGCTCAGCGCCTTTTGCGCATAGCTGCCGTCGAGCACCGTTTCCTGCCCGACATTGGGTTGAAGCACGCGGACGAGCGGTCGGACCGGTGCGGAGTTGGCGGATGGCGTCTGGCGGATTTCGATGCTGTTAATCGCGTGGAGGCCGATGGCGATGGCAAGCGCCGCGCCGACAACAGCAGGATAGCGCCACCTGCGCTGGCTCAGCAACAACAACGCACCGGCGACCAGGATCGTGACCCCCGACAGCGCATAGGTGCCGACCCATGCGCCCCCCCCCGCGACGCCCGGCACCGGAAGCCAGGCCACACCGAGCGGGTTCCAAGGGTAGCCGGTGAACAGCACGCCGCGCAGATATTCGGTGACGATCCACGCCGCCGCAGCGACCAGCACAAAGGGAACATCGAGACGCCGTCCCTGCCCGAATCGCCAGGCGAGACCCATTGCGATGGCCGGATAGACGGCAAGATAGAGCGACAGCAGGACCACTGCGACATAGCCAAGTTCGGCGGGCATCTTGTCCTGATAGACAAAGGCGTGCTGGATCCAGTTATTGCCAACGGTGAAATGGGCCAGGCCGAACAGCCATCCGCGCAGCAGCGCCGCTTTGAGCGTCGGCGCCTCATGCGTCAGCCGCAGCAGGATGGCGAGGCAGATCAGCCCAGCGGCCCACCAGTCGAGCGGGGCAAAGGCGGTGGCGGAAACGGCGCCGGTCAGCAGCGCGATCAGATAGGGTCGGGGCAGCGGAGACATCGCAGACCGCTATCGGGCCGGACGGTGACAGATACAAGCGCGCTGCGTATTATGGGGTCAGCACACTGAAGGACGCGTCATGACCGAGCCCGTTATCGTCGATATTCCGCATAAGCTGGGCCGCGAAACGGCAAGGGCGCGGATCGCCGGCGGGGTGGGAAAGATCGGGTCGATGTTCCCGGGCGGCGGCAGCGTCGAGGAGCGGTGGGAGGGCGACACGCTCCACTTCACAGTTACTGCAATGGGCCAGAGCGTCGCCAGCCGGCTAGAAGTGCATGACCGCCATGTCCATGCCGAGGTCGACCTGCCACCAATGCTGGCCCTGTTCGCGGGCAAGATTCGCGAGAAGCTGCAACGCGAAGCACCCAAGCTGCTCGAATAGGGAACCCGTCGTAGGGTAGGCAGTTGGTCGCGGGCGAGGAGAGCCCGATGAACCGCCTGCACCTGATGCTTCCGATGGCGCTAGCCGTCACCGCCTGTTCCGAGGCGACGCCCGAGCCGCCTCCCGGGGCGGAGGTCGCCGCCAACGGCGTTGCCAGCGTCCCCGGACCGACCCGAACGCCCCAGGCACTGCCGACCGCATCCGGGCCAGGCACCGCGTTCGGCCTGACTCGTCAGCAACTGGAGGACGCCCATCTGGTCGATACGGTCGGCCGGGAGCTGGGCGAGGTCGAGCGGATCGAAACCGATGCCTCGGGGGAGGTCACGGCGGCGATTGTCGAGGTCGCCGATACCGATCCCGACCGGCTGGTGCGGTTGCCGATCACGCGCCTCACCGCCGTCGCCAATGGCGCCGGGTGGGATTTGCGAGCGATGACCAGCCGCGAGGAGCTGATCGCCATGCCACAGATGGAGCGCTGACCATGCGGTCGCGATCCTGGCCCGTCATCGCCGTCGCGATGCTTCTTGCCTCCGGCCTTGGCAGCTGTGCCGGAGCGGTGGCGGGGCATTATACCGTCACCGGTATGCTTCCCCTGGGTCCATCGGGGAGCGTTCCCGATTATCTGGCCGAGCGCGAGGCGGCTCGGGCAGTTGCGGCGCCCGTTCCGACGGTTGCGGACGATCATCCGCGCTACCTCAACGCCGGCTATTATTCGGTCGATTGAGGCGCCGCCGGAGCGGGGGCGCTCACCCGCCAGATCGTATTGCCGACATCGTCGGCAACCAGCAGCGCGCCGGTCCCGTCCGCCGTTACGCCGACCGGACGGCCCATCGCCTTGCCCTCGGCGTTGAGAAAGCCGGTGAGGACATCGACCGGCTTCGCATCGGGGACCGGCAGGCCGCGGGCGCCGAACGGCACGAACACGACCTTGTAGCCCGACGCGGGGACGCGGTTCCACGATCCGTGAAGACCGATAAAGGCACCATCGGCATAGGCGTCGCCCAGCTTGAGATCGGTTGCGAAAGTGAGGCCGAGTGGCGCTGTGTGCGGACCTACCGAATAGCTGGGCCGCGCGGTATATTCGCGCAGATCCTCACGTTCCGGCTGGACGCGCTTGTCGACATAGCCGCCCCAGTAATTCCACGGCCAGCCAAAGAAGCTGCCGAAATTGACCTGGGTCAGATAGTCGGGCGGGGTGTCGGAGCCGAGCATGTCGCGCTCATTGACCACCGTCCACAACCGTTGTGTGCCGGGATTGAGCGCCATTCCTACAGGATTGCGCAGCCCCGCGGCGAAGATGCGGAAGGTCTTGCTCGCCGGATCGACCTCCAGAATCGTCGCGCGGTTCTTTTCGGCCTCGAGACCGTTCTCGGCGATGTTGGAGGCAGAGCCGACGCTGACATAGAGCCGCTTGCCATCGGCGCTGGCGATGACGTCGCGGGTCCAGTGATTGCCCTTGCCGGGCAGGTCGACGACCTTTTCACCCTTGCCCGTGATCTTCGTTTCCCCGGGCTTGAAGGGGAAGCGGATCAGCGCATTGTGGTTGGCGACGTAGAGCGCCTCGCCGAGCAGCACCATACCGAACGGTGATTCGAGCCCGTTGTCGGCGGTAAGCAGCGCCGAGCGCACTTCCGCCACCCCGTCGCCATCGGCGTCGCGGAGCAGGGTGATGCGGTCGGCCGACGGCACGCCCGCGCCCGCGCGGCCCATCAGCGTCTTCATCACCCAGGCCTTGATCCCGCCCCCCTCGCGCGGGGGCGAGTTGGTTTCGGCAACCAGCACGTCGCCATTGGGAAGGCGATAGAGCCAGCGGGGATGATCGAGCCCGGTGGCGAAGGCGTTGACCGCCAGCCCCTTGGCCGCAGTCGGTTTCGCACCCTGTGGCCAACCGATCGCCTCGGCGACGTTGACGGTCGGGAAGGTTTCCGAACGCGGCTGCTCGATCTTGGGCGCCAACCCGGTGACCGCCTCCATCTCGAGCTTCGCGACATCGGGGCGCGACAGATACCAGAAGACACCGCCGAGAATGACGACGAGCAGGGCAAGGGCGATCAGGAGCTTGCGGGCCAAGGGCTATTCCTCGATTTCGGCGCGTTGTTCGGGCGGGTGCAGGCGAAGGCGGCGGACGCGGGTGGCATCGGCCTCCAGCACTTCGAGCGTCCAGCCGCTGGGATGCTTCAGGCACTCGCCCGCTTCTGGCACATGGCCGGCGAGGATGAAGGCGAGGCCGCCCAGCGTCTCGATGTCCTCCTCCACCTCACCCAGACGGGGATCGATCGCTGCGGCCACATCCTCGAGTTCTGCGCGGGCATCGGCATCCCAGCCGCCATTGTCGATCGGGACCCACAGGGCTTCGGGCGCGTCGTCATGTTCATCGTCGATCTCGCCGACGATTTCCTCGACCAGATCCTCGATCGTGATGAGCCCTTCGGTCCCCGAATATTCGTCGAGGACGATGGCGAGGTGCGTGCGGCTGGCCTGCATCTGGGCCAGCAGGTCGAGCGTCCCCATCGATTGCGGGACATAGAGCGGCTGGCGCATCAGATCGGTGATCTTCGACGGCGGCCCCGCCCCGGCGGCAAGGACGGCGAACACATCCTTGATATGGATCATTCCGATCACCCGATCGAGCTTTTCGCGAAAGACCGGCAGGCGGCTGTGGCCCGCTTCGGCGAAGAGCTGGACCAGTTCGGCAAAGCTGGTGCCTTCCTCCACCGCGATGACATCGGCGCGGGGGACGCCGACATCGCCCGCATCGCGTTCCCCGAAATGGAGGAGGTTGCGGAGCATCTTGCGCTCGAGCGGCGACAGATCGCCCTTGATCTGGCCGCTGCCCCCCCGTTCCTCTCCATCCGCCTCGTCGATCGCATCCTCGATGCGTTCACGCAGCGTCTCATTGTGGTCGTCGCCGAACAGAAGAGCGCGCAGGCCGCGCCATATTCCGCCCTCGCCGCTACTGTCGCCGTTCCCGTTGCTACTGGGTCCGTCTGCCATTTTGGGTGTTAGTCCTCACGCACCAGATAGGGGTCAGGGATCCCCAAAGTTGCGAGCGCGGCGCGCTCCATCGATTCCATCGCCTCGGCCTCGGAATCCCCCTGATGGTCATAGCCTAGCAAATGCAGCACGCCATGGACAATCAGATGCGTGGCGTGTTGCTCGACCGAAATGTCCTTTTCTTCGGCCTCGCGTTCGCAAACACCATGCGCGAGGATAATGTCGCCCAACAGCACCTCTCCATCGTCGCTGTTCTGCGTCATCGATTCGATCAGGTCCGGCTCGATCATCGGAAAGGAGAGGACGTTGGTCGGCTTGTCCTTCTGCCGATATTGCGCGTTGAGCTGATGCACTTCGGTATCGTCGGTCAGGCGCACGGCGATCTCGATCGCCGCATCGACGGTCGCAAGATAGCCGAACGGGGTCTGCCCGACCGCAGCGCCCGCAGCCCTGGCGCCAAGCGCATCCCAGTCGAGATCGGGCCAGCCGGGTTCGGCCTGGACGGCAACATCAAGCATCGCTGCCCTCATAGGCATTGACGATCCGGCCGACGATCGGGTGGCGGACGACGTCACCGATGCCGAAGCGGATCATCTCCAGCCCCTCGATCCCCTCCAGCTTCGCCACCGCATCGTTGAGGCCGCTCGCGGACGGGCCGCCGGGCAGATCGGTCTGTTTGGGGTCGCCGCACACCACCATGCGGCTGTTCTGGCCGAAGCGGGTGAGGAACATCTTCATCTGCATCGGCGTGGTATTCTGCGCCTCGTCGAGGATGACGAACGCGTCGGCGAGGGTGCGCCCGCGCATGAAGGCGATCGGAGCGATCTCGATCTCCCCCGAAGCGATCCGCCGCTCGACCTGCTCGGCAGGCAGGCAGTCATAGAGCGCGTCGTAAAGCGGGCGAAGGTACGGATCGACCTTGTCCTTCATATCGCCGGGCAGGAAGCCCAAGCGCTCCCCCGCCTCTACAGCGGGGCGCGACAGGATCAGCCGCTTGACCGATCCGGTGATGAGCTGGGCCACCGCCTGCGCCACCGCCAGATAGGTCTTGCCCGTCCCCGCCGGGCCGAGCGCGAAGATGATGTCGTTGGACACCAACGCACGCATATAGGCCGTCTGGGTCAGCGAGCGCGGGACGATCGTCTTGTTCCGGGTGCGGATCATGATGGGGGGCGTGCCGCCCGCCGAATCGCCATCGTCATTTTCCGCGCGGACGATGCCGGTGAACATCGGTTCGGAAGACATGGCGATCACCGCGTCGATCAGCCCGGTGTCGATGTCCTCGCCGCGGATCACCCGGCTGTGCAGCTCGGTCAGCACCTCGCGGGCATGGGCGACCGCTTCGGCGCTGCCCTCGATCACCACGCGCTGGCCGCGGGCGTGGATATAGACGCCAAGCCGTTCCTCCAGCGCCAGGATGTTGCTGTCATATTCGCCGAACAGCTGGGGAAGCAGCTGGGGGCGGTCGAAATTGACCTCTACCCGGGCGCGCTGGCCGTGCTGGGCGGGGACTGGCTTGCGGCTCATCCGATCCTTTCAGAAACGCTGAAGTTGACGAAGTTGCGCGCAACGCCCTTCATTCTGTCGCTTTTGACCTGAATGACGACGCACGGATGACAGATGGCCATTGCAGCCAAACCGGGGTGCAGCGCGGAGGTTCCGTTTCGCATGTCGTGCCGGCGAGGATGGCAGAGCAACGGCCTGTAGGACAGCATAAATCGATGCCGACGCCGATTGGCCGCCGAAGTGACGCAGTCAGGCAACAGTCGCGCGGCTTCAGTCCGCGCCGAGCCAGGCGCGGCGGAAGGCGCGTTGGGCGGCGTCGGGCGTGCCGCCCGCCTTTTCGAGCGGGACAATGGCAAGCTTCGGGTCGGCGCGCGGGATGATCGTCGCGCTGCTGGCCCCGGCGCGGTTCGCATAGGCGATGACGACGGGCTGCCCCGGCTTCATCGCGTCGAGCGCGGCGCGCCAATCGGCACGACTGGCGATCCGCTGGCCGTCGATGGCGACGATCGTGTCGCCGCGGTCGAGGCCGGCGGCGTAGAGCGGGCTGCCGGGAATCGGGATTTCGGCGAGCGTCACCGGATCGTCGCCGCCGCCGCTGACGTTGGCCGCGCCGATCCATGGCTTGTCCGTATCCGCCGGGCGCAGCACCAGCCCGGCCTGAGCCAGCAGCGGCGCGAAATCGGGCAGGTCGCTGCTGCGGATATGGGCGTCGAAAAACGCCTTGGCGAAGGCGGGGTCGCGGGTCAGTTCGGCAAGCCCGGCCTGAAGATCGGCGGTTGTATAGGATTTGACGGGAGCATAGTCGCGCTGCGCCGCGCCGTTCCGCTTCCACATGTGGCGCATATAGGCGTCGAGATCGGTGTCGAAATGCTGGCGCAGGGTGAGGTCGAGCGCGAGGGCGATCACCGCGCCATAGGCATAATAGGAGGTGAAGATGCGTTCGTTCACCGGATCGATCGAGGTCGCGGCATCGACAAAGGGCGCGCGCAGGCTCATCTCCTGCGGCGAGCCATAGCGGCGGCCGGGGCCGTTGACGACATAGTCGAGCGTGCCGGCGAGCCCGGCAAGCGTGGTGTCCAGCGTGGCCTCCCCGGCCCGCAGGATCGACAACGGGCCGTAATATTGGGTGAAGCCTTCCGCGAACCACAGCGACGGGGTGGGATCGGCGCTGGTGAAGTCGAACGGCTCGAGCTCGGCCGGGCGCAGCCGCTCGACATTCCAGCTGTGGATGAATTCGTGGCTGAGCGTGCCGAGCTGGGCGAACTTGCCCGTGGCGAGCGAGCGCGGCTGGCTGATGATGGTCGAGTTGCGGTGCTCCATCCCGTCGCCGCTGATCTGGGGCATGTAATCGGCGATGAAGGTGTAGGTGCCGAAATCGAAGCGCGGCGCACCGCCCCAGATGCGGATCTGTTCGGCAACCACCGCCTTTGCCTTTCGGGCGAATTCGTCGACGGTTTCGGCGCTGTCCTCGCTGTGCACAGCGAGGCGGATCGTCTGGGCGGTGGCCCCGGTGCCGATGGTCCATTCGCGTAGCTGGAAGTCCGACAGCTCGGTCGGGCTGTCGAGCAGATACTGGAGGTGCGGCGCCCAGAAGCTGGTGGTGCTGTCCGCGACCGGGGGCAGCTGAGTCGCGACCTTCCAGCTGGGGTCGGCGGGGCGGAAGGTGACGCGGATCGGGCGGTCGTCGTAACCGCGCGCCCAGACGAGCGTCGCGGGCATGTTGAGATGCGCGTGGGTCTGATCGATCTGGCTGTAGGTGCCGTCGCCGCGGTCGCCATAAAGGGTGTAGGAGAAGGTGACGGTGCCGTCATGGCCGGCGACGCGCCAGCTGTACGGATCGGTGCGCTCGATCGGCAGGTCGCGGCCGGCGCCGTCCCTGGCCGAGACCGAATAGACGTTCTTGGCAAATTCATGGATCGCGTAGCGGCCGGGCGAGGAACGGGCCATGCGGAATTCGACCGCGCCGGGTTTGAGATCGCGATAGGTGACCGCGATCCGCGCCTCGCGATGCGCGGCATTGTCGAAGCTGAGGTCGTAGGAGACCGGGGCGTTCGGGCCTGGGTCGCGGGCCTGCTGTGCCTGCACCGCGGTGGCGAGCAGCAGCGGCGCGGCGAGGGTGAGGAGGCGGGCGGTCTGGTTGCGGAGCGGCATCGGGGATCCCTGAGGTTTTGGGGACCGTGGCCGAGCGGCTGCGTCGTGTCCAGACGGGGCAGTGTTCGGGGGGCGTCCGACGAAGCTGACGAAAAAGCCGGGTTTGCGGCGGCGGCGACGGGTTCGCGACCGCGAGCGGACGGGTTGGCGACGGGATGACACCCGTGGCGCGACAATGGGGCGACACTGACGCGACAGCTGCACGACGGTGAGGCGACGGACTGGCATCCGGATTTGAACGGGAGGCGACCGTTTAGCGTCACGGGCACGACGGCGGGGCGACCGGTGCGGGACGGTTGGAGTCTGGTTTGCGCGGCGCGAGCGGATCGGGGGCGAAGGGATCGGCGAGGCGCGCGGCGTGAAGCCTGAGCGCATGACTCCAGTGATGATCGAACGGCGTGCCGGTGAGGCGGTTGCGCAAGGCGTGCGCGCTGGAGCGCGACATGCCCGCGGCGCGGGCGGCGCGCGCGATGCTGCCGGTTTCGACGAGCGCGGTGAGGAAGATGCGCTGGCGGGCAGGGGTCCAGTGGTTGCGCGCTGGCGCGGCGGCGGTGGGCTGGTCGGGGTGCATCGGCTCGACTCCGGTTGGTTGGAGCCGATTCAGTTGACCTATTTGGTTCGTGTAGGAAAGTGGTTTACGTGAACGTTGGCTGCCGTGCGGGGATAGTGTATTATTTGCGGCATGAGTTCCGAACGCGCCCTGTTCGATTCCAGCGACCCGACGGCCGAGACGGCCGCCGATGCGCGCGCGGAAGCCGATGCGGCGGCGGGCCGGGTGGTGAGCCACGAAGCGGTCAAGCGCTGGGTCGCCTCCTGGGGCAGCGCGCGCCCGCTTCCACGACCCCAAATCGGCGACTGAATTGCGCCGCATCGTCTGGACGGACGAGGCGGTTGCGCATCTTGAGGCGATCATCGCCTATATCTCTGCATTCAATCCTGCGGCTGCCGCCCGACTGGGCGAGCGGCTGATCGCGGTTGCCGATAGTCTCGCGGAGTTTTCGGAGCGCGGTCGCTATGTGGGCGACGGGCGTCGAGAGATGACGACGGTGTGGCCCTATGTGCTGCGCTATCGGGTCGAGGGCGATCGGGTGGTTATCCTGCGTATCCGACATGGGGCGCGGGATGAGGAGGGTGCATAAGAGACGCTATCAGGCCTGAGCCAAGCGCCGGGCCCCCTTCCGATCAACTTCGAATTCAAGGCCGTTGGTTCCGATCTTGGCCCGAGCCGTAGCATCGAAAAGCGCAGCGAAGGCTTCAAGCGATCGGTTCTCGTCCGACGGCTTATCCTGAAATACGAACAGATCCCGGCACACGCTTTCAAGCCATTCTGTCGGCACGTCAGCCTTTTCCACAGAGTTCATTTGAAGGATCGTTTCAACGATCCAACTCGCACGGTCCATATCGAAGCCATATCGCTGGATTGCGTCCTCGTGTTTTCGATTAGCAATCGCTGCTGTCTTTAACCCTGCCAAACCAGCCCAGATGAATGCCGCACCGGCGACACCCGCCGCCAAACTTTTGACGGTATAGGCCCAGAAACTATATGATCCCGTGACGTCGTCCAAGTTGGCCGCGAGGGTCAACCCTACAGACAGCATAACGAACAGCGATCCAGCCGCCAAATATAGAAAGTAAGATCTATTCTCACCATTCCGCGCTTGCTTATTAGGTCGAGAGATTTCTTCTTGTAGCCTAGAGGTTAAGTGCTCTCGCAAACGACGCCGTTCATGTTGAGGCTCGCGGTCGTTAAGCTCGCTCCGCCTGGTTTCTAATTCCGCCTCTCGCTTTGCTAAAAACGAAATTTTTTCTGCGGCCTCGGCTTCTAGGGCTGCACGCCGGCCTTCATTCTGCTTGTCGGCTTCTGCTCTGGCTTTGGCTAAGTCTCGCGTCATCTCCAAGTGTAACTGACGCGAATCCCCAATCTGTCCCGCCACAATGTCACTGAGTGTAGTCGCACTCTCTCGTTGACCAACAAACGCTGAATCGACAGCTAACTCATTGATCAGATCAGTTATCTGAAAAATGTCATTCCGGGACAATCTGTCTGGCGCTGGCTGATTTTGACCACCATACCCCCGCTCTGGCGCCAATAAGCCGATCTCATCGAAATGCGCGCTCGGAACTGCGCGCGCGAAGCCGGACTGGTTCGGATGTTGACGCCAATGCTCTTCTTCCACCACGCCACGGTGGAAAGATACGCGCTCCTTTACCGTCCCAGGAAAAGAAAAATGAAACTCTTGGATCAGCCGCTGCTTTGACCCAATCAAGCCTTCAAAGTCCGTTTCTGCATCAGCGGAACCCGTTTCCATCAAAGGATAGGTAAATTTCGCCTCGCCATCGGGAAACAGTTCGAGAAGCTGCTGTGCAAGTTGGTAAAGCCTGCCATCCGTCAGCTTGGGAGTTCGAACAACAGCGCTTGCCATATTTTACTCCGCCGCAACCGTCCCATCGAACAACCCGCCCTCGGCGGCATCCTCGTTCGCCGCCGGGACCGCCTTCGCCTTCTGGCGCTTGTCGAAGCTGTCCCACACCTCGTTCCAGTTGCCGCGCGTCGCGCCCTTCGAATATTCGGTCGCGCGGGTTTCGAAGAAGTTGGCGTGCTCGACGCCGTTGAGCAGCGGGGTGAGCCACGGCAGGGGGTGTTCGTCGATCATGTAGATCGGCTTCAGGCCCAGCTGGTTCAGGCGCCAGTCGGCGATGTAGCGGATATACTTCTTGATCTCCTTGGGCGTCATGCCGGGGACCGGGCCCTGTTCGAAGGCGAGATCGATGAACGCATCCTCGAGCCGCACGGTCGTCTGGCAGACGTCCATGATGTCGTCCTTCACCGCCTTGGTCAGGCAGTCGCGCTCCTTGGTGAAGGCGTGGAACAGGCGGGTGATGCCTTCGCAGTGGAGGCTTTCGTCGCGCACCGACCACGACACGATCTGGCCCATGCCCTTCATCTTGTTGAAGCGCGGGAAGTTCATCAGCATCGCGAAGCTGGCGAAGAGCTGAAGCCCCTCGGTAAAGCCGCCGAACATCGCCAGCGTCTTGGCGATATCCTCGTCATTATCGACGCCGAACTGTTGAAGGTAATCGTGCTTGTCCTTCATCTCGGCATATTCGAGGAACATGCCGTACTCGCTTTCGGGCATGCCGATCGTGTCGAGCAGGTGGCTGTAGGCGGCGATGTGCACCGTTTCCATGTTGGAGAAGGCGGCGAGCATCATCTTGATCTCGGTCGGCTTGAACACGCGGCCGTATTTCTCGTGGTAGCAATCCTGCACCTCGACATCCGCCTGGGTGAAGAAGCGGAAGATCTGGGTGAGCAGGTTGCGCTCGTGATCGGTAAGCTTTTGCGCCCAGTCGCGGCAATCCTCTCCCAGCGGCACCTCTTCGGGGAGCCAGTGGATCTGCTGCTGACGCTTCCAGAAGTCGAACGCCCAGGGGTATTCGAACGGTTTGTAGGTCTTGCGGGCTTCGAGAAGGGGCATGGGGTTACTCCGATGAATTACGACGCGGCCGCGATGCGGCCGGTGAGCATGAGAATGGCGAAGATCGCGGCGACGATCATGAAGAACGCGCCCATCAGGCGAAGATGGCGCAACGACAATTCGCTGCCCTGGACGGGCCGAAGCCACGGGTTACGCGGCGTGACGATCAGGAACAGCCCGACCGCGGCGAGCACGACCGGTGCCAACTGGATGAACACCGTATCGCTCATGCTCCACCCACCATGCTGGCGACCAGCGCGAAGCCGGTGAGGAAGAGGCAGAGTGCGACCAGCATCGTGCCGGCGATGCGCAGCGCATAGCGCCCCTCCGCCGAGGCGGCGCGACGGCGCAGCAGGACGAGGCCCGCCACGCCCGACGCGATGCCGATCCCGGCCTGGATGGCGAGCGAGCGGGTCACTGGTCGATGACCGTCTCGTCGCGGGTGCGGCCGGCGCGGTCGCGGACGATCACGCGTTCCTTGACGATCACCTTCTTACCGCGATGCGCGCCGACGCCGAACACGCAGATGCCGAGGAAATAGCCGAAGTCGTACCAGCCGCCATTATTGGGCACGGCATAGACCGCGATGTCGGGCACGAAGAGGGACATCACCCAGGCCACCGGGAAGATGAAGCCGTGCCACAGGCCGAACAGGAAGCCCGGGGCGGCCGGCTCGACCGCGGTGCCGACCTGCTCCGCACAGGCGGCGAGCAGGGCGAGCGGGAGGACGGAGAGGATCGAACGCAGCTTCATGCATATTCTCCTGCATCGAAAGCATCGCGGGGGCGTTGAGCGCGCATCCACCACGAAGGAGACCAATCATGGCCGATACCAGCAACATTCGCGAGCATATGGAAGTCATCGGCGCCGACGGCGTCCATGTCGGCACCGTCGACGGAATCGAGGGCGACCGCATCAAGCTGACCAAGAAGGACAGCGGCGCGCAGATCGAGGGCGCCGAGGGCAGCCATTCGGGGCATCACCATTATATCTCGACCGGCCTGATCGCCGGGGTCGAGGGCGACAAGGTGCGCCTGTCTGCCAATGCCGATGTCGCGGTGAGCTTCGAAGAGGAAGAGTGAACTTTTTTCCTCTCCCATTGGGAGAGGAAGGGAGGCGCGCAGCGCCGGAAGGGTGAGGGTCGTCATTGCCACGGCGCCCTCACCAACCCGGCAGTCGCGGCGACGGCCGTCGAGAGGAAGATGGCGCCACGGACAGCCACGACGACGCTAACGATAGCAAAGAAAGCTCCGACCCATTTCGAGGCCTGAACCTGCCAGCCTGCAAGTTCACCCAACACCGCGATATTGAGGCCGACAACCGCTTTCAGAAGCAAGCCGGCGACCATAGGCATGACGAGCAATCCGGCCACGAGCAGGAGCGCGCCGATGAACAGCTGCTCCTCCCGCGTGCTCCGAAATACCAGATCGATCACTTCCCGGCCCTCTTCCACTGGCGTCCGGCGGCAGACGCTCCGGCCGCGCCGCTGCGCGGCTCCCTCCCTCTCCCAGAGGGAGAGGGACACTAGTTCACTGACACGCCAGGCATTCGTCGTAGTCGGTGCTCTCGCCCATATCGAATTTGGGTGCGTCGATCGTGTTGTCGGCCTCGACCCCGCCCGCAAAGCCGGCGCGCTGCACCGATTTGCTGCGCAGATAATAGAGCGACTTGATGCCGAGCTCCCAGGCGCGGAAGTGGAGCATCAGCAGGTCCCACTTCTCGACATCGGCCGGGATGAACAGGTTCAGTGACTGGGCCTGGTCGATATAGGGCGCGCGGTCGCCGGCGAGTTCGAGCAGCCAGCGCTGGTCGATCTCGAAGCTCGTCTTGAAGCAATCCTTTTCCTCGGGCGTGAGGAAATCGAGATGCTGGACCGAGCCGCCGCGCTCGAGGATCGAGTTCCAGACATTGTCGCTATTCTTCGACTTTTCGATCAGGATCTTCTCGAGATAGGGGTTCTTGACCGAGAAGCTGCCCGACAGCGTCTTGTGCGTGTAGATGTTCGCCGGGATCGGTTCGATGCAGGCCGAGGTGCCGCCGCAGATGATGCTGATCGACGCGGTCGGCGCGATCGCCATCTTGCAGGAAAAACGCTCCATCACGCCCATATCGGCAGCATCGGGGCACGGGCCACGCTCGACCGCGAGCTGCATCGAGGCTTCGTCGACCTGCGCCTTGATGTGCTTGAAGATCTTGCTGTTCCAGGTCTTGGCCATTGCGCCTTCGAACGGGAGCCCACGCGCCTGGAGGAAGCTGTGGAAGCCCATCACGCCAAGGCCGACGCTGCGCTCGCGCGCGGCGCTGTAAGCGGCCTTTTCCATGCCCGGCTCGGCGCGGTCGATATAATCCTGAAGGACATTGTCGAGGAAGCGCATGACGTCCTCGATAAAGCCCTTCTCGTTCTTCCACGCGTCCCAGGTTTCGAGGTTGAGCGAGGAGAGGCAGCACACCGCGGTGCGCTCGTTGCCTAGATGGTCCTTGCCGGTCGGCAGCGTGATCTCGCTGCACAGGTTCGAGGTCGAGACTTTGAGGCCCAGATCGCGGTGATGCTTGGGCATGTTGTTGTTCACATGATCGGCGAACACGATGTACGGCTCACCGGTCGCGAGGCGGGTTTCGACCAGCTTCTGGAACAGCGCGCGGGCGTTGACGGTGGCGCGGACGCTGCCGTCCTTGGGCGATTTGAGGTCCCATTCCTCACCGTTGCGGACCGCTTCCATGAACGCGTCGGGGATGAGGACGCCGTGATGGAGGTTCAGCGCCTTGCGGTTGAAGTCGCCCGAGGGTTTGCGGATTTCGAGGAACTCCTCGATCTCCGGGTGCGAGATGTCGAGATAGCAGGCGGCCGAACCGCGACGGAGACTCCCCTGGCTGATCGCGAGCGTCAGCGAATCCATCACGCGGACGAACGGGATGATGCCGCTGGTCTTGCCGTTGAGGCCGACCGGCTCGCCGATGCCGCGGACATTGCCCCAATAGGTGCCGATGCCGCCGCCGCGCGAGGCGAGCCAGACATTCTCGTTCCAGGTGTCGACGATGCCGTTGAGGCTGTCGGGCACCGAGTTGAGGAAGCAGCTGATCGGCAGGCCGCGCCCGGTGCCGCCGTTCGACAGCACGGGGGTGGCGGGCATGAACCACAGCTTCGACACATAATCGTAGATGCGCTGGGCGTGCGCGGCGTCATCGGCGTAAGCGGACGCGACGCGGACGAACAGGTCCTGGAAATTCTCGCCGGGCAGCAGATAGCGGTCCTTGAGCGTCTCCTTGCCGAATTCGGTCAGCAGCGCGTCGCGCGAATGATCGACCTCGACCGGATAGGGACGCGGCGCAACCGATTTGGAATCGACCTTCTTGCGCGTCCTGGCACCCTTTTCGGCGTCCGGCGCCAAGGGCGCGGACTTGGTTTGGGCGGTCGCTTCGGCGGATTCGATCACGGTTTCACTCACGCTTGGTTCCTGGCTTTCCCTGAAGTCCATTGGTCGTCCCCTGCCCGTCCATCGCCACGACTCGGGGGCGGCACCATCGTAGCACCACGCACATTGGGGCGTGAGAACAAAAGATGTCCATTCGCCCGTCCCAAGGCGGCAGACGAGCACCCCGCGATATAGCATCGCGAGTGGCGGTCCACCAGTGCTTGGGCTTGTCCCCCTAAGTGACCACTAGAGATTGTGCCAAACCGGCCCGGGAGGCAAGAGCGTAAATGACAGTTAAGAGACTCGGTTCGTCGCTGATATGACTCGGTTCATGGCATGATTTCCATAGTCCGTGCGACGCGACGCGCGGACCTTCCTAGTCTTTTCGGAATGCAAGAGAACGACCGGCGAACATGGGATTTTTTTCGCGGGCCGATTCATCCACAGCTTTCTGATTCACGCGCGCCACCAGATAAGGTGATCCCCGCCCGGCGCACCGGGCGGGGATAAAAAGCCTTCCCCAACCCCTCCCGCGGAGGCGGGAGGGGCGTTTGGGCGGAGGGGTCAGAACCGGCCGGTCAGTTCGATACCGTAGAAGCGCGGCTCGGCGGGGATGAAGGTGGGAATGCCGAACGCACCACCGGTATTGCCCGCGTCGAGCAGATACTCCTCGTCCGACAGGTTGCGGCCGAACACCGCCAGTTCGAAGCGGTCGTCGGCAAAGGCCACGCCCGCGCGCGCGTTGAACAGGGTGACGCCCGGCTGGCTGATCGCGGCGCTGTTCGGAATCTCGAAGAAAATCTGAGAGCGATAGGTGACGGTCGGCGTCGCAAAGACCCGCACGCCGCCCAGCGGCGCGTCGATGGTGAAGCCGGCTGCCGCCTGCACCTCCGGCTGGAGGCGGAAGCGCGCGCCCGAGAAGGCGGGCGCGAGCGCGTTGCCCTCCTCGATCTTGGCGTCGATATAAGCGCCGTTGGCGAACAGGTTGAGCCATGGCGTGGCGCGCAAGCTGACCTCCGCCTCGACGCCGAAGTTGCTCGCCTCGCCCGCGCTTTCGGTACGGGTGGTGCCGTCGGGCTGGATCACGCTGACCTGGAAGCCGTCATAGTTCTGGTAATAGACGCCGAGCGTGCCCGACACCGGGCCGACGCGGCCCTTGAGCCCGGCCTCATAGTTCCACACCTTTTCCTCGGCGACCAGATTGAGGCTGGGGGCCGGGCCGGTCGCGGTCGACCGCGCCGAAAGCTGGACCACCGGCGAGCGGCGCCCCTTCGACACGGTCGCGAACAGGTTGATATCGTCGGTTGCGCGGAACAGCGCGTTGAAGCGCGGCAGCACGGCGGAGAAATTGCCCTCGGCGCGGAAGGTCTGGCCGCCGGTATCGACCT
The DNA here is from genome assembly GCF_007833215.1 of Sphingomonas suaedae. Classification (NCBI taxonomy): domain Bacteria; kingdom Pseudomonadati; phylum Pseudomonadota; class Alphaproteobacteria; order Sphingomonadales; family Sphingomonadaceae; genus Sphingomonas; species Sphingomonas suaedae. Next base: position 2,584,344 of record NZ_CP042239.1, read on the forward strand.
GCCCGGGGATCAGCGACGCCCCGCCGCTGAGCACCGAACGCGGCACGCGCGCGAAATAGCCGGAGTCGCGCGATTCGATCAGAAAGCGGACGCCCGCAGTCAGCTCGATCCGATCGGTCGGGAGATAGGTGCCGTCGAAGAACATCGAATAGCTTTCGTTGTGCCCCTGATTTTCGAACACCGAGCTGTAGGGCACGGTGGTGAGCAGCCCGCCCGTTGCCATCGAGGTCGCCTGCGCCGCCGTCACGACGCCGGCGGCGTTGATGCAGCCGAGGCCGGGGATGATGTTCGCGGCGCACTGGAGGAAAATGCCCTCCTCCGACGAGAAGGGGACGTTCTGGAAGCTGTCCTCGACGAACACGTTGAAACCGAACGAGCCGCGGAACTTGGCGCCGGTGTACGCAAAGCGGGTTTCCTGGCTCGCCTGCCAGCCCTTGGCATATTCGGCAAACTCCAGATACCAGGCGGCCGAGCCGTCGGCGTCGAAGATTTCGAGGCTGTCGAACTCGCGATAGCCGTTGACCAGGGTCAGCGTCCAATCGTCGGCGAAATCATAAGCAACTGTCAGATTAGCGTCATAGACCTCGCGGTTGAGGCCCAGCTTTTCCTGCCCGAGCACCTGCGCCGAGAAGGGCGAACCGCCCAGATGCGCCTTGCCGAACGGATTGCCCGGTCCATCCTCGGTCGGCAGCGCGCGCGAGATGAACGGGGTGCCGCTGTTGCGCTGCTGGTCATAGGTGAGGATCAAGTCGGCGCGCAGCGCGTCGCTCGGCTGGAAGCGGAGCGATCCGCGCACGCCAAGCTGGTCCTGCGCGTAGAGATCGTCCTGGTTGGGGGCGAGATTTTCGACATAGCCGTCGCGCTTCTTATATTCGAACGCGATACGCCCGGCGAGTATGTCGGAGCCGGCATTGACGAAGCCGGCGACGCGCCAGGCGTCGAAATTGCCGTAGCTCGCCGACAGTTCGCCCGAAAAGCCGGCACGCGGGCGCGCCGAGATCAGGCTGATCGCGCCGATCGTCGAGGCCGTGCCGAACAGCGTCGCCTGTGGCCCCTTGATCACCTCGATCCGCTCGAGATCGTAGATCGCCTGGTACGAACCGCGCGAGCGGGAGATGTCGACGCCGTTATAATAGAGCGAGACGCGCGGGCCCTGCTGCGCCGAGCCCGAGTCCGAGGTGATGCCGCGGATCACGATGCCGGGGTTGTTCGCGCTCTGCTCCTGCACGTTGAGGCCCGGGACGAAGTTCGACAGCTCGTCGAGGTCCTGCACGCCCAGTTCGCGCATCCGCTCGCCGCTGTTCGCGCTGATCGTGATCGGCACGTCGACCGCGCGCTGCTCGCTTTTCTGCGCGGTGACGATGATGTCGGTGTCGTCCGCTTCCACCCCGACGCGCGACGCGGGCGCTTGCTGCGCGAGCGCGGTGCCGGACACGGTGGTGAGCAGCGCCGCGAGTGCGACGCCGGAAAGGCACGATGCCATGATCGGGTTCCCCTGATGGTAGTTGGTCTGTGGTGGCCCGCCCCTGCGCGCGATCTGTTGCAGTGCAAGGTGATTTCGATGACGGTTCGACGACATCGATGCAACCGCGAATTGCGGCGCGATTGTGGCGCGATTGTGGCGCGGCGCTGAACGCCCGATGAAATGCTGGCCAAATGGCGATTTCGATGCGGAACGCCTCATCGCTGCAACGCCACGCCTCACCCCGCCCACCGCATATACGCGCGCGAGTCAGCCGTCCGCCACGCGAAACCGGTCCGGCGGCATGGCCGTTGTTGGCGTCAGGTTCATGGCAACATGAGGAGATGAACGATGCGTACCCCATTGATGATCGCAACCGCAATGACGCTGCTGGCCACGCCAGCGCTGGCGCGCGATGTGACCACCGCGGCCGTGTTTACGGACAGCAATTCGCACTATCTGGATTACAAGACGTCGATCAGCGAGGCGAAGCGCGAATTGCGCAAGGACCTTTCCCGCGCGAAGGACGAGAGCGACCGGATCGAGGCGATGGCCGAATATGAGGCCGAACTCGCCGATGCCGACAAGGATTTCCGCAAGGAGATGGCCGAGCGCGGCGTCGTGCTGCCCAAGGGGACTGTGATCGTCGAGGAAGACGTCGCGATGCTGCCTGACTGACCCTTTCGAATTCCGACGCAATTCCCAGACAATTCCCACACAAGGCCCGGGCGGATGACGTCCGGGAGGGCGGGAGCGAAGCACGCGCGGACAGCCTGGCGTGAGTCGCTTCCGCCCTTTCGCTATGCGGGTTTGTCTATCAGCCGCACCAGCCCATGCGCGCACCGCGATAGGGCCGGGCAAGCCCTTCGGCGATCAGTTTGGCGCCAACGCCTTGCCCATCGACCTCCACCAGCCGCAGCTTGCGCCCATAGCGATCGGCATCGCGGTCGATGGCGCGAAGACTGACGGCCCCACCGTTGAGCAGCGCATGGAGCCGTCGCGTCGCCGCCGCGCCCAGCTCCGCCTCCCGCGCGCAGCGGGGCGGGTGGGTTTCGGGGGTATCGATATCCGCGATGCGGATACGCTGCCCGCCCATGCGGAAGGTGTCGCCATCGACGACGCAATTGCGTCCGCCGCCGCTGTGGCAGAAGCCGAAAGCGATGCGCGCGGGGGGCGTCGAATCGGAAGAGTCGTACGTCGAGGGTGGTGCGCCCTCCTGATCAATCAGGATGTCGCGCGAACGGCGCGATTCGGCCCAGCTTTCCGGTTCGACGCGCTCCAACCTTGTCAGATCGCCACCGGAAGACGGCGTCGCGGGCAGCATCGTCCAGGCGAGGCCGCCAACGACTCCCGCCAGCAGCATTCCGGCCAATTCGTTGCGTCCGAAGCGTCCGCGCGCACGACGACGGCCGAGCGGCGCGCGGCGGCGGTCCCAATCGCGCCACATGCGCCGACTGCGGTGCAGGTCCAGTGGGTGCTTCACGCCGACGGCTCCATCGGACGCGAGGATAAGGAACGGCGCTCACCAAATCCTTACCGGACGGGACCGCATTGGCGGTGTGTCCCGCCATATTGGAGCAAGGTCAGGGCTTGGGCGTGCGGGCCGCCAGCGCGAGCTTGTACATTGCCTCGCCGATCGATGCGCGCAGGGTGGCGCGGTTGAGGCGGAACGTCTCGCCCTTGGGGAGGCATTTCGCCAGCGGGAGCGAAAGCGCGGAGAGCGCGGAGTCTTCCGCCTTGCTATAGGGTGCGGCGGTGAGCAGTGCGTGGGTGTCCTGCGGCGCCTCGCGCGACACGCAGTCGCCCAGCGCCCGACGGGGGCGATAATCGGCCGGGAGCGTCGCGATGTCGCGGTCGAATTCGGTCGACAGGGTCAACGGTTCGAGCGCCGCGATCCCGGCAGGCGGGCCGCTGCGACCGAAGTCGCGGCGATAGAGCGCTGGATAGAGTGCGGCCCGAATCGCTTCATATGAATAGCTCAGCTTCACGGTGATCTGATAGTTGCGCATCGAGGCGCGCACACATTCTTCACTCACGGCCGCGCGCCCCGCGGCGCTGGTGGTGCCATCCCCCGGAAATTCGCGCAGCAACTGGTCGATCGCGGCGCGCTTATCCTGCTCGTTCACCAAACAGTCTGTATACTCTTCCGTCTGGCGCGCAGCGTCGTGACGGGGTGCCTTGCGCATGGCGTTCTCGCGCTCACCGAATGCTCCGGCCTGCACGGGCATCAGCAACGTCGCGATCATAAGGCCAAGCATCGGCGCGTCCCCCTCGACCGGAATGCTATCCAATCATTCTGGGAAGGTCATGACCTTTCCGGGTCAGTTCGCCAGCCCCAGCTGCCAGAGCACGAACGCATTCTCTTCCGCCGCTTCCTTCAGGCTCTCCCAGCGGCCCGACTTGCCGCCATGGCCCGCGCCCATATTGGTCTTGAGCACGAGGACATTGTTGTCGGTCTTGGTCGCGCGCAGCTTCGCCGCCCATTTGGCGGGCTCCCAATAGGTGACGCGCGGATCGTTGAGGCCGCCCCCGATGAACATCGGCGGATAATCCTGCGCCTTCACATTGTCATAGGGCGAATAGCCGCGGATCAGCTCGAACGCTTGCGCGTCGGTGATCGGGTTGCCCCATTCGGGCCATTCGCCGGGGGTGAGCGGCAGGCTGTCGTCGAGCATCGTGTTGAGCACGTCGACGAAGGGGACGTCGGCGACGACGACGGCCCACAGATCGGGGTCGGAGTTGACGACGGCGCCCATCAGCTCGCCGCCCGCGCTGCGCCCGGCGATGGCGATGCCGCCCTTGTGCGTGTAGCCGCGGTCGATCAGCCCCTTTGCCACGTCGACGAAATCGTTGAAGGTGTTGGCGCGCTTCTCCAGCTTGCCGTCGAGATACCATTGCTGGCCAAGATCATCGCCGCCGCGGATATGCGCGATGGCGAAGGCGACGCCGCGGTCGAGGAACGACATGCGCGCGGTCGAAAAGCCGGGCGGGATCGCATGGCCATAGGCGCCATAGGCGTAGAGATAGAGCTTGCCCGTGCCGTCGCGGGGGAAGTCCTTGGGATAGACGATCGAGCAGGGAATGTCGGTGCCGTCGCGCGCGGCGATGTGCAGCCGCTCGGTCGCGTATTTCGACGCGTCATAGCCCGAGGGGATGATCTGGACCTTGAGCGTTTCCAGCTGCCCGGTCGCGACGTCATAGTCATAGACGGTGCCGGGCGTGACCATCGACTCATAGCCGATGCGCAGACGATCCATCGCATATTCGGGATTGTTGCCGAGGCCGGCGACATAGCTCGCCTCCGGGAAGGCGATGCGCTTGGCCGGGCCGCCGGCATAGTCGTGGATCTCGATCTGATCGAGGCCCTGTTCGCGCCCCTCGACCACGAAAAAATCGCGGAAGGTGGTGACGCCGGTCATGTAGAAAGTCGGCGACGGCGCGATCAGTTCCTTCCACTCACCCGGCACATCGAGGCTGGCGGTGACGAGGCGCCAGTTGGTGTGGGTATCGTTGGTGTGGATGTAGAGCGTGCCGTCATGCTCCTCGACATCATATTCGCGGCCGGTCTGGCGGGGGGCGACCAGGATCGGCTCTGCGAGCGGATTGTCGGCGGGGAGCAGGCGGATTTCGCTCGTGACATGGTCGCCGGTCGAGATCACCAGCCAGTTGCGCGACTGGGTTTCGCCGACGCCGACGCGATAACCCTCGTCATCCTCGTGATAGAGTTCCACGTCGCTTTCGACCGGCTCGCCGAGCTTGTGCCAGCGGGCATTGTCGGTGCGCCACTGGTCGTTGGCGACGCCGTAGAGAAAGCCGCGCGAATCCGAGGTCCAGACGAGGTCGGAGAGAACGCCGGGGATGGTGTCGGGGAGGAGATCGCCGGTGGTCAGGTCCTTGACGCGTACCTCGAACCGTTCGGAGCCGGTATCGTCGATCGCATAAGCGAGATAGCGATCATCGGGGCTGACCGAGAAGCCGCCGAGGACGAAATACTCTTTCCCCTCGGCCAGCTTGGGCTCGTCGAGGATCAGTTCGTCGGGACCGCCAGCGACGGGCCTCCGCCACCAGCGGCGATATTCGCCGCCGGTCTCGTGATCGGTCCAGTAGAGCCAGGCGCCGTCCTTTTGCGGAACGGTGGCGTCATCCTCCTTGATCCGCCCGCGCATCTCCTGAAACAGCGTGTCGGCGAGCGGTTTCAGGGGCGCCATCACGGTTTCGAAATAGGCGTTCTCGGCCTCGAGATAGGCGAGCACGTCCTTGTCCTTCACGTCGGGATAGCCGGGATCGCGCAGCCAGTTCCACGGATCGTCGATGGTCACGCCGTGGCGTTCGAAGCTGTAGGGACGGATGGCGGCGATCGGGGGCTTGGTATCTGTCATGCGCTCGCCCTTAGCCGAGCCGCATCGCCGCGCGAAGCCTGTACCAGCCGTTCCCATGTGCCGGGCCGGACGATCATCCGCCCCCGCTCAGGATCGCCGAACCGCAGCAACATGCCATTGATGAAGAGCAGCCGCACGGGCTCGGCATGGATATGCTCCCACGGCACCAGAAAGGGCGACTGGAACAGGCCGAACAGCCGCCAGACCGATACGCGCAGACCGATCCGCGTCGCGGACAGGGTGAGCGCGTTTTTGTAGTTCACCCGCTTCGTGCCGATAGTCGCCGACTGGAACCGCAGCGAGAATAGTGCCGACTGGCCCTCGCGGTCGGGATAGCGTTCCTGCAACACTGCCCAGCCGGACAGGGCGGACAGGAACTGGGTCACGAGCAGCCAGAAACCGGCAAAGATCAGCGGGAACAGCAGCACCAGCCAGAGCGGGAAGGGATATTCGTCCATCGCCGAACCCTAGCGCGGCCCGGCATCGTCGTGAAACAGGCAAGAACGGTCGATTACCCGGTTTGGCGGTTGCCGCGAACGTTAACCGGTCGTTAGAGTTGCCGGCAGCTTCGCTGAAACGGCACCGGCCCGCTGAGGCGTACAGACAGGGGAGATCGGTCGATGAAGCCATGGATGCTGGCGGGTGCAGTGGGGATCGCGCTGGCGGTCGGCGGGGTTGCCGAGGCGAAACGCTATGACGCCACGATCGTGCGCACGACCCATGGCATCCCGCACATCACCGCAAAGGACTGGCGCGGGGCGGGCTATGGCGTTGGCTATGCCTATGCGCAGGACAATCTGTGCATGATCGCCGAGGAATTCGCGACGGTGGCGGGGGAGCGATCGCTGCATTTCGGGCCGAAGGAAAGCGCGACGCTCGGATTCCAGACCGTCGATAATTTGTCGTCCGACCTGTTCTTTCGCTCCGCCATCGACCTGCCCGCATTGCGACGCGGGGTGCGCTCGCAGGGGCGCGCGGTGCTGGAGCTGACCCAGGGCTATGTCGCGGGCTATAACCGCTATCTGCGCGATATCGGCACTCAGGGTGTGCCGGAAGCGTGCCGGGGGAAGGCCTGGGTGCGGCCGATCACCGCCGACGATGTGCTGCGGCTGAACGAGAAGCAGATGCTGCTCGCAAGCTCGCTCAACTTCGCGCCCGCCATCGCCAATGCCGCACCCCCCGGAACGCAGCCACCGACCAAGACGAGCGCAGCGATGCCCGACCCGGCAAAGTTCGCGATTGCCAGCAATGGCTGGGCGTTCGGCGGCGATGTCACGGCCAACGGGCGTGGCATGGTGATCGGCAACCCGCATTTCCCCTGGCACGGGCCGAGCCGTTTCTGGGAGATGCACATCACCGTGCCGGGCAAGATGGACACCGCGGGGGTCGGCATCGCCGGATCGCCCTTTCCCACCCTCGGCTTCAACCGTGACATCGCCTGGACGCATACGGTGACGGCGGCGCGGCATTTCACCCTCTATCAGCTGACGCTCGATCCCAAGGATCCGACCGCCTATCTGGTCGATGGCAAGTCCGAGAAGATGAAGGCGCAGACCATCAGCGTGCCCATGCCCGACGGCGCCGCGCCGGTCGAGCGGACGCTCTACTCCACCCGCTTCGGCCCGGTAATCGTGATTCCGCAGGCGATGGCGAACTGGACGAAGGGGATGGCCTTTACGTTGCGCGATGCCAATTCGGGCAACCAGCGCGGGATCGGCACCTGGCTGCGCATCGCGACGGCGAAGACCGTCGGCGAGGTGCGCGCGGCGGTGGGCGAGACGCTGGGCATCCCCTGGGTCAACACCATCGTCGCCGACCGGCATGGCGATGCGCTGCACGCCGATGTGACCGCGGTGCCGAACGTGTCGGCGGCGAAGGCAAAGGCGTGCGCGACGCCGCTGTCGCCGGTGGTGGCGCGGGTTGCGACCTTGCTCGACGGGTCCAAATCGGCGTGCGACTGGGATGTGGCGCCCGGGACGCCGGTGCCGGGACTGATGCCCGCGAGCGACCAGGCGACCTATTTGCGGCGCGATTACGTTGCCAACATGAACGACAGCTATTGGCTGAGCAACGCCGACGCGCCCCACAAGATGCTGGCGCCGATCCTGGGCGAGGCGGAGAAGCCGGTTTCGCTGCGCACCCGATCGGGCTTCACCGAAACGCGCGCGCTGATCGCCGGGGGCAAGGTCGATCATGCGCGGGCCAAGGACATGACCTTTGCCAATAAAAGCCATGCCGCGCTTCTGGCGCTCAAGCCGGTGCTGGCGTTGTGCGCGGGCAAGGCCGAGGTGGCGGAGGCGTGCGCGGCGCTGGGCAAATGGGACGGACGCTACGACCTCGACAGCCGGGGGGCATGGCTGTTCGACCGCTTCTGGATGAAGGCAGGGCGACTGCCGGGCATCTGGGCGGTGCCGTTCGACCTCGAGGACCCGATCAACACCCCGCGCGATCTGGTGACGGGCGGGGAGACGGGGGTGAAGCTGATCGCCGCACTCACGGCTGCGGCGGACGAGGTGGCAAAGGCGGGCATCGCGCTCGATGCGCGCTGGGGCGACGTCCAATATGCGCAGCGCGGGGCGGATCGAATCCCGGTCCATGGCGGGGACGGGGAATTGGGCGTGCTCAACGTGCAGATTTCGGAGCCTGCCCCGGGCGGCGTGACGCCGCGCCACGGGTCGAGCTATGTCCAGATTGTCGGGTTCGACGAAAACGGGCCGGTCGCGGACACGATCCTCAGCTACTCGCAATCGCCGAACCCGGCATCGCCCTGGTATGCTGATCAGACGCGGCTCTATTCGGAAAAGCGCTGGGTCCGCTTCCCCTTCACCCCGGCGCAGATCGAGGCGGCGAAGGTGGGTGCGGCGGTACGAATCGCGGAGTGATCAGGCCGATTCGAGGTCGAGCAGCAGCCGCTTGGCCGCCAGCCCCCCGGCAAAGCCGGTGAGCGCTCCGCCGCCGCCAATCACGCGGTGGCAGGGCGCGACGATCGACAGGGGGTTGCGTCCGTTGGCAGCGCCCACCGCACGCACCGCATTGGGTCGGCCGATCTGGCGCGCAATCTCGCCATAGCTGCGCGTTTCGCCATAGGGAATCGCGAGCAGCGCCTGCCACACGCTGCGCTGAAATACAGTGCCGCGAAAGTCGAGCGGGAGATCGAAGCTGCGTCGGCGACGGGCAAAATAGGCGTCCAGTTGCGCCGCCGCCTCGGTCAGCAGGGGATGACCGGGCGCCGCGACCGTCGGGGCGAGCGGCACGCGGCCGGGGCGCTCATCGGGCCAGAGTATCGCGACCAGCCCTGCTTCGCCCGCGACGAGGCGCAGCGTGCCGACCGGCGAGTCGATCTCGTGGTGAACCAGCATCATGCGACCTCCTGCGCGAGGGGGCATGATAGACGATCACCGCCTGTTGGCATCCCGATGGTTGCGATCAAAGCGCCGGTCACTCCGGCGCGACGATTCCGCCTATGCCAAGCCGCTTGCCGCGGGTGATGATGACCTTGTCGCCGAGCTTGGCCTGCGCGAAGACGAGCTTGGCGAAGGGCGTGGGAACGCCGATGCAGCCATGGGTGGCGAGGCCCATTTCGACCTCCGACCCGTGGATGGCGATCCCGTCCCAGGTCAGGCGCATCATGTACGGCATGGGCGCATTGTAGAGGTTCGAGATGTGGTGGACCTTCTTCTGCTTGATCTCGTGCACGCCGAGCGGGGTCGGCTTGCCGTCCATGCCATAGAGGATCGCGGTCGCGCCGATCTCGTACCCGTCGCGGAACACCGACATGGTCTGCGCCTCCAGATCGACGGTGATGATCAGCGGGCCGTCGGCGGGCACGCCCTGCGTATCCCAATAATAGGTGCCGAACTTGATCGGGCCCGGGATGTCGAGGATGCGCTTCACCACCATCGCGTCGAGCGCCGGCGCGGCGGCCGGGACCGGGGCCGCAGCCGGTGCTGGCGCAGGCGCCGGAGCGACTGCCGGCACGGGCGCCGGGACGGGTGCGGGCTTTGCGACAGGCGCGCTGCGGACCGGTTCGGGCGCCGGAATCAGCGCGGCGGCACCCATTGCCCCTGCGCCCAGTCCCACCACGATCAGGGTTCGCATCATCCATCCGCCTGCGCGCATCAGTCTCCTCCAGTCCATGCGCTCCAGATCGCCCTTTGCGCGCGGGCTTTCCACCCCCCGATTTCCGCCGTGCCGCGATGGCACAGGCCGGGCGCGCATTAACCCAGGTATTATTGCAATTCCTCCCCTGCACCGCAGGGGAGGTGGCATCGCGCAGCGATGACGGAGGGGCGGCCGCGCAGACGGCCGAAACGGCTCGGCAAAATTCTGCCCTCTGCGGGGCAGCCCCTCCACCACCGCTTCGCGGCGGTCCCCCTCCCCTGAGCAAGCTCAGGGGAGGAATGAGAGGCCTTTTCAACGCGCCCGGCTTGCGGCACCAACGTGGCATTCAAAGCGCGACTTCGTCTTCCCATATCGGAGGAGCGCCTGCGGAACCGCATTCGAGGATATACCGATGTCGACCCATGCCGATCGCCTGAAGGCCCTGCGCGACCAGCTCGCGCGCGATTCGCTGGACGGATTCGTCGTGCCGCTGACCGACGAGCATATGAGCGAATATGTCGGCGGCTATGCCCAGCGGCTCGCCTGGCTGACCGGATTTCAGGGGAGCGCGGGGAGCGCGGTGGTGCTGCCCGAGGCGGCGGCGATCTTCACTGACGGGCGCTACACGATCCAGGTGCGCCAGCAGGTCGACGGGGCGAATTGGGAGTATGTGCCCGTCCCCCAGGTGAGCATCGCCGACTGGCTGCGCGATCATGCGCCACAGGGCGGGCGGATCGGATACGATCCCTGGCTGCACACGCGCGGCTGGGTCGAGGAGGCGAAGAAGGCGCTGGCGGAGCGCGGTGCCGAGCTGGTCGCGGTCACGCGCAACCCGATCGACGCGGTGTGGGACGACCAGCCTGCCCCGTCGGACGCCAGGCTCGCGGTACAGGGCGACGCTGCGGCGGGACGGACCAGCGCGAGCAAGCGCGCCGAGATCGCCGACTGGCTGGCCGAGCGCAAGGCGGATGCGGTGGTGCTGTCGGCGCTCGATTCGATCGCCTGGACGTTCAATGTGCGCGGGCAGGATGTCAGCCACACGCCGGTCGCGCTCGCCTATGCCATCGTCAACGCCGACGGCACCGCCGACCTGTTCGTGGCGAAGGACAAGGTGGGCGAGGACGTCGCCAAGCATCTGGGCAATGCGGTGCGGGTGCACGACCGCAGCGCCTTTGCCCCGGCGCTGGCGCAGTTCGCGGGCAAGCGCGTCGCCGCCGATCCGGGCGGGTCGGTGGCGGCGATCTTCGACGCGCTCGACGCGGGCGGGGCGACGATCCTGGCGACGCGCGATCCGGTGGTGCTGGCCAAGGCAATCAAGAACGCGGCCGAGATTGCCGGGCACAAGGCGGCGCAGGCACGCGACGGCGCGGCGCTAGCGCGGTTCCTCAAATGGGCCGAGGCGGAGATGCCCAAGGGCGGGGTGACCGAGATGTCGGCGGCCGACCGGCTGCAAGCGTTCCGCGAAGAGACGGGCGTGCTCAAGGACCTGTCCTTCGACACGATTTCCGCGGCCGGGCCGAATGGCGCGATCCCGCATTACAAGGTGACCGCGGAGTCGAGCTTGGCCGTAGAGCCGGGCCAGCTCTATCTGGTCGATTCGGGCGGGCAATATGAGGACGGCACCACCGACGTCACGCGCGTGATCCCGGTGGGGGAACCGACTCAGGAAATGCGCGACCGCTTCACCCGCGTGCTCAAGGGGCATATCGCGATTGCGACCGCAGTGTTCCCCGAAGGGACGACCGGGGGGCAGATCGACGCCTTTGCCCGCCGTCCACTTTGGGAGGTCGGCTGCGACTATGGCCATGGCACCGGCCATGGCGTCGGATCGTATTTGTCCGTCCATGAGGGGCCGCAGCGGATCGCCGCGCCCAATTATCCCGGCGGCGGCCCGGCCGAGCCGTTGCGCGCGGGCATGTTCCTGTCGAACGAGCCGGGATATTACAAGGCGGGCGAGTTCGGCATCCGCATCGAGAATCTGGTGCTGGTGACGCAGCAGGACATCCCCGGCGCCGAATCGGTAATGCTGGGGTTCGAGACGCTGACCTTCTGCCCGATCGAGCGCAGCCTGATCGAGCCTGCATTGCTGACCGAGGACGAGCGCCGCTGGCTCGATTCCTATCATGCGCGGGTGCTGGAGATTTTGGGTCCGCAGCTCTCGCCCGACGAGCGCGCGTGGCTCGACGCCAAGTGCCGCCCGATCGCGGCGCGGTAAAGCCGGGGAAGGGCCGGAGTGCGATTGGGCTGACGTTAGCCGTTCCCCGGCGCAGGCCGGGGTCCAGTGGCGAAATGTTTCGGATGGCGGGATACCGCCTCTTGCTCCGTCGATACTGGACCCCGGCCTGCGCCGGGGAACAGAGCGATGAAGCGGTCTAGGCCGGAATCTCCGCCCCGTCCCAGGCGAAGCATTTGCCGCTGTCGCCGGGCTTCAGTGCCTCGATCACGTCGAGCAGCTGGAGCGCCGCGCGGTCGGGGGCGAACAATTTGCCCGGCGCGACCGTGCCGCGGAACGGCTCCGACAGCTTGGTGTCGACCGTGCCGGGGTGGAGGCCGACGACGATCGACCGGTCGTTGCGGCGCGCGGCGTCGATCGCGAAGTTGCGGATCAGCATGTTGAGCGCCGCCTTCGACGCGCGATAGCCGTGCCAGCCGCCCAGCCGATTGTCGGTAATGCTGCCGACACGCGCCGACAGCGCGGCGAACACCGGGGTGCCGGTGCGCGGCATCAGCGGCAGGAAATGCTTGGCGACCAGCGCCGGGCCGATCGTGTTGATCGCGAAGACGCGCGCCAGCCAGTCGGGGTCGAGGTCGCGCAGCGCCTTTTCCGGCCCGCGCTCGCCCTCCTCCAAGATGCCGGTCGCGACCAGCATCAGCGACGGCGCGGGGCCGGAGGCGACGCGCGCGGCGGCGGCTTCGATGCTCGCCTCGTCGGTCAGGTCGAGATGCCCGTCCCCGGCCAGCGACCGGCCGAAGCGCCAGACCCGGGCGTGGCTGTCCTCTTCGTCGAGCGCATCGGCGAACGCTCCGCCGATCCCCCCACTCGCGCCGATGACCACCGCGCTGGCGGCACTCACAGGTCGAGCTTTTCGTAATCCGGCGGCGGGTTGATCCCCTCCATCCGCTCGGCGAGCAGCGGGCGGAAGCTCGGGCGGCTCTTCATGCCGACATACCAGCGCTTGGCCTGTTCGTGGCTCTTCCAGTCGATTCCGCCGAGATAGTCGGCGACGCTGATCTGTGCGGCGGCGGCAAGGTCGGCGAGGCTCATTGTCGCGCCGCCCAGCCAGGTGCGGTGATCGAGCAGGAAATCGATATAGTCGAGATGCGCGACCGCGGCCTTCATCGCCTCGCGCAGCGCGCCGCTGTCGGGCGTGGCGCGGTGGACGATGCGCTTGATCATGCGTTCGTTGAGCAGCGGCCCGGTGATGTCGCGGAAGAACTGGTTGTCGAACCAGCTGACCAGGCGGCGGATTTCGGCACGGTCGGCGGCGGTGCCGTTGAGCAGGGCGGCCTTGCTCACCGTCTCCTCGAAAAACTCGCAGATCGCGACCGAGTCGATGAGGACGACGCCGCGATCGTCGGCCATGACGGGGACCTGCCCCGCCGGGTTCATGTCGAGAAATTCGTCGCGCCGCGCCCAGGGCGATTCGCGGACGGGTTCGTAGCCGACGCCCTTTTCACCGAGTACGAGCCGCACCTTGCGCGAGAAGGGGCACAGCGGGAATTGGTAGAGTTGCCACATGGCGATGGCTTTAGGCGCGGGTGGCGGGGGGCGGCAAGCGGTCGCATCAAATTCCTCCCCTGAGCCTGGTCAGGGGAGGGGGACCGCCGCCCAAGGCGGTGGTGGAGGAGCGGCCGCGTAGACGACCGTGAACAGCTCGGCAAAACTCCGCCCTCTACGGGGCGGCCCCTCCGTCAGCGCTGCGCGCTGCCACCTCCCCCAGCAAGCTGGGGGAGGAATTGGACCTACTCCGCCGCGATCATCTCCACGCTGTCATCCAGCGGATGCGCCAGCCGCGTCAGCATTTCCTTTGGCACCACCTGCCAGAAATGGCCGCGCACGCGCTCCCAATCCTCGATCAGCCCGCCGGACCATTTGCTGTCGGTCGCTTCGGCGTGATCGGCGACGAGGTTCTTGAGCACCGCTTCCCAATGCAGCGAGGACAGGCGCTGCCACACGATGCTGTCGCCATTGGCGCGGCTCTCGAACGTGCCGCTCTCGTCGTAGATGAAGGCCATGCCACCGGTCATGCCCGCGCCGAAATTGGCGCCGACCTGTCCCAGCACCACCGCGACGCCGCCGGTCATGTACTCGCAGCCATTGGCGCCGCAGCCTTCGACCACGACCTGCGCGCCCGAGTTGCGGACCGCGAAGCGCTCGCCCGCCTGGCCTGCGGCAAACAGGCGACCGCTGGTCGCGCCGTAGAGCACGGTGTTGCCGATGATGGTATTGTCCTGGCTGGCGAGCGGCGAGCTGACCAGCGGGCGGACGATGATCGTGCCGCCGGACAGGCCCTTGCCGACATAGTCGTTGGCGTCGCCGAACACCTCCAGCGTCACGCCCTTGCACAGGAACGCGCCCAAGGACTGGCCGGCCGATCCGCGCAGACGGATCTCGACATGGCCGTCGTTCAGTTTCGACATACCGAACGTCTTGGTGATCTCGCTCGACAGCCGCGTGCCGACCGCGCGGTGGGTGTTGCGGACATTATAGGCGAGCTGCATCTTCTCGCCGCGCTCGAACACCGCCTTTGCGTCGGCGATGATCTGCGCGTCGAGGCTGTCCGGCACCGCGTTGCGGAAAGTGTTGAGGCTGAAGCGCCGCTCGCTCTCGTCCGCGTCGACCTTGGCGAGGATCGGGTTGAGATCGAGGTCGTCGAGATGCTCGGCGCCGCGGCTGACCTGGCGCAGCAATTCGGTGCGGCCGATCACCTCGTCGAGGCTCTTGCAGCCCAATTTGGCGAGGATCTCGCGCACTTCCTCGGCGATGAAGGTCATCAGGTTGATGACCTTTTCGGGCGTGCCGACGAACTTCTGGCGCAGCCGCTCATCCTGCGTGCAGACGCCGACCGGGCAGGTGTTGCTGTGGCACTGGCGCACCATGATGCAGCCCATCGCGACGAGGCTGAGCGTGCCGATGCCGAATTCCTCGGCGCCCAGGATCGCGGCGATGACGATGTCGCGCCCGGTCTTGAGGCCGCCGTCGGTGCGCAGCCGCACGCGGCCGCGCAGGCCGTTGAGGGTCAGCGTCTGGTTGACCTCGCTCAGTCCCATTTCCCAAGGCGTGCCGGCATATTTGACGCTGGTCTGGGGCGAGGCGCCGGTGCCGCCGACATGGCCGGCGATCAGGATGACGTCGGCATGGGCCTTCGCGACGCCCGCCGCGACGGTGCCGATGCCCGCCGAGCTAACCAGCTTGACGCACACGCGCGCACGCGGGTTGATCTGCTTGAGGTCGTAGATGAGCTGCGCCAGATCCTCGATCGAATAGATGTCGTGGTGCGGCGGCGGCGAGATCAGCATGACGCCGGGGGTCGAGTGGCGCAGCTTCGCGATGAACTCGGTCACCTTGAAGCCGGGCAGTTGCCCGCCCTCGCCGGGCTTGGCGCCCTGCGCGACCTTGATCTCGACCTCGTCGCACGCGCCGAGATATTCGGCGGTGACGCCGAAGCGCCCGCTCGCGATCTGCTTGATCGTCGAGTTGGCGTTGTCGCCATTGGCATAGGGTTTGTAGCGGATCGAATCCTCACCGCCCTCGCCCGACACCGCCTTGGCGCCGATGCGGTTCATCGCGATCGCGAGCGTTTCGTGCGCCTCGGGCGATAGTGCGCCGAGCGACATGCCCGGCGTTACGAAGCGCTTGCGGATTTCGGTGATCGCCTCGACCTGGTCGAGCGCCACGCCTTCGGCCGGGAAGTTGAATTCGAGCAGGTCGCGCAGATAGACCGGGGGCAGGTCGCGTACGCCGCGCGCGAACTGCAGATAGGTCGAATAGCTGTCGGTCGACACCGCGGTCTGCAGCGTGTGCATCAGCTGCGCGCTGTACGCATGGGTCTCCCCGCCATGGCGCTGGCGATAGAAGCCGCCGATGGGAAGCGTCGCCACCGCGCTGTCGAACGCCGCATCGTGGCGCAGCATGGCGCTGAGATGCAGCGAGGCATAGCCCTCGCCCGAGATCTTCGCGGGCATACCCGGGAAGAAATCGTTGACCAGCGCGCGGGACAGGCCGACCGCTTCGAAATTATAGCCACCGCGATAGCTGGAGATCACCGCGATCCCCATTTTCGAGATGATCTTGAGCAGCCCTTCCTCGATCGCCTTGCGATGGTTGGCGAGGCACTGGTCGAGGGTCAGGTCGCCGAACAGTCCCCGGCTGTGGCGATCGACGATCGCCGCCTCGGTCAGATAGGCATTCACCGTCGTCGCGCCGACGCCGATCAGCACCGCATAATAATGGGTGTCGAGGCATTCGGCGGTGCGGATGTTGACGCTGGCGTAACTGCGCAGCCCCTTGCGGACGAGATGGGTGTGGACCGCAGCGGCGGCGAGCACCCCGGCGATGGCGACCCGGTCGGGGCCGACATTCTCGTCGGTCAGGAAAATCTCGGTCTTGCCGGCGCGCACCGCCTGTTCCGCCTGAAGGCGGATGTCGGCGATCGCCGCGCGCAGCGTCTCCGGCCCGCCGCCAGCGGGGAAGGTGGTGTCGATGATCGCGGTCTGCGCGCCGAAATAGGCGGTCAGCCGCGCCCAGTCGGCATTGGTCAGCACCGGGCTTTCGAGCACCAGCACCTTGGTTGCGGTCTGGGCGGTGTCGAGGATGTTGGCGAGATTGCCGAACCGCGTCTTGAGCGACATCACATGCCGCTCGCGCAGGCTGTCGATCGGCGGGTTGGTCACCTGGCTGAAATTCTGGCGGAAGAACTGGCTGATCAGCCGCGGCTTGTCGCTGATGACGGCGAGCGGGGTGTCGTCGCCCATCGACCCCACCGCCTCCTTGGCGTCGGTCGCCATCGGCGAGAGGATCAGCTCCATATCCTCGAGCGTCTGCCCCGCGGCGACCTGACGGCGGGTTAGTTCGGCGCGGTCGAACTTCGGCCCG
The DNA here is from genome assembly GCF_007833215.1 of Sphingomonas suaedae. Lineage (NCBI taxonomy): Bacteria > Pseudomonadati > Pseudomonadota > Alphaproteobacteria > Sphingomonadales > Sphingomonadaceae > Sphingomonas > Sphingomonas suaedae. The sequence continues at coordinate 2,601,382 of NZ_CP042239.1, forward strand.
GCCTCCCCCGCCTGGGGCAGGTCTTCGATGCCGATGAACTCACCGATCATCGCGGCATAATCATATTCGCCCGCGATCCGGTCCTTGGCCTCGCGGTCGGTGTAGAAACGGCCTTCCTCCAGATCGACCGCGATCATCTCGCCCGGCCCCAGCCGCCCCTTGGCCACCACCGTCGCCTCGGAAATCTGGACCATGCCGGTTTCGGAGCCGACCACGAGCAGCCCGTCGGAGGTGCGCGTGTAGCGCAGCGGGCGCAGCGCGTTGCGATCGACGCCCGCGACGGCCCAGCGCCCGTCGGTCATCGCCAGCGCCGCCGGGCCGTCCCACGGCTCCATCACGCTGGCGAGATATTTGTACATGGCGAGATGCGATTCGGGCATCCCGTCCAGCGCCTGCCACGCTTCGGGCACCAGCATCAGCTTGGCGGTCGGCGCGTCGCGGCCCGAGCGGCAGATCGCCTCGAACACCGCGTCGAGCGCGGCGGTGTCGGACGCGCCCGCCGGGATCACCGGCTTGATATCTTCCGAATGCTCGCCGAACGCGGTCGCCGCCATCTTGATCTCGTGGCTGAGCATCCAGTTCTTGTTGCCGCGGATCGTGTTGATCTCGCCATTATGGGCGAGGCAGCGGAACGGCTGGGCCAGCCACCATTGCGGGAAGGTGTTGGTCGAATAGCGCTGGTGAAAGATCGCGACGCGGCTGACGAAGCGATCGTCACGCAGGTCGGGGTAGAATTCGCTGAGCGATTCGGCGAGGAACAGCCCCTTGTAGATGATCGAGCGGCACGACAGCGAGCAGATGTAGAAGCCGCTGATCTGCGCGGCGATGATCCGCTTCTCGATGCGGCGACGCACGAGATAGAGGTTCTTCTCGAATTCCTCCTCCGATGCTTCGTCGGGCAGCGGCCCGGCGATCATGATCTGCTCGATCTCCGGCCGGGTCGCCTGCGCCTTCATGCCGATGACCGACACATCGACCGGCACCTGGCGCCAGCCATAGATGGTATAGCCCGCCTCGATGATCGCGCTTTCGACGATCGTGCGGCACGCCTCCTGCGCGCCGAGATCGACGCGCGGCATGAAGATCATGCCGACCGCGAGCCGGTTGGGCAGCACGCGATGGCCGCTGGCGAGCACGGCATCGTCGAAGAAGCGCAGCGGCAGATCGACATGCAGCCCCGCGCCGTCGCCGGTCTTGCCATCGGCATCGACCGCGCCGCGATGCCAGACCGCCTTCAGCGCATCGATCGCGCCCTGAACCACGCGGCGCGACGGCTGACCGTCGATCGCCGCGACCATGCCGACGCCACAGGCATCGCCCTCGAATTCGGGGCGGTACATGCCTTCACGGGCGAGGCGTTCGTGCTCGGTTTCAGGAGTTGCCTGATGCGTCATCTTCGGATTCCAGAATGGGCTTGAGGTCATCGAGCAGTCGGCGCACTTCGCTCGACTGCCGTTGTTGCGCGCGGGAGAAATGGGCCGCCTGCCATGCCGCGATCCCCGGATCGCTGAACAGCTGAGTCCCCGATTGCAGGAACCGGGCGCCCGTCGGGGTGCGCACAAAGGCTTCGATCTCCGTCAGTTCGGCCAGGTTGAACCGCTTGGCATAGGCGCCCGCGATCGCTTCGATCATCTCCGGCGCGCTGTCCTTGAGATCCTCCAGCGCAAGCGTCTTCTGACGGGTGATGAAGTCGGCGAACACGGCTGCGGCGGCGGGCTTTTCCTGAAGCACCTCCGACAGCCCCGGATTGCCCTGCATCATGCCGGACATCAGGTTCGCCATCATCGCGTCCAGCATCTGCGCGAACATCGCATCGCGCTGTTCGGTCGGCATCGTCTGTTCGACGATGTTGCGCGCCTTCACCAACCGCGCGGGATCGACCGCCTCAGTCGCCCTGGCGGTTGCCGACTGAGGCGCGGCCAATGCCGCCGGGGCGAAGAGCGCCGCCGCGGCTGCGAGCGCGAACAACATTGCGCCGCGCGATGGAGGACCAAAGCTGATCGTCACTCCGCCGTCCCCGCATTGAGCTCGGCCTCGGCGCGGGTGATCGCTTTGGGCGTCGCGACCATGCCGACCTCGATCCCGATGCGCTGATTGGCCTTGGTCAGCTTTTCCTGGAGCATCGGTTGCTGCGCGACATATTTGGCGCCCGCGCCGCTGCCAAAGAAGCGCGCGAGCTCGTCGAGCTCGGCGGCGGTGAAGGCGATTGCATATTCGCGTGCTATTTCGCGGACCATCCGTGCCTTCTGTGCGCGAAAGGCAGCGAGATATTCCTCCGCCAGGATCGCCTTGACCCGTTCCTTGCGGGCATAGTCGCCCTTGGTCAGCGCCTCCATCATCTCGCGCGTCGTCTGACTCGCCTCAAGCTGCGCGACCGCGTTCTGCGCCATCGCCGGGGCCGAGATCACGAAAATCTGTTCGAACTGAGCCTCGACGCCCATCACCGTCATCAGTCGCTCGGCCGCAGGGAGGGCGGCGGGGTCGGTCTGGGCGGTGGCGGGCAGAGTGAACGCCAGCGTGGTGGCGAGGACGATGCGGATCATGCGGCCTCCCGTTCCCGGCGGGCGACCCCGGCGGCCTTTTGCGCCTTGAGCCAGGCGTGCATCCGTTCGCTGACGTCGCGGCCGTCGCGGATCGCCTGGACGACCAGGCTGGCGCCCTTGACGATGTCCCCCGCGCCGAACACGCCGTCGAGGTTCGACATCATCGTGCGCGAATCCGTCCGCACCGTGCCCCAGCGGGTGACGCCCAGTTCCGGCGCATCGAACAGCACCGGCAGATCCTCCGCGTCGAAGCCCAATGCCTTGATCACCAGATCGGCGGGCACGTCGAACCGCGAACCTGGATCGGGCTCGGGGGCGCGGCGGCCGCTCGCATCGGGGGCGCCAAGGCGCATACCGACCGCCTTGACCGCGCTCACCTGCCCGCCGCCATCGCCATTGGCTTCAAATGCTTCGGGCGCGGAGAGCCAGACGAACTCGACACCCTCTTCCTCCGCATTGGCGGTCTCGCGCTGGCTGCCCGGCATATTGGCGCGGTCACGGCGATAGAGGCATTTCACGCTCGCTGCGCCCTGGCGGATCGCGGTGCGCACGCAATCCATCGCGGTGTCGCCGCCGCCGATCACGACGACATTCTTGCCCGCGGCATCGAGGCGGCCATCCTCGAATGCCGGGACGCTATCGCCGAACCCCTTGCGGTTCGACGCAATGAGATAGTCGAGCGCATCGACCACGCCCTTTGCGCCCACGCCCGGCGCCTTGATCGCGCGCGGCTTGTACACGCCGGTCGCGATCAGGATCGCGTCATGCTTCTGGCGCAGCTGCTCGAGCGTCGCGTCCTTGCCGACCTCGAAGCCGAGATGGAAGACGATGCCGCCATCGGCCAGACGCTGGGTACGGCGCGTGACGACGTGCTTTTCCAGCTTGAAGCCGGGAATGCCATAGGTGAGCAGCCCGCCCGCGCGATCGTGCCGGTCATAGACATGCACGTCATAGCCAAGCACGCGCAGATATTCCGCCGCGGTGAGCCCCGCAGGCCCGGCGCCGATCACGCCGACCGACTGCCCGCGCGCAGGCCCGGGCTGCAGTGGCTCGACCCAGCCTTTTTCCCAGGCGGTGTCGGTGATGAATTTCTCCACCGATCCGATGGTGATCGCGCCATGGCCGGAAAATTCGACCACGCAATTGCCCTCGCACAGGCGATCCTGCGGGCAGATGCGGCCGCAGATCTCGGGCATGGTCGAGGTGGCGTTGGACAGCTCATAGGCTTCGCGCAGCCGCCCCCTCCGCCGTCAGCCGCAGCCAATCGGGGATATGGTTGTGCAGCGGGCAGTGGACCGAGCAATAGGGCACGCCGCATTGCGAGCAGCGCCCCGCCTGTTCCTCCGCGCTGGGCGGGGCGTAGCGCTCCGCGATCTCGTGGAAATCCTGCGCGCGCAGATCGGGCGGGCGCTTGTCCGGAAACGCCTGCCCGCGATCGACGAATTGAAGCATCACATCCTTTGCCATGCCGCGCGCATGACAGAAATGCAGCCCGGAGTCACGCGCAAACCAGCAAATAGGGCAGCACTACTTACTTATATAATGATGGTTGGGTCGATGTCAGACAGGGATGCGCAATATCGTTACAACTATATGTCCGAAACGGCCTTATCGTCCCATAAGCCAGGCGAGGGCAGCGACCCCGACGATAATGCGATACCAGGCAAAGGGCGCGAAGCCGAAGCGGCCGACCACTTTGACGAACGCCTTCACCACCAGCAGCGCGACGACAAACGACACCGCCAGCCCGATGGCGATCCCCGACAGATCGTCGAAGCTGAGCAGGTCGCGGTCCTTGTAGAGCGAATAGACGGTGGCCCCGGCCATTGTCGGCACCGCGAGGAAGAAGCTGAACTCCGCCGCGGTCTTGCGCTCGACCCCCATCAACAGCGCGCCCATGATCGTCGCACCCGAACGGCTGACCCCGGGGATCATTGCGATGCACTGGACCAGCCCGATCGCAACTGCAGTGGGGAGCGGCATCGTCTCGATCCGCTCGACCTTCACTGTCTTCACCATCCGCTCGATCAGCAGGATCGCGATGCCGCCGACGATCAGCGCGACCGCGACCGTCATCGGCGACTGGATCAGCTGGCGGATCCCTTCATAGGCGACCGCGCCGATCAGCATCGCGGGCAGGAAACCGATCAGGATGTTGCGGGTGAACCAGATCGCCTCGCGCTCCCCACGCAGCACGCCCATGCCGACGCCCCAGAAGCGCCACCAATAGGCAACCAGCACCGCCAGGATCGCGCCCAGCTGGATCGCGACCTTGAACGCCACCGAGCTCTCGCCGGTAAAGCCGAGCAGCTCGCCCGCCAGGATCAGATGCCCGGTCGAGGAGACGGGCAGGAACTCGGTCAGCCCCTCGATGATGCCCAGGATGATATAGGTGACGATGTCGCTCATGGCGCGGCTCCTCCGCCGGGCGCGGCCGGCCGTTCACTTGTTCCGGGAAAGAGCCGGAGTCAGGCGTGGCGCGCGTCGGCGAAGCGGCCATGTTTGCGATACTGGACCAGCCAGCCGGGCGCGACCGCGCCGAGCGGGGTCGGCGTGATGCCGAATGCGGCCAGCCCTTCGCCGGTCGCGACATTATCCTGCTGCAGCATCAACCACTGGTCCCAGCTGATCGGTGCGCCGGGCAGGAAGCCCAGCGTGGCGATTCCGGCGCCGACGAAGTCCGGCAGTTCGACCACCGGCTTGTCGCGCCCGATCGCGCCGAGCAGCCAGCGATGGAACTGGGTGAAGGTCAGCGCGTCGGGCCCGCCGATCTCGATCGTCTGCCCCCCGAAGTGCTCCGGATCGGCGAGTGCACGGGTCACTGCCTGCGCGACATCGGCGACCCAGACCGGCTGGATGCGCGTGAGGCCCTTGAGCACCGGCACGAAGGGGAACGCGGCGGCCATCGCCGCGAAGCGGTTCACGAACGCGTCCTCGCGGCCGAACACGATGCTGGGGCGCAGGATCGTCGCATTCGGGAAGGCGGCACGGACCTGCGCCTCGCCCTCGCCCTTCGACCGGCCATAGGCGGAGGGGGAGTCGGGGTCGGCGCCGATCGCCGACAGCTGTACGAAGGCCGTCGCGTCCACCGCCGCAGCCGCGCGCGCGGCATTGCCGGCGCCATCCGCGTTGATCGCCTGCATTGCGCTGCCGAACACGCCGGCCAGGTTCACCACCGAATCCGACCCGGCGAGCGCGCGTTCGAGCGATTCGGGGCGGGTCACGTCGACCGCGGCGAACTGCGTCTGGCCAAGCCCGCCCAGCGGCTTCAGGAACCAGGCGCCGCGCGGATCGCGCTGCGCGACGCGCACCCGCGCACCAGCCTTGAGCAGCGCCTGCACGACATAGCGCCCGACAAATCCGCCGCCGCCGATCACGCTTACCAGCCTGTCCTTCATCGCGCCCTCAAACCATGGTCGTATCCGGCCTCCCCCATGCCGCGCGCGCGGCCAAACCGCAACCATGCGAAACATCGGTTGACAGCCCCCGCCCACCTACCCTAGTGGCGCCCGCCTACCCCGTGCCCAGATGGCGGAATTGGTAGACGCACCAGCTTCAGGTGCTGGCGGTCGCAAGGCCGTGGAGGTTCGAGTCCTCTTCTGGGCACCATTTCCCTGTCTCAGGGCATCCCAGCACATCGACAAAAACGGCAGAAATCTGCCACTTTTGCTCGGTTCTGTGCGAAAATGTCCGACCGGGTTCCAGTCGATCCCAGGGCCATAAGGGCCACAAACGGGGCCTAAAGTGGCCCGGGAAAATTGATGGCCCGGTGGGCCATTTCGACCGAGAAAATGGTCGCCATCCGAACAGAACCGATCAAATCGGGAGTTTGGGTTATGGCTCTGAAAGATATGGAAATCCGCGCTCTTCAGCCGAGGGAGCGCATCTACAAGAAGGCCGACGAACGTGGCCTGTACATCGAGGTGCATCCGAGCGGCTCGAAGCTCTGGCGCTTCAAGTACGGCTACCTTGGCAAGGACAAGCGTCTGGCGTTTGGCCGCTACCCAGAGGTCACTCTGGCGGAGGCCAGACAGAAACGCGACGAAGCCCGGCAGAAGCTGCGTGATGGCATCGACCCGCTTGCAGAACGCAAGCGCGAGAAGCTCATGGCCCACTACAAAGCGGCCAATACCTTTGGCGACGTGGCCCGGGAATATATTCAGAAAATGGTTGCAGAAGGTCGGGCCGAGAACACGACGGCAAAGACCGAGTGGCTGCTCGAGCAGCTTCGGCCACTTTGCAGCCAACCGATCGCGGAGCTGAAGCCAATCGACGTCCTCGCCGCACTGAAGCGAATCGAAGCAAAGGGTAAGCTCGAGACGGCCCGGCGCTGTCGCTCATTTGCCGGTCGCGTCTTCCGCTTTGGCGTCGCAACTGGCCGGGCAGAGGGAGACCCGACCTCCCTGCTTCGCGGCGCACTGATTACTCCCAAGACGACACATCATGCCGCAATCCTCGATCCTGCAGCGTTTGGAGAGCTATTGCGCGCGATCGACGCCTATCCTGGCCACCGGATCACGCGGCTGGCGGCGCAGATCTCACCCCATGTGATGGCCCGCCCGGGCGAAATCCGACAGGCCGAATGGGCCGAAATCGACTTCGTCAATTCCGTCTGGCGGATTCCTGCCACGAGGATGAAGATGCGACGGCCGCATTCGATCCCCCTATCGCGTCAGGTTAAGGCGTATCTCTCGGAGTTGTACGAACTGACCGGGCCGGACGGATATATCTTCCCGGCGTTCCACACCTCTCGACGACCGCTGAGCGAGAACACGGTCAATCAGGCATTTCGGCGCATGGGCTATGCCGATGGCGAGGTCACCGCGCATGGGCTGCGCACCACCGCATCCACCCTGCTTAACGAAAGCGGCAAGTGGAACCCGGACGCGATTGAGCGCTCGCTCGCGCACGCGGACAAGGACGCGGTACGCGGCACCTATAATCGCGGCGCCTATTGGGACGAGCGTGTCGCCATGCACCAGTGGTGGAGCGACTATCTCGATGAACTGCGTGACGGACCGGCGGGAGAGCACGTCCCTGCGGCCCCCACCCCTTGCCGGGATAGCCTTCGGAGCATCGCTTTGCGATCGTCCCGAAAGAAGGTGCGAGCGGGATGAGCGATCCGGTGGAGATAGGGTTACAAAGCGCTTCGGACTGTCATTGATCCCCTCTGAGCCTTTGGATACCCAGTCGGAAGCTACGACCCCCGTAGCATAAACGGCCGGAACTGGGCCGTCAGGCGACGGTCTGGCCACGGGCGAACCACGCGGAAAGCAGACATTCCGATGAGCAAATAGCTTTGCCGGGTCTCGATCAGAGCCGGTCGTTTACGGCTCAAGGCGGATGTTGCCGGTTTTGAGGCTCTTGCCGTCCAAGTTATTGAAGGACTGCCGGGTCAGAAGGGTCAGTCCCGTCTTCGACATCGTGCGTCAGGATTCCAGGCAATCGATACTTGTGCCCTTGGAAGCAGCGCCGTGTCACTGAACAGGTCGAGTGCTAACCGCTTGGGGCACTGGACGAGGTTATAAAGCGTCGAGGCGCTGATAGGCTGTTGCATGCGAGAATTGTCCGCTCAGGGATTATGAGAGGTCAGGGTTAAGCCTTCGATCAGATGGCCGTCTTGATCGCTGGCGCGCATGACAGACACGTGCTCATGAATCTCTCCGTATTCGCCGTCAGGTGTGATGGTCAGGCCTTGGGAGATCTGTGTCGATTTGAACGAGAAGAGGCCGCGCTTGTCGGTGTCAAATTCGAACATGTCTATGGCCAGAGTGTCGAGCGGATTTCGCTGGAGACCCCAAAAATACAGGGGGCTGAGCAGCAACGCACGGCCACCTGCCGGATCAACCAGATAAACCAGCTCATCAGAAAAGGAGACTGGGCCTTCATAGGCTAGGACGTCGACAAACGTCTGGGAAGCGCCGTGCAATACTCTGAAGATGCCGGCGTAGGAACCGGAACGGAATCGCTTTGCGACGACCCCTTCAAAGACGCCCAGGTGCTTGCCCGCAAAGATGCGGGCAACATGGTTTGCCAGCAGGCCGAGAAAGCTGACCCAATCCACATTCTGCTGCCGACCATGCTTGTCAGAATTCAGGCCCTCGATGCATTGGTCAATTTGCTCAACGTTTTCCGGCTTGAGCAGACCTTGCAACGGCGCCGAGAAGTTCAGGTTTGCAGCTTTTCCGCCGAGGCAGCCCTTGATCAATGCCCAGAGCGGGCCGGCCGAGCGTTGCGTATATCCCTTGAACACCGCGCCAGTGGTTGCCTTACATGAGCATGCATCCATATAAGCGACATAGGCCGCGAGGGTAAGCAATGCCTCAGCAGCCTCGCGCCCCTTCTGAGGACGACGATGTGAATCGATCTCCGAAATGAAGCGGGCCAGCGGAGCAGCGGCAGGATAGGGCAACTCGGACAGGAGTTCGCTGAGCTCACGCCATTCGGCTGATCGGGCCCTTTCCTGGATCATTTGTACGTCGTTTGAATCGACGATCGAGCACGCCGAGGCGCTGGTCCCGAAGTCGAAACCCAGATAGGTCGAACCGCCAACCTCGTCAGATGCAAAGGTCATGTCGATGTGGAATGGTCGGCCTTCGGCAGTCACACCGCCGGAGCGGTCGTTTCGGCCGTAAATGAAGCGTGGTGTCGCGGTGCCGTCCGCTCGCACCGTGAGTTCTACTTCAATTGCGCTCTGAAACCGAGCGTTCTTCGGCGTCGACGCCCGCGTGTCGACAATGTTGTGACGCGCTTCGAGATCATCGGGGTCGAATGACGAGCGCATGAAGAAATATTCTAGCAACTGGCGCGGAGGATGGCCGAGCCTGACCTTCCAGAGCAAGGGTTTGTCGACCAGTCCGCGCAAGCTTCTGGCTGAGGGCAGCAGTACACCATCATCGAATTGCGCCTGACCGCCGGCAGCCAGAATGGACGTGACCGGCTTTGCGGGTTTGACTTCCAGCTCGCCGCCGTCAGAGCGCAGAGCGAGGCACAGACGATTGTAAGTCACTGCGCGAAAATCGCCCTGGCCCTCGGTGTAGAAGCGGCGCGCACATTCGGTTGCCAGGCCCTTGGCAACGATTTCCTGGAAGTTTTCGCTCAGCTGAAGGATCTCGGCATGGGGAAGATCGCTCTTCCCGAGGTCGCGGTCGAGCAGCTTCGCCAGCCAGCGAATGTTCGATGATCCTCCGGACAGCAGGACCACGGATATTTCCTGTCCCTTGAGGTCCTTGGCCGCGCGATCGATGGTCTTCTTGATCGCATCACGCAGCTTGTTCCTCCACACCTCGTTCTCAAAGGTCTGGCGCAGCATTCCGGCATCGAGCTTGAGGCTGGCCATGCTCGAGCTCGGGTCGTATGGGTTCGTCGGCACGGAAAGCGGAAACGGGGCCAGCCCCGAGAGGTTGGCCTCCAGACTCCAGTTGGCGATCGAATTGCACACGGAAAGCTTGGCGCTTTCAACTGCGCTGAGCAGCCGCTTGTAATGCCGGTAAAACGTCTGCTGCTTTTCAGCCAACTGAGCGAGGGCGTCGGGAGCTTTAGTCCGGTCAGCCAGCTCTAGTGATTTGCGGACATCCGCCCTGATGTCCTTGTTGACAGCGGTCATAAGGAGTTGGGCTGCGATCAAGCGATTGATGAAGAACCCGCCGATCTGAATGGACTTGGCGCTGAGGGGACGCGAATTCGTCCCGCTTTGACTGACATCGCCTGACTTAGCGGTCTCGATAACCGAGATGTCAAAGGTGCCGCCCCCGAAATCGAGGACGAGGGCAATGTGTTTACGCTGCTCGGCAATTGCAGGATGGCGCAGGCCGTATCGGTAGTACTGGAAGACGGCGAACGGTTCGGGGAGGAAGTCAATCTGCTCGAAACGGCCATGCAGGACCCGGCGAATGGCGCGGCGATAATTCGAAAGCCAGCTTTCTTCGGCCATGTTGCTCCCGCTGAGTGCCAACGGTTCTGCGATGAGGATAGACTTGGGCAGGGGCCTGCCCTGCTGCTCCAGTCCCTGATTCACCTTGGCAAGAAATTCGCGAAAGAAATCCTGCACAATGCCCGCCACAGTTGATCTGGGGGCATGGAACGACTGTGTGGTGCGCTTGGTCACGGCATCCGGATCGTGCTGCCCGAGCTCGATCTTAAAATCTTCAAGCAAATGTTCAGGAGAATGGCAGAGTTCGCGTGCTTCGTGACCGATGTGTGCGCGCCGCTCGCTGTCGTAATAAATCGCGGTCGGAACGACATTGCGGCCGTCGATCTGGACAAGACCGACTGACGAAATGAACGGCAGCTTCTTGGTCGACAAAGAAAATTCCCCCTCGCTGCAGGCATTCAGCACGAGAGGGGGTGACGAGTCTACATTTCCAGCGTTCGTACCTACTCAGAGAAGATGCGAGGTGGCAGATGGTAAATACGTTGCCGCGCAAAGCCTTGCATTCTGCTGTAGCTTGTTCGCCATCTTCAAGCCCCAGTCCCGCAAGGTTTGCCCTTCCCACGATCGATGCTGAAGTGGCCAAGTCGCAGAAGCCATTCGAAAGTGAGGATGATCACTGGAATCCTGATGTTGAGATCACCTGGATCCAGCCGCCCCGCGAGATCGACGGAATAGATGTCTGGGCACTGGATGGCGCGGAGTCGCCCAGCTGCTGACCGCTCGTGGGCCAGGTGCGGACTGACAGCTTCCGGCCACTTCAAAGCGAAAGTAGACATGCTCGCCATCTTCAAACGCAGTCCCAAAATTCAGTTGTAAGCGAGCGGGTGGAGCTGGGCGGCAGACCATGGGCAGCGGCCGTGGCAAGCAGAACTTTGGCGGAAACTATCTCCGCCACAACGACCTATTCGGGACTGTCGCGGTATTCCTTTTGGAACAGCGCATGGGACCGCTTCACGATCATCACGAATGTCAGGATGAAGTGAGAGTAGAGCGCCACCGCAACTGCTGGCCCAATCCCTTCCCTCAGTTCTGCGACGTAGAAGATCAAGAACGCGATGAGGGCGACGCAGCTAACGATCGTGAGATAGGAGATATTCGAGTTCAGTTCGCCCAGCAGCTTACGGCGATCCTCCAATTCTACCTTTTGCGCGTCGGCTTGGCGCTTGTCCGAAGGTGCGTCCCATTTGCGCTGGAATATGGCGAATATCGCAACCTGAATGTTCAGCAGCAGCGCTAGAAAGATGCCGAAGAAAGTAATGGAGACGTTATAGCCTTCGGGCTTCACCTTGAAGCAAAACGCATAGGCAGCAGCGCCCACCACGATCGGTAGGGCGTAGAACACGATCACATCGACATAGTTCGTCCGGTTCGATTGAGCATCGTACAGCGTTGCCCAATGATCGCGAACAATCGAGGCGACGTTGATCTTCACTCCTTCGAACCCTCCATCGTGTCGTAAAAGTCGCGCAGGATCGTATCGGATTCCTTCTTCAGCGACTCGAACGTGGGATGCCCATCGGAACCGCGAACGATCACATCGGTAACGTCGATTACACCCGCATCGCCAGTGAAACCTAGCACGCCAACGCGCCGCGTCCGATTTCCGACGCGAATTTCCGCAACAGCCTCGGGGAAGTCGATCCCATCATGCGTGATGACGCTTTTCGCACCCCCGCTTTTGACTGAATTTAGCAGCGAAGTGAGATCACCGAGATTCCTACGTCGCCGCGCGGACATGATAATTTCGAAGTCGATCGGCTCGGGCGAAGGGTTATCAAAATAGCGATCCGCAATGTCACTCGGCGCCTTCCGCTTGATAAGTCGAAGCTGCTTCACCGGGGCCGAATAATAGGCGCTTCCTTTCGCATCGTTCGGCAACAGCTTCTTGAAGCTTAGAATATGGTTGGGATTCGCGTTCTCGAACGCCTCCTTCATTTTCGTCATAACCAAGCCGATACAGGACCGCCCTTGGAATGACTGGAACGCTGCGAAGCCGAACGAGCTGTTCTCCGGACACCAAAATTCGTAGAAAAGCGGGATTTCCTCGATATCGGTCGTTTTGCGCCGATAGTTGTGTTCCTTGGTCTTGGTGTCGATGAAATTGCTCTCGAAGCCGAAGGTGCCGTAATGGACATAGCCCTGGCTGTTCCCCGGACCATCCTCGTCCTTTTCCTCGAAATACCAGCTGCGCTCCAAGGCGTCGTTCTGCACAACGGTGCTATGCAGCTTCATGAACGCGGCGATGAAATCGGGGACGGACTGGCTTAGGTCGTCGTCATCGAAGGCAACAAGCGACGGGTTCCCGCGTGCGTGAACACCAATCCGGTAAACTCGCAGTCCGATAGCACTTGCCATAGTATGCCCTGTTCCTTACCCGAAACAGGTTTGGCAGATAAGTACTGATGTACGCAAATGCTAATAACCAGCCGGAATGGACGAAAAAGCAGCGTCGAACTACCCACCGATCTCAAGTTTGAAGGCCGCCTTTAGTTCGGCAAGGGTGAGCGGAACACGGCGACGATGGGCCATGCGATGACAGTTCGCGCATAGCAACGCCAAGTCGGACAGCTTCGTCTTGGCGCCTGGATTCATCATGTGGACAGGGTTGACGTGATGGACTTCGATAAACTCCGCGCCTAGCGCCCCATAAGCTGCTTCAAAATCAAAGCCGCAGACTTCGCAGGAAAAATCACCAGCTAGTTTCGCGGCCTTTCGCTTTTCCGCCACTAGGCGAGGATCGCGCTCATACCGCTTGTGGAGTCGAACGATCACGCCGCCTTCCTCGCCTTCGTATGGCTCCACTGTGGGCAACTTCGCGACTGCGGCTTCGTTCGCGCTCGATACGGCATCGCGGATCGCTTTTGCATCGGCGGCGAGTTCGGCGCGGCGCTCGGCATATTCTGCCCACACTATCTTTTCGAGCGAACCGCCCGACTTCATGCCTACCTTGCCCTGCGCCGTATATGTCGGATCGAGCGCCCGAAGGTTCATCATCTTCAGATAGACGCCATCGGTATTGCGAAAGGTCGCGCTCGCGGTGCCGCCCGCAATCCGGTGCATCTTGTTCAGTAAGTTGGACAGTGTCGCAACCGCCGCACTCGTTTTGCCGGGCGGGTTCGCGGGGTTGGTGAAATATAGGTCGAGCGCCAGTGTCAGTTCGTCACGAATCCAGTCCGGATTTCGGCCCGGTGTTTCAACTTCAAAGCCAAGTTGCCGCAGCTTCCGGACTACGTGACCTTCGCCGCCGCTGAAGGCCGGTGCCGATAAGGGGTGTCCATCGATATGCTTATGGGCTGCGCTCGCGATGGCCTTTGACGGGTAGCGCTGCCCATCCTGTATGATCCAGTACCGCTTCGCATCTGCAAAGCCGTAGTTCGCTAGGAATGCCGCTTTGCCGATATCATCGTATTCGGCGATTGCCTTCAAGACTGCTTCGGAAGTCAAATTCGCTAGGCTCATGGTCTAACCATCGCAAAAAAGCTGGGCGAATCAACTGGCGATCCCATGCGGGCATTTTAGGTGGGGCGGCCAAGATCTCTGCCAACATATCTAATAAAAAACAGTTCACCACGGCTTTTGGACCATTCAGTCCGTCTGCTGAACGACCGATATTAGGGCGCTAAGCGGGCGAGATTCCTACAGCGCTGTCGCCTGGGTGTTCGCGGGGCGCGTGTTCACAGATCGATAAGCAGCCAACCCTATTCATGAACCGATGCAGGCGGTGATCACCCTTGAGCGATTTCAACAGATCGCGAGAGTTCGCGCCATGGGAGCGCTGTGATGTCGCTCAAAAATGCGGATGAGTTTCGCTCGAGCCTGAAGCAACGGGCGGAGGCAGCGAAGGGGCTCGAGAAGGACCTGCTGACCGAGGTGCCGCAGCTTTACGGTTCGCCTGACTGCCTTGCACCACATGGCGATCCCGGGATCTCGTTAGCGAAGATCCATCGCGACGAGTTGAAGCGGCGCAATGGTGGGGGCGTTCCCGAATCCGCGACAAAGCGTTCAGATGTGCAGCTTCCGTTTGAGCGTGCTCTCCCCATCTTTGCGCTGATCGCGATCGCGCTGCTATTCTTCTCTGACTAGCGAGTCCGGCGTTCAATCTTCGACGTGATAGAACATCGGATTGCGGAGCCAGGCGTCGATCGCGGACTCCCGCCAACCGGCGCAGCGCGTGCTAATCTGGAGGTTCTTCGGGAACGTGCCGTTCTGCATCTTGCGGTACATTGTGGAGCGGCTGAGCCCGGTACGGTCGAGAACCGTGTTGATGCGGAGAATGCGGTCAGGGGTGTCGGTTTGCATTGCTATATCCTTGCACTGTCTGCGTCTGACTGGTGCCCCCGGAGCTAATTTGGGCGGAAATCCGCGCCTCTGAACAGACCCTCTCAGGTGTCAGGAGGGGTCTGTGCGGTGTCTGCGCGCACAAACGTGCCCTGGCGTGGGTTGGCTGTTCGAGGGGTGAAGTCTCAAGGCGTCTCACGCGTGGCGTGACCGCGCTCTACGCCGCTTTCGCGACGCCGAGTCGCTCTGCGGCGTCTCGGCCCTCCGGGTGACGATCGCGTGACGCGGGCGGCCGGTGCCGGGAAGTGGAACGCGATAGCTGATGAGCGTGCGCTGGCGGACTTCTGCGAAGCCGCCAGGGTCCGCAGCGCCTTTGTTCGTCGCGTGGCACACTCGATCCGGTCGGAGGGCGCGGCGGCGGCTGGCGCACAGCTGCGCGCGCACGCCGCCGCGACGGCCGTCCGGCTTCGAGAGTGCGTGATTGTGCAGCTCTTTGGAGCTGAGCAGCGCTGCGCGCTGATTGCTGCGGTCACCGCGCCGCGGCGCGGTGGCGTTGGCCTGCGGCACGCGATCTGGCGGAGGTGGGCGTCGCTACCCTTTGAACCCGCCGCGGCGTGCCGCAACCCCGGCTTCGCCGGGGTCCTACACTTCGTTTCGGCCCTCCGGGTGCGGCCCGCCTCGATCGGCGGGATCGCCGGTCCGCTCCTGCCGCCCACCCCCGCCATTCCGGCACCGGTTGCGGTGGTTTTGAAGGAGTGAGAGGCGATGAAGACCGGGAACGAGCGCGCGAGCCTTTATGCCGAGGTGACGGCGCGGGTGATTGCCGAGCTGGAGCAAGGGCGGCTGCCATGGGTGCAGCCTTGGGATGCGGCGTCGTGCGCGTGCACCATGCCCGCAAATGCCGTGACCGGGCGGCGTTATTCGGGGATCAATGTACTGGTCCTGTGGGCTGCTGTGATTGAAGGCGGCTATGCGTCGCAGCGCTGGCTGACCTTCAAGCAGGCACAGGCAGCGGGCGGCAATGTCCGTAAGGGCGAGCGCGGAACGACCGTCTGTTATGCCGATCGTTTCACCCCGAAGGACGAGGCGGAACGCGCGCGCGACGAGGATCGCGAGGCGCGGCAGCTGGCGTTCCTGAAGCGGTTCACAGTGTTCAACGTTGCGCAGTGTGAGGGATTGCCGGAGCAGCTTGTCGAGTTGCCCGAACTTCCGGCCGAGGCCGATATTGTGCCGCAGGTTCGCAGCCTGATCGAGGCCAGCGGTGCGGACTTCCGGGTTGGCGGGGGCGAGGCCTATTATTCGCCGGGTGGCGACTATGTCGCAGTGCCGCCGCAGTCAGCCTTCGGCGAGCCAATCAACTGGTATCGGACCGCGTTGCATGAGCTTGGGCATTGGACCGGACACAGCAGCCGGTTGGACCGCAACCAGCGCGGCGGGTTCGGCAGTGCCGATTATGCCCGTGAGGAGCTTGTCGCCGAGATGGCGAGCGCATTCGCTTGTGCGTCGCTGGCGATCGCGCCGACCGTTCGGCATGCTGATTACATCGGATCGTGGCTTACCGTGCTGCGCGACGACGAGCGCGCGATCTTCCGCGCGGCGAGTGCAGCCAGCAAGGCGGCGGACTATCTGCTCGCCTTTGCGCCTTCCGGGGAGGCGCTGTCATGAGCGAGCGCCCTACCGAAGCTGAGATCATCGAACGGCTGGAGGCCGGGTTGCAGCGCATGCCGAAGCGGCAGCGCGAAATCTTCCTCGCGATCCGGTTGGACGACCTGTCCTATGCCGAAATCGCCGAGCGGACCGGGCTCAGCGCCGAACAGGTCGAGCAGCATTTCGCCCAGAGCATGCTCGCACTTCGCGACGTGCTCGACGGAAGTCCGCCTGTCTCGTGGTGGCAGCGCATCCTGCGGCGGGTCGCCGAAAGGCAAAGGCGATGACGATCACGCAGTCTCGCCGACCAAGTCGGCGAGGCTGTCCCAAGCAACTTCCTGCCGTTAGGATGCCCGCATGCAAACCAGCGTCGACCATCTTCCATCGACCAAGCAGCGCGAGCTGGAGCGCATCGTCCAGATTTTGTTTGCCGAGTTCGAGGACGCGACCGCGCTCGCTACGCAGAAGTGGAAGAAGCAGGGACGCATCCTCAAGGTTATCCTGTACGGCTCCTACGCGCGGGGCGACTGGGTCGAGGATCCGGTCGGGGGCTATTATTCCGACTATGATATTCTGGTCGTTGTCAGCGACGACCGGCTCACCGACCCGGTAGAATATTGGGCAAAGGCGGATGATCATTTTGTCCGCGAGGTGACCATCTCCAAGCGGATCAGCGCGCCGGTCGCGTTCATCGTTCACAGCCTTGCGGATGTGAACGATCAGCTGATGCGCGGTCGCCCGTTTTTCATCGACGCGATCGAGCAAGGCGTCGTGCTCTACGAGGCAGACGGCTATCCCTTTGCGACGCCCCAACCGCTCACCGAAGAAGCGGCCAGAGCCGAGGCGCAAAAGTACTTTGATGAGTGGTTTCCCGCCGCAACGAAGCGCTTCGAGGGCGCCCGCTTCTATATGGAGAAGGGCTACTTCAAGGACGCTGCATTCGATCTCCACCAGACCGCTGAGCGTCTTTACCACTGCGTGCTGCTGACCCTAACGCTGTACAGCCCCAAATCGCACAAGCTGAACTTTTTGCGCGCGCAGGCAGAGCCGCTCATCCACGAGCTGATCGCCGTCTGGCCGCGCGACACCAAGTTTGCGCGGCGTTGCTTTGAACTACTTCAGCAGGCCTATGTGAATGCGCGCTATTCGCCGCACTACAAGATAGCGCCGGAGGAGCTGGATTGGCTCGCGGAACGCGTAGAGCTTTTGCAGAAGACCGTTCGCGACGTTTGCGAACGGCGGCTCGCGCCGCGCGACTGATCGCGCGGCGCTCGCGTTTCAGCCCTTCAGGACCCCGCCCGTCGCAGCGCGTCCGCCAGCATTGCGGCGAACGCTTCCTCTGCCTGTGTGCGGGCGCTCTGGTCCTTCGCTGTCAGGTCGCGGCGGACCCATTCCGGCGCGCGCTTGAGAAAGGCGAGGATCGTCGCTTCGAGGTCTTCGGTCATCGGCGGGCTATGCGCGGGGTTCGCGCTCGGGAGCAAGTGTGTCGAACGCCCGCTTGCCGCGCCGCCACCAAAGCAGCAGCGCTTTGTCCCGATCCTCGCTGCGCAACCTGGCTGCCGCATCAACGAGCAATCCGAAGATCACTGCGCGATCGTCATCAGTAAGCTCGATCAGCCCGGCCTTGGCGACGAGCCCGCCAAGTTCGATCAGCTGACGCGTTCGCTCGCGGCGCTTCACCACCCAGTCCCGCTTGTCATCGCGCGCGATCCTGGCGCTGCGGCGGTTGCGCATCGCTGTGGTTCGTCGAAGCGCCGCGCGTGTCGCTGCCAGCGCTCCCGCGAGCCTTGCGCGATCCTTGAAAGAAGGTCGCGCCGCGCTTGCGCCAGCCCTCCTTTGTAGTCGCATCGTTGGACTCCACAGCGGCGAGCAGAACGCCTGCCAGTTGCTCGACCGGCAGGCTGTCGGCACCGGTCGCCACTACCAGCTCGCCGAGTTGGTGCAGGCGCCGCTCCTTGAGCAGCTTCGTCTTCTCGTCGAGCGCCTTCAGTTCCGAATCATAGTCGCGGGGTTTGCGCATCACACCCTCCTCAATTGTCATTGTGGAATGCCTCAGTTAGGTACTGTGTCGATCATCGCAAACGTCGTGAAATATCTTGGGACAACTATTTCCCGAGAAAGATGAATTCTTTCGAGGGCGCGCTTATACGTTGTACCAACGTCGCTTATTTAGTGTATGTGGATTGCCGTCATGGCGATCTACCATTTCTCGGCCAAGGTCATCTCGCGCGCTGCCGGATCATCGGCGCTGGCGTCTGCGGCGTATCGCTCGGCTTCGCGGCTGCACGACCAGCGGCTCGATCGGCACCATGACTTCTCGAACAAGGCTGGCGTCGTCCATTCCGAGGTGATGCTGCCCGATGGCGCGCCGGAGCACCTCTCCGACCGCGAGCAGCTGTGGAACGCGGTCGAGGTCGCCGAGCTGCGCAAGGACGCGCAGCTTGCCCGCGAGATCGAGTTCGCGATTCCTCGAGAGATGTCCAAGGAACAGGGCATTAAACTCGCCCGCGACTTCGTCCGTGACGAGTTCGTTGATCGCGGGATGATCGCCGATCTCAATGTGCATTGGGATATCGGTGCCGACGGCCTCGCCAAGCCACATGCGCACGTAATGCTCACCATGCGCGAGGTGGGCGAGGAAGGGTTCGGCAAGAAGAACCGCGACTGGAACCGCACCGATCTGCTCGAGAAATGGCGCGAGCGCTGGAGCGAGCACGTTAACGAACGGCTCGCCCAGTTGGATATCGACGCGCGGATCGATCATCGGTCCTTGGAAGCGCAGGGCATCGACCTTGAGCCACAGCACAAGATCGGCCCGGCAGCGTCGCGGATGGCGGCGCAGGACCTGGAGTCCGAGCGCGCCGCCGAGCATCTCGAAATCGCGCGCTCCAATGGCGACAAGATCATCGCCCACCCGGGCCTGGCGCTCGACGCGATCACGCGCACACAGGCAACCTTCACGACGCGTGACCTCGCGATGTTCGCGCATCGGCATAGCGACGGGAAAGACCAGTTCGACCGCGTGATGGCTGCTGTGCGCGGCGCGCCTGAGCTGGTCGCACTCGGCAAGGACGGGCGTGGTGAGGATCGCTTCACCAGCCGCGACATGATCGAGACCGAGCAGCGGCTCGAACGCGCGACCAGCGTCCTGGCAAATCGCGACCGGCACACCGTCGCCGAGCGCCATCGCGATATAGCTATGGCGCGCGCAGCGGCGCGTGGCATGTTCCTGTCGCCCGAGCAGCGCAGCGCGTTCGAGCACGTCACCGATGCGAAGGGGTTGGGTGTCGTCGTTGGGTGCGCGGGCACGGGCAAATCTGCGATGCTCGGCGTCGCGCGCGAGGCTTGGGAAAGCGCGGGCTATTCGGTGCACGGCATCGCGCTATCCGGCATTGCTACTGAGAATCTGGAAAGCGGATCGGGCATCGCGTCACGCACCATCGCGGGCCTGGAACATCAATGGGCGCAGGATCGCGAGCTGCTTACCAGCCGCGACGTGCTGGTGATCGACGAAGCCGGGATGATCGGTACGCGGCAGATGGAGCGTGTTATCTCCGAGGCCGAGAAGCGGGGTGCCAAGGTCGTGCTGGTCGGCGATCCGGAGCAGCTCCAGGCGATCGAGGCGGGCGCGGCGTTCCGCGCCACTGCCGAGCGGCACGGCAGCGTTGAGATCACCCAGATCCGCCGCCAGCGCGAGGACTGGCAGCGCGATGCCACCCGGCAGCTGGCGACCGGGCGAACCGCCGAAGCGATCGAGGCGTACGACCAGCATGGCAACATTTATGTTGCCGAGAGTCGCGACGAAGCGCGTAGCAATCTGGTCGATCGCTGGGATCGGGATCGTGCCGCGTCACCAGGTGCGACGCGCATCATTCTCACCCACACCAATGACGAGGTCCGCGAACTCAACATCGCTGCGCGCGAGCGGCTTCGCGCTGGTGGTGAACTCGGCGAGGACGTCGCTATCCGCACCGAGCGCGGCGGACGGGAATTCGCCACCGGTGACCGGGTGATGTTCCTCAAGAATGAGCGCGGCGTTGGCGTGAAGAACGGCACGCTCGGAACCGTTGAGACGGTAACGCGAAGCAGAATGGCGGTGATGCTGGACGATGGGCGCTCGGTCGCATTTGACGTGAAGGACTATGCGGATATCGATCACGGCTACGCCGCGACTGTGCATAAGGCGCAGGGTGTGACGGTCGATCGCGTGCATGTGCTGGCGACGCCAGGACTAGACCGGCACGCCGCCTATGTCGCGCTATCGAGGCATCGCGATCACGTCGATTTTCACTACGGGCGCGACGACTTCGCCGATCGCGGAAAGCTGGTCCGCGCGCTGTCGCGAGAACGCGGGAAAGACATGGCTTCGGACTACACCCGAGCGCCCGAACCGGCGGCGGCAAAGCCGGTGCTATCGCGCAGCCGGTTCGCTGGCTTGAAGCTCAAGCCGATCTCAGTTGAGCGGCAGGTGACGCCGCTCGAAATGGCGGTCGAAAGATATGGGCGGGCCGCCGCAGATATCGTGCGGATGCGCCGGATGAACCTTGGCGTGCTGGAGCATCAGAAGCTCGCGTTCACCGAGGCGGGACGCGCACTCGATTCTATCCAGCGCGATGGCGCGAAGGATTTGCGCAGCGCGATGAACGCCAAACCTGAGCTGATCGAACAGGTGGCTAACGGAAAGACCGCTGCTGCGATCCGCGCCATGGCACTCGAAGCGGAAATCCGGATCGACACCGCGCAGCGTGCCGACCGTTTTGTCGCGGAGTGGCAGCAGAAGAGCCGAAAGCTTCAGGCCTTTAATCGCACCGGCGATTACGAAGCGCTCCGTCGCACCCAGGACAGCATGGTTGGTATGGCGAAGAGCCTGCAACGCGACCCGCAGCTCGAGTCGCTGCTCCGAAATCGGGTCAAGGACCTCGGAATCAGAAGCCCCAGCGGGGCTTCATTGTCTCATGATCTCCAGGGAATTCCCAGCCTCTGGCGCGGTCGGGGATTGGGGAGATAGGCATGCAACTATGACCGACCATCTCCCAGAATCCGCTCCGCCAGATGACATCGCAGAAGCCTTCGAAGCGTTGCGCGGCGAGGTCAGCCTCACGCGCCGCGCGGTTGAAGGTCTGACCGCAGCACGTGAGCGTGTGCCGGACTATGGCCCGACGCTGGGGCAAATGGCCCAGGCGCTGAAGCAGGCCACCGAGGGGATCGATCGCATCGAGCGGAGTCCTGCTGCCCGGCTATCACCTGCGGCGCTGGCCGACGAAATCCGCAAGGCGAGTGTTGAAGCGCGAGCCGAGGATCGCGCGCTGTTGCGTGAGGCGCGGGATGGGCTGACCCGATCCATCGGGCGCATCGATGGGGTCATCGACCGTGGGCAGGCGGCGGACCGCCAGCTGCGGCGGCTTATCTGGAGCGGTGTGGGCGGCGCACTGGGCGGCATCTTGTTGATGATGATCTTGCCAGGTGCGGTCGCGCGGTCGCTTCCTGCCAGCTGGCATGTACCCGAGTGGATGGCTGCCCGCACGATCGGGCTGGACCAACGAGCGGCGGGCGAGCGGATGATCGCCACCTCTGAAAAGTCAGACGCTGAAGGCAATTAGGCGTCCTAATCTCAGCCGTTCAGCTTGACTCTGCCCGATCCTGAAACCTGCCGTCCGCTCGCCCGCCCTGACCGCCCGCCGGAGTGGCCGGCTTTGGGACTTAGCGCGCTGTCCGGTGTTGAACGTTGGGCCGAGGAAAACACACGTTCCGAGTTTGGTCTAACGGCAGCTTTGGCAGCAGCGGATGGGACATACCGACTGTTGCTTTCGCAAACAGAAGCCAGGGAATCGCTGTATTCGTAACATCTAGGCCACCAGCGCTCCCCCCACATCGGTTAAGCTGGATCAGGCTGGCCACAATATTGCGCGACTATCTGGAGCTTGAGATACGCGCTAGACAGCTACATGCCCCCGGTGGAAACGTTGAGCACGAAATCAGCACGCTGCTGGTCTTCGGCAGAGATCACATATTGCGCAAAAGCCGGGCACTCGTCCGTCGACCGGTCAAGCAAACGCGAAAGCAGCTTCAGGCTGCGACGCTGCCGATCGGACAGCTCAGCCATGTCCTCAGCCAACTCGTCGAGCGGGGTTCGATTCACATAAGTGAAAAGCTTGCCCAAAAGGCCGGCGACCAGGTCCGAAAGCTGGACCCCTTCTTCTGATTGGGAATTGGCAAATCGATAGTGGCGAAGCGGTACAGCGCCGTCACACAGGCCCAGCGCCTCAAGATAGGCCTCAATCTGCTTCTCATCGTCGAGGATATGGCGGGCATTCTTGAACAGGCAGAGCCGGTTCGAGAAGAATGTCCCGAACCCGTCGATCAGGACATTCGGCGTTTCATCTTCTAGATACGGTAGGGCGTCAAGACCACGCGCTGCCTGCAACACGCCCTTCAGCATGTAGAAGGGGAAGTGCTCGAGCATATGTTCGCGATATTCCACGAGGTCGAGCAATTCGGCGACAAAGGCCGCTCGTCGCTCGCGCCCCACATCGGGGTAACTGTATCGCCCCAGAAGCTCGGCAGTCCCATCAACATCGTCGCGAAGCACCGTGTAGAGGCTGTCCTTGATCGGCAAATGCATCGCGATGAGCCGTGGTTTGCCCATCTCCGTCAGGATAGAGTCCACGATATCGACGGTCGACCAATAAAGGACATCGGTCACCTGATAGTGGACGAGAAACCCCTGCGCCGTGAGCCAATCCAGAAATAGCTCGACCTTCTCGCACCCCAACAGCTCGCGAAACTCGCCCCCACCCAAATGCTTCAGCTTGATCTCCCTCGCTGACGGCTGAAGCCGAAAGACACGGCGCAGCTCTCCAAGATCGATGGGCCTGGGCAATCCGGGATGGACGATGCCGCCGAGCACGAAGCAGTCCGGCCTGCGAATGTTCATGCCGTCAGGCGTCAGGTGCAATTTGCGGACATTGTTCGTCTCGTCATAGTAGAACGTATAGACCTCATCGACATTCGAGAGGTCGTGAGCCGCAAGAATGGCGTCACGCAGGGGATTTACGTCGATCATCCTCTCTCGATAACGCTTTGTGCGCTAAGCACCGAGTCATGACAGTCTCCCCCCCGGAGCATGATACGAAACCGGTCCTCGGGCTCTTCGCCAACGAGGCCGAGTTCCGCGATCATCTCGCTAGCCATCTCGATCTTGTCGCAGCCAGCCTGACGCTGCTCCAAACCGAATATGGCCTCGACAATCCGAACGGTACGGGCGGGCGTATCGACATCCTGGCGCGCGACGCCTTCGATCACGTCATCTGCATTGAGATCAAGCGCAGCGACAACAGCGCACGCAGCACGCTCAACGAACTCGGCAAATATGTGACCCTCCTCGTCGAGCGTGACCGCGTGCCAAAGGAAATGATCCGCTGCATCGTTGTCTCGACCCATTGGAGTGAACTCCTCCTTCCGCTCTCCTATTTTGCCTATGCGAGCGGTGTCGATGTCACGGCGCTTCACGCAGTGGTCGAGGGTGATGCCATCATTCTGCGGCCCGTCGCACTCAAACCCCTGCAGTTTCTTCCTCAGCTCAGCCCGGACATGGATCTGATCCGTTTCGAAGCGGCCGATCCGCGCCAGCGCTATGCCGATTTCATAGTGGCCCGCGCCGTGCAGATGCCGTTCGTGCGGCTCGCGCTTTTCCTCTTCGCAGCCAAGCCGACCTTGCCCGAAGGACGCCCGGCCTTTCCAATGGTCGTCTGCGTCTGGAGAGTGCCCGACGGACTGCATGAACGCATCGAGGCCGTGACGGGCAAGAAGATCGGGTCGCACTTCCCCTACGCAGCGCCGGGCTGGGAGCCCGAAGCCGATGCGAAAGACTGGATCGGTGACGTCCCCCACGAAGACTTGCCGGAATTCGCCCATGCCTGGACGCATGGCACCCCCGAAAAGCTGCAATCGCTCGACACGCACTATACGCTCGACCGGGTTATTCGGGTCGGAGACTGGCCTAGGATCGAGGCGATCAACGACGACGCGAGATTGCTGAAAGCCGCCTTGGCTGTGTCGCCGCTCGGAGGGAGCGGACGCGCCAATCGCAACAGCTATCGCGTGATCGTCTCGCCGACCGTCGCAACATCATGGGCAATGGCGGTCGAGGGATTTCTCGACTTCATCGCATTTGAACCGCGCTGGCTGGCGGCGGCCCGCACCTATCTGGAGCAGCTTGTCGGGGCGAACATCAGCGTCGAACTGCACGCGTTCGACAAAAAGCATTTCCTCTATGCCGTCCATCAGGCGCGCTTCCACCCTGATGCGATGCTCGGCTATTTTGAGATCGTCTGCCGCGCAGGCGATACCGTGTTTAACGGCTTGCATGGCTATTACACCTGGGATGGCAGCACATGCCCCGACGATGCAGAGGCCGCAGTCTACCGGACCTATGGCGACGAAGCCCGGGCTATGTTCGCGATCTGGAGTGCCGTCGATGTTGAGCGCTACGAGATCGCCAACGCCATCCACGGGTTCATACCCGTGATCGACTGGCTCGACGAAACTGGCACCCTCAACGCAGGCCGGCCGGCCTTCCGACACACGTTGCAGGACTTTGTCAGGGCAAATCCGGACTATTGCGCGCAGATTTCTGCGGTTCTCGGGCGCTGCGGCGAATTACCAACCGACTCATCCGCTTGACGCCGATTGGGATCAGGATTCCGGCCGGATGAGCGGATATTGGCTTGCCGGATCCCAGTGCACCCCGTGATTGGTTTTCGCTTCCGGGGTCAGGAGCATGTGATAGGGCAAGGGCTCGCGCGTATTGTGCTGGCCGACCTTGTAGGATGCCGACGTTTCCTCGATCGCCCAGCTTTCATCCGACCGCGTCGTCACCTCAGGCGCTAAATATTCGCCATAGACCCAGCGCAGCCGCGTATCGTCCGGATCGAAATCCATCATCTCGAGCTTGTTGAGGAAGTGACGGACTCCATCGGTGACACTGCCCGACCAGGTCTCGACACCGACATGGACCACACCTGGTCGGTCCTTCGGAAGCTGAGCCGAAGCTTTTGCGACGGTCGCCCGGAAATGCTTTGCTTTCTTCCGCGTGGCGGCAGCTGAACCGTTTCGCCACCTCACCACGCTCGCCTGATAAACGGCGCTCGCCCAGAACGGCCGCGCCCGGCTTGGCCGCCATTTGCCGGTCATTGAATGCGCAAAATCATGATCATAGCGGCCGATCAGCAGCTCGATCATACGGCTCGAACCGAAATAGACATCGTCCTCGTCCAGCACATCATGTGCCAGCGACCAATCAATGTCGCTGATCGTGCCGATCCCGAACGCGTCACGCCAATAGTTCGGCCCTGACCCGGAGAAGCAAGCGGTGACATGCCCGGCAAGATAGTCGTCGGGAATCGTGTCGAGCTCGGCGTCGAACGCGATTTGCATGTGGATCGAGCGGCCGGCCTCTAGCGCCAGGGCATGAACTGGCCGCGCAAGAAATTCGCCCCGCGCCCGTTCCTTCGCCTCATAGCTCGACCGATCCATGCGCTTGCATTCTACCGCCCATTTGCTCCGTCCCTTCTGGACGTTGAGGTCATGGGTTTTGGCAACGCCTGGGCGTTCAGGAACGAACACGGTATCCCAGCCATCGCGATGATAAGCGAGGGCGACCAGAAGCTCGAACAATCCGCCGTCGGGTTGGCTTCGATCCGCGTTCATCAACCGTGCCGCACGATCCTCCGCGCCCGCGATCGAAAGCACACCAGGCAGCTCCTCGCCGAGACGCGTAAAGGTCGGTACTGCGCGCACGGCCTCTTCCGGAACCCAATTCATTCGGTCCGTCGCGTAGGCGTTGGCCTGAAAAATGTACCACGCGGCCGTGTCAGCCGGATCATAGAAGGGTACGGGCTTGCCCCGCGCCCAGCTCTCCTTCGCCCCGAGAAACCGGTCGCGGGTCGCCGCGAGCCTTTTCGCCCACGTGCGCCGGTTCGCGAGCTCAGCGAGCCAGGCGCATGCGAGCAGCACCCTGTCGTCGCGCCAGTCCCAGCCTGTCTCAGGGGCGGTCCATGAAGGATCTTCCGGGCTTATCCGCATTCTTGTCCTGCAAGCTCACCGATTGATCGCTTCTGCCGAGGGGGGAACTGACACCTGCCGGCAGCGGCAGCCTTATCCGAGATCCTCAGATATATTTGCGATAGTCAGTGCTCTCGACTTGCCCTTCCTCCAAATATTTCAGCACTTCGCCGACCATGCGAGCGGCGCGGATCGGGATCGGTAATCGCTGGTTCATTTGGGTCGAATTCCAGTTGATCTTTGTCAACGAAAACACCTCTTCGGCGAGCTGCGCGATGGTGCTGTCGCAACTCTTGTGCGGGCAAAGCAGCAACGGGCGCGGATCGTAGAGGCCGGGATAGGTGCCATAATAAGGCATGCTGCCATTAGTGTAGAGCAGTCCATTACCGGCAAGATCGACGAACGTGCCCCGTAAGACGGGGTAGTTGCCATCGCGGAGCAGCTTCACCGAGTAGGATTCCTGCACCCACACCAGATCGCGCAGCTCGGTTCCGGCCGCGTTCAACGCCTCCAGAATGCCTTCAGCCTCCTCGTCCTTGAACCGCGAGGTCTTGAGGACGATGACCCGTGCCGGCAGCGTCTTATGGTGCGTTTTGTAGGCGGCGAGCACATTCTCGATGATCTCGCGCGCGTCATCCCGTGTCATATACGGGTGACGCCCGCGGCTCTCGGTATGCGCGCGTTTCCCCTTGAGGACGAAGCCACGCCCGCGTTCGTCGAACATTTGCGCGGCGCTCGTGAAAAGCTGTTGGCCGCCCGCTTCGCGATAGAAGCTGATCCCGACATAGCAGGAGGTGAACTCACCCTCACGCGGCATTCGCCGCCACGGTATCCGGCCGCTACCCTTGTAATAGAGCGTAGTCATCAGGTTCCAACTGCGGCCCGCCATGTCCTGAATCTTGCGCGCGCTGCTCTCTTTGATCTTCTGCGAGATCGCGACCTTGTCATCAATCACGTCCTCCCAGACGATCTGAATGGGAAAATTGAGGCCCATCGCACGCGCCTTCAGCATCCCGCGGAAATTGGGTGCGTCCGACCCGCTGCTATCGTCCTTCTCTGTCGTGCCGCCTGCATCTACCTTGGCGTTCCAGACGCGCTCGAGAAGCCGGACCGGAAGCGCGATGATTGCGACGTCCGGCCGGTGCCCGCCGTCATCGAGCGCCTGAAGCTCGGCCATGATCTCGTCGACGGCGATTTCGACAGCCCGCTGATGATCCGGCTCCTTGGCGATCTTGTCGAGCTTGCTCTGCGAAAGCGCCGCGGTCGCGCCATCCTCGACCTCGAAACGGCAGCGATAGGGGCTCTGATTGCCCAGGCCCGGGAAGGCCGGATGCATGTTGGGATGCTTTTCGGACTTGCCGTCGATACCCGCCGATGCCGTCTCCAAAAACCGCTTCGTGTCCTCGATTGTCTTGGCGCTACCCACGACTCCGATCTTGATCACGTCGCCGACAAAGGGCTGCAGCGGCCCGGCCTCGAACAGGCCTAGTCGCGGGTCGGGATGGTGATGGCGATCGCCGAACTCCAGTTCGGGCTCTTCCAGGATGCGGGTCTGGAACGTCGTCATGCGAACAGACCTTCCGGCTCTTCGGTCTGTTCGGCCTTCTTCTTGCCGCCGCCCCAACCATCCTCGGGCACGCGGATCTCAAGCTGCACTGCCGGTGGTTCGCCAAACCGAAGGCGCGGCTCGGCCTCGACCACGGTCCCGAAGAGGTTGCTGGCCTCGCGTTCGTCAGAGCGGTCGGCTTCCGTCAGATACCGATGCCACATGATGACCTGGCCCCGCAGCGCCGCACTCTTGTCGAGCCGCTTCTTGCCGGAGAGCAGGCCGGCCGGGTGTGGATGGGGCGTAAAGCCGTTGGTCGTGAAGTAATAGGTCGGTGTGATGATCAGATACCATTGATCGCCCATCAGCTCGAAGCGCGGCTCAAATGCATGATGGCGGACGAAGGAAACCCGGCCTTCGTCCTTGTCGCTCATCGTGACATTCACGACATCGGCATCGGTCCTCTTCTTTGACGCCTCGTACGCAAAATTGCGGGGTGTGTCGGCCACTAGTGCCCGAAAATAGAGGATTTCCTGCGCCTTGCTCCAGTTCAGGCCTTGGCGGGTCTGGTGCCGCAATGTCTGCCGCAGCAAGTGGATGAACTTGTTCTGCTCATCCACATCGTCGTGAAGAGCCAGACTGGACGTCTCGATGGCCTCGACTTGGTCCAGGTCGACAATTTCGCTGCAGCACGACGTGCGCGGATCGTGAAACGACCAGAAGGTGCCGCCTCGTATGATCCAGTCAAATCGGACTGGCTCATCACCGTCCAGCAGCACCGCCGTCGCTTTGCGGCCGTCATAAGGAGTCGACGCAATGAACAGCTCGGCCGGCAGGTCGATCGGCAGCATGTTCACCAGGGCCTCTTCGCCGCCGCTAAGCGCGGGGACATAATAGCCAAAGCCGGCCTTAGGCACGGTGAGTGCGGCGAGGCGGTTGATGGAGCTGCTGTCCAACACATCGGCGGACTTATCGATTTGCAGGCGGCGCTCCGCCTGATCGGTGTCGCGGGCAACTTCCTTCCAGTAGAAGCTGTCGTCAACGCGGCGGTAAAATACCACAATCACCGGAAGATTGGATCCCCGCCAATATTCCAGATCCTGCTTTCGCAGCAGGTAGGTAAAGCCATCGTCGGTTTCGGAAGCGTAGCGCCCCTCATCCTTGGACTTAACTTGGACCGCAATCATTCGGGCCATTGGTTGACCCTTGTCCATCACCTCCGCGATGCCATCGATCCCTGCTTCCAGTCGGGATCGGCCGTCAAACTGAAAGCCCATTGTCAGGAACCGTCCCCTGACTGCGTTCTCACCGATCTCTCCGAGAATCTGGTTCGCTGTGAGGTGCTTTGCCATAGCTCAGATTTAGAACATTTGACGAACCTGCAGCAAGTCCCTTAGGGAGCCATCAACAAGGAATCTATGAAATCGCATCAGTTCAGTATCTGACGAGGTAGCTTTCTCCTTTACTATTCAAATGGAGGCGTCGGCCCAGCCTATCAGATCACCTCCAGTCGATCGAGCCGACAGCCGGGCCGCGTGCATCAAGGTGTCGAGCTGCTTCATTCTGATAAGCCGATCGCCCTTGGCCGTCTTCTTGGGCCCCCAGCAGTCATCCCACTCTCTTTTTGTAAGCTGTGGCTGGAATATGATCACCCGCTTTTGATAATTCTCGCCAAGATCACGGGCCGCTTTGATCATACCGCTTCGATCGGGCTGCGGCTTGCCCTCGTGCCAGACTGCTCCGGCGATCTTCTTTCCCTTTCCTGTTTCCAGCGCATCGCTCAGCAAGGTGCGATCGAGATGGCGGAGGTTCTTAATCGCCTGCCCGACTACCACTTCATACTGAGCCACTGAAACGTGCCGATGGTCCTCATTGGATTTTGACGCCTTGGCATGGATGAGGCTAACCATCTGCGCCTTGGGGTCGATATGGATGAAGTCGGCGAGTTCCATCGATCCGTCGTCGCTTGCGAGCCAGCCGGTCGTAAAGGCTTTGCGAACGACATAGCCAAAGAGCGAGTTGTCAAGCGTGCCATCTTCCTTCGCTGTGCCGATGCATTCGGCCAGTGTCTTTTCGTTATATCTGGCAGGCTTTTCCTCGCCGACCTCGTAGCCGGTGAGATCTTGGAAATCCCACTCGAAAGGCTGATCACGCCACGCCATTTTGTAGGCATCGGTGCCGACGAGAGTGACGCCGCCCTTGTAGTAAATCTTCAGCCAGTTCTTTGACACGGCCTTTTCAAACTCGACCCGGCGGCTCTCGCCTTCTGCAGGGGGTGAGGGCCATTTGATTTCGATTTTGATCTTCTCGATATATGAGATGGTGAGCTTGGCGCGGCCGATGAAGATGCCCTCGACCCAGATATCGAGATCAAGCGAGGCGCCGATGGTCGGCATCACTTCAAAGCGGCAGTCATAGGCCCAGATCTGGGCGAGGTCGCGCTCCTCCTCGTCCGAGTCGGACAGCAGTGCGAATGGGACCATGGCGGCGTCATAGGCCTCCTCGACGCCATCAAGCCCTTCCAGGCGCTGTGCCAGAGCTTTGAATGGGGGCTGTGCCGGCGCGGGCGGGCTCAATGCCCGGTCGAGTATAGCTTCGAGATCAGAACAGAAGCTGAGCCAGCTGGACGGGCGATTGAGCCAAATCCGACTGCTTGATGGCGCGGCCCCGACGGGGCTTTCAGTTTGAGGCTTTTTGCGTAATAGTCGGTCTGTTTGAGACATTGTTACTGTCGATCGAACCGCGCTGTAAAAATAGCTCTGATCTCCCAGTGGATCGAGCGCGTCCTCAAGTGCTGGACCAATCAGCGATTTTGCTGTTGGCTTGGATGCCGTAGGAACATGGGCGCCGCGCAGCCACATCGCGGTTGCAGCGGTTCCAACGAATGCGTCCTCGATCACCTTGTGGGGAAGAGCGCATGCGCATTTGAGATGGGTTGAGACCCAATCGCGTATTGCCGCCTCGCTAGCACATATGGCGGCCATTGCCCCCTTCACGGCGACCACTATGATATGGTGGCTGCAATCAACGAGCTTCGAATTTGGCGCCCAAGCCGGCGTCGTGGTGCATTCGATCATAAGTGTCGCCAACGATAAACCACCTTCGGTGCTGGTAGTGCTGGAAAGAAGTTTCCGATTGACGGTGCTTGCCAAATTCAGTCGATCGAGAATCTCGTCGCAGATGCTATTTGCGAGCGCCACATCGGCTTCGCTGGCATTGGACTTCAGAAGCACAGGCCCCAGAAATGGCCGTGTACCGCTGACTGCCGGAGTTTGCTTGGCAAGAGGTCTCTTCGCCATCTATCGCTGTCTCGTCTGTTTGAGGTCTCGGGGTTGCTAGCTATTGCCAATTGCGTCCGCAATTCTAGAGGCTTGCTCGCAAAATGCGTTTCCGATGAACACCAAATAATGCGTCGTTCAACGGACTTCATCGCCGTTACGAAGGACGAGAGCCGCCCGATTGATCTAGGGCCGTCGCAATCTCGGTGAGCAACGCCGGCCGTTGTTCGAGCATGGTTCGCGATAACAAGTCCGGTCTCGCCCAGTCGAACCGCTCGAACAGCCCCCGGTCGGAGAACAGGGTCTCATGGGCTTCGGAAGATACCTGCGCGGCACGCAAGGCATCCGGCCAATAGGGCTGACCGTGTGCCGACCTGGCGGCGATTTCTACCGTTATGCGAGCCTCAAGCGCCTCGATCGACTGCCTTAGCCGCGCGCGGTCATCCACTGGATAACGCCCAGCATGAGCGACATGCCGGTTGGGAGTGGCGTCACTGGCCATGCTGATCATCCATGAGAACCAGACACGCGATATCCGATACCGCAGTACTGCACAGTCCCTTTCAGTTGGCCAGCCACTGCCGACTGCGAAATGACTTCAGTTGGTCGACGGCTGCCGGAATAGCGGACGGTCGGCACCTAGCGAGCGAAAACTAGCCGCTGGGCGTCTGATTATGGTCGTGACCTGCCATGAGGGCGTGATCGGCGGGGGACGGCAGCTATGCTGAGTCGAGCGCCGGTAAGCTGCCTGTCCGCAACTGATGCTGTGGACGGCTCTCCACCACGCCTGCGGTAACATCGCGGGGTTGAGCTGGAAGGAGAGTCGCCATGGAGAAGGTCAAAACGATCGGTCTGGATATCGCGAAGTCGGTGTTTCAGGTGCATGGTGTGAGTGCTGATGGTGAGGTCGTGATCCGCCGCCAGCTGACGCGAGCGAGGATGCTGCCATTCTTCGCGAAGCTGCCGCGCTGCCTTGTCGGCATCGAGGCGTGCAACAACTCGCATTACTGGGCGCGCGAACTGACCAAGCTGGGTCACGATGTGAAGCTGATGCCGGCGCAGTATGTGAAGCCCTACGTCAAGCGCGGGAAGAACGACGCTGCCGATGCCGAGGCGATCTGCGAGGCGGTGACACGCCCGACGATGCGCTTCGTTGCGGTGAAGAGCCCAGAGCAGCAGAGCCTGATGATGTTACATCGAGTGCGGCTGATGCTGAACCGCCAGCGCACGCAGATATCAAACGCGATCCGGGCCCACATCTCGGAGTTTGGCGTCGTGGCTCCCGTTGGCAGGCTCGGCGTTGATCGGCTGCTAGAAGTCGTTGCTGATGAAAGCGACGATCGCGTTCCGCAGGATGCCCGTCTCTGTTTGCAGATGCTGGCAGCGCAGCTCGAAGTCGTGAAGCAGCAGATCCTCGAGAACGACCGGCGCGTGCTAGCCAGCGCGCGGCGAACAGAGCTGGGCCGCAGGCTGATGGATATTCCCGGTGTCGGGCCGCTCCTGGCAAGTGCGTTCGTCGCGTCGGTCGCTGACCCCACCATGTTCAAGACAGGTCGCGATCTAGCGGCGTGGATCGGCCTCGTACCCAAGCAGAACTCGTCAGGCGGTAAGGATCGGCTCGGCAGCATCACGCGTGCTGGCAACCGCTATCTCAGGCAGATGCTCGTTGTCGGTGCCATGGCGGTAATCCGCTACGCCCAACGGCACGGCACAAAACGACCTTGGCTCGTGCGGCTGCTCGCTCGCCGGCCTGCCAAGGTTGCCGCGGTGGCGCTCGCCAACAAGAACGCGAGGATGGTCTGGGCGCTGATGACCAGTGGCGAACGCTATCGAGAACCGATGCCGATGGCGGCGTAGAACTTTAGCGCGAGGCCGCGCACACGAGGTTGGGAAGGGCAATGAGGAGTTGATGCACAAAGCCGGTTGAAACCGCCGGATCGGGAAAACCCATTTTGGGCCGTGGCGCTTCGAGCGCGAGCTATAGGTCGGGACCCGGTTCGCGCGAAAGGCATCATGGCCAGCGGCGCATGACAAAGCCGCATCGAAAGGCCGGACACATGGCCGCCTCGACCAGCGGATGCAGAGCTTCGAAAACCCCTTGCCAACGGAGGGCCGTCCACACACGGCCCAGAACCTGCCACCCTTCGGGTGATTGGCTCTCGCCTTCTCAATCCGGGGTTTCGGCAGCGGGCGATAGAAAGTGCGAGCGGAAGGAGTTCGTCTTGAGCGAGTTGCATCGCGATCAACTCAAGCTAACATCCTCGAAATGGGGGTTCCGACCAGCAATTTCTGGTTTCTGGCTGAACATGGCCAACAGCTTGCTGGGCTCGGGGCGCTGGCTGAGCGTTATTTCGCCGATGATCCGCCTGGCGCGCTCATCAAGTTGCGGCAGCTCGGCGAGTTTCTCGCCAAGGAAGTCGCGGCCTCGCACGGGTTGCTGCCGGTCGGAGGCGCGTCTTTTGACGACGTTCTACGCACGCTCAAGGTGCGCGCGATCCTGCCGCGTGAGATTTCTGAATTCCTGTATCATCTGAAGCGGATCGGGAACGCGGCTGCCCATGAAAATGTCGGGAGCGCCGGTGATGCACTAACCGCGCTGAAGCTCGCGCGGAACACGGCGGTATGGTTCCACCAGACCTACGGCAACGCGCCCGGGTTCAAAGCGGGGCCGTTCGTACCACCCGCGCCTCCAGCTGACCCCGCGGCAGAACTTCGGGCAGAGATCGAACGCCTCAAAAAGGCCGTTGCAGCGAGCAGTGATCAGGAGGCGAAGGCGCGCCTTCTGGAGCAACAGGCAGCCGAAAAGGACAGCGAACGCGCCTTCTGGCAGGATTATGCCACCGAGGTCGAAGCATCGCTCAAGGCAGTCGAGGCCGAACTCGCCGCCACTCAAGCGGCAGCACAGGCCGCCCCACCCCAGCAGCTCGATCTCCTCGCCGATCTCGGTGCGCGCAACGCCCAGGCGATCGAGCTCGACGAAGCAACAACCCGGGTTCTTATCGACGAGCAGCTGCGCGCAGCCGGGTGGGAAGTCGACACCGCGGTTCTGCGCTACTCAGCGGGAGTCCGGCCCCAATATGGGAAGGCGATGGCGATTGCCGAATGGCCAACCGCCAACGGCCCTGTCGATTATGCCCTGTTCGTCGACGGGCGCTGCGTCGGCGTGGTGGAGGCCAAGCGTGGGGCGAGCGATGTCCCCGGCCGGATCGGACAGGCGAAACGCTATGCGCGCGACATCACGCTCACCTCCGATGAACTCCCCGGCGGAGGGCCGTGGCAGGACGGCGACGACCGCTTCCGCGTCCCGTTTCTCTTCGCCACCAACGGCCGGCCATATGTAAAGCAGCTCGCGACCAAATCGGGGATCTGGTTCTGGGACGCCCGCCCCGGTGGCGGCGAACCGCGCGCGTTGCCGGAGTGGTTCTCGCCGCGCGACCTGATCGAGCGGCTGGAGCAGCAGACCGAGGATGTATCCGGCGTTGCCGATCGCGAACTGGGCGTCACCGGCCTGCGCCCCTATCAGCGCGACGCGATCAAGGCGGTCGAAGACGGGGTCGAGCGCGGCCAGCGCAACATCCTCCTCTCGATGGCGACCGGCACGGGCAAGACGCGCCTCGCCATTGCGCTGATGTACGAACTGCTGCGCCGCAAGCGGTTCCGGCGCATCCTGTTCCTCGTCGATCGCAACGCACTCGGGCGGCAGACGCTCGACGCGATGAGCACGACCGACACGAGTGGCTTCCTCAAATTCGATCAGGTGTTCCCGGTCGCGGACATGGCGACCAAGTTCCCGGAGGCGACCGATCGGGTTCAGGTCGCGACGGTCCAAGCGATGATCCGCCGTATTTTCGACGATCCGGCAGCCGAGCGCCCCACCCCGGGCACCTATGACCTGATCATCGTCGATGAAGCGCATCGCGGCTACACCCTGGACGCAGAGCTGCGCGAGGATGATCTCGGCTTCCGCAATCTCGACGACTATCTGTCGGCCTATCGGCGGGTGCTCGATTATTTCGATGCGACCAAAGTGGCCCTTACGGCGACGCCGGCGCTGCACACCCGCGAGATTTTCGGCGCCGCTGTCTTCCATTACGGATATCGCCAGGCGGTGGTCGACGGCTATTTGATCGACCATCGCCCGCCGCGGCGCATCGTTACCGCGCTCAGCCAGACCGGCATCCATTTCGACCAGGACGAAGAGGTCCATATCGTCGATCCGCGCACCGGGCAGATCGACCTGTTCAACCTGGACGACGAGGTCGATTTCGAAGTCTCCGAGTTCAACAAGAAGGTCTACACCCGCGCGTTCAATCGCGCGGTGGCGCAGGCGATCGCGCTGGAGTGCCCACCCGATCAGCCGGGCAAGACCCTGTTGTTCGCTGCGCGCGACGACCATGCGGACATTCTGGTCGAGGAGCTGCGCGCCGCGCTGGCCGAGGAATATGGCCCGCAGGCACACGATCTGGTCGAGAAGATCACGGGCAAAATCGATAAGCCGCTCGACCGGATCAAGGCGTTCAAGAACGACCCGCGCCCCAAATATGTGGTGACGGTCGACTTGCTCAGCACCGGCATTGACGTCCCGTCGATCGTCAATCTGGTGTTCGTCCGCCGGGTCAACAGCCGCATCCTGTACGACCAGATGATCGGCCGCGCGACACGCCGCTGCGACGAGATCGGGAAGGAGTATTTCCGCATCTTCGACGCCGTCGACATCTACGCCAATCTGCAGGAGGTGAGCGACATGCGCCCGGT
The DNA here is from genome assembly GCF_007833215.1 of Sphingomonas suaedae. Lineage (NCBI taxonomy): Bacteria > Pseudomonadati > Pseudomonadota > Alphaproteobacteria > Sphingomonadales > Sphingomonadaceae > Sphingomonas > Sphingomonas suaedae. Next base: position 2,637,424 of record NZ_CP042239.1, read on the forward strand.
GGTCGTCGACCCGGCGCTTTCATTCGCTGTCCTGACCGCCGATCTCGAGCGCGCGACGAGTGAGGAGGACCGCGTCTTCGTCCGCGACCAGATCGTCTTGAAGCTGCGCCAGCGGATCAAGTACATCGACGAGGAACGGCGCCAGCGGCTTGAGGAAGTGCTCGGCCCGCTCCCCGACCTTGCCGACCGGTTGCGCGCCGCGCCTCCAGCAGAGACCATCGCGCTGTTCCGCGACCATCCCTCGCTGGCTGCCGCGCTCGATGCCGCCAACCCTGCGCGGCACGGCGACGGTATCCTCATCTCCGAACATGACGATGAGCTGATCGAGGTGATCGACGACTATGGGGACAAGGCCAGCCCCGCCGATTATATCGAAAGCTTCGAAACCTTCGTCCGCACCAATATGAATGCGGTGCCGGCGATGATCGCCGCGACCCAACGCCCCCGCGAGCTGACCCGCGCCGAGCTCAAGGAGCTCGCGATCCTGCTCGACGGCAACGGCTTTTCCGAAGCGACGCTGCGCCGTGCCTATGGCAGCGCGCGCAATGCAGATATCGCCGCCCACATCATCGGCTTCATCCGCCAGGCCGCGCTGGGCGATCCGCTCGTGCCCTATGAAACGCGGGTCGAGAATGGCGTACAGCGCATCCTCGCCAGCCGCGACTGGACGACGAAGCAGCGCCAATGGCTCACCCGCATCGGCCGCGCGCTGAAGGCGCAGCCGGTTGGCGACCCCGAAATGCTCCAGGAACCGCTCTTCGCCCAGGCGGGAGGGTTCGAAATGGTCGACCGCGAGTTCGACTCTGGTCTAGGCGATGTCCTCAAGGATCTGAACGCCGCCATCTGGGGCGACGATCGGGCCGCGTAATGAAAGCAAAGCGATGAACCCCTCCGCCGATCTGGTGAACAAGCTCTGGCGCCTGTGCGCGCTGCTCCGCAAGGACGGTGTGACGTACCAGCAGTACGTCACCGAACTCACCTATCTGCTCTTCCTCAAGATGGCGTCGGAGCAGAAGGATGAGAGCCGCATTCCAGAGGCCTATCGCTGGGGCGCGCTCAAATCGGCGAGCCAGACCGAGGTGCTTCAGCGCTACAAGCAGGCGCTGATGGACTTAGGCGACGGCACCAAGGTGGCCGATCGTTCGGTCGTCGCAATCTTTCAGAATGCTGCCACGATCATCCGCACCCCCGCCAACCTCCGCCAGCTGGTCGACGCGATCGACGGGCTGCACTGGTACAGCGCCGATCGCGATGCGTTTGGTGACGCCTATGAAGGTCTGCTCCAGAAGATGGCGGAGGAGACCAAGCGCGGTGCGGGCCAGTATTTCACCCCGCGCACGCTGATCGAGGTGATGGTCGCCCTGATGCAGCCGCGTCCCGGTGAGGTCATTCAGGACCCGGCAGCAGGAACCGGCGGTTTCCTGATCGCCGCCAACAGCTTCATGAAGGCGGCGAGCGACGATTATTTCGAGCTCAGCCCGAAGCAACAGGCGTTCCAGCTGCAACAGGCGTTACGCGGCGTTGAGAATGTGCCCGACACCTTCCGCCTGCTGCTGATGAACCTGCATCTGCATGCGATCGACCCGGACAATCTCGACCTCGCCGACACGCTGAGTCCGGCGGGCCAGCGTCCGCAGTTCAAGAATGCCGACCTGATCCTGACCAACCCGCCCTTTGGCCCGGCGGGTGGACCGCCGACGCGCGATGACCTGACCATCACCGATCGGGTGTCGTCTTATCAGCTGCCCTTTGTCGAACATTGCATCCGCGCGCTTCGGCTCGGCGGGCGAGCCGCGATCGTGGTGCCGGACAATGTCCTGTTCGATGACGGACGCGGCAAGCTGCTGCGCCAGCGGTTGATGAGCTGGTGCAACCTCCACACCATCCTGCGCCTGCCGACCGGCATTTTCTATGCCCAGGGGGTCAAGACCAACGTCCTGTTCTTCACCCGCGCGGATGAAGAGGCACCGACGCAGGATGCCACGCGCGAAGTGTGGATTTACGACGCCCGGTCCGGCGCGCCATCCTATGGCAAGACCAACCCGTTCAAGGCCGAAGACCTGGCCGATTTCGTCTCCGCGTTCGGCGACGATCCCTTCGGCGGTGCACCCCGCACCGATCAGGGACCGGAAGGCCGCTTCCGCCGCTTCACCCGTGAGGAGATTGCCGCGCGCGCTGACAATCTCGACATCGCCTGGCTCAAGGACACCAGCGCCGACGCCGAAGACGGCCTCGACACGCCGGAGGATATCGCTGCCGCAATCGAGGGGCATTTGAAGGTGGCGCTGGAGGAGATTGCGGCGCTGGTGGCGGAATTGGAGAGTGATGTTAGCGGGCCTGCGATGGTGGAGGCAGCAGAGTGACGCTGCCGGAAAGCTGGGAAACGATCCAACTCGCTGAGTGCCAAGCTAGAACCACTACTGTTGATCCACGGAAAGAGCCGCTCACAAAGTTCGACTTGTTCAGCGTCCCGTCCTACTCTGACGCTACGCCGGACCAAGTGACGGGCGCGGATATCGGGAGCGCCAAGCAGGAGGTCGAGCCGGGCGACGTGCTCTTGTGCAAGATCGTACCGCATATCCGCCGCGGTTGGGTCGTACCTCCCCCCTCGGGGCGAGCGCAGATCGCCTCAGGGGAGTGGATCGTATTTCGTGACACGCCGCTCGAACCTAATTTTCTGCGCCGTTTCGTCCTGTCTGACGAGTTCCATGATCAGTTCATGCGAACTGTTTCGGGGGTCGGTGGGTCGCTGATGCGGGCGCGCCCGGCGGAGGCAGGAAAGATCAAGGTCCCAGTGCCGCCTTTGGCCGAACAGCGCCGCATCGTCGCTAAGTTGGACGCGCTGACAGCCCGCCTCGCGCGCGCGCGGGCAGAACTGGACCGGGTACCGGTCCTGGTGAGGGATTTTCGAAAAAGGACACTCGGCCAAATGTTTGCCGGCGACTGGGCGAACGTGGTCGACCTAGGTTCGCTCACCCTGCCAAGCGCACCAATACGCTATGGCGTCCTTCAACCTGGAGGCGAAAAGGGCTCCGGTGTCCAGATGATCCGGGTCTGCGATCTTCACGATATGCAAGTTGCATGGCCTAGTCTTCGGCGGATAGCGCCCGAAATTGACAGGCAGTTTTCCAGCGCCCGCGTGCAAGATGGCGACGTTCTAATCTCTGTGGTCGGAACCATTGGTCGTATCGCCGTGGTTTTTGGAATGAAAGAGCCCACCAATATCGCGCGAGCTGTCGCCAGGCTACGGCCGGATACGAGTAAGGTCCACCCTATGTGGCTCGCCTTGCGATTGGCGGCGGAAGATTGTCAGAAGATGTTCGCCGCGGATGCTCGCGAGGTAGCTCGCAAGACTCTGAATGTCTCGTTGATCAAGGCGACACCCATCGCGCTGCCCCCGTTATCTGTCCAAGCTGCGGCGGTCCGAACGCTCACCATCGCTTTCGCCCGCGCCGACCGTCTAGAAGCCGAAGCTGCGCGCGCCCGGGCGCTGATCGACCAGCTCGAGGCCGCCATCCTCGCGAGGGCGTTCCGCGGCGAGCTGGTCCCGCAAGACCCGAATGACGAGCCCGCCAGCGTCCTGCTCGACCGCATCCGCGCCGAACGCGCCGCTGCGCCCAAGGCGAAACGGGGACGACGCGCAAAGGCGGACGCATGACGATCGTTAGGCGAGTGGGACGCACGGGATAAGGTCGGCAAAGGGGGACAGAGAGGATGCGTGACCGGGAGTTCCGCCAGTGGCTGGCGCGACGCGAGTATCAGGGGACACCGCTTACCGCGAAGGGCGTCAACAATCGCGCGCGCAAGGCACCCCGGATCGAACGCGCGCTGGCGGAGCTTGGCTTTGCCGAACGCGATCTGGACACACTCCACGCCAATGGCCGCTGGCCCGCGCTGGTCGATGCGGTGCGGCGGGTCGCAGCGGACTGGCACGCGAACGAGGCCGCTGCGCGCAAGATGGCGCCCCAGGCACCGGACCCGACGCGCCAGCTGACCAACCTGATCAACGTCGCGCGCCAATATGGCCATTTCGCCGATGGCAAGGACCCCAACTATGACGCCGGGGCCGACGCACCGGAAACGGACGAGATCGATCCCGCTGCGCTCGCGGCGTTGAAGGCCCGCTTCATCGCGGCCTATCCCAACTTCGAGCAGGAGGGTGGCTTTGGCGGTGATGGGGCGTATTTCCGGGATGAGGACGGCTACAAACGCGCGCTGGTAGCCAAGGTCGCGCCGCTGATCGCAGACCCCGCGCAAGATGAAGCCGCGCTGGGCGCTGCGCTGCTCGATCACGTCCTCGACAAGGATGTGAACCTGGTCGGGGACTATCGACGGCGCGGCCATATCGAAGCGGTTCGGGCGCGGTCGGGCGGCGCGCTGGAAGCGGCTGTTGGCGCGCTGGCGCGATCGAAAGCCCCGCCCCCGGAAGCGGCAGAGTCGTTCGTCAGCGCGGCGTGGGACCTGATCAAGCAGGGCAGCGAGCAGAGCATGCCCTATGCCGACATCCGGGTTCTCGCCACGCTGTTCCAGGCGCTTGCCCGCCCGTCCGAAGCAATCGCCGTCAACCATACCCGCTTCTACCATCTCGGCCTGGCGCTCTGGGGTAAGTCGATTTTCGGCAACAATCCGCTGACGGCCGCAGAATATGAAGCGGTGCTCGACCTCTCCGACAGCCTGTTCGACGCGATGGAGCAATGGGGCTGGGCGCCGCGCGACCTGTGGGACGCGCAGGGTTTCGTCTGGGTCACCTGCAAGGAGAAGCCAGACATGGATGGTGGACGGGACGCGGATCGAGTCCGTGACCATGCGCTCAAGACCTACATCGAGCCCGCACGTGCGCGCGGCGACGATCGCGTTTCGATCCGATGCGGCGACGTCCACAGCGCGCTGGGGCTTTCCGCCGCGCATGCGAATGTGTGCCAGGCGCTGCGCGGTCAGAAGTTTCAGAAGATGGCTGGCACGGGCGTTCCGACCTACACCGGCCCAGATAACAGTTCGACGACCACCTTCACTTACGAGTTAGGCGGCGCGTCTTTGGAAAGAACTGACGGTCCAGCGCCTACCAATCTGATCCTCTATGGCCCGCCGGGTACCGGCAAGACCTACGCGACCGCTGCCGAAGCGGTGAAGCTGTGCGATGGTGAGGCACCGGATGGTCGCGCGGCGCTGATGGCGCGTTATCGCGAGCTCGAGACCGAGAAGCGGATCGTGTTCGTCACCTTCCACCAGAATTACGACTACGAAACCTTCGTTGAGGGCCTCCGCCCCGAAACGGGCGCGAGCGACGCCGAGGGCGCGTCCGCCGGGTTCCGGCTTGAACCGAGACCCGGCATATTCCGCGAGATCTGCGCTCTCGCCGAACAGGCACGCACGCGGTCGGCACCCTCGTCAGGTTCGATCAGCTACGATTTCTCCGGCCGGCGCTTTTGGAAGATGGGCCAAGGCGCAATCGGCAGCGAAGATGACGTCTATGACGCTGCAATTGCCAACAACTACATCGCGCTGGGTTGGGGTGGCTCCATCGACTGGAGCCCAGAGAGGTTTGCGTCGTTCGATGCGATCAAGGCAGAGTGGCTTGAACAAAACCCTGACGACCCAACGCCAAGCAACTGGACGCAGACCTGGCCTTTCCGTTCGGAGATGAAGGTCGGCGACATCGTCATCGTGCCCTATGGGAACACCGCGTTTCGCGCGATTGCCGAGGTCACTGGCGAGTATCGCTACGAGCCGTCAGCCGAAGGCTATTATGCGCACCGCCGCGACGTTCGCTGGCTCCTCACGCTAGACGAGCCGCTGCCCCTTGATACGATCGTCGAGGGGAACTTCACCATGCGGACGTTGTATGCGCTCGCCAAGAAGCGGGTGAACCTACCGGCATTGGGAAGGTTGATTGCTGGGGATAGCGACACCCCAGCGGAGACGGGGAGCGTCGCAACGCCGGAGCAATTCGTCCTCGTCATCGATGAGATCAACCGTGCGAACATCTCCAAGGTCTTTGGCGAATTGATCACGCTGATCGAGCGGGACAAACGTCTCGGCATGGGCAACGCGCTCACCCTGACGCTTCCCTACTCCAAAAAGCGCGATTTCGGCGTGCCCGCGAACCTTCACATCATCGGCACGATGAACACCGCCGATCGCTCGATTGCACTGCTCGACACGGCACTGCGGCGGCGGTTCCGGTTCAAGGAGCTGGCTCCGGACGAGACGCTTTTGCCTCAGAGCTCAGAGGGCATCCCGCTTCGCCAAGTCCTGCGGACGATCAACGACCGGATCGAGTACCTCATCGATCGCGAGCACCGCGTCGGCCACGCCTTCTTCATCGGCTGTGAGGACAAAGACGCTGTCGATGCTGTCATGCGCGACAAGGTGATCCCGCTGCTTCAGGAGTATTTCTTCGAGGACTGGAGCCGTGTGGCTGCGGTGCTCGGTGAGCCGAAGGGCAAGGGAGGCGGGTTCCTCGATTGCCGCAAGATCAAAGACCCGACCGGCGAAGGCGGCGAGGATCGTGAGAGCTGGAGTGTCCGTAAGACATTCGAGCTTGATGCCTATCGTCGCCTCGTCGGCAAGCCGGTCGAAGATGTGCCCGCGGAGGCGGACGAACTCGATGGCGCCGAGGACGAAGCATGACCCATCGCACGGTCCTTGAATGGGGCCGTGTCGAGGTCGGCGAGAGCGGGTTCAGTCGTCCTCAGGCCGATGCTCTTCTGGCCGCTGCACGGAGCCATGTGCTGGGCGGGAATGACGGGACGGATATTCTGTGCGACCACCATCGCTACCTGCGCGCACGACAGGCGGTTGGCGTCATCGCTGCGCGCGGGTGCAGCCTCGAAATCCTGCCTAAGGTCGATGCCGGTCTGGAGCTGGCCGATCCGGCGGCAGTGCGGGCGCGGCTGGTGCACATGCTTGATGTCGCGCACGGTCTGAACCTCTCTTCCGGTGAAGCGACGGCGATGGCGCGTCGCGCCAACTCGCTGCTCGACATCTTCATCGCGCTGTTCGCAGACCGATTGCTGGCCGAAGTGCGGCGCGGATTACCCCGCCAGTATCGCTCAGAAGAGGACGATCTACGCGCGCTGCGCGGCAAGCTCGATGTGGTGCGCCAATTCACGGTCCATGCGGTGCGCCCGGACCGGTTGGCGTGCCGGTTCGACGCGCTCGATGGCGATACACCGCTGATGCGCATCATGAAGGCGTGCGTTCTGCTGCTGACGCGCCACGCGAAGGCGAGCAGCACCCAGAGGAAGCTTGCCGAGCTTCGCTTCCGGATGGCAGATATCAGCGACGTTCCGCGCGGATCGCTCCCGTGGAAGCAGGTTCGGATCGACCGATCCAGCCAACGATGGCGCGCACTGCTTCAACTTGCGCGCCTACTCGTCGGGTCGAGCTGGCAGCAAACGCATGCAGGAGCGGGCACGCCCGACGGCATCACGCTACTGTTCGCGATGAATGATCTGTTTGAGCGCTATGTGGCGGTCCAACTGCGTAAGGCGCTCGGCGACACGGATCTGACGGTCGATGCGCAAGGGGGCGGCGCCTATTGCGTCGGCCCGTGGATCGAGGGTGAAACCGTCGTCGGGAACAGCCACCCGACCCGGCCCGACATTCTCGTGAAGCACGAAGGACGGATCGTGGCCATCCTCGACACGAAGTGGAAGCCGGCCGAAAGGGGCGTGTCGCACGCCGACATCTATCAGATGATGGCCTACGCTCGGCTCTATGACTGTCAGCGTCTTGTCCTGCTGTACCCCGCCTCGGTTGGCGGCACGGGCGGAGCGATGACACATGGGCTAGCTGCCGGCGAAGACCGGCTCGACGTGGCAAACGTCGCGCTGAACATCTCCTCGTCGACTATCCGACAGGGGCTCCGCGAGCTGGTTATGACAATAGTCCCTCACGGGACCGGTGCGCCTTCGCAAGGCTATCGGTGGATTAACGCCGCTCCGCTTCCATCACCCGGACTCTGATTGGAATGCACAAGAGTGTGAGTTTAGCGAACTCGGCGCGTCTGCTCCAAACACTCCCTACTGCCAATGGCTCCCAAGACAAATTTCGGAACGTATTTCGGCAATTTCGAAAGCCGAATCACATGAGACATCTTGACACGCTTTGAGTAAAATCGTAATCAAATCATCCCTTGGATCAAAAGTATCGCAGTTGTAGGGCAATAATTAGGGGAATATCTGATTATCTACCTTAGTTTGTTTTAATTATTTCAATTGTTTATTTAATATCATCGAGTTCTCTTCTGGGCACCAATACTGGCTCTGGATACGTCCAGCAGCGTCCAGTAAGCGGCTGGTTTCACAGCATTTTTAGACCGAGAATCGCCAGACACCGTCCGGCGAAATCCGGCTAAGAGCACCAGCAGCGACCCCAATTGTTGCTCTTTTTGTTGTCCTGGGATCGACCCGGCCTTGCTGGGATTTGCCATCTGCGCGCCCCCCGCAAGGAGGATTCTGAACTAGCGCCATTCGACGCGATGTGTTCCGTCCGGCTGATCGCGGAACACGCCGCGGCGGCCGATGAAGCGTTCGATCACGTCGCGCGCGGTCAGGCTGTGCTGGCTTGGCTTGACGGTGGTGAAGGCGCCCCCGCCCGCAAGCGCGAACGGCAGCAGGAGCTGGTCCTGCAGATACGGTCCGGCAAAGGCGTTCGACGCCAGATATCCGGCCATGCGCCCTGCCGCCATCTTCGCCACGCGCTCGGCCGGGACGCCGAGCTGGCCAAAGCCGCTGACAATCTCGGTGACATGCTCGAACGCCGCCTCGATCAGCACGATGTTGCCCGGCCCCTGCTCCTCGGGGAGCTGCCGCACCGCGAAACTCTCTTCCGGCCAATCCAGCGCCTTGCGTGCGGCGCCGATCTCCCGATCGGCGATCTCGAACGGCAGCGCGGCGAACATCGCCGTCACGCTGCGCTCATGCAGCGCCCCCCGCTCGACGCACGCGATCGGGGTAAGCGGCGCCGGGGTGATCTCCACCTCGATCCGCCCGCCACCGCGCGGGTAGAAGCCGTGGCGGATCAACCGCGCCTCGACGGTCGGCCCCATGCGGTTGACGATCGGCAGGAACGTCTTCGCGATGAACTCGAACGGCGGGGCGAGCATGTTGTGCGTGCCGCCCTCCAGGATCAGGCGCGAGGGCGCATCGGAGAGCACGAGCGGCATCAGCAACGTCTGGAGCACAAGCCCCGTGCTCCCCGCCGTGCCGACCGCAAAGCGATATTCGCCGGGCACCACCTTGCCCGGCGTGAAGGTTATCTCGGACGCGCCGACCGCAAGGTCTTCGCACGTCGCGTTGCCCAGCGCGCACGCGGCCTCGACCGCGGTGACATGCTGGCGCATCAGCCCTGGCTTGGACCGCTTGCCGCGCGCATTGGTGATGCGGAACGGCTGGCCGGTGATCAGCGACAGCGCGCACGCATTGCGCACCACCTGTCCGCCGCCTTCGCCTTCCGATCCGTCGATGATGATCATTGATTTACCAGTTCCAGAAAAAGGTCGTTGGCACGCGCCGCCCATATTGGGGACGGGGTGCGCACCGCGAGTTCGGCGGCGCGCCCCAGCTCGTCGGCGATCAGCGCGTCGAGCAGCGGCACACGCGTGCCATTGCTGCGCTCGTTGGTCCGCGCCTTGGCCGCGACCAGCTCGGCGATCGCCGCCTCGGCTTGTGCCGACAGATCCGCCAGCGCGACCAGCGCTTGAAGGTTCATCGGCGGACGCCGGTCGGGGTGGCGTCGCAGCACGCGAATCGCGAGTGCCGGACGCAGCGCATAGAAATACTTCTTCACCGCGACGTCGCCATCGCCGTCGAGCCAGCGGTCCGCCGCGGTCCGCCCCAGCCGCGCATAGTGATGCGCTAGTGCGCGGGCATCGAGCATCGCGTCGGCGAGCGCCGCGAACTTCGCCACGAACGGATCGTCGGGGCGATAGCGGATCGGCGATTCGATCCATTCGCTGACCACCGCGTTCGACTTAAGCAGCAGCCCGAACGCCTTGCGGATGTCCCAGCCGTTGAGGTCGATCTCATCGACGATCGGCCGCTCGATCACGTCGCGGCCCGGCGCCAGCGACAGATACCAGTCGCGCGGGCGGACATAGATGAAGCGGATGTCGTAATCGCTGTCGGGCGAGGGAAAGCCCCAGGCGCGCGAGCCGGATTCGACCGCCATCAGCACGCGCACGCCCTCCTCCGCCTCGATCGCGGACAGGCGATGCTCGATCTCGCGGCGCACGTCAGGTGCGATGCTGGGGTTCAGTTCCACGGTAATCATCTCGTTTCTTCCTACCGTCATCCCCGCGAAAGCGGGGACCCATCTCCTCACCGCGCCAATTGGACGACAGTTCGGGAGATGGGCCCCCGCGTTCGCGGGGGTGACGAGATGAGTGCGCGCAAAGGGTCACCCCTTGACGCACACCACCTGCTTCAGCGTGTGGACGATCTCCACCAGATCGGCCTGGGCGGCCATCACGGCTTCGATCGGCTTGTAGGCGCGCGGCGTTTCGTCGATCACGCCTTCGTCCTTGCGGCACTCCACGCCCATCGTGTCGGCGATATGCTCGTCGAGGCTCACCAGCTTCTTCGCCTCGGTGCGCGACATCACGCGCCCCGCACCGTGCGAACAGCTGTCGAAGCTCTCGGCATTGCCAAGGCCACGGACGATGAACGATTTCGCGCCCATCGACCCCGGGATGATCCCCATCACGCCCTTCGCCGCACGCACCGCGCCCTTGCGGGTCACGAGCACATTCTCACCGAAGTGGTTCTCGCGCTGGACGTAGTTGTGGTGGCAGTTGACCGCCTCCATCTCCGCGTCGAACGGCTTGGCGATCTGGAGCCGCAGCGCCGCGATCACGTTCGCCATCATCACGCGCCGGTTCAGCGCGGCAAAGTCCTGCGCCCAGCCCACCGCCTCGACATAATCGTCGAAATGGTCGGTCCCTTCCGGGAAGTACGCCAGGTCCTCGTCGGGCAGGTTGATGTGCCATTTGCGCATATCCTGCTTCGCCAATTCGATGAAGAAGGTGCCGATGGCATTGCCGACGCCGCGCGATCCCGAATGGAGCATCACCCACACCCGCGCCTCCTGATCGAGACACAGCTCGATAAAGTGGTTGCCGGTGCCGAGCGTTCCGAGATGGACGAGGTTGTTCGTCTTCTCGAGCCGCGGATATTTGTCGGTGATCCGCTTGAACCGCGCGGCGAGCGTGGACCAGGCTTCGACGATGTGCGCCTGGGGATCGCCCCACGCGCCCTTGTCGCCGCGCCCGCCACGGCCGGTGGTGCGTCCGTGCGGAACCGCACGCTCGATCGCGCTCCGGATGCCCTCCAGATTGTCGGGCAAGTCATGCGCCATCAGCGAGGTGCGCGCCGCCATCATGCCACAGCCGATGTCGACGCCGACCGCCGCCGGGATCACCGCGCCCTTGGTCGGGATGACCGAACCCACGGTCGCGCCGATTCCGACATGGACGTCGGGCATCGCCGCGACATGCTTGAAGATGAACGGCATCCTGGCCGCGCGCGCCAGCTGTTCGCGCGCCTTGTCGTCGACCGGCACGCCCCGGGTCCAGCTCTTGATCGGCACGCCGCCGTCGACGTGGCTGTATTCGAAACGCGTCTGGGTCATCGTGAACTCCTGCTTGCAATCATGGTGCCGGCGACGAGGGTTGGCGAGACATTCCGGGCGAACCCGGGGTGGAGTCGAACCACCTGAGCCTTTCGGCCTTACCGATGTAGTCCCGCCGGCATTCGCCAGCTTGTTTGATGGTCACGGCGACGAAGGGTGACCGGACGGTTACGCGCTCTGCCGCTGAGCTACGGGCCCCCAATGGTGGACCCGGCGGGATTCGAACCCGCGACCTCGGGATTAGCAGTTCCATGTAGTCCGGTCGGCATTCGCCGTGATGTTCGTGGGGCGACGAGGGAATGGTGGACATGCTCTACCGCTGAGGCAGGGCGGGATTCGAACCCGCGACACCCATGTAGTCCAACCGGCATTCGCCCTGTGAATAGGTTGGCCGTGGCGACGAGAATCGGTGAGACAGCGCGTCCTTAAGCTACCTCCAGCGGGCGGGATTCGAACCCGCATCTCCCCGGTGCCTTGCAGCAGTCGGGGCGCTTTGCCCATAGGGACTCTCTGTGGTGGATGTAGTCCCACCGGCATTCGCCACGGCCTTGTTCAAACCTCCGTCTGCTTGACGGTGCTGACCCAGTCGCGCGTCTCGCCACGGGCGAAGCGTGCGACGGTGTCGAACACCGCGTCGGAGAAGCCCCCGACATTGAGAATGTCCGCCCGACCGGAAGCCTGGGTGGTTCCATAGGGCTGGATGTCGATGCACACGAGCTTTGCGCTCGGGTTGCGCCGCTTGATCTTGTCCCACTGGCGCATCGTCTCGGTCGCGCCGCGGCGGTTCTGGTCCACCCACGACTCATTGTCCGACACGATCACCACCAGGTCGACCGCCGCATTCTCCGCCACCAGCTGCGCCAGCGGTGCCGACACGCTCGTGCCGCCGCCGCCAACCGCCGCCAGCTTTGCCGCGTTGACGGCAAGCCGCGCACGCGGATCAAGGTTCAGGCGCACCACGCGCTGCTCGAACGGCAGCACCCGGGCCTTCGCATTGGTCCGCAGCATCGCCGAAGCGACCAGAGCGGCAATGTCGATGCAACGCATTTTGGTCGTGGCGCCCTTGCGGACCCCGGTGACCGGCGAGCTCATCGACCCCGACACATCGGGGCAGACGACCACATTGCCGCGGATCGCGGGCACGTTGCGCAGCGACGCTTCCAGCGCATCCTCCAGCGCCCCCTGAACCTTCAGCGGCACGCCGTCCCCGGCCGCGTTGAGCGCCATCAGCACCTGATAGGGCAGCACGCGCGCCTTGGTCAGCGCTTCGGCATCGGCGAGCCGTTCGGCGACGCGCTCGGTCACCCCCTTCACCCCGAACGCGCCATTGCGCGCCAGCGTGTTGAGGTTGATCCGCAGCGCCTGCCACCCCATCCGCCCGGCCAGCTCGCCCCACTGCACATCGCGCAGCGGAAAGGCGGTGAGCCATTCGAACGGCACCGGCGGCAGCGCGATCCCGCGTGGGTTGCGCTTCCACGTCTCGAACGCGGCGATCTCGGCCGGGAGCGCGGCGACATCATAGGGCTTGCCGATCAGCCAGCCATAAAATGCGCGCCGCTCCGCGTCCGCAGGCTTGGGGTGCACCATCCGCACGATGTCGGCGAGCGAGGGCGCATTGCCCGTCGCAGCCGCCATCAGATCGCGCATCGACGCCTGCTCCAGCCAGCGCTGGACCAGCCGCTTCGGACGCGACCCGAGCGAGGTGCGCCCGACCTGACCCGAGCGCAGGATCTGCACGAAGTTGCGCAGCATCCGGCCATTGTCGATCACGCGGCCAAAGACGCGGACCGACAGATCGGGATCCGCGACCGTCAGCCATGCGGCAATCAGCGCCGGCATGTCCTTCATTGCCCCCGACTTGCGGGCATAGACCGCGACCTGCGCCGCATAGAACGGGTCGACCGCGTTAAGCGCGTCGAGCATCTGCTTCAGCTGCGCTTCGGCGGATGCGTAATAGGCGTCACCCATCGTGCCGGTCGCCGCAAGCTGCGCGAGCAGCGCTTCCGGCCCATAGGCATAGGCCGGCGCGTCCTCCCGGTTCACCGTGTCCGGTGCCGGAAGCAGCTTTGCGATCGCCGAAGCGAACAGTCCCTTGTTGGCCATCGTCCAACTCCCTTGGTCAGACACCCATTGGCGCCCGTTTGAAATTCCTCGGGGGCGACCAGCCCATTCCGGTCGCCCCGCGTTCCGCGTGCCGGGTGGAAGGTTCGACCGCTTCCATTCGACACGGATAGCTTTGCAGGAGCCGTGCCAGTTTGGTGACATAATGACGCGAGATCATTGAACATACTGATATATAATGATTTAAAGTCGCCAAACGAGGGATGGTGGGCGACGAGCGGCATTCACAAGTGCTGAAGATTCATATCGCTATGGATCGCATCTTATCCTACAGGATAAGCATGAAACCACTGGTAGTGATCGGCTTTCTCGGCTCCACGCTCGATGCCAGCAAGTTCGGGCCATCGCGTTGGGGCAAATGGCGTCCCTCGGTCGCGCTGACGATGCATGAGGATCTGCGCGTCGACCGCTTCGTGCTGCTCCACGGCAGCAAGCATGGCCGCCTCGCCGACTATGTCGCGGAGGATATCGCGTCGGTCTCTCCCGAAACGCGGGTCGAGCCGCAGCGGATCGAGTTCACCGACCCGTGGGATTTCGAGGAGGTGTACGGCAAGCTGCTCGATTTCGTGCGCGGCTATCCGTTCGATCCGGAGGCCGAGGATTATCTGATCCACATCACCACCGGCACGCACGTCGCGCAAATCTGTCTCTTCCTGCTGACCGAGGCGCGCTATCTGCCGGGCCGATTGCTGCAGACCCAGCCTGCGGCCAAGCTGGAGAGCGGGAGCGCGCCGGGGCGCTGGACGGTGATCGACCTCGATTTGTCGCGATATGACAGCATCGCGACCCGCTTTGCGGCGGTCAGTGCGGAGAGCGCCTCGTTCCTCAAATCCGGGATCGAGACGCGCAACGCAGCCTTCAACCGCATGATCGACGAGATCGAGCGCGTCGCGCTGCGGTCCAAGGCGCCGATCCTGCTGATGGGGCCGACCGGGGCCGGCAAGAGCCAGCTGGCGCGGCGCATCTATCAGCTCAAGCGACTCAAGCACCAGGTCGCCGGACCGTTCGTCGAGGTCAACTGCGCGACGCTCAAGGGTGACGGCGCGATGTCGGCGCTGTTCGGCCACCGCAAGGGCGCGTTCACCGGCGCGGTCGCCGACCGTCCGGGCCTGTTGCGATCGGCCGACAAGGGCATGTTGTTCCTCGACGAGATCGGCGAACTGGGCCTCGACGAGCAGGCGATGATCCTGCGCGCGATTGAGGACAAGCGCTTCCTGCCGGTCGGTGCAGACAAGGAGGCGGCTTCGGAGTTCCAGCTGATCGCGGGGACGAACCGTGACCTGGGCGAAGCGGTGGCGAAGGGTGCATTTCGCGACGATCTCTACGCGCGTCTCAACCTGTGGACCTTTCGCCTGCCCGGACTTGCCGACCGGCGCGAGGATATCGAACCCAATCTCGACTATGAGCTCGACCGCTTTGCCGAACGCGAAGGGGACCGCGCCAGCTTCAATCGCGAGGCGCGGCAGCGCTACCTTGCCTTTGCCACCGGACCCGATGCGCACTGGCCGGGCAATTTCCGCGACCTCGCCGCGAGTATCACCCGCATGGCGACGCTGAGCCCCAAGGGACGCATCGACAGCGAATGCGTCGACGCGGAGATCGATCGGCTGAGACGCCTGTGGTCGGGACAAGCCGGAGCCGATACCGACCCGCTGACAGGCCTGCTGCCCCCGGAAGCGCTGGACGCGATCGACCCGTTCGACCGCGTGCAGCTGGCCGAAACCGTGCGCGTCTGCCGTCGCAGCCGATCGCTCTCCGAAGCTGGCCGCGCACTCTTTGCCGCGTCCCGTGCACGGCGCAGTTCCGCAAACGATGCCGATCGGCTGCGAAAGTACTTGGCACGGTTCGGGTTGGATTGGGCCAGCGTCCGATCCAACTGATGCCTTCCCTTGAACTTGGGGTTTAATGCGCAACCGCTCGCGGACCGAAGGACCGCTAGTGGGGCGCTTTTCTGACAAGCCGCCAATGCCAAAGCCAGCCCCGCAGCTCGCGGCCGGTTCCGGACTGTCCACTTTCGAGTGCGCACGCTTGTGAAACGGACTTCGAGCTTGCGACCGATTCGCACCCCGATTGCCGGGGGCAGTGGCAGATATCCGCCCCTCAATCCCCCGGTCTGCGCTCTTGCGCAGCATTGGGAAGCCAGCCGACGCGCTCGACAAACCAGGTCTGGAAGGTGGACGGGTCTTCGTTGAACAGTTCCTGCGCGCCCGCGTCACGCATGAAGCGCGGCACACGCCCCGCCTTCGGCCAGTTAATTAGCCCGAAAACATATGGCGGGGTGCGGATATGGCGCGCCCGCGGCGTCTAGCGGGCCTTACCAACGAACAAGGCCCGGGAATGCCCGATCAAACGCTCGCGCTTGCGCCCACGGGGAGGTTCTCGTTCGAACCGCAGGATCGCAAGGCGATGGCGGCTCTGGGCGGCGTTCTGGGTACAAGCGTTTCACTGATCATCGTCGGAGCGGCGATCTACCAGGCGCGAAACCTCGATCTTGCGAAGATAGTCGGGATGATGCCGGCTTCGCCGACATTCTGGGGTCTGTTTGCCATCACCTATCTGGCCGGTCCGGCAGGCGACTGGTTCATTTTCCGACGTCTCTGGGGCGTTGGAGCCAACGCCTTCGGCGCCCTGGTCCGCAAGTTCATCTATAATGAGCTGCTCCTGAGCTATCTCGGAGAGGTCTATTTCTACGGCTGGGCACGTCGAAACCTCAAATTCGAAACCACACCGTTCGGAGCAGTCAAGGACGTGGCGGTGCTGTCGGCCGTGGCGGGCAATGTGGCCAGCCTTCTCTTTCTCGCTGCGGCGTTCCCCTTCGTAAGGCTGCTGCCGCTGCATGACCATGCCGCTGCGATCGGCTGGTCCCTCGCAGTCGTCATCGGAACCTCGCTCGCGGTCATGTTGCTGCGCCGTTCGCTTTTCTCGCTCGATCGGAAAGAGCTCAGGATGGTCTTCTCGGTCCACCTCCTCCGGACCCTCGCGACGACCCTTTTTTCAGCGGCGCTGTGGCACCTGGTGTTGCCGGACGTCGAACTTGGCTGGTGGCTCATCCTGGCGGCCATGCGCCTTTTGATCTTTCGACTGCCCTTCGTGCCGAACAAGGAGCTTCTGTTCGCCGGAATAGCCGTACTCGCCCTTGGCGGCGACGTGGAAATTTCGGGGCTTATGGCGCTCATGGCGGGGCTGTCCCTCGCGTCACATGTGCTTGCCGGAGCCGGCTTCGCCTTGGCAGACCTGCTTTCGAGGGGGAGGCGCAATGACGCGGCTGCTCTTTAGCCTCATGGCTGGTGCCCTGTTGGAAAACGCCAGCGTCCCCTCGACGCCGGACCTCGGGACGGCTGAAGGCAGATGCCGATCCAATGAATTCGGACCTTCATTTCTTGTCGACGTCGACGGCCTCAAGGACCGCCGCGGGAAGCTCAAGCTCGAAGTTTATCCGGCAAACGACGCGGACTTCCTGGAAGACGACAATATTTTGATTTCGGCGGGAAAGACGTTCCGCAGGGTTGAACAGCCAGTCCCCGCTACGGGCCCAGTGCAGCTCTGCGTACGGGTTCCATCGGCGGGCCGCTATGCGGTCAGCCTGCTGCATGACCGGGACGGTAACCGGAAATTCGGCTGGCGCGTCGATGGGATAGGGTTTGCGGGCAATCCGAGGCTGGGATGGGGCAAGCCCCGCGCTTCCGATGCCAGCGCGGCAGCCCGCACAGGCCCGACACGGCTCGAGATCGTCATGAACTATCATCGCGGCCTGGGAATGCGCCCGCTGCGACGACGGGAAAACACCCATGAAAATCGTTGATGTCTGCGCGTTCTATTCTCCGCGGGGCGGCGGCGTGAAAACCTATGTCGGCCAGAAGCTGGCGCTGGCAGAGCGGATGGGTCAGGACATCACGATCCTGGCGCCTGCCGACCAGGATATAGTGGTCGAGTTCGGACCGTGCGCCCGTATTCAGACGATCGCCTCCCCACGCTTCCCGCTGGACCGGAAATACTGGTATTTCGGCGATGAGCGAGCGCTCCATGCGGCGCTGGACAAATTGGCGCCGGATTTCGTCGAAGCCTCGTCGCCATGGCGAAGTCCGCTCATGGTGGCAAATTGGCGACCGGAAATACCCAAGGCGCTCATCATGCATGCCGATCCGCTCTCGGCCTATGCCTATCGCTGGCTGGAACCCATTGTCAGTCGCGAGACGATCGACCGCCGCTTCGCGCGGTACTGGGATCATTTGCGGCAGCTGGGGCGGCTTTACGATGCGGTCGTCTGCGCCAGCGAAAATCTGTCTTCGCGCATGAAGGCAGGCGGCGTCGCCAATGTCGTGACCGTCCCGATGGGTGTCGAGCCCCGACTTTTTTCGGCCCGCAGACGCGATCCGGACCTGCGCGCCAGCCTTCTTGCAGAATGTGGTCTCGGCACCGACGCCACCCTGCTCGTGGCCGCGGGCAGACTAGCGCCGGAGAAGCGTTTGCCGATGCTGGTCGAGGCGGTGACGATCGCTGGTCGGCATCGCGAGCTGGGCCTTGCGATCTTTGGCGAAGGCCGGGACGATATGCATATCCTGCGGTCGATCGGCGGGAACCCCCATATCCGGCTGTTCCGCCCCGAACGCGATCGGGAGCGATTTGCCAGCATCCTGGCGAGCGCCGATGCCTTCCTGCATGGCTGTGAAGCCGAAACCTTTTGCATGACGGCAGCGGAAGCGAGCGCCAGCGGCATACCGGTGATCGTACCCGATCGCGGCGGTGCGGCCGACTTTGCCAAGGACCGGATCGAACTGGCCTATCGCGCCGCGGATCCTGGGGATCTGGTGCGCGCGATCCTTGCGTTGCCAGGCAGCTTTGCTGTGCGCCCGAGCGATCGGACGGTGCGCGCGATGGACGATCACTTCGCAGCGCTGTTTGGGATGTACCGGAACCTGACCCTGGGTGGGCTCTCCTCGGCGGCGTGAGCGCGGCAATGTCTTTTCGTGTCGCGATCCTCGATCGCTATATTCTGGGCCAGATACTCGGCACGATGGGCAGTGTGCTGGCCATTGTCATGTCGCTGATGATGCTCGAAAATCTTCCCCGCCTCCTGGAAATGACCGGTCATTCGGGGCGCCGTGGATATATCGTGGCGCATATTGTGGCGAGCCTCCTTCCGGAATATGGCGGCATCGGCTTACCGGTCGGGCTGTTTCTCGGCATCGCCTTGACCATCCGAAAGCTTGCCCTTCGCGGCGAGCTGGACGCGATCGAGGCGTGCGGAATTTCGTCGGTCCGCTGGATGCGCTATCCGCTCGCACTGGCTGTGATGGTCAGTGTTCTGACCCTGTTGAACCAGGGCTGGCTGGTGCCTGCCGGCGAAACCAAAATTGCGGAAATCGCCAGGCGCATGGAGAATGGTGAATTCGGCTATCGGCTACAGGCCGGCCAATTCATCGATCTTGGATCCGACAGCATGTTGCTGTTCGAAAAGATCGATCCGAACAATGGACAGCTTGTCGGGCTTTTTCTCCGCGCGGAAGACAATGTGTTTACCGCAAGGCAGGGACATTTCTGGCAACTGCCCTCCGGGGCGATGGCGATCGAATTGCGCGACGGACAGGTCGTACAAGAACACGGCGCGAGGGTCGTCGACTTTGCCCGTTTTGCTTACCGCATCAGTGAAAGAGAAGACGCGCGACGCGGAACGTCAGCGCAACCTCTCAAGCGGATCGAGATCGGGAGGCTTTGGGAAATCGGCACGGCGTCCAGTCGCTCGGCTGTCTATGGGCGATGTCTCTGGGCGGCACTCATACTGATCCTGCCGTCACTGGCGCTGGTCCTGGGCAGGCCCCCCAGGCGACAGTCGGGAGCGGTGGGAATCCTTGCCGGCGTCGTCTCGCTGGTGGCGGGTTTGAAGATGTTGGCCCCGCTGATGGACGGTCACTCGACCCAGCCTGAACTGCTGGCAGCCGGTATTCTCATGATCTGGGGCTTGTTCGTCTCCGGGCTGACCAGGGCCGAGACCGTCTTCGGCCGGGGCTTTGTCGATCTTTGGGCAAGCAGGGTCGTTCAAAACGTTCGTCGGTCGCGCAACTAGCAGATGCGTGGCCCCCAGATTCCGTTTCGATCCGCGCGTCGCGCCTTAGGCAGCGATCGTCTCCTTGCGTGTGCGGTTCAGCACGATCCGCGGCGTCTAACGCACTACACACGAAACGACTCGCCAGGGAATCAGGCATGGGCAGCATCGACCCGATTGGCGGATTTGCACCAAGGCCGCTCCATGCCTTGGGAACGTCACGACATGCGCCTGGGGCAGGCGCCGGGCCTGCCGCCGCAAGGTCGGAAACCTGGAGGCCCCTCATCTGGAAGGACCGCCCCTGATGTCGAAAGCCGCCCAAAAGCGTGCGTCATTGCCTAATGCGTTGCCCGGGTGGCGGCGCGCCCCTTATGGGAGTCCTATGTCACCACGTGGCGAAGAGTCGATCACAGGCGAAACGGGCCTTGCTCAACTGCTGGGCGAAATGCGGCCGGATTTGCTGCGCTTCCTGCTTGCGCGCCAATGTGACCCTGCCGAAGTGGAAGATCTGTTGCAGGAGCTGTATGTAAAACTGACCAGTGTCGGCACCGGTCCCATCAGCCACCCACGGGCATATCTTTATCAGATGGCGAACAACCTCTTGCACGACCATCGGCGGAGGCGTCGGCGGCAGCAGGAGCGAGATGATCACTGGACGCGCAATCGGACGGGCCCCGACCTTGAGACCGACGCCGCGCCCTCGCCCGAGCAGAGTGCGATCGCGCGCGATGAACTTGCGCGGGTCGATCGGGTCATTGCGTCGATGCCGGGCCGGACGGCGCAAATTTTGAGGATGTATCGGCTCGACGGCCTGTCCCAAAGAGCCATTGCCGACCGCTTCGGTCTCAGCTTGAGCGCGGTCGAGAAGCATCTCCAACGGGCGTATCGCAAGCTTCTGCTTTTGCGCGAGGAACTGGATGACACCCCGCGGGTCCCGCGAACGGAGGCCGACGATGTCCGTTCTTCCTGATCGTGCGATGATCGAGCAGGCAATCGCCTGGCACGTGCGGCTCAAGGATGCCGACGAGGATGCATGGATCGACTTCGCAGCGTGGCTGGAAGCCGATCCCGCGCACAATGACGCCTATGAGGCTGTCGCGGACGGGGACGCACGGATGTCGCTCCTGCTTGAAAGCGCGCGTTTTCCGTCCGACGATGAACCAGGGCACAGGCCGGAATTCAGCAATGACGAGGATGTTGTCGCTTATGATGGGAGCGGCGAACCAGTGCGCCGGCCCCAATGGCGCTGGGGTGCGCTCGCAGCTTCGATAGTCGTGGCTGGCCTGCTGGGGGTCCAGATGCTGCCCGATCGGGATTCGCGCTATTCGGTCGAGACCCCGGCGGGCGAGACGCGAAGCGTTTCACTTGCGGACGGGAGCGCGATCCTGCTCAATGGCGGCACCCAGGTTATCCTCGACAAGAACGACGCCCGGTCTGTCGAGATCACCCGAGGTGAAGCGCGATTTGTCGTAAAACACGATAAGTCTGATCCGTTCATCGTTGTCGCAGGCGAGCAACGCCTGGTTGATTTGGGGACGGTGTTCAACGTCGTCCGCACGGATCGACAGCTTCGCGTCGCGGTATCGGAGGGCGCGGTCCGCTACGAGGGGATGGCGCGGACGGTCGATCTTCGACCAGGGGACAGTCTTGCCGCGGATGATGGCGGCCGGATTCGGGTTTCGCAGAGGCCCATCGCATCGATCGGAAGCTGGGCCGACGGCAAACTCGTTTATGATCAGGCTCCTTTGGAACAGGTCGCCGACGACCTGTCGAGGTCGGTCGGCATATCGCTCGAACTTCCGCAAACGCTGCGCTCGAGGCGTTTTTCGGGTGTGATTCAGACCGATGGAAACCGGAATGCACTGCGCGAGCGCCTGGAGGAACTGATCGGCGAGAAAATTGTCGCTGACGGGGCGCGCTGGTCCGTCGAAGCTCGGTGATCAGCAGATTGCTTCTGGCGAGCGCACCGTTTGTCTGTGCAGCGGTCACGTTGCCAGCATATGCAGCCCAGGAAATCGCGTTCGATGTTCCCGCCGGTCCATTGAACATAGCATTGATAGCGCTGGCCACACAGGCGGGCGTTTCGATCGACACCAGCGATCCGGCATTAAGGTCGGTCCGGGTCGGCGCTCTCAAGGGAAGATATACGCTTCGCGAAGGCTTGCGCAGACTGCTCCAAGGTACGGGGTATGATTTTCGAATTTCGCGGGGGGATGTGGTGAGGTTGTTTCGCCAGCCCGTCCGACGCGATCGTGGAGCGGTTCGCGACCAGCGGAAGCCCGTCATAGCCCCTTCACCCCCGCCCCTGGCCGATCTTCCGCCGGAAGAGGTCGTCGTTACGGCAAGCAAACAGAATGTCGCGCGCGCCGACTATCCGGGTGCCTTTCATTCCGTCCCCTTCGACGACGCACAAAGCCTTCATTCCGGCAGCAGGGGCAGCGAGGTCCTGCTTCGAGATCTTCCAAACCTCGCCTCGACCAATCTTGGGTCGGGCCGCAACAAGATCTTCGTCCGGGGAATTGCCGACAGCAGCTTCAATGGGCAGTTGCAGTCGACGGTCAGCCAGTATTTCGGAGAAAGCAGGCTCACCTATAGCGCTCCCGATCCCGACCTCGCGCTGTACGACATCGAGAAGGTCCAGGTGGTAGAAGGCCCGCAGGGGACTCTCTATGGCGCAGGGTCACTGGGCGGCGTCATCCATATCGTACCCCGCCGACCTGCTTTCGGCGCGTTCGAGATCAGCGGAACCGCAGCGGTTGCGATGACCGGCAACCGGTTTGGCGGAGACGGCGCCATTGTCGCCAATATCCCGATCGGGGGCCGCGCCGCGGCCCGGATTGTCGGATATCGTATTATCCGACCAGGCTATATCGACGATCTCGGGCGCGGCCTGTCCGACGTCAATCGCACGAGCGTGTTGGGAGTGCGGGCAACCTTCCGAATGGCGTTCGACGCCGGATTGAGCTTCGAGGCCGGACTCGTTTCCCAGGACACGGGCAGCGCCGATGGGCAATACACCGATGCTCCGCGCTCATCCGCGCTCACGCGTCGATCCTTTTTCGCGCAACCCTTCGACAATGACTATCGCCTGGGTTTCGCGACCGTCCGGGCAGACCTCGGCTTCGCCAGTCTCGTGTCGAACACTTCCTATACCTATCATTCGATCAACACCGTATTCGACGCCACGGCCGCCACCGCACAGATCCCGACGCTATTCGATGAGGACATGGAGGTCAGGCTGCTGACCCATGAGACGCGGATTTCGGGATCGACGAACCGGATTTCCAACTGGGTCTCGGGGCTTTCGATTGCCCACAACGTCAATCGCATCGACCGATTTCTCGGTCCTGCCGATGCGCTCGCGCCGATCTCCAAGGTTCGGTCGGAAACTCTGGACGTTGCAGTGTTCGGCGAGGCGACGCTGCCCCTCGGGGGTAATGTCTCGATCACGGGCGGGGGGCGGCTGTCCCTATTCGTGCGGTTCGATGATTTCGATACCGCAGCCGGCGAAGCTGCTGCTGAACCAGCCCGTCCTTTGATGCGGTTTCTACCGACTGCGGCTCTGTCGTGGAAACCATGGCACGGCGTGATTGGCTATCTGCGCTATCAGGAAGGCTTCCGGCCGGGAGCGCAGCAGTTGATCGGAAGCGGCGATCAGGCCGAGGTGACCAGCTTCGCGCCCGACGAGGTACGCACATCGGAGGTAGGCATGCGCTTTGGCACCGACGCAGGGTCGCGGCTGTCGGGCGGACTTTCCTATGCCTATTCAAGATGGGACAGGGTGCAAGCCGATCTCGTGACAAATGCGGGCTTTCCCTATGTCGCCAATCTCGGCTCGGCGCAGGTGCGCTATGTATCGGCCAATCTCGCCTGGCAGGCCACATCGACGCTCAGCCTTGAAGTGTCGGCGTTCAACACGACCAGCAAGCTGGATCGGCCCACACCCGAATTCCAGGGCAACACGGAAGCGAACCTGCCCAATGTCGCCGACAGCGGGGGGCGGCTTACCGCGCGTTTCGAGCCCTGGATCAGCAATAGGAAAATCACGCTGGACGGATCGGTCGGATATATCGGCACCTCGTATCTGGGTGTGCGCGCTCCGTTCGATCTTTCGCAGGGAGACTATTTCGACACGGCTGTTGGAGCACGGGCCGATTTTGGACGCTGGGGCCTTTCACTGGACATCCAGAACCTGATGGACAGCCGGGCCAATCGCTTCTCCTATGGCAATCCATTTTCCGTGGCCGAGGGGAATCAGCGCACGCCGTTGCGGCCGAGAACGGTGAGGATGGGGATCAATGCCCGTTTCTGAGGGGCGCAGACTCCTTGCATCGATTCACGATGTCGGGCCGGGGTCGGAACGGGAGGTGGACAAGCTCGCCGGACTGCTGACCGATACGCTCCGATGTTCGCGCTTCGCCATGCTCGTCGTGCCGGATCATTGGGGGCGTCACCCGATCCGCCCCGGCACTCCCTTCGCCAATCGCCTCAAGGCCTGGTCCGACAGCGGCATCGAGATGTTCGTCCATGGCTGGTATCACAGGGACACCGCCGAACATCACGGTCTCGCCGGCCTGAAGGCCAGATACATGACGGCGAGCGAGGGCGAATTTCTCGGCCTGTCCTACACTGAGGCTGCACGCAGGATGGAGGACGGACGAGCGCTCGTCGAGGATATCATCGGTCGCAAAAGCGCCGGGTTCATCGCACCCGCATGGCTCTATGGGCCGGGAGCAATACATGCCTTGCGCGACAGCAGCTTCGATATCGTCGAGGACCATATGAAGGTGTGGATCCCACAGACGGGTAGGGTCGTGGCACGCGGACCGGTGATCACCTGGGCCAGCAGATCGACAGCGCGGACGGCGTCGTCGCTGGCCTTCGCAGCGCTCGCCCGCCAGGCGCTTCACCCGTTGCGGACGGTCCGGGTGGCGGTGCATCCCGGCGACGTGTCCAAGGAGGAGATCCTATCCAGCATCGAAAAGACGCTGAGATGCTTCGCCGGTCGTCGCGCGGCCGGAAGTTATCGGTCACTTCTGGACCAGAGAATTTAACTGCAAGCAGGCTCATCCATTGCGACTTCGCGCAGCCAATCTCGGAACAGCCGTGCAGCGCGGCTGCGCATTGCCACAGGCTCGACCAGGAAAAAGCTGCGTTCCGATCGCAGACGGGCGGTCTCCAGCGCCTTGAGACGCCCCTCGGCCAACAGCCCAGCGACAAGGGGCCCGATGCCGATTGCAACGCCAACCCCGCCCAGGACGCGCTCGTACAGAAGATGCGAGTCAATCCCGCGCGGCACGATGTCCCGATCCTCCAGTCCGAAAGCCCGAATCCATTCCTGCCAGAACTCCGGCCGATGGTCTGGTCCCAAGATCATATGATCGAGGACGTCAGCGGGGCAGTGAATGGATCGTGGGTGCGCCGCGCTCCAGACCGGCATGAGGTGGACGGGCAACAAAGGATCGTTCATCATCTCCCGATCGGGTGCCAGCCTGATGGCAAGATCATATTCGCCCGCATCCATCCGCTCGAAGATGAACGATGTCCGTACATCGACCTCGATATCCGGATGACGTGCGTTAAATGCTGGCAGGCGTGGCAGAAGCCAGCGTGTCGCAAACGCCGGTATCGTCGTCACGCGCACGACCGCAGCGTTCTGGCGCAACGTTGACGCCGCAACCTGGAGGCGATCGATAACGGCCTCCGCGTGCGCAAGGTAGCGATGGCCAGCAGGGGTCAGGATCACACCGCGAGGCACGCGTTCAAGAAGCTTGACGCCCAGCTCCTGTTCGAGACTGGCGATCCGCCGCGACAGCGCCGGCACCGACATGGCGACCCTGGCACTGGCCGCCGCAAGACTGCCCAATTGCGCCGCGGCAATGAACGCCCGAAGCGTGCGCGTGGCGGGCAAGTGCATGGGAACTCCGATAGCATCGCGGCCGTGTTGCAAAAAGTGAAAGCTGGGACCGAAATGCTCAATGGCGCCTGCCGCCCACGGGCCTAGAATTCGTCCTGGCATCAGGGCCGGGCTTCGACCGCTCAGACGCATTTTTGAGGAAATGACGATGACCAAAGGCACCCCGCCATCCACCCGACCGGAGAATCTGGCGACCGGGCCTGGTCCTATTCCAGAGCCTGAGCGACCTTCGCCTGAACGACACTCGGACGTGGCTCATCGGGGCGTTTTGGTCACCGGCGAAAATGGCGAGGACGGACCCAAGGCATTCTACATTCATATCGAAGCCAGACCGGGGAAGGAGGCAGAGGTCGAACGGATGCTGCGCGATATTTACGGCTGCGTCCTGGACGAACCCGCTACCGGCCCGTGGTTCGGCGTGCGCTATTCCGCCACGACGTTCGGCATTTTCGAAGCGTTTCCGAACATTGCGGGCCGCGACGCACATGTGGCGGGCGGCGGCGGCGACATTTTTCGCGACAAGGATCGCATGAATGCGATTCTTGCCTATCCCGCTCATGTCTATCGGCTGGATGTACTCTTGAACAAAATGACGGCGGGAAAGTAGCTCGCTATCAGCCTCTGCCGGTCTCGCGTTCGGCAGAGGCTACCGCCCAGTGGTGTGACCGCGATCTGAGATCATCTGCGCACCCGTGCCACCGGTGAAGAGGCGCCACGCGGCTGCCAGGTCGCCCCGCATGGGCCACGACGATGCGGTCTCCTTCGCCTCACCGGTCGGACGGTGTCTCGCACCGGAAGCTGCTCACCGCGGCCGTCGATCCGATTCCGCGATACACCGCCCGCTGCGGATAGGGGCAGAGCGGCCGCTGCATGTCGATCCTGCCCGGTTCCTCCGTATCGAATTTGGTTGCGACGACACGATCGGGTGCCTCGCCCTTGTCGGCCCAGGCGATCAGCGCAGAGAACAGATCGTGCCGCGCATCGTCGGACGGCGGCCTTGGCGGGATGCCGAGCGTGGTGTTGAACGCGTCGGGGCCGGTGCCGCCGCCGCAATGCATCATGCCCGGCGCGAGGAACAGGCGCGCGCTGTCCGAGAGTTTGCTGGCGTCGCCCATCTGCGCGGCTTTGCGGTCAAAGAACGCGACCGACTGACCCGGCGGGACAAGGGTGTCGGCAAGTCCGTGAAAGACGATCAGCTTGCCGCCACGTGCCGCGAAGGGCGCGAGGCTGCCGCGTGTGGCGTCGTTGACGATTGCGCCGAGCCGCGCATCGACGAGCGGCATGTCGCGGTCGAAATCGAAGCCCTTCCAGTCCCAATTGGGGCCGAATACCCATTTGAACAGCGCGCCGAAGGGCGGCTGGTCGGCGATCGGCTTTTGCAGGAAGGACCAGCCGAAGGTATCGGGCATCTCGCTGCCCGGCAGCCAGCCATGATAGCTGGGCTTACCATCGCGGTCGGTCGGCCCGGAATAGAAGGCGCGCGCGGTCGCGACCTCGCCTGGCGTCAGGCAACTGTCCGACACTGCGCCGGTACACTGTAGAACCTGCGGATCGAACGTGCACCTCATCGGGTCGGAGATGAAGCGATCGCCCGCCAACGCGTGACCCTGCCGCCAGCACGTCGCGATCGCGGCGTTGTTGAGCAGCTTGAGCTTGGCTTCGGAAAGCAGGCGGCCGGGCGCGCGGTTCGCGGCGGCATAGTTCCACAGCACGGCGGCGTGGCCCCAGGTTCGGTTCATGACCGGCGCGCCCACCAGAATGCCGTCATAATCCTCGGGGTAATGGAACGCTTCGATCAGCCCCATCTGGCCGCCGGTCGAGCAGCCCGTGTAATAGGAGCGCCTGGGATCCTGCCCGTAAAATGCCCGGGTGATCGCCTTGCCGGTCGTGGTCATCACATGAGTCGAGAGGCGTCCCCAGTCTCGCCATTTGCGCGGCTGACCGATCAGCGCATCGCCTTCAAGTGGCGTGGCGGGGGCGGTTCCCGCATCGGTCGTGGCGGTCGCAAAGCCACGCCGCAGCCCCTCCACCATGCCCGAATAGCCGAGCGCAAAGGTGCCGGCGAACCCGCCGCTGCCATTGCCGTGGAACACGCCGGTCCAGCCCTGCACCGGCAGCCACAGCTCGACGCCGATGTCGGAGCCGGGCTCGGACCGCACGCGCGCGACGACGCGACAGAAGCTGCGATAGCCGGGAACATCCCCCGCGATCGTTGCTTCTGCGGGCTTGGCGGGCACCAGCACCGCGCTGGCGATGGTCGTATCGCGCAGATTCAGGCCCGCGAGCGCGGCGCAGCGCGCGGCGGCGTCAGGGGCCGGTTTGCGCGCCTGGGCGTGCGCCACATTCGGAACGGTCCAGAGCGCAGTCGCGGCGAGCACGGCGATGCAAGGGGTGCCCTTCATGATCCTTTTCACCATCTTTCCAGCCATGTTCACGCCACGCCGGTCGCCGACGATCGCTTGATCAGCCGGGCGAGCCACAGGAAGAGCAGGGCGGCGATGAGATACATCGGCGCCAGCGCGTAAAAGGCCATCCGCAGCGAATGGCCGCCATAATCGGCGCGGAAGAAGTCGCTCGCGATGCCGACAAAGGTCGGGCCAAGGCCGAGGCCGACAAGGTTCATGACGAGCAACAGCAAGGCGCCGGAGATCACCCGTGCGTCCGGCGCCACCTCGCTCTGGACGAAGGTGACCGTCGCGGGGAGGAAAAAAGAATTGAGGAACAGCGGGACGAACAGAAGCGCGAGCGCCACCTCCCACCGGTCCGCCGCTGCGAAGCCGAGGAAGAAGGGCAGCGCGAGCACGAGCGACAGCGCCGGTATGGTGGCATAGGCCGCCTTGTTCCGGACGGCGAAGCGATCGATCAGCTTGCCCGATACGAAGATGCCAGTGCCCATGCCGAGGCCGACGGCGAGCGCGTACCAGATCGCGACCTCTTCGAGCGTCATGCCTTTTTCACGCATCAGCAACAGCGTGGCGAAGTTGGCCAGACCATAGGTGATGAAATTGGCGGCGCCGCTGGCGAGTGCTGCGACCGCGAGCAGCTTGTTGCCGAAGAAGCCGATGATCGCCCGGCCGAAGCTGGGCCTGGGCACGCCGGCGTCGAGCACAGGCGGGGGATCGAAACGGCCGCGCACCGGCTCGGGCACGAGGAAATAGACGAGGATGGCGGTGAGTATACCGATCGCGCCGACGACGTAGAAGGGCACACGCCAGTCATAGGCGGCGGCGAGCGACGCGCCGAAGGCGACGCCCAACGCCGACCCGATCGGCGGGCCGAGGTTGAAGATGCCCATCGCCGTGCCGCGCTGCTCGCGCGGAAAGGTGTCGGAGATGATCGCATAGGATGGCGGGACGCCGCCCGCCTCGCCCACGCCAACTGCCATCCGCGCGGCAGCGAGCTGACCGTAATTGCCCGCCATGCCGCAGGCGACGGTCGCGCCGCTCCACAGTCCGCAGGCGAGCGACAGGATCTTTACCCGGTTCGACCGGTCCGCGAGCCAGCCGATGGGAATGGCGATGAAGCAATAGAAGAGTGCGAAATAGAAGCCGGTGAGATAGCCAAGCTGGCTGTCGGTGATCTGCAGACCGTCCTGAATCGGCTTGGCGAGGATCGAAACCAGCTGGCGATCGAGGAAGTTGAGCACATAGACGCAGCACAGCATCCCCAGCACGAAGCCGCCCTTGCCGTTTCGGACGGTATCTGCATCCCCCTGCTGCGGCAGCGTCTGGTTGATCGCCATCGGCGTCGATCCCTTCCTATCCATGTTATTCTGTGTCGATCCAGCCCGTCCGGCCCTTGCCGCCGCCAAGCCCCGCAGCAACGCGCCGCTTCAACAGCGCGGGCGGGCGGAACCGCTCGCCATAGGCGTCGTGCAGGATGCCCTGTACCTGAAGGCAAAGGTCCGACGTGACGATATCCATCATCGCGAAAGGGCCGATCGGGTGGCCCAGGCCGAGGCGGCACGCCATATCGAGGTCGGCGGGCGTCGCGACGCCCTCCTCGACCAGCTTGACCGCTTCGATCAGCAGCGCGTGGAGCATCCGGTTGACCGCAAAGCCGGCAACGTCGCGGACGCGCACCGGCCGCTTGCCGATATCGGTCATCAACGAAACCACTTCGTCCGCGACGGCCTTGCCGGTCGCGAAGCCGGAAATGACTTCGACGAGTTGCATTCGCGACACCGGCGAGAAATAGTGGGTGCCGATGAACCGCCCGCGCCGCTCCGGGGTCAGGAACGCGGCGAGGGTCGAGATCGGCAGCGTCGAGGTGTTGGTCGCGAAAATGCAGGACGGCGCGCAGATTTGATCCAGCCCGCGCAGTACATCCGCCTTGGCCTCGAGCGCCTCATACACCGCTTCCGTCACGATAGCGCAGTCGCGCATGGCGTCGAGGCTGGTGACCGGCACGATCCGCGTCAGCGCGTCATCGGCCGCTGCACCCGCATAGGCCCCGCGCGCCACGCCCTTGTCCAGCACGCCGCGCAACCGCGCGATGGCGCGGGCCAGCGCCTCTTCGCTTCGATCGTGCAGCGCGACGCGATGTCCCGACAGGGCGAACACCAGGGCGATCTCGGCCCCCATCAGGCCCGCGCCGACCACCCCGGCCTTCAAGAGACCGCTCCGACGCAGGCATCCGATACACGCTGCCGCCATTGATGCGCCTGCTCAATGTACCAGGGCAGCACCTCCGGCGTGGCGGTGGCGTCGGGACTGACCACCTTCTCGACCGGCCAGCCGGCAAACAGGCGCTTGATCGGCAGCTCCTGCTTCTTGCCGGACAAGGTGCGCGGGATGCCGGGCGCGGCGATCACGCGATCGGGCACGAAGCGCGGCGACAGGCGGGTACGGATCGCCGCCGCGATCGCCGTCTCCATCGCCGCATCCACCGCACATCCCTCGGTCGGGACGACGAACAGGATCAGCTGGCTGTCCCCCTGCGCGGTTTCGAGATCGATCAGCATCGTGTCGGCGACCTGAGGCAGCTGGTCGACCGCGGCATAGATTTCCGCCGTGCCCATGCGGACCCCGTGCCGGTTGATCGTCGCATCACTGCGGCCGGAGATGGTGCAGCTGCCGTCGCTGCCGATCGTCAGCCAGTCGCCGTGCCGCCACACGCCGGGCCAGGTCGCGAAATAGGAATCATGGTAACGGCTGCCATCCGCGTCGCCCCAGAAATAGAGCGGCATACTCGGGAACGGGCGCGTACAGACCAGCTCGCCCACTTCATCCACGACCGGCCTGCCCTGCTCGTCCCACGCCTCGATCGCCGCGCCGAGGTGACGGCATTGCAGACGGCCCGGCGTGTCGGGCAGTTCGGGATTGCCGGCCATGAAGGCGGCGGCAATCTCGGTTCCGCCGCTGACATTGCACCACCAGATGTCGGGACGCCCAAGCTGCGCGAATTGCGCACTGCCCCAGCGCTGCACATCGGGGGGCAGCGGCGACCCGGTGCTGCCCAGCGCGCGAATATGCGCGATCCCTGGGATGCGCATGATGTCGACCCCGGCCTTGCGGCAACTGGCGAAAAAGGCCGCTCCGGCACCGAACCAGGTAACCCCGCTGGCCGCTGCGAAGTCCCACAGCCGCGTCCAGTCGGGATCCGCCTTGGTCCCGCTCGGCGATCCGTCGAACAGGCAGATGGTCGTGCCGCTGAGCAGCCCGCCGACCTGGATGTTCCACATCACCCAGCCGCTGGCGCTGTACCAATGGAAGCGTTCGCCGAAATTATTGGGCCCGTAACTGGGGCCAAGGTCGAAGTGTAGCCGCCCGGCCGCAGTCGCGATCAGCACGCCGCCATGGCCGTGAACGATCGCCTTGGGCAGTCCGGTAGTGCCGCTGGAATAGAGGATCCACAGCGGATGATCGAACGGCAGCCATTCCGGCTCGAACGCGGCGACGGCGTCGTCGTCGCGCGAAATGGTGGTGGCAAACTCGATGGCACCCGGTACGTCACCCACGGCACAGCCGCTCGCGACGCGGAAGACGCTTTCGATACTGGGGAGTTGCGCGCGCAATTCCTCCACGGCTGCCGCGCGATCCAGCGCCTTGCCCGCATAGAAGACACCGTCGACCGCGATCAGCGCCTTGGGCGTGGTCTGGCGCCACCGATCCAACACCGCATTGGTGCCCATGTCTGGCGAGCACAGGGTCCAGATGGCGCCGATGCTGGCACAGGCGAGCAGTCCGATCACCGCCGCCGGGATATTGGGCAGATAGGCCGCGACGCGATCCCCCGGCGCGATCCCGCGTGCGCGCAGCGCCAGCGCCAGCGCCGCCGTCTGCCGCCGCAGCTCGGCCCAGCTGAATGTCACGCTGCCGCCGCGCTCGTCCAGTGCGATGATCGCCGGCTGCCCCGCCGCGTCCGCCGCATCTACATGCCTAAACACGTGCCGCGCGTAATTGACCTGCGCGCCCTCAAACCAGCGCGCGCCCGGCATCGCGTCGTCGCTCAGGACGGCGGTGAAGGGCGTCGGCGATTCGATGCCGTCAAACGCCCAGATACTGCGCCAGAACCCGTCGAGATCCTCCACCGACCACCGATGCAGCGCCTCGAAGCTCGCAAAGGTTCGACCGTGCGTCTGCGCCAGCCAGTCGCGATAGAGCCGGATCTGCGGCACGGGCTGGACGGGGGACACGCTGGCACCGGTCATCAAAAGCCAAACCTTGTTGTTGCTGCTATGGTTGGCGGGCGGCGCCCCGTGCGAGACGCCTCCCGTCAGCGATCAGAAGGAGGTCCGCAGGCTCATCGCCGCATATCGACCGATCGCGTTGTAGGCGCCGCCGATGCCGTCGGTGCCCGGGAAGAAGGGCGGGGTCGCATCGAACAGGTCGTTGATCTGCAAGCCCAGCTCCAGCCCCTTGGCAAAGGCAAGATCGGGCAGCCGCACCGTCAGGCGCAGATCGACGGTCGTGTAACCCTCAGCCTCGTACAGCGCCGAACCGGTCGGCGTCGCATAGGACGCGGTGACGCCGCTGCGATGATTGACATAGTTGACGAAGGTCACCGGCCCGGCGGTAAAACCAAGCGTGGTGCGCAGCGTGGTGCGCGGAATGCCGGCATCCAGCGAGTTGCTCACCGCCGAGGTCGGCGAGAGCTGGTTGCGGTAGTTGAGGATGTAATTGCCCGCGACCCCGCCGAAAACCGTGCCGAAACCGACATCGTGGCGATAGCGCAGGTCGAAATCGATCCCGTTGGTCTCGCGCACCCCGAAATTGCCCTGTCGCAGGTCGAGGATGTTGCCGATCGTCGGCACTGCGGCGAAGGTGTAGTAAAAGGGAACGGTGTTTGCGATCGCCGCGTTCAGCTGCGCCGCGCTGGGATCGCGGATGACTCGCGCGGCGAAGGTCGGATCGCTGAACAACAGCGCCCCCAGCCCCGACGGGGTGCCGATCACATTGTCGTAATGAATGTCGTAGAAGGTGACGCTTGCGCTCAGGTTCGGCGCGAAGTTGGGGCGGAAGTCGGCGCCCAGCGACCAGGTGCGCGCAGTCTCCGGAGTGAGGTCCTGATTCCCGCCATAGAGCAGGATCGTGTTGACCTGCGTCGCGCCGCGCGACGGATCGCGCGCGCCGAATGCATCGACCAGCGCTGCCGCCGAATAATAGGAGCCGACCGTCGAGCCGAGATCGCGCAGGCCCGGCGCGCGGAACGACCGGCCATAGCTGCCGCGCAGGTTGATGCCCTCGACCGGTTCCCAGGTCAGCCCGATCTTCGGATTGCTGGTCGAACCGAAGTCGCTGTAATCGTCATAGCGGCCCGAGAGTGAGAGCGCGAGGCTATGCATTCCCGGCGTTGCATTGCCCTCGCCGAAGATCGGCACGAACAGCTCGCCATAGAGCGACTTGACGTTGCGCTCGAGATCCTCGGGGAAGCCGACCCCGCCGCTCTGGCCGCGCTGGCGATAGGTTTCGCGGCGATATTCCGCGCCGACCGCGATCTTGAGCGCGCCGCCCGGCAGATCGGCCAGCGGCCCGTCGACCTTGACCGCACCGATGCGCGTGCGCTGGCGGTTGTCGAAGGTGGTGGGGTTGTCGAGGATCGCCGCGACCACCGCCGGGCTGGTGCTATAGCCGAACGGATCGAGCGCTGTGGCGGTCGTGGTCCCTGCGGCAGCGGCGGTCAGCGCGGTGGTGTTGATCCCCGGCTGGAACGTGTCGTTGCGCGAGAAGTTGAACGAACCATAGATGCTTGCCTTGAACTCACCGGGCAGGCCGATATCGACCCCTGCGGTCGCATTGCCGCTGCGGACGCGGAAGGTCTGGTCGAAATGGTCGGCACCCACCAGCCGGTCCGGGCGGAAATCGAAATATCCGAATAGCGACCCCGTGCCAGGCGGCGCGCGGAAGAACGGATTGGCGGCGGTGATCAGAACGAATGTCTGACCCGGAAGCGCGGCCTGCACCACGTCGCGGCGGTCCGAATAGAGGAAATCCGCCCATAGAGTGACGGCATCGGACACCTCCTGTCGCGCGGTCACGAACGCGCTGTGCGTGCGGTTCTGCGGCAACAGATCGACCGGCCCGCGCGGGTCGCAGGTGTTCAGGCCGGGCGCGAGGCTGGGCGCTGCATAGATCGTCCCGGCGAACAGGTTGACATTCGCATCGGGGCACACCGCCGAACGCGTGTCGATGCCGCCCGCTGCGCGGAAATCGAGCGAGCGATAGCTGCGGTCGGCACCGGTGATGTTGCTGTTGTCCTGATATTGATAGGCGGCGAGGATCGATCCGCTACCCCAGTCATGCCCGGCGACGAGGCCCGCGCTGAACGCGTTGTAATCGTCGGCAATGCCGTAGCGGACAATTGCCTCCACCCCCTTCACGCGCTTGCGGGTGATGAAGTTCACGACGCCGGCGACAGCTTCCGAACCGTAGATCGCCGATGCGCCGTCGGCGACGATCTCGATCCGCTCGATCGCCAGTTCGGGAATGAACGGATAGTCGGGGTTGGTCTGCTGGGTGCTGCCCGAGATCAGACGATGCCCGTTCATCAGCGGCAGCGTCGCGGCGGTCGGCAGGCCGCGCAGGCCGGGCGCGAACGAGCCAAGGCCGTTGTTGCTGACCCGCGGCGCCGTGTTGAAGCTGTTGAGCTGCGGCACGGTCGCCAGCAGTTCGGGCGTGCTCGCCGCGCCGATCAGCTTCGCGTCCTCACGCGTCACGCTGATCAGGCCGGAGCCGGTGGGTGGAATCCCGCGAATGCTCGAGCCGGTGATGACAATCTCGGTCGCCTCTTCCGAATCCGGCTCCGCAACAGGCTCGGTCGCTTGCGCATACGCCGCCACAGGGGCGGCCAGCAGCGCCAGAGCCAGCGCGGAACGACCGAGCAGCTGCGCACGGCGTCCAAGATGATCGGTTCGGATCGACATGACCTTATCCCCTCCTTGATGTCTGTTCGTCGCGGCCATCGCCGCCGCCGGGCTTTGCCGACTTGATGCCTTGCTTATGGTCTGACACACCCAAGGGTAAGCGCATTGGCGGACATCGCTATGTCTTTAGCGGACAGATGCAGCGGGAGAATAAGCGATGGCGGGCAACGCAATAGATGACGGTGGAGCAACCGGTCGCAACCCGCGGGCGGGGTTTCCCTCGCTCAACCAGCGCAGCTTCGCCCCGTTCAAGATCGCGACGGTGATCGACACCGTTGCCGATCGCGGGATCAGCGCTGAGACCGTGCTGGAGCGCACCGGCCTGTCACTGGCGGAGGTGCGCGATCCCCACACGATGACCTCGATCGGCCAGTATCTCACCGCGTGCGAGAACATCGTCGCGGCGGGGGCCGGGTTCGCCGACGCATTCGCGATCGGCGCCCGCCTCCACCTCTCGGCCTATGGCATGTACGGCTATGCGTTGATGTGTTCGCCGACGATGCGCGACTTTTTCGACTTCGCCGTGCGCTACCAGCCGCTCGCCACGCCCACGGTGCGCCTCGAATGGCGGGCCGAGGGCGATGTGGCGATCTGGCAGTTCCGGGAAATCTATCGCGACGTGATGAGCAGCGACGTGCGCACCTTTCTGGTGCGCCAGCAGATGAAGATGACCTTTACCCATATCCGCGATACGGCGGGCACCGACAATTTGCCGGTCCGAGCGCTGTTCGCCTTGCCCGAAGACTCGTTTTCGGCGGAGGACGCACGCGCGCTGTCCTGTCCGTGCCTGTATGATCAGGAGGCGAACGAACTCCATTATGCGATCGGCATCCTCGACCAGACGCCCGAGCTGGGGAACCGGTTGACCCGGACGATGCTTGAGGAGACGTGCGACCGGCTGATCGGCCAGTCGCGGATATCCTCCGGCCTGTCGGGTGAGGTCTATCAGTTGCTGATGAACGCCCCGAGCCACTTTCCCTCGATGGAGGCGATCGCCGAGCAGCTGGGGCTGCAGGAGCGGACGCTACGCCGTCGACTCGCGGCCGAGGACTCCAGCTATGGCGCGATCGTCGACGATGTCCGCCGCAAGCTGGCGATCGAATATCTCCAGACGACACGGATGAGCGTGGACGATGTCGCCTGGAAGGTAGGCTTCAGCGACAGCGCGAACCTGCGCCGCGCGGTCCGGCGCTGGACCGGCAAGACGATCAGCGAGATTCGGGCCCGCAAATAGGAAGGCGCGCGGAAGCGTACCATTCCGATCTCATGCAGCTGCGCGAGGCCGCGCCCGTCAAAGGCGGCGTGCCTCTCCTTCCGATGCCCTTTATGGCGATACGGGTAGCGGCACGCGGCATTGCAGGGGCGCTATGGCTTCGGACGGTTCGCGAATATCAGTTCGTTTCTGCGTAGCGCGAACCGCCATTGGCCATCGTCGCCTCGCACGAAAACTTCCGTATATTCGCCGACAGAGCCGGGTTGGGCGGGGAATGGCGGTCCGTTCCCGTCGCCGCGATAATAGGTGATCAGGCGCGTTCCCACGGCGCGATCGGGGGCTTCGAAGACCAGATGAAGATTGGTCGAGACATGCCGCGTCGTTCGTGGATCACGCGCGCGGCGCGCATAATAGTCACCGATCGACCGGCGGCCAACGAGGCGCAGGCCCTGTTGCGGGTTTTCAAACACCGCATCGGGCGTGAACAGCCTTGCGACTTCGTCCGCACGGCCATGGTCCAGCAGATACGAAAATTCGATGGCCAGTTTTGCGATCGCGAGCCGGTCTGCAGCCTCCTCCGCTAGGAGGGATCGTGCCGACATGCCTTCGTCGTTCAGCGCGCAGCCAGCGCACAAGGTAGCGAGCAAAACGAGAAGCGACCTGCGCACGACATCGCTCTTCATCATTGGCACCCTCTCGCGCGTGAGAAAAAAAGGAGCGCCCCGAAGGGCGCCCGAGGGGAGCTGGTTGTGCGTTTACATGCGTATTCGCACGCCGACGGTGTAACGCCGACCGATCTTGTCGTAATATTGCCCGTTTACCGGAGCGTTCAGGACGAAATAGGGTGTCGGGCGCGGATCCTGGTCAAACAGGTTATTCACTGCCCAGAAGAGTTCGTAGTTCTTTTCCTCTCCTGAGAAGAACTTGCCCGTCAGGTTGAAATACCATGTCGATGGCACGCGATTGTCGTTGATCGTCGGTCCACCGGGAATATTGTAGGTCTTGTCCTGCACCCCCGCGCTGATGAACATCGTCTGCAGCGAGACTTCCCATAGATCATTGCCGAGCGTCTGGCTCAGATCGGCGCGAAATTTCGGGATCGCGCCAAGCGTGGACGCATTCATCGCCCCGGAATGATCGAATGGGACGGAACCCACCGTCCCGGGATCGACGACCGAACGGAGCACATAGGTTCCGCTCGCCCCGACACTGTACCTGCCGCTTTCGCCGAGAAAGCCGACGCGGCTGTCGTAATTCAACGTCCCGTCAATCCCCTCCTGGGTGAAGGAGCCGAGATTGAGCGTTCCGGCGAGCATGGCGGTGTGGATGCGCTCCCCGGGCGCGGCGGGGTCGGGTCCATAGGTGAAGGCGTTGCAAAAGGCCTGGTCGCCCGCGCTGCACAGCTGGGCGATCTGCGCGCTGGTGGGGTTGGAGATCGCATCCGTGATGCGGATATTGTAATAATCGATGGACACCCCCAGCCCGCGCAGCGCCCCGGTGCCCCGATACGCAACGCCGGCCGTCCAGGTATCGCCGAGTTCCGGTTTGACGTTGATGTTCCCGGCGGTCGCATTCTGCGGAATATTTGCGGTCTTGCTCTTGCCGTCGACGATCAGCGTGATCGGATTGGTCAGAACGTTGCCGGGGCTATACAGCTCGTTGAGAGCGGGCGCGCGAATGTCGCGCGAGCGCGAAACGCGCAGGACCAGGCCATCAAGCGGCTCCCATACCGCACCGGCCTTCCACGCGGTCTGCCCGCCTGCGGTGCTGTAATCGGCATAGCGCAGCGCGCCGTTCAGATTGAATCCGGTGAAAAGCGGCGCGGTCGCCTCGGCATAGCCCTCTGTCACGCTGAAACTGCCGGACCAGGGAATTGCATTGCCCGCGCCCAGATAGCCGCTCGCCGCCGAAATCGGATCGGCAGTGAGACGGGACGTCTCCCTGCGATGTTCGCCGCCAAAGGCGAGGCGGAGCGCCCCACCGGGAAGGTCGAACAGATTGCCGACCACATTCGCGGCGACCGTGAACTGGGTATATTTGACGTCGGAGGCAGGCTCGCCCCAGATATAGTCGCGCGCCGCGGCACTCGTATTGCCTTCGCCGAACAGATCGAGCGGCTGGCATCCTGCGGCAGCCGGATTGTTCTGCGCCACGGCGCGACAGACGATCCGACCGTTCGATACGCCGGTGAGAAACCGCCCCTCATCCACCGCGTCGATCGCAAAATTGAGGTTTTGCGTGACCAGGACCTTGCTGGCGCGCTGTTTGAAATAGTTGATGCCGTAGCTGCTGTGCGCGTCCCAGCTCCAGCTGCCGCCCAGCTTGCCCTTCAGGCCGATCGTGCCGTGCGGCGTCTCGTTGGTGACGCGGAACTGGTTGTTGCCGATATCGAAGCCGATCCGGCTGATGCTGATCGACTGGTTCTCGGGCAGCAGCGCGCGAACCTCCGCTGGCAGGAATGGGTTGTCGCCCCGGATCGTCTGGCTGTTGAGGCGCAGCACCGCGCTGGTGATGGTGCCCTGCGCCTTCGACCAGCCACCCTCGACATAGGCGGTCAGGGAGTCCGAAAAGTCGAAATAGAGGCTGCCATACAGGGTCCCCCGCTCGACACCGGGTACGGTCGTGGTCTGCGCATTGACCGACTGGCCTTCGCCGCCGACCATCACCCGGCCATCGATCGGACTGCCATAGTCGAACCTGCGCAGCGACTTGTCGGGATTGAAGGTCATCCCGACCAGCGCGGCAAGCGCCGGAGACGCGCCGGTCGGAACGCGAACGATCACGCCGCCAGCGCCCAGCGAGTTGACCACATTTTCCGCGAGCAGCAGATCGGTTGGGCCTGTGCGGTCGGTGACGATCAGATGCTCGCGACGACCCCAGTCGCGTGAATAGAAGCTGCCTACTCCCTCGACGTCCGAATAGTCCGCGCTGAGGACGAGGTGCCCGCGCCCGTCGGCGAAATCGGTGCCCGCCAGTACGCCGACGCGGAAACGACGGTCGTCCCCCTCTTCCGAAATGCCGGTCTGAACACGTGCGTCGATCCCGTCATAGCGGGTCTTCATGATGAGGTTGACCACGCCCGACACCGCGTCGGAACCATAGAGTGCGGAGGCGCCGCCCGTTACCACGTCGATCCGGTCGATCATGATCGTCGGCATCAGATTGAGGTCGGTGGTATTCGGCGTGCTCTGGTTGGCCGAAGGCGCGAACGGTACGACGCGCGAGCCATTGACCAGCACCAGCGTCCGCTGCCCGCCAAGTCCCCGCAAATCCGCGGTCGCCTGACCCGGGCTGGACAAATTGGTCGCGTTTGCCCCTGGGGACCGCGATGCCTTGAAGGCCGGGTTCTGGTTCAGCACGTCCATGATCGTTTCCGCAGCGCGGCGATCAATCGTTTCCGCACCGACCACCTGGGTGGGCGTTGGTGCATCCAAACCGTTGGTGGCCGTGCGCGATGCGGTGATGACGATCGCATCGGAGTCGGACTCGTCGCCGATATCCTGCGCGGCGGCCGGGCACGCCAGCAACGCCAGGCCACTGCATGTGGCCAGAAAAAATGCCTTATCCATCACCTCATCCCCCCTTGTCGGTCAGTTTTGCGTCGGCACGGGCGGCAGACCGAGCAGCGCCGCCGGGTTATCGGCCGTCATCCGGCGCACCTCCGCCGCAGTGAACCCGCGCCCACGGAGCAGGCCTGCAACCATCGCAATCATGTCGTCGGGCATGACCTGCCCCAATTGCCCGCCATCGCTGCTCAGGATCACATGGTCGGGACCGAGCGTGCGGATCGCCCGGGCATATTGGTCGAAGGTGAAACTGGCGCGCTGCCCGATCAGAAATCCGGCGACGAATTCGATCTGCGCGCCCAGGCGGACGGCTTCCTGCATCTGCGCCATGGTCATGTCGATCGGATGGCCGATGGCGTGCGTCACAAAGACCCGCGCGATCCCCTGTCGCTTCGCCTCGCGGATGACCATCAGCGCCTCGGCCGGACTCAAATGCCCGGTCGCGAGTGCGAGGCGGACGTCGCTGTCGCGGACATCGGCCTTTGCGATCGCGGCGATCACCGCCTTTGTTTCGGCCAGCAGCTCGCCGTCTTTCGAAACGCGCACGGGCGGCCGGTCCTGTCCGCGCGAGGTGATGTTCTTCTCGCTATCCCAGGTGGGCATACTGACGATGCGCGCGCGCCCGCCCTTCACCTCGCCGAAATGATACACCGCCGCCGGGTTCAGCCCCCCCATCGGGTGGTTGAGACATAGCTGGCCGAACACCTCGACACCCGGCACCGCTTTTGACGCAAGATAGGCGAGCTGGGCGGTCTGATCGTAATGCTGCTTGATGACGAAGCCGCGCATTCCCGCCTTCTTCGCGCGCTCCGCCATGTCGATCACGTCCAGCGCGCGGCGGGCCTGCACGCTGTGCGGTCCGAAGCTGTCGGGATCGAGATGGGTGTGGATATCGATCGCTCCGCGCAGCATCGCCCGGTCCGCGGGCGTCGGCGGCGGCAGCCTTCCCAGCGGAAATTGCGCCCAGGCCGGCCGGGCCAGGAGCAGGCCGGGCGCCAGAGCCATCAGGGCACGGCGGTTCATGGATCCGTTCACGCTCTCAAACTCCTTGATGTTCCGATGGCGTGACGCGCCGTCACAGTCGCAACCGTGCGCCCACGACGTAGAAGGTGCCGCGACGGTCGAAGAACTGCGAGTTGGCGATCGTCGGCGTCGCGATCGAATTGGGCGTGATCGGCGGATAGACGTTGAACAGGTTTTCAACGCGGCCATAGAGTTCGATGTTCGATGTCAGCTTGTACGATCCCGACACGTCGACATAGCTGCGCCCGGCCACAGTGTTGTCGGCGATGTCGAGTCGGGTGATGTTGAAGCGCGTATCGAAGTTGCCGCCGTCGATATAGCGATAGCCGATGCCCAACTTGAACTTCCCGATCGCGTAATTCGCGTCGAGATTGACGCGCCATTCGGGCACGCCCTGGGGTGGCGCGCCAATGCCGGCCAGACCGACATAGTCGTTGGTCGTGCCGTTGGAGGTGGTCGACAGTTCGGCGACATAATTTGCCAGCCCGCGCAGACCGAGATCGCCCCCCAGGAAAGCGGTCCGGTACTGCAGCTCGAAATCGACCCCGCTGGTCTTCAACGCCTCGGCATTGAACGGCGCGGCGTTGATTTGGGTGATGATCCCGGTGCTGGGGTTGCGGATCACGCTGGCGCAGAATTCGGTCCGCCCGTCTTCGCAGAAATCGACGATATTCTGCGAAGGGACGGTGGCGATCGCCTGGTTGATCTTGATGCGGTAGTAATCCACCGATGCCCTCAGCCCCGGAAGAAAGTCCGGCTGCAAGACCACCCCGGCGGTGAAGGTATCGGCCTTTTCGGGCTCCAGTGCCGGATTGCCGGCGGTGATCTGCAAGGTCGGGCGCGCCACATTGTCGCGCGGATCGATGATCCCGTTGATCACCTGATTGCCGCGCGAGAACAGTTCCCAATTGTTGGGCGCGCGGATATCCCGCGACAGCGTGGCGCGAAACCGGACATCCGGAATGGGCGAATAATTGACGCCGACTTTCCAGGTGGTGACCGCACCGCTCAGCTCGTAATCCGTGTAGCGAA
Organism: Sphingomonas suaedae; assembly: GCF_007833215.1. Taxonomy (NCBI): domain Bacteria; kingdom Pseudomonadati; phylum Pseudomonadota; class Alphaproteobacteria; order Sphingomonadales; family Sphingomonadaceae; genus Sphingomonas; species Sphingomonas suaedae. The sequence goes on from NZ_CP042239.1 coordinate 2,679,334, forward strand.
CGGCACCGTTGAGTTCGAGATTGTCGGCAAAGCGGCTGCCGTTGGCGAGTGGCACCACGACCTCCGCATAGCCTTCCTTGACGTCGAACTCGCCCTCGAACGGTTGGGAATTGATCGAGCGCCAGCGCCGCGCAGCCGAATCGTCATCGGCGGTGAGCACGGTCTTTTCGCGGCGATATTCGGCGCCGATCGCGACCTTCACATCGCCTGCCCAGGTTGCAAACGGACTGCCCGACAAATTGGCCGCGAACACGTCCTGTTCCTGCCGTGAGCGTGTCCAGGATGTACCGCGATAATAGTCGAGCGCCCGCTGATCGATCGATCCGGCACCGAACGGGTCGATCGGCACGCACTCACGAATATCGCGATAGGGGTCCTGCGCATCGGTCGGGTTCGGATTGGCAAGCAGCGCGCGGCAGACCGGCCGGTTGGTCGCCGGATCGATCACGCTGTCGATGCCCATCCTCCAGCGACTGTTGATCCGGTTATAGTGGCTGATCGACTCGTAACTGTTGCGGCTGATCTGGCCGGAAATGTCCCAGGTCCAGCCGTCACCGAACCGCCCCTCCAGCCCGAAGGTGAAGCGGTTGACCTCCGTCTTGTTGTCGAACAGCGACGTCTGGTCTTCGTAATTCATGCGACCGAGCAGAAAGCTGTTCACGCCAGCCGCCGTCATCGCGTCCCGCATCGGCGACGCCAGGAATGCGTTGTCGATCTGGATGGTTACGCCGGCATCGTCCCGGTTCGGGGACAGGTCGGACAGGACGTTCACGCGCGAATAGAGAAAATCGGTGAAGAAGGTGACGTTGTCGGTGATGTCGAACCGGACGCCGCCATAAGCCGTGACACGCTCGATTTCCGGCAGGATGTTGCCATCGTCGGTCAGCTGACCGCCATCGCCCCCCGTCATGAAGGTGCCGCCGATATTGGTGCCATAGACGAACGGAACCGGGTTGCCGTTACGATCGAACTGTACCCCCGTGCCTGCCGCGAAGCCCAGGCGCTGCGCCAGGCTGGGTCCCGTCGCATTGGGATTGGCGGAATTGGTGCGGGTGATGACGCCGCCCGCCGTCATGTTGGTGAACCGCGCATTGTCGGAGATGATCAGGCGGGGCTGGCCGTTGGTCGGCGTGTAGGCCGGATTGGTCAGCAGCGCCGTCCCCCGGCTGCCCCAAGGCCGGGTCGCCTGCGCCGTCTGACCGCTGTTGCGCATATAGTCGCCGGCAAGGGTCAGTTGCAGCCGATCGTCGAAGAGCTTGGTGCCATAGGCGCCGCTGACTGCGGGCCGGTGATGGTCGTCATAGATGGTCTGTCCATAGGACGCGTCCAGCCTCAGCCCCTTGAGATTCTTGTCGAGGATGAAATTGACCACGCCCGCGACCGCATCCGATCCATAGGCGGCGGAGGCGCCGCCGGTGACGATCTCGACATTGCTGATCAATGCGACGGGGACGATGTTGGTGTCGATCGTCCCGGCCGGATCGGTGAAGGCGACCCGGCGGCCGTCGATCAGGAGCAGCGTGCGCTGGGTGCCCAGCGCGCGCAGGTCTGCATTGGATCCGCCGACCGGCTCGCTCGACTTGCCGATATTCTGGTTGATGCGAAGCTGCGGCACGTCGTCGAGCAATTCCGAAACGGTGCTCACCGCCTTGCGGTCCAATTCCCCCCGGCCCAATATCGTGACGGGCGTCGGGGCGGTGAAGCCGCTGATCCGCGTTCCCGTGACCGTGATCGCCTCCTCCTCCGCCGGGGCAGGCTCGACGCTCGCGGTTTCCGCCTGGGGCGGTGCCTCGCTCGTTCGAGCGGGCTCGGGCGCCCTGCGCGGCGCGGGGAGCGCATCGATCACATAGCTGTTCGCATTCGCCTTGCGGACCGTGAGGCCGGTGCTGGTCAGCAATTTGCGCAACGCATCGTCCGGGGAATGCTTGCCGCGCAGCGCGTGCGAACGCACGCCGATCAGCCGGGCAGGATCGAACAGGACCGATTTCCCGCTTTGCCGTCCAAAGGCTTCCAGCGCGCGCGACAGGTCCTGCGCCGGGATATTATAAGTCCGCAATTCCGAAGACTGCGCGGCGGCGACGACCGGAAAAACCGGCGCGAATCCGATCGCTGCACCCGCAAGCGCAGTGGCCATCAACCGGCCATATGCCCGATGTGACATTCCTCTCCCCCATCTGGTCGGGCGTTTGCGCCCTCTATCCATTCAAGACGCAGGGATTTGATGAGTCCGAACGATATTCGTTATTTTCCTATGAACGGACTCGGCTGCGGGCAGGATTCTTCCACGAAAGACGAATGGTGCCGCCCTGTTCCCGCTCCGCGCGAAGCGGATAAAGGGTGGACAGCGCGGCGACGAAATCCTCCTGGTCCGCAGTGGGGAAGATGCCGCTCACCTTCAACGCTGCGACGTCCGGATCATCCACCACCAATTGCAGCTGGGAATAGCGGTTCACTTCCTTGATCGCGTCGCCCAGCATGTCGTTCCGAAAGATCAGCACGCCACGGTTCCACGCGGTCTCGCGCTCGACGTCCGCCGCCGAGACCTCGACGGCTTCGGCCCCTTCCGTCAGCAATTGCTGGCCCGGCTGCAGGTCCGTGCGCGCCAATGCGGGGATGATGCGGCTCAATCCCTTCGGATTGACGGGGGCGACGCGTACATGGCCCTCGACAAGCAGAACCTTGACCTGTCCATCCTGCCGGATCTGCACATCGAACGCGGTGCCGAGCGCGGTCACCTGGCGGTTCCGCGCCGACACGACAAAGGGGCGATCGGCGTCCTTGGCGACGTTGAACATTGCCTGCCCCTGCAGCAGGCGGACATCGCGACGGTCGGGCGAGAAGCGAACTTCGATCAACGAGCCCGTATTCAGCGTCACGCTGGACCCGTCGCCCAGGATCACGTCGCGCCGTTGCCCGATCGCGGTCGCGTACCGCTGTACATGTTCCGTCGCGGCCGGGGCGGCGGCGTTCGGATCGAGACGCGACATCCCGTCAAATGCGACGATCAGGGCAAGGCTTGCCGCGATCGCCGAGGTTACACCCCATTTGCGACGCCGTCGCCCGTTCTGCTGACGCGCCATGTCCAGCGCCTGCAGGCGCATCTCGCGGATTTCCGGCATCGTTGCGAAACCACCGACCTGATCGTCACGCCGCACGACCTCGCGCCAGGCGCGCTGATTGGCCTCCTCTTTCAGCCATTGAGCGAACCGCTCGTCGCTCGCGAAACCGGCGGGATTAAGCCGACGACGCGCCGCCCACCAAATCGCCGCTTCCTGCGCATTTTCGGGGGGGCGTCGGATCGCGGAAAGGTTCATGGCAGTTCCTCCCGCAATGCGGCGAGAACCCTGCTGATATCCTTTTCGATCTGGCGTTGTGAAAGGCCGAGAAACGCCGCGATCTCACGCCCCGTCATTTCCTCGAACCGGTTGAGAATGAACACCATACGGGGGCGCTCCGGCAGAGCCTCCAATATTCTGAGAAAGCGGCTGTAACTGTCCTTGCCGATCATCTCGCGTTCGGGCGATATCTCGTCGATCAGCCTTCCCAGCGGATCGGCGAACCCTTCGCCCTGAATATCCGGCCGAACGGTGCGGCGGCGCGACCGGTCGCGCAGCAAATTGGTCGCGACCTGAAAGACATAGCCCTCGATATTCTCGATCGCGTCGCCATCGGACCGGCGGGCCAGCGACGCGAACACATCCTGCGTCAGGTCATCCGCCTCGGCGCGATCCCTCACCCGGCGCAGGAAAAAGGCATGTACCGCCCGCTCATAGCGCAAGGCGATCGATGCAACGTCGTGCCGGTTATCGGCGGGTTGGCGGATCTGGGCGCACATGCTGGGTCCTCCTAGCACTAGACGCAGCGATCCGGCTGTTCCGAACTATATTTTCCCCGATACCGATACCCGCCGCCCGCGCCATTTCTCTCCCCCTTGCGGCGAACAGGCGTTATGGCACGCGCCATGGCTGATGATCCTTTTGCGCTGTTCGATAGCTGGTATCGCGAAGCCCGTGCGAGCGAACCCAATGATTCCAATGCGATGGCATTGGCCACTGTCGGCGCCGACGGCCAGCCTTCGGTGCGGATGGTGCTGCTCAAGGGCCACGGGCCGGGCGGATTCGTCTTCTATACCAATGGCGAGAGCCGCAAGGCGGGCGAGCTGGCGGTGACACCGCGTGCTGCGTTGCTGTTTCACTGGAAATCATTGCGCCGCCAGATCCGGATCGAGGGGCCGGTGAGCTCGGTCTCGGCGGCCGAGTCCGACACCTATTTCGCTTCACGCAGCCGCGATTCGCAGCTCGGCGCCTGGGCGAGCGATCAGTCGCGGCCGCTGCCTGATCGCGCGACGTTCGAGGCGCGGTACGAGGCGGCGCGCCAACGGTTCGAGGGCGGCGACGTCCCGCGTCCGCCGCATTGGGGCGGCTATCGCGTGACGCCCGAGCGGATCGAATTCTGGATGGACCGCGAACACCGGCTGCACGAGCGGCGCGTATTCACCCGCACTGCCAGCGGCTGGGACGAGGGGCTGCTATACCCGTGAGCGCAACGCCGACCCGCGCCGCGATGGCCAGCGTCGCCGCAGCGATGCTGCTCGGCGCGCTCAAGGGCTATGCCGCCTGGACGACCGGATCGGTGGCGATGCTCGCCAGCCTCGCCGACAGCCTGCTCGATCTCGTCGCGTCGCTGGTGACGCTGGCGGGGGTGCGGATCGCTGCGCAGCCGGCCGATGCCAATCACCGTTTCGGCCATGGCAAGGCCGAGGCGCTGGCGGCGCTGTTCCAGGTGGTGCTGATCTCGGTCTCGGCCACCTTCATCGCGGTGCGCGCGGTCGAGCGGTTCGCGAGCGGCGAACTGGCGGCCGATCCGGAGGCGGGCATCGCAGTCTCGGTCGCCGCGATTCTCGTCACGCTGGCGCTCACCGCCTATCAGGCGCGCGCCATCGCCGCGAGCGGATCGATCGCGATCCGCACCGACCGGCTCCACTATCAGTCGGACCTGCTGCTCAACAGCGGGGTGATCGCCGCTTTGGTGCTCGAATCGATCGTCGGGCTGCGCGGCGCGGACCCGGTATTCGGGATCGGCATCGCCCTGTGGCTGCTATGGGGCGCCTGGCGCGCGGCGAGCGACGCCATCGGGCAGCTGATGGACCGCGAATGGCCGGACGAAAAGCGCCGTGCCTTTGTCGCGGTGGCGGCGCAGATGCCGGGGTTCGAAAGCCTGCACGACCTGCGCACCCGCACCAGCGGGTCGCAGGATTTCGCGCAGTTCCATGTTCACATCCCGGGCGCGATGAGCGTTGCGGAGGCGCATGACGTGGTAGAGGCGCTCGAACACCGTCTCGCCGCCGAGTTTCCGGAGACCGAGATTCTCATCCATGTCGACCCGGTCGGACAGGTCGACCGGCCCGGCGATCCGCTGCGCGAGGCGGACGAGCTGGGCCCCATCAAGGACGCATGATGCAATTGCCCTTTGCCCAGATCGATGCCTTTGCCGACCGGCCGTTCACGGGGAATCAGGCGGCGGTGATGCCGCTCGACGCTTGGCTCGACGATGCGATGCTGCAGGCGATCGCCGAAGAGAACAACCTGGCCGAGACCGCCTTCCTCGTGCCCGACGCGAGTGGCGCGGCGGACTATGAGCTGCGCTGGTTCACCCCGGCGGTCGAGGTGGCGCTGTGCGGCCATGCGACGCTGGCGAGCGGGCATTATCTCCTCTCGCGCGATGCGGCGCTGAGCGAAGTCCGCTTTCGCACGCGGCGCGCCGGCATCCTGTCGGTCGCGCGTGAGGGCGAAGGCTATGCGATGGCGCTGCCCGCCTATCCGCCCGTGCCCGCGGACGTTCCGGGACTGCGCGCCGCGCTGGGGCTGGCGGAGGATCAGGGGAAGACGCTGCGGCATCCCAACGGCTACGACCTCATGGTGCTCGACAGCGAAGCGGCGGTGCGCGCCCTCACGCCCGATTTCCGCGCGCTGGCGGCAATCGGCGATACGCTCAACATCGTCACCGCGCCGGGGGAGGAGACCGATGTCGTCAGCCGCGTCTTCGCCCCTGCGGCGGGGATCGACGAGGACCCGGTGACCGGGTCGGCCCACTGCGTACTCACCCCCTATTGGGCGGCACGGCTGGGCCGCACGCGCTTCACCGCATTCCAGGCAAGCGCGCGCGGCGGGCATGTCGCGTGCGAGGCGGCGCGCGATCAGGTGATGCTGCGCGGCCGCTGCGTCACCGTGATCGAAGGGACGTTCTACCTGTAGCGCCTACAGCCGCCGCAACGCCTGCGCCGCGCGGACCGACAGCAGCGGCAGCGAACCGAGCAGGCCGATGCCGAGCGTCAGCAGCGTGCCCGCGCCTAGCGTCGCGAGCACGATTCCCCAGTCGGGCGCCCAGCCGAATTCGAACACGCCGGTGATGACGTACCAGCCCGCCAGCCCGCCCAGGCCCAGCGCGAGCAGCGCCAGCGTCGCGGCGAGCAGCGCATATTCCAGCGCCTGCGCACCCAGGATCTGCCAGCGCGTCGCGCCCAATGTCTTCAGGATCACGCTGTCATAGGTGCGCGCATGGCGCGACGCCGCGATCGCCCCGACCAGCACCGCGATCCCGGCCAGGATCGCGACCGATGTCGAAATCAGGATCGCGGTCGCCATCTGGTCGAGGATCGCGCGCACCTGCCCCACCACCTCGCTGATCGCGATGATCGAGGCCGAGGGGAAGGCGCCGAGCAGCGCGCGCGACACCTTGCCCTCGTTGGCGTCGTCCATCTCGATCGTCGCGGTCAGGCTGTGCGGCGCGGCGGCAAGCGTGCTGGGCGAGAAGACGAGGACATAGTTGAACCCCATCGTGTCCCAGTTGACCTGGCGCAGCGAGGCGATCTTCGCCTCGATCTCGCGGCCGAGGATGCTGACGGTAAGCGTGTCGCCGACCCCGACCTTCAAGATCGCCGCCGCCTCGCGGTCGAGCGAGACCAGCGGGAGACCGGCATAGTCGCGCGGCCACCACTGGCCCGCCACCAGATCGCTGCCTTGCGGCAGCACGTCGGAATAGGTGACACCGCGCTCGCCGCGAAGGAACCACGCGCCCTCCGGCAGCTCGGCGAGGTCGGCGACACGCTGGCCACCGAACGCGGTGATCGTGCCGCGCAGCGATGGGACGATGTTGAGCTTCGCCTCGGGCGCCGCGCGCTTCACCGTCGCGACGAAACGCTCGCGCGCGTCGGAGGGGATATCGAGCACGAACTGGTTGGGCGCGCGCTGCGGCACCGCGCGATCGATCTCGGCGTTAAGGCTGGTCTGGATCGCCGCCAGCGTGACGAACAAGGTGAGCGCGAGGCCGAGCGCGATGACCAGCGCGACGGTCTGCGCGCCGGGACGATGGAGGTTGGCAAGCGCGAGGCGCAGCAGCGGGCGGCGCGGGCGCGGGAGCCGCGCGGCGATCCGCCGGACCAACGCGCCAATGCCGAGCAGCACGAGCAGCACCGCCGCGACCGCGCCGAGCACCGCGGCGGCGAAGATCGGCTCGCGCGCGGTGACAAGCGCCAGCGTGACGACCAGCGCCCCCGCCGCCGCGACCTGCAGCGCGGTGCGGCGGTCGACGCGGCGCCCGTCCTCGACCCCGCTGCGCAGCTGCGCCGCGGCGGGATGGGTGCGCGCGCGGGCGAGCGGGGGCAGCGCAAAGGCGAACGCGATCAGCACGCCATAGGCGGCGCTGGTCGCGAGCGGGAGCGGATAGATGCCGAGTCCCGGCGCGACGGGGAGCAGGTCGCCCGCCAGCGCGACGAACGCGATCGGCAGCAGCGCGCCGATGACCAGCCCGACGCCCACCGCCAGCGCGGTCGCCGCGGCGATCTGGAGCAGATAGATGCGCGAGATATCGGTCGAGGTGGCGCCCAGGATCTTGAGCGTCGCGATGCTCCCGCGCTTCTGCCCGAGATAGGAGGCGACGCCGTTGCTGACGCCGATCCCCGCGATCACCAGCGCGGCGAGGCCGATCAGCGAGAGGAACTGCCCCATCCGCTCGAAGAAGCGCACCGCGCCGGGGGCCGCACGGTCGCGATCCTTATATTCCCAGCCGGCATTGGGGAACTTCGCCTTGAGGCCCTCGACCGCGGCTTCGGGATCGACGCCGGGATTGAGGCGGATGCGGTATTTGGTTTCGTAGAGCGCGCCCGGCTGGATCAGCCCGGTACGCGCAAAGCCCGCGCGCGAGACGATCGCGACCGGACCGAGGGTGAAGCCCTCCCCCACCCGGTCGGGTTCGTCGGCGATGATCGCGGCGACGCGGAAATCGGCCTCGCCATAGCGGAGCGTATCGCCGGGCTGGAGCAGCAGCCGTTCGGACAATGCGCGACCGATCAGCGCGGCATCGGGCGCCAGCGGGCGGTATGCTCCGGTTTCCAGCGTCAGCGTGCCGTAGAGCGGATAGGCCGAATCGACGCCCTTGAGCTCCGTCAGCACCGCATCGGGCGCGCCAGCAATCGGCGTCGTGCGGCGGGCCATCGCGCGCGTGCGAATCGTGTCGCTCACCGTGCCGAGCTGCGCCAGCGCAGCGCGTTCGGCAGCGGAGAGCTGGCGCTGCGTCATCGCCACCTCGACATCGCCGCCGAGCAGAATTTGCCCCCGTGCGGAGATTTCCGAGGTGATCGACGCGGTCAGGCTGCCGATCGTCGCCAGCGTCGCGACACCGAGAAACAGGCACACGAGGAGCAGCCGCAGCCCGCGAAAGCCCGAATGCAGGTCGCGACGCGCGATGCTCCAGCTTGCGCGCCAGCCGAGTGAAGTTGCGCCGCTCAAGCTGCGTCGTCCGACACGATCAGCCCGTCGCGCATCGTCAGCACGCGGTCGCAGCGCTGCGCCAGCGCCGGATCATGGGTGATGATGAGCAACGTCGCGCCCGCCGCGCGCTGGCGGTCGAACAACAGGTCGACGATCGCGCCGCTGGTGGTGCCGTCGAGATTGCCGGTCGGTTCGTCGGCGAAGATGATCTGGGGACGCCCGGCGACAGCGCGCGCGATGGCGACGCGCTGCTGCTCGCCGCCCGACAATTGCACCGGATAATGGGTCAGGCGATGGCCGAGGCCGACCGCTTCCAGCTCCGCCTGCGCGCGCGCGAAGGCGTCGGGCGCCCCGGCGAGTTCGAGCGGCACCGCGACATTTTCGAGCGCGGTCATGGTCGGGAGCAGGTGGAACGCCTGAAGGACGATGCCCACGCGCCCGCGGCGTGCGAGCGCCAGCCCGTCCTCGTCCAGCCTGTCATAGGCGACCCCCGCAACGCTGACCGTTCCACCGCTCGCGCGCTCGAGGCCGGAGAGGATCGCCATCAGCGACGATTTGCCCGACCCCGACGGCCCCAGGATCGCGACGCTGCTTCCCTGCGCGATATCGAGGTCGATTCCCTTGAGGATGTCGGTGGGTGCCTCGCGCGTGCCGAGCGTCAGGGTGACATTGCGTGCGCGGATTGCGATATCCGCCGCTGGTTCGATCGACATGAGTGGAGACGGGTTCCTTGACCAACAGGTTCGTTGCATATGCGGGCGCGGTGCTGCTCCTCCAAGGGCTGGCCGGCTGTTCGGATGAGAAAAAGCCCGGAAACGAAACGACCGGACCCGTCACGGCGGCCTCCGAACCCGTCAATGGCGCAGCGGAGATCGCCGACCGCAAGCTGGTGGTGGCCTTCGGCGACAGCCTCTATGCGGGCTATGGCGTGCTGCCGCAGGAGAGTTTTCCCGCCCGGCTCGAAAAGGCGCTGGCGGCCCGCGGCGTGGCGGCGACCGTCCGCAATGCCGGGGTTTCGGGCGACACGACCTCGGCCGGATTACGACGCCTCGCCTTCACGCTCGACGGGCTCGACCGCACGCCCGATCTGGTGATGGTGAACCTTGGCGGCAACGACATGCTGCGCGGCATCGACCCCGCCGAGACGCGCGCCAATCTGACGGCGATCTGCGCGGAGCTGCAGCGGCGCGGCATTCCCATCCTGCTCACCGGCATGGTCGCCGCGCCGAACATGGGCCGCGATTATGCCGAGCCGTTCAACGCGATCTATGCCGATCTGGCGAAACGCTATGACGCCGCGCTTTACCCCTTCTTCCTGGACGGCGTCGTCACGAATCGCGCGCTGATGCTGCCCGATGGAGTTCATCCCAACCCACAGGGGATCGAGGCGATCGTCGAGAAGGTGACGCCGATCGTCGCGGGAGCGCTCGAACCCTAGGCGGGAGCCAGTTCCGCGCGCTCGGTCTCGGCGATCCAGCCGCCGCCCAGCACGCGCTCGCCAGCGTAGAGCACCGCCGCCTGACCCGGCGCGACGCCATATTCGGGCGTGTCGAACACCACCCGGTCGCCATCGAGCCGGGCGGGCGTGGGGCGCGCCATCGAACGGACCTTGGCGGTCAGCGGTCCCTCATGACCCCCGCCGATCCAGTTGAGTCCCTCGATCCGCGCGGCGCGCACCGCGAGCGCGGATTTGGGACCGACCACGACCTGTCGGGTCGAAGGGTCGAGCCGGATGACGTAGAGCGGCTCGGGCGTGCCGCCGATCTCGAGCCCACGGCGCTGGCCGACGGTGAAATGGATCAGGCCGCGATGCTCGCCGAGCTTCGCGCCGCGTTCATCGACGATATCGCCGCGCGTCTCGGCCTGCGGGCGCAGTTTCTTGACCAGCGAGGCATAGTCGCCATCGGGGACGAAGCAGATATCCTGGCTGTCGGGCTTTCCCGCCACGCCAAGGCCGATCTCCGCCGCGATCTCGCGCACCCGCGCCTTGGGCAGGCCGCCCAGCGGAAAGCGCAGGAAATCGAGCTGAGCGCTGGTGGTGGCGAACAGGAAATAGCTCTGGTCGCGCGCCGGATCGGCGCCCTTGTGCAGTTCGGGGCCGTCGGGGCCGATCGCGCGCTGGACATAATGACCGGTCGCAAGACAATCGGCACCAAGATCGCGTGCGAGCGCGAACAGGTCGGTGAATTTCGGCCCCATATTGCATTTGACGCAGGGGATCGGCGTGCGTCCGGCCAGATAGGTGTCGGCGAAATCGTCGATCACTTGTCCGCGAAAGCTGCTTTCGTGATCGAAGACATAATGGGCGATGCCCAGCCGATCGCACACCGCGCGCGCATCGCGGATGTCACGGCCCGCGCAACAGCTTCCGGCACGTCCCACTGCCTCGCCATGGTCGTAGAGCTGGAGCGTCACCCCGATCGTCTCGGCGCCGGTGCGCGCGGCGAGCGCAGCCACCACCGAACTGTCGACGCCGCCCGACATGGCGACGACGATCCGCCGCTGCGCAAGCGGCCCTTCGAGCTGGAAATCTCCCGAGAACATCGTGCGCGCACATAGGGGCGCGAAGTCCGCGATGCAAAATTCGCGCATTTACCGGCCCTTCAACCTTCTTCGCTAAACCGAGTCGGATGGATTCGACCGATGACAGTATGCGTAGATGGATCTGAGCTTCCGATTCGACCGGGACGTGGCGGTAACCGCGATCCCCGTACCGCTGGCGGTGTTGCTGGCGGGTGCGGCGGTGCGCCAGTCGGCGGGGCCGACCGCGCGGTTGCAGACGCGGCTGGATCGGTCGGCGCCCGTAAGTGGGTTGCTCGCCCCGGCGCATGGCGCGTTCAACCTGGCGATGGAAGGCGCGCTAACCCGGTGGAAAGGGCAATGAACGCGGCGTTTACCGTGCCGCTTAGCCGATGCTCAAGCCCGGACCGTTACGGTCGTCAGAACAAGAAGACGGGGGCCCCCCGCCCTGATCGAGGTGGTAATGATTGAGAACCAGAAGATCCGACCGGCAAAGGTGATCGGGCCGCTCGGCGAGCCGCTGACGCTCGATTCGCTGCCGCCGCCCGAAACGACGCGCTGGGTCGTCCGCCGCAAGGCGGAGGTCGTCGCGGCGGTGAATGGCGGCTTGCTGACGATTGACGAGGTATGCGACCGCTATGGCCTGACGGTCGAGGAATTCGCCGGGTGGCAGCGCGCGATCGACCGGTCGGGTATGCCGGGCCTGCGCGTCACGCGCATCCAGCATTACCGCTCGCTGTATGAGCGCCAGCAGAAATACTGATCGCTGCAATCAGCAACGACCTCTCCCACCGCCCGCGCCTCAAAAACGCGGGCGGAACCATGTCCGGGCGACGCGATCCCTTTCGAATGGCCAGTCTGGCTGGCGGTGGGCCAATGGGCTAAACGCGGCACGCAAGTTCGGAGAGGACGCATTCGGAGAGGAAAGGGGCCGTCCCACGCAGGACGGCCCCACCTCCTGCCCCGTTCGGATCACTTCAGCAGGAAGCGTACACGGACGTTCGCGCTCACCTGTTGCTCGCCGGGCACCAGCTGGGTCGAATCCTTGGCTTCCGCGCGCACCATCATCTGCGGCACCGGGCCGGGCGCCCCGCCATCCATCGCCTCACTCACCGACAGAATCTGCTGGACGCTCATTCCCAGGGCACGGGCATAGAGTTCGGCGCGCGCGCGGGCGCGCTTGATCGCATCGACTCGTGCCGCGTCCGTCGCTTGATCGATCGCATCGATCGACAGGTTCGGCCCGTCGATCTGGTTCGCACCCTGTTGCACCAGCGCATCGAGGATCGCGCCGCTGCGCGCGATGTCGCGGAACTTCACCGAAACGCTGTTCGACGCCTGATATCCGGTGATCGTCGGGGGCTGGTTGTCGCCATAGCGATATTGCGGGTTGAGTGAGATGGTCGCAGTCTGGATGTCCCGCGCGGCAATCCCGGCGGCCTTCAGCGCGGCCAGCACCGACGCCATCTCGCGCGCATTGGCGGCCAGCGCCTCCGCGGCCGTGCCGCCCTGGGTGACCACGCCCGCGCGGATCGTCGCGACATCGGGAACGCGGTTGACCTGTCCCTCGGCCACCACGTCGAGCAGCGTGCCTTCGGCGACGGCGAGGGCGGAACCGGGCGTCGCCACCTGCGCAGCCGCCGTCATCGGCAGCATCGCGGCGAGGCTCATGGCGGTCATCAATCGAAACATTCCGGATCCCTTCAGCAAATTGTCCCGCCGCTGTTTGGCACAGGGCGGGACAACCGGGGCTGAACGACCCGAAAAAGCGTAACTCAGCGCACCCGGCGCGCCATCACCAGACGATAGAGCGCGAGCAGCACGACCGCTCCGATCGTCGCCGCGATATAGCTCGACAGCGTGCTCGAAAGGTCCACTCCGATCGACGGCGCGACGAATCCCGCCAGCAGCGCGCCGGCGATTCCGATCAGGATCGTGACGATGATCCCACCCGGGTCCTTGCCCGGCATGATGAGCTTGCCAAGGATGCCGGCCACCAGGCCGATGAGAATCCAACCGAGAATTCCGTCGGGCATGTGTTCCTCCTGTTTTCACCTCCACCCCTTCCCATCGGGGCGAACCGCAGCTTGCCTGATGAACGATGCGGCTGCAAACGCTGATTCGGCAGCGCAACGATCCTGCCGACCCTTGCGGAACAAGGGGAAAACAGGCATGGCGCGATCCGGTTGCAAAGAGCCCTTGAGGCAAGTGACTTATTCAGATAATACAGCGTGACGGGAAAGACCCGCGCCGGTCGCAAGGCCGCGGTGGAAAGAGGTCACGCATGAATTACGAGGCACGGATGTTCGGTGGGGAAGAACGGCTCGCTTTGACCGGCGACGAGGGGAAGCGGTCGCGTCGTCGCTGGTGGATCATCGGTGCGGTCATCGCCGTCGTCGTGATCGCAGGCGCCTGGTTCGCCTTTGGCGCAGGCGGAGCCGATGACAAGGCCGGGCCCGCCGCCGGTGCCGGCGCCGCAAAGGGCGCTCAGGGCGAGGGGCGCCAGCTTCCGACCGTTACCGTCGCCGTGCCCGGGCGCCAGACGGTCCAGAGTATCGTCAGCGGCACCGGCTCGCTGGCCGCGCGGCGCGAAATGCCGGTCGGCGTGGCCGGCGAAGGCGGCATGGTCACCCGCGTGCTCGTGGAGCCGGGCGACTGGGTGGATGCGGGCCAGGTCCTCGCGACCGTCGACCGCAGCGTGCAGAGTCAGACGGCGCAGTCGCTGGCGGCGCAGGTGCGCGTCGCGCAGGCCGATCTCGATCTTGCCCAGGCGGAACTCGATCGCGCGCAACAGCTGGTCGGTCGTGGCTTCATCTCCAAAGCCGATCTTGATCGCAAGACCGCCACCCGCGATGCGGCCGCAGCGCGCGTGCGCGTGGCGCAGGCGCAATTGTCCGAAACCGCCGCGCGCAACCGGCGACTTGACATCCGCTCGCCTGCGGCTGGCCTCGTGCTGACCCGCGCGGTGGAGCCGGGCCAGATCGTCAGCTCCGGTTCGGGAACGCTGTTCCGCGTCGCCCAGGGCGGGCAGATGGAATTGCGCACCCAGCTGAGCGAAGCCGATCTCCACCGCGTTCCCGTCGGCGCCCGCGCCGAGGTGACGCCGGTCGGCATGGACCAGACCTTCACCGGCGAAGTGTGGCAGGTGTCGCCGGTAATCGATCCCCAGACTCGCCAGGGCGTCGCCCGCGTCGCGCTGAGCTTCGACAAGGCGTTGCGTCCCGGCGGTTTCGCCACCGCGCGGATCGTCGCGGGTGGCGCGGTGATGCCGCAGTTGCCCCAATCGGCGATCCAGAGCGACTCCAAAGGCAATTATGTCTATATCCTCAACGCGAAGGACGAGGCGGAACGGCGCGCGATCAAGACCGGGCAGGTCTCCGATGCGGGCGTCGCGATCACCAGCGGCCTGACCGGAACCGAGCGTGTGGTGCTCACCGCAGGCGCGTTCCTCAACCCGGGTCAGAAGGTCATTCCGAACCTCACGACCATCAAGCGCTAAAGGGACAGGGACATGGGCTTCCGCAACATTTCCGCCTGGTCGATCCGCAATCCGGTTCCGCCCATCGTCCTGTTTATCGCGCTGACCATCGCGGGGTTCGTCAGCTTCGCGCGAATGGACGTGAACAACGATCCGGATATCGATTTCCCGATCGCGATCGTCGTCATCAACCAGCCGGGCGCCGCACCGACCGAGCTGGAGACGCAGATCACCCAGCGCGTCGAATCCGCGGTCCGCGCGCTCCAGGGCATCGACCAGATCGAATCGAACGTGACCGAGGGCAGCTCGGTCACCGTCGTCCAGCTCGACATCGGCACGCCGATCGATCGCGCTGTCCAGGACGTGCGCGAAGCGGTGAACCAGATTCGCAGCGACCTGCCCGACGGCATTCTCGAGCCTCAGGTCTATCGCGCGAACACGACGGACAACGATATCGCCAGCTTCACCGCGATCGCCACCGACATGACGATCGAGGACCTGTCCTGGTATGTCGACAATGCGGTGTCGAAGGAACTGTTGTCGGTCTCCGGTCTGACCGCAGTGGAGCGGATCGGCGGCGTCAGCCGCGAGATCCGCGTCATCCTCGACCCCGCCAAGGTCCAGTCCTATGGCATCACCGCGACGCAGGTGAACCAGCAGCTGCGCCAGGTGAACCTGAACGCGGCGGGCGGACGCGCCGAAATCTCGGGCACCGAACAGTCGGTGCGCGTGCTCGGCAACGCCGCCAATGCCTATCAGCTGGGCCAGACCCAGATCGCGATCGGCGGCGGACGCACCGTGCGCCTCGCCGATATCGCCGAAGTGCGCGACGAATATGCGGAGATCCGCAGCTCGGCCGAATGGAACGGGCAGCAGGTGCTCGCCTTCGACATTAAGCGCGGCAAGGGCGCATCCGACGTCGCGGTATTCGCCGAGGCGGAGCAAAAGCTGAAGGCGCTTCAGGAGCGCAATCCCAAAGTCAAGTTCGAGGTGTTGTTCAACAACACCAAATACGCGAAGGATCAGTATGAATCGGCGCTGTGGGCGCTGATCGAGGGTGCGGCGCTCGCCGTCGTCGTCGTGTTCCTGTTCCTGCGCGACTGGCGCGCGACGCTGATCTCGGCGCTCGCGATTCCGCTTTCGGCGATCCCGACCTTCTTCTTCATGGAACTGCTCGGCTTCAACCTCAACCAGATGACGTTGCTCGCGCTCAGTCTGGTGGCGGGCGTGCTGGTCGATGACGCGATCGTGGAGATCGAGAATATCGTTCGCCACATGCGCATGGGCAAATCCGCCTATCAGGCGTCGATCGACGCGGCGGACGAGATCGGCGTCGCGGTGGTCGCAACCACCATGTCGATCGTCGCGGTGTTCCTGCCCGTCGGCATGATGCCCGGCATTTCGGGTCAGTTCTTCAAGAATTTCGGCCTCACCGTGGTCGCCGCGGTGCTGATGAGCCTTGCCGTCGCACGCCTGCTGACCCCGATGATCGCCGCCTATTTCCTGAAGGCAAAGGGTCACGCCACCCATGGCGAAGGGTGGATGATGGATCAGTATATGAAGGTCCTTCACTGGACGCTGCGCCATCGCTGGTCGGCGGTGGTCGGCGGGCTGGCGTCGTTCGGCCTCACCATCTGGTGCTTCACCGCGCTGCCGATGACGTTCCAGCCCAATCAGGACCAGGATGCGGTGACCGCGACGATCGAGATGGTCCCCGGAACGACGCTGGAGCAGACCAAGGCGGTGGTCGATCGTGTCCGCAATCTGCTGGCACAGCAGGAGGGCGTCGAGAACACCTATTCCCGCGCCTTTGTCGGCAATGGCCGCGTCACCGCGATGCTGGCCGATGAGCGGCCCTTCAAGAGCGACGAATTCGAGCGGCGCCTGACGCCCGAACTGACCAAGATCCCCGACGCGCGCGTGTCGTTCCGCAACCAGCAGGGCTGGGGCGGATCGGGCCGGGCGCTGACGATCACGCTGGGGGGCGAGGACCCCGCCCTGCTGCAGCGGACCGCACAGAAGATCGTCGAGGAGATGGAAGGTCTAAAGACCGTAGTCGCACCGCGCATCACCGGCGACCTGCAGCGGCCCGAAATCGTGATCCGCCCACGGATGGACCTTGCCGCCGATATGGGCGTGACCACGGCCGCGCTGTCGAGCGCGATCCGCATCGCGACGCTGGGCGATATCGACCAGAACAGCGCCCGCTTCTCGCTGTCCGACCGCCAGATCCCGATCCGCGTTGCGCTGGACGAGGATGCGCGTGCGCGGCTCTCGACGATCCAGAACCTGCCTGTCCAGACCCAGTCGGGCGGCTCGGTGCCGCTGAGCCTGGTTGCCGAGATCGGCTTCGGCGCGGGCCCCACCCGGATCGATCGCATCAACAAACAGCGTCGTATCATGATCGGCGCCGATCTCGCCCCCGGCGTGGTCAGTGGCGATGCGATGAAGCAGATCGACGCGCTCCCTTCGATGAAGAACCTGCCGCTCGGCGTCGGCAAGCTGACCGTGGGCCAGGCCAAGTGGCAGGCGGAGATGATCAACAACTTCATCGTCGCAGTGGTCGCTGGCATCTTCCTCGTCTTCGCGGTGCTGGTGTTGCTCTATCGCCGCTTCATGTCGCCGCTGGTGAACATGGGATCGCTGCTGCTGGCGCCGTTGGGCGGCCTGCTCGCACTGATGGTGGCGGGCCAGCCGATTTCGATGCCGGTGTTTATCGGACTGCTGATGCTGCTCGGGATCGTCGCCAAGAACTCGATTTTGCTGATCGATTTCGCGCTTGAGGAGATGGAGAAGGGCGTCGACAAGCTCACCGCGATCGCCGATGCCGGGCACAAGCGCGCCCAGCCGATCGTGATGACCACGGTCGCGATGGTCGCAGGCATGGTGCCGACCGCCATCTCGCTGACCGGCGACAGTTCGTGGCGCGCGCCGATGGGCATCACCGTGATCGGCGGCCTGATCCTGTCCACGATCCTGACGCTGGTGATCGTTCCGGCGAGCTTCAGCCTGGCGATCGGGGTCGAACAATGGCTGGGGCCGCGGCTGCGTCGGCGCCTGCTGACCTACACCCCCGGCGACGAGCATGGGCCGCAGGGGCCGGTGATCGAGCATCAGCCGGGCGGCCGGATCGGCCATCGCGGCAGCGAGGGTCCGGAACCCGCCGAGTGAACCAAAAGCAGGCACGCGGATTGTTACGGCTATGAACCCGTCGATCCGCGTGCTTTCTGGTCCAGTGATTCGCGACCGTGAACCCGTTCCGCCTGCGCTGAGGCGGATGCGCATCCTTGCCACCGGCCTGCTGGTCGCGATGGCGATCGTCTATTTCGTCGCGCGCAGCTACGAGCCGGCCTACACCGCAGCGGGCTTTGTCAGGGCCTTTGCCGAGGCGGCGATGATCGGCGGGCTGGCCGACTGGTTCGCGGTTACCGCGCTGTTTCGACACCCCCTGGGTCTGCCGATCCCGCACACCGCGATCATTCCCCGCAACAAGGAGCGGATCGCTACCTCCCTCGCCAACTTCCTGCGCGACAATTTTCTGATCCCGCGCGTGGTCGCGCGGCGGATGCGCGGCATCGACGTTGCGGGCGCCGCCGGCAAATGGCTGGCCCAGCCACCGGAGTGCTCCGGACGCCTGCGCCGCGGTGCGTCGCGCATGGCGGCGAGCCTGCTCGAATCGCTCGACAAGGATCAGTTGGGTGGGCTGATCAAGGGCGCGGTGGCAAACCGGCTGCGCCAGACCGATGTGGCGCCGCTGCTCGGGCAGGCGCTGGGTGCGGCGATTGCCGAGGGACGACACCTGCCGCTGATGGATTCGATGCTGCGCTGGCTGGCGAAGATTATCGACCAGAATGAGGCGCTGATCCGCAAGATGGTGCATGAGCGCGCCGGTGCGATCATGCGCTGGACCGGCCTCGACGAAACGCTCGCCAACGCGATCATCGACGGACTGTACAAGCTGGTCGCCGACGTCGCCGAAGACCCCGGCCATCCGCTGCGCGCAAAAGTGGAAGAAGGGCTGGAAAAGCTCGCATTCGACCTGCAGTTCGACATTCCCACGCGCCTCAAGGTCGAGGAATTCAAGGCCGAAATGCTCGACAACCCCGCGCTCGCCCGATGGATCGAGGGGATGTGGGACCAGGCCCGTGCCGCCCTCCTCCGCGTCGCGCGCGATCCCGACGCAGCGCTGACCGGAAAGCTGGGCGATGCACTACGCCAGTTGGGGCAGACACTGCAGAGCGACCCGCGCCTCAGCCATATGATCAACCGCTTCGTCCGCCGCGCCGCGGTCGGCACCGCCGCCGATTATGGCGATGGCATCGTGCGGCTGGTGTCCGACACGGTGCGCGGCTGGGATGCGCGCACGATCACCGGGCGGCTGGAAAATGCGGTGGGCAAGGACCTGCAATATATTCGTATCAATGGCACGCTGGTCGGCGGGCTGGTGGGGCTGACGCTGCATACATTGCACACCGTGTTGTGATGAAGGCCGACAGAGTGTCGCGTGCCTGACCCCGTTTGCCCTGAGCCTGTCGAAGGGCGGCCTCCTGCCCCCGGAGATCACGGGACCGGTGCTTCGACAAGCTCGTACAAACGGCTTAGCGCGCGATCGGGTTGAGTTGAGTCGTTCCCCGGCGCAGGCCGGGGTCCAGTTGCGAGCTGTTTCGAGTGACGGGATGCCGCCGCGTGTTCGTCGATACTGGACCCCGGCCTTCGCCGGGGAACAGAGCGATGAAACACAGCCCGAAACGGTCTAGAGGGCAAGAACGGGCGTCACCCCTCCCAGTCCAGCACCGGCCAACCCCTGCTCACCGCCAGCCGTCGCAGCGGGCCATGCGCGTTGACCGCGAACGGTTCGTCCGCCCATTTGAGTACCGGCACGTCGGAGACATGGTCGCTGTAGAAGCGCACCCGGATATCCGCGCGCGACAGGCCCTCGCGCGCCATCCAGGCCTCGATCAGCCGCAGCTTGGCGGGGCCGTAGCAATTCTCGCCCTCCAGCCGGGCGAGGACGTTGCCGTCCGCATCGCGCCGCGCGGAGGTGGAGATTACCGTGCCGATCTCAAGCTGCGCCGCGATCGCTTCGGCATAATAGCCATGGCTGGCGGTCGCGAGCACCGGTTCCCATCCCTCCGCGCGATCCGCCTCGACCCGCGCCCGCGCATCGGCGAACAGGTTGGTCGCCGCGACATCCTCCGCAAACGTTTGCGCCACCTTCGCCAGATCTGCAGGCGGGATCGCGCGGCCGATCATCAACCGGTGGGTGATTTCCTTGAGCCGTGCCCGGTCGATCGCCTTGGCCAGATAAGCAAGGCTCGCCACCCCGGCGAGCGGCAGCAGCGCCAGCCGCCACGGCGCCCGCACCCGCGCGGCGTGAATCAGGAACGGTGTCCAGGTCGCCCGGCGCGTGATCGTCTTGTCCATGTCGTAGATTGCGAGCCGCCGCATCAGCGCCTTGTTTCCTGTCCAGATTCGGGTTGGATGAGAATCATCTGTAATCACCGGCGCTTGCCGATCCAGTCCGAATGAACCAAGGATGACGCCGATGAGCGCGCCAGCCGATTTCCAGCATGATGCGGCCGATGGCGGCACGCTGCGTTTCAGCGGCAATCTGTCGCTTCGCGCGATCGGTGATCTTGCCGACCGGCTTGGTTCGGTCGAGGGGCCGGTGCGCACGCTCGACATGCAGGGAATCGATCGGCTCGATACCGTCGGCGCCTGGCTGGTCCACCGCTTCGCGCGCGACCATGATGCCAGGGTCGTCGGCCTCGACAGCAACCAGCAACTGTTGTTCGATCATGTCGCACAGGCCGATCATCCGATCGCCACGCCTGCGCGCCCGCTGGGCCCCTTTGCGCAATTGCTCGCCGAAATCGGCGAGGCCGTGGTGCAGGCGTTCCAGACGCTCTACGGCCTGCTCGGCTTCATGGGCGCGACCGCGGTTGCCGCCGGGCGCGTGATCGCCAATCCGCGCCGCTTTCGCTACCATGCAACGGTCCATCGGTTCGAAGTGGTCGGCGTTTCGGCGCTGGGCATCATCGGGTTGATGAGCTTTCTGATCGGGATCGTCATCGCGCAACAGGGCGCGGTGCAGCTGCGCCAGTTCGGTGCCGAGGTGTTCACGATCAACCTGGTCGGGCGGATCACGTTGCGCGAGCTCGGCATTCTGATGACCGCGATCATGGTCGCTGGCCGCTCCGGCTCCGCCTTCGCCGCGCAGCTCGGCACGATGAAACTGACTGAAGAGATCGATGCGATGCGCACCATCGGCGTCAGTCCGATGGAGGCGCTGGTCTTGCCGCGCGTGCTGTCGGCGGTGCTGATGCTCCCGCTGCTCGGCTTCTACGCATCGCTGATCGGGATGATCGGCGGCGGTCTGCTCTGCTGGATCGCGCTCGACATCCCGCCGATCACCTTCGTCCAGCGCATCCGCGAAGTGGTGCCCATCACCGATCTCTATGTCGGGCTGGTCAAGGCACCGGTGTTCGGCGCGATCATCGCCATGGCGGGCTGTTACCAGGGGATGCAGGTCGAGGGCGACGCCGAACAGGTCGGCACCCGCACCACCACCGCCGTGGTTCAGGCGATCTTCCTCGTCATCGTGCTCGATGCCTTTTTCGCGGTGTTCTTTACCGAAGTGGGGTGGAACTGATGACCGCCCCGACCTTCGATGACGGTGACGCGATCATCCGCGTCCGCAACCTGCGCAACAGCTTCGGCGAGCAGGTGGTCCACGACAATCTCGATCTCGACGTGCGGCGCGGCGAGATCCTGGGCGTGGTCGGCGGGTCCGGTACCGGCAAGTCGGTGCTGATGCGTTCGATCATCGGCCTGCAGCCGCCCGATCATGGCGAAGTCCATGTCTTTGGCGAGCCGGTGCTGGGAGCGAATGACGATCAGGCGTTCGAGATTCGCCGCCGCTGGGGCGTGCTGTTCCAGGGCGGTGCGCTGTTCTCGACCCTGACCGTGTCGGAGAATGTCCAGGTCCCGCTCAAGGAATTCTACCCCCAGCTCGATCAGGGGCTGCTCGACGAGATCGCTGCGTACAAGGTGGTGATGACCGGGCTGCCCCCCAATGCGGGGCCGAAATATCCCGCCGAGCTGTCGGGCGGCATGAAGAAGCGCGCGGGACTTGCGCGCAGCCTGGCGCTCGATCCCGAACTGCTGTTCCTCGACGAACCGACCGCCGGGCTCGATCCGATCGGCGCTGCGGCGTTCGATGAACTCACGCGTTCGCTTCAGCAGACGTTGGGGCTGACGGTCTTCCTCATCACCCATGATCTCGATACGCTCTACGCGATCTGCGATCGCGTCGCGGTGCTCGCCGACAAGCGGGTGATCGCGGTGGGGACGATCGACGAACTTCTCGCGCTGGATCACCCGTGGATTCAGGAATATTTCAATGGCCCGCGCGGCCGCGCGGCGGTGTCCAGCGCGGAACGCGCGGCTGCCAAGGGGGCTTAAGGCATGGAAACCCGGTCAAATCATGTGCTGGTCGGCGCGGTCGTGCTGATCCTGCTCGCCGTGCTGGCGCTGTTCACCGTGTGGCTCGCGCGCGTCAGCACGACCAGCGAGAAGGAATATGACATCTTCTTCAAACAGGCGGTCGACGGTCTGAACAAGGGCTCGCAGGTCGCCTTTTCCGGCGTGCCCGCTGGTCAGGTGAAGGAAATCGGTCTGTTCAAGCCCGACCCCAGCCTGGTGCGCGTGCGGATCGCGGTGAACAGCGACGTGCCGATCCTGCAGGGCACCACGGCGACGATCCAGGGCGTTGGCTTTACCGGGGTCAGCCAGATCCAGCTCGACGGCGCGGTCAAGGGTGCGGCGCCGATCGTCTGTCCGGAAACCAATCCGCGCGCGGTCTGCCCGCTCGGCGTGCCGGTGATTCCGACCAAACAGGGCGGGCTAGGTGCTCTGCTCAACTCGGCACCGCGCCTGCTCGAACGACTCTCGACGCTCACCGAACGGCTCACCGAATTGCTGTCCGACCGCAATCAGGCGTCGATCAGCGGCATCCTTGCCAACACCGAACGGCTGACCGGGGAACTGGCCAAGGGCGCGCCCGACATGCGCGCGGCCATTGCCGAACTGCGCAACACGGTGAAACAGGCGGGCTATGCCGCCGAGAAGATCGGCGACATGGCCGCGACCACCGACCGTGTCCTGGGCGACGAGGTATCCCCGGCGATGAGGGACCTGCGGGGCGCCATCGCTTCGGCCGACCGCAGCATGAAGGCGCTTGAGCGGACATTGGGCAAAGCGGATACCGGGATCGACGCGGTTTCGAGCAAGACGATCCCCGAGATCAATCAGCTGATTCAGGACCTGCGCCAGATGACCGCCGCGCTCGCCTCGGTCGCGGAAAAGATCGATCGCGAGGGAGCCGGGTCGATCCTGGGATCGCCCAAGCTTCCCGACTATGAACCCAGGAAGAAGTGAGCCCGATGATGCGAACCCGCCTCCTCCTCCCCGCGCTGCTCGCCGCGCTGCCGCTCGGCGGCTGCATCAGCTTCGGCTCGAACCCGCCCCCTTCCCTGCTCACCCTCAATGCCGACGCCACGGTCGCGGTGGGGGAGACCGCCAGTTCGGCCAATGCGCGTTCGATCACCATCGCGGTGCCGGGCGTGCCGCAGGAACTGGCAGTGACCCGCATCCCGGTGCGCAGCGGCGACACCAGCGTTGCCTATCTCAAGGATGCGCAATGGGTCGAAACCCCCAATCGCCTGTTCGCGCGGATGCTGTCCGATACGATCACCGCGCGCACCGGCCGTGTCGTGTTGACGACACGCGTATCGCTTGGGGATCCCGGCGCGCGGCTGGGCGGCGACCTGCGCCAGTTCGGGGTCGATGCCACTGCCAGTGAGGCGGTCGTCGTCTATGACGCGACGCTGGTGCGCGACCGCCCCGCCTCCAGCGACGGCGCCCGCCCCGTGATGCCCTATGAAAAGCGCCGCTTCGAGGCGCGCGTGCCGATGGCCGAACTCACCCCCGCCGCTGCGGGCACCGCGCTAAACCAGGCGGCGAACAAGGTGGCGGGCGAGGTCGCCGAGTGGGTGGGGAAATAGACTGCTGAGACTGAATCGGCTTCGGTGAAGCGAGCCGGTGCCACGCGCTGAAAAGCGCTATGGCGCGCGCCGGACCGGCGGCATCACGTTGCAGATGTCCACCCCGCCTGAGGGCAGGTTGAAAAAGGGCGGCTGGCGATTCTCGCGCGCCTTGATCCAGGCGGCGAAACGGACATTGTCTGCGGCGCGATACTGGAAGCGCGGGCGCACGCTTTCGGGCAAGTCGCTGGCAAGCCTACCCCGCACGAACGGAACGTGCTGGCTTGTCTCCTTGTAGAGGCCAAGCCCGCCCTCGGTGCCGCGCGGCAGCGCCGACAAATGCTCGATCCCCTCGAGCACACGGCCGACGATCGCGATGTTGCGATCGAGATGGCGAGGCCCATGGCCGATCACCGCATAAAGATCGCCGCCGCTTCCCGTGCTCGGCGCCAGATCGCGCGCGACACCGACCATGGCATAGCAATGCGGGAGCCACGCGACCTGCCCATTGGTCGCCAGCGGCCAGCCATCGGCGCTGTGCCCGGTTGCGGTCGAATAGGGGTCGGTGCGGGTGAGCCGCGTGACCGCGTCGAAGGCCGGCCAGTCATATTCGGCGGGCGGCCGGGCGATCACGCCCTCCGGCAGCGGCTTCTTCTCGGTCGGATCGCCCCATTGCACGACATAATTGTCGTGGACACGATAGACGCTTGCCGCGTCCCACCAACCGGCGGCCGCAAGCCTGCGGATATTGGCGACATGGACCGGCGCGTAGCGCGGCGCGAGCCGGATCACGATCTGTCGCTCACCCGCCAGCGTCATCACCAGCAACTCTTCGGCGGGGATGTCGCGCCAATCGCTTTCGACCGGATCGGAAGGAAGCGGAGCCGCCGTGGCGGCCTGCACTGCGAGCGCGAGGAGCGAGGTCAGCATGGGCGCCAAGCTGTCACGCATGACGCGCGCGCGCAACGCGCTTGCGAAGCGGCAACCAAATCTCTACGCAGCGCGCTTCCAGCGAATGCGGAGCGGTGGCCGAGTGGTCGAAGGCGCTCGCCTGGAAAGTGAGTATACGGCAAAACCGTATCGAGGGTTCGAATCCCTCCCGCTCCGCCACACTTCGTTCTCGCGGCTAGTCCGATTCGCTCATGCCTCTCACGCCCCGCTGCGGTATCGAATGCATATTACGGATTCGCCCCGATCGCTGGTGAAAGCGGGGCGCGGGGTCTCCGGTGGACAGAATGACAGTGCCATCGCGCCTCACTCCGTACGAACTTTAGCGATCCTCCAATCGGGGAAGGCCAAGCTTCGGGCGAAATCGACTGCCACCATTCCACCGCCGTCCGCAGAGAGAAGACGGATCATGGTAAATCGCGAAACGGGGCTCCATCGGGAATTTGTTGGTTGCGAATAGCTTGCAGCGCGCCGCCCATGGAGGCCAGATGCCGGTTCTGGTGCCCTAGAATTCGAACTCGTCCGCCGGCGCACCCTCGCGGCGGCGACGTTCGCGGACGGGCGGCGGCATGTCTTCGAACTCTTCCTCGCGCGGGACGTCACGGCGGGGGCGGATCATCTCGATGCTGCCGTCGCGATTGACGCGGACGCCCATCTCGCGGCCGCCGAAGCTGCCTTCGAACTCGATGGGGCCGTCGTCGATGAAATTCTCCGGGTCTTCGGTCAGGATGTCCGTGACATTCTCCACCACCGGCTCGGGTCGGGGACGCGCGGTCACGCCCAGCGCCTGGCTCATGAAATCGCGCCAGATGCGCGCCGGGATGCCACCGCCCGCCAGCCCGCCATTGGGACTGTTGTCGTCATTGCCCAGCCAAACCCCGGTGACGATGCCATTGGCATAGCCCAGGAATAGCGCGTCGCGATTGTCCTGCGTCGTCCCAGTCTTGCCGAACGTGTCGACCGACAGCGCGGCGGTGCGTCCAGTGCCGCCATCGACGGTCGCGGCGAGCAAGTCGCGCATCCCCTCCAACTCGCGCCGCGACAGCGACCGGGTTGCCCCGATCAGCCGCTCTGCCCAGCCGGGCGCGTCGGTGTCGGACAGGCCGTGCGGGCGCACCGGCGTGGTGCCGCTGGCGATGGCGGCATAGGCGGCGGTGAGTTCGAGCAGCGAGACGCTGGAGGTGCCGAGCGCGATCGATGCCTCATTGGGGATGGGCGAGGTGATGCCGAGATCGCGGGCGGCGCGGATCACTGCGGCGGGTCCGACCTGCTGGGTCAGCCGCGCGGCGGCGACGTTGCTCGACCGGGCAAACGCCTCACGCAAGGTGATGACCCCGCGATAGCGACCGTCGCTGTTCTTGGGACTCCATTTGCCGATCGTCACCGGTTCGTCGCGCACGGTGGAATCGGGGGTCATCCCGGCGCGCAGCGCGGCGAGATAGACGAACAGCTTGAAGGTCGAGCCCGGCTGGCGCTGCGCCTGGGTCGCGCGGTTGAACGGGGATTGCGCATAGCTCTTGCCCCCGACCATCGCGATCACCCGCCCGTCGGGGCGCATCGCGACGATCGCCACCTGTGCCTTGCGCAGCCCGGCATTGCGCACTGCGCGCTCGGCGGCGCGCTGCATCCGCGCTTCCAGCGTCGTCGTCACGGTCTGGTTGGTGGCGATCTCGCCCGAACGGTCGCGCGCTTCGGGCAGCACCCAGTCGGCGAAATAGGTGCCGCTGGGCAAGGTCTTGACCTTGGACAGGCGCAGCCGCGCGGGCTGGACCGCCTTGGCTTCCGCCTCGGTCAGGAAGCCGGCGTCGACCATCGTGCCGATCACCACCGCCTGGCGTTCGCGCGCACCCTTGAGGTTCGAGGAGGGCGCGAGCCGCGAGGGCGCCTTGACCAGTCCGGCCAGCATTGCCGCCTGGGCGGTGGTGAGGTCCGTCGCCGGGCGGCTGAAATAATGGCGCGCGGCGGCGTCGAGGCCGTACTGATTGTCGCCGAAATAGACGTTGGAGAGATAGCGCGAGAGAATCTCGTCCTTGGTCAGCCAGGCTTCGAGCCAGAAGGCGATCAGCACCTCCTGAAACTTGCGTCCGAAGGTGCGGTCGGAGTTCAGAAACGCGTTCTTGGCGAGCTGCTGCGTGATCGTGCTGCCGCCCTGACGGCTATTGTCGGTGAACATGTTGTTGACGAAGGCGCGCAATATGCCGCGCGGATCGACACCGAGATGCGAGCGGAAGCGGCGATCTTCGACCGCGACGAACGCCTCGACGACATGGTCTGGCAGTTTCGCCGCATCGACCGGCTTGCCCACCACGGCGCCGGTGCGCGCGATCGGCGTCCCCTCGGCCGACAACAGGGTGATCGAGGGCGGCACCGGCGGTTCGAGCGACTTGCTGAGCGGCGCGGTGAACACCAGCCAGGCGACCGCAGCGATGAACAACAGGATGAGGATGCCGAGAATCCGGGGAATCCAGCGCCATTTGCGGCGCCGGACGATGACCGGAAGGTTGACCGTATAGTCGCCGAGCGGCGGCTGCACGCCGCCGCCTGCGCCCGGGCCGGGCGGGGGCGGGATCGCGGCGCGGGGGTCCGCGATCTCGGGATAGAGGGTGTCGTAACGCATGGAACCGGGCACTGTATTACGACACTAGAACAGTATCGGCAAGCGCCCGCCGTTCCGCGCGCGACGGATCGGCGGGCGCCCGGCTCATTTCGCCGCAGCTGCCGGGGGTGCAGCGGCGGCGAGACCCGGTACATAGGCCGCGCCCTCAAGCACCTCGAGGCTGGATCCCTTGAAGTCATCGCCGATCGGCTGCGCCTTGCCGCCCAGGCATTTCGACAGGAACCCCTCGCTGATCGCGAAGAAGGACAGGCGGTTCTCCGGCCGGACGAAGCCATGCCCCTCATCGGGATAGTTGATATAGGTGACGGGCAGATTGCGCGCCTTCATCGCCTCGACGATCTGGTCGCTCTCCGCCTTGACCACCCGGGGATCGTTGCCGCCCTGACCGATCAGCAAGGGCTTCTTGATCGCATCGACGCGACTGATCGGCGACTGCGCCATCATGCGCTTCACATCCTCGGGCTTGGTCGGGTCCCCGATATGCTTGTAGAAGGTTCCCTCGAGGATCGGGCGCCAATAGGGCGGGAAGCTCTCCATCAGCGTTTTGAGGTTCGACGGGCCGACGATGTCGACGCCACAGGCGAATTTGTCAGGCGTGAAGGTCAGGCCGACCAGCGTCGCATAGCCGCCATAGGAGCCGCCCATGATCGCGACCTTGTCGGGCGTGGTGACGCCACCCTTGATCGACCAATCGACCGCGTCGATCAGATCCTGGTGCATCTTGCCCGACCATTCGCCGATCGCGGCGTTGACGAAGCCTTTGCCAAAGCCTGTCGAGCCGCGATAATTGACGCTGAGCACCGCATAGCCGCGATTGGCGAGCCATTGATGCGCGCTGTTATAGCCATAGCCGTCGCGCGCCCAGGGGCCGCCATGGACGAAGAGTACCATCGGCACCGGCTTGTCGGCCTTGCCATCCTTGTTCGCATCGGCGCCGGGGGGAAGAGTGAGATAGCTCACCAGCGTCTTGCCATCGCCGGTCGGGATTTCGACCGGCCACATCGGCTGTAGCGGATAGGCCGACAGGTCGGGGCGGGTCTCATACAGCTTGGTGAGCGTCTTGCCCTTGCGGTCGTAGATATAGGCGGTGGCGGGCTGTTCCGCCGCGCTCGCCGCGACGATCAGCTTCGACCCATCATCGGTCGACGACATGATCGATACCTCGCCCGGCAGTTTCGACTGGAGAAAGTCGAAATCGGCCTTCGCCTCGGCATTCAACGGGGTCCATTCATTCTTGAGATAATTCACCGAATAGGCGACCGGCTCATAGGTTTCGGGGTCGGTCAGCAGCCCCTGAATATCCGCCTTGTCGCTCGCGGCGATCACGTCGGTCTTCAGGCTGTCGGCGTCCATCTTCACCAGCGCCGCCTTGTCGCGGCCGCGGCTGTCCACCCAATAGAGCGTCGTGCCGTCCTTGTTGAAGCCGATCGGCGCGGTGGTGAAGAAATCCTCGTTCGCGACCGTAAGAACCTCGGCCCACTTGCCGTCCGCGCCCAGCCGGAAATATTTGCTCCCGCCGCCCGGCACCTGCTGAAAGGCGAAGCGGGGTTTCAGCTGATTGTCGGTGACCCAGCCGCCATAGCCGGGATTTTCCATGACCAGCTTGCTCGCGCCGGTCTTGTAGTTGACCTCATACAGGTCGAAAAACTGCGGGTTGCGATCGTTCAGGCCGATCAGCACGACATCGGGGCGCAGCTTGCTGACCCCCTGGATCGTCGCGCGCACCTTGTCGCCCGCCTTGGTCAGCGCAGTGTCCTTGAGCGTCGCGATATCGACCGAATGGACGCGGAAATTCTCGTTTCCGCCGCTGTCCTGCAAATAGATGATGTGTGCGCCGTCGGGCGCCCAGAAATAATTCTGAAGCCCGCGCTTCGCCTCCTTGGTCACCGCCTTGGCGGCGGCGAGATTACCGATCGGCGCGACCCAGACGTTCATGACGCCATCGACCGGCGCCAGCCAGCTGACATGCTTGCCGTCCGGACTGATCTGCCCGCCCGCACGGCTGGGATTGCCGAATATCTTGTCGCGCGGGATCAGCCTGTCTTCCGATGTGACGGGAGCGGCCGCACCGGCATAGGCTGCGGTTCCGGCGAGCAACACGGCGCCCGAGAGCAATGCGATCGTTAGTCGTTTCATGCGATTTCCCTCCATTGATGGGACGAGCATATCACGCCTGTGTATTATTACAATAATACACCCCTTAACGCACCGGTGCGAAGTTCAGATGATGATAGTCATAGCTGAAATCGGCGATCGGCGAGAGCGCCTTCATCGTGACCCCGGCGACTTTGCCGTCCTTTACCACGAAGCTGACCAGCGCGTCCTCACCCTTGCCGGGCGCCATCCGGGTGCGGAAGGCGTCGGGACCCCAGGGGTCCAACACGCTCGCGAATTGCGGATGCGGGGCGAAGTCGATGTGCAACGTGTCGCCGCGCAACGCGACGGTGATGTCGCCATACCAGGCATCGCGATAACGCCCGGCATAGGCGGCGAGCGGAAGGCTCGGGCCGCCTTTCGGGCGGTTTGCGTCGCCATCGCCCATCGCCGCCGCCATGCTTTCCGCCGCCAGCTTGTTGCGCGCGACATAGCTGCCCACCCAGTCATAGGCGGGTGCGCCGAGCAGGTGATCGAGGATCGCGTTGCGGATGCCGCCCGACACGCTGTCCTCGGTATTGCTGAACACCGCGACGCCGACCCCTGCCGAGGGGATCAGCGCGGTCTGCGTCACCTGTCCCGACAGGCCCCCCGAATGGCTGATGAGGCGGCGCGCGCGGAAATCCTGGACGAACCAGCCCAGCGCATAGCCGGACATGATCGGCCGGGCAGGATTGAGGTCGGTTGCGCCATCGCTCGACGAGACGACGACCTGCGGCGTCCACATCTCGGCGGCGCTTTCCTTGCTCCACAATTTCTTGCCACCGGGCAGTTCGCCCAGTGCCAGCTGAACCTGAAGCCATTTGGCGATGTCGGTCACGCTGGCGTTGATCCCCGCACCCGGATCGACCACCGGGGATTCGTCGGGCTGGATCACCTTCATCGGCCCCACCCCGCGCACCGGCGGGCCGAGCCGCGCGTGGCGGCCCGCCACATTCTTTGTCCTGAGCAGTTCGAGCGACGGGACCGCATCGACCATTCCCATCGGCTCCAGCATCCGCGTGCGGATGAAATCGCGCCAGCTGAGTCCCGACACCCTCTCGATCAGCGCGCCCGCGACGATGTAGAGGATATTGTCATAATCATAGCCGCCCCGGAACGGTCGCACCGGCTGAAGGAACTGCAGCGCGCGGATCGCATCCTGCGCGGTGCGGTTCGAGCGCGGGAAATAGAGCAGGTCCCCCGCGCCGAGCGGCAAGCCCGATCGATGGACCAACAGATCACGGACGTTGAACAGCGTCGTGACCGCCGGGTCGGCCATTTTGAAGTCCGGCAGATGCTGCGTCAGCCGGTCGTCCCAGCCGATCTTGCCCTCTTCCACCAGCATCGCCAGCGCTGCCGCGGTGAACGCCTTGCTGTTCGATGCGATGCCGAAGCGGGTGTGGACGTCGACCGGATCGGGACGACCCATGGTCCGCACGCCATAGCTCTTGAGCCACACCGGCTGGTCCTTGCGCACGATCGCCACGGCGATGCCGGGCGTCTCGAACGCGCGCATGAAGTCCGCGACGATGGTGTCGACTGCGGTTTCGAGCGGTGCCGCTGCAGCTTGTTGCGCCCATGCGGGCAGTGCAAGCGTTGCCGCGCCGCCCAGACCCAATGCCAGTGCGCCGCGCCGATCCACCGTGAATCCCGTCATTCCGCGTCACCCCAAGCTGGTCGCCCCGGCCTTGCGCCGGGACCCACTGGACCGCAAGCGCATCGCATCAGCCCAGAAGACCGACCTTGCCGCCCGGTGGACCCCGGAACAAGCCCCGGGGGTGACAATCGGGAGGTTATGCCTCCAGCTCGACGTCCCAGTAGAGCCAGTCGCGCCAGGTATCGTGAAGATAGTTGGGCGGGAAGCGGCGACCATGTTCCTGCAGCTGCCAGCTGGTCGGGCGGATCGGCGCCATGAAGAGCGGCATCGCCGCCTGTTTGGGCGTGCGGCCACCTTTCTTGAGGTTGCACGGCGCACAGGCGGTCGCGACATTTTCCCAGGTTGTCCGCCCGCCCTGCGCGCGCGGGATGACATGGTCGAAGGTCAGATCGCGGTGGCTGCCGCAATATTGGCATTCAAACTTGTCGCGCAGGAACAGGTTGAAGCGGGTGAAGGCCGGAAATTGCGATGGTTTCACATATTGTTTGAGCGCGATGACGCTCGGCAGCTTGATGCACGCGGTTGGGCTGCGCACCTCGCGCTCATAATGGCTGACGATATCGACGCGATCTAGAAACACCGCCTTGATCGCGGTCTGCCACGGCCAGACGCTGAGCGGATAATAGGAAAGCGGGGTGTAATCGGCGTTCAGAACGAGCGCCGGACAACCGTCCGGATGTCGGATCAGATCGGGATGGTACATGATCCCCCTCGTGCCGCTCGTTCGTGCGCGTTGGCGGGTGTCTCGCCGCCAGCCGTGACATGCATATGACAGCACGGGCCGCGACTCGCGGTCAAGGGCCGGTTTGCGCGCGGTCGCACCTAATCTGCATAGATCATGCGTCGGCTCATGCCCCCGTCGATCACCAGGGCCTGGCCGGTGACGAACGCGGCCCGATCGGCGAGGAACAGAACCGCGTCGGCGATGTCGTCGGGGGTGCCGACGCGCCCAACCGGGTGCTGGGTGCGGTCGATCACGCGATGCTCTGGCTCCGAACGCTGCGACGATTTCTGCCATTGCGCCGTCTCGATCCAGCCGGGGCAGATCGCATTGACGCGGATATCCGGCCCCAGGCTGACCGCCAGCGCATGGGTGAGTGCGACCAGTCCGCCCTTCGCCGCGGCATAGCCCTCGCAATTCGGCTCGGACTGGAAGGCGCGGGTCGAGGCCATCAGGACGATCGATCCGTTGCTGGGCCGAAGCAGCGGAACAGCGCCGCGCGTCATCAGGAAAGCGCCGGTCAGGTGGCTGTCCTGCCATTTGCGCCAGTCCGACAGAGCCAGCGTCTCGATCGGGCCGCTGACCGGGTCGGCGATGCCGGCATTGCTGACCAGCAGATCGAGCCCGTCGGCCCCGGCGTCCCTGCTCCACCTGGCGAAGGCCGCGAATGCCTGATCGACCGCGTCCTCGTCGCCGACATCGGCCAGTTGGGTCAGCAGCGGGCGCGGCGCGTGCGCCTGCGCCAGTTCGCGCAGCGCGACGCGGTCCAAATCGATCGCCATCACGCCCCAGCCTTCGCCGAGCAGCCGCTCGACAATCCCGCGGCCGATCCCCTGCGCTCCACCCGTCACAATCGCCGTTCGCATCACCTGTCCTCCATTTCGTGGGGCCGAACGCATCGCCGCGACGGAAAGGTTCGTGACCGCCATGAGCGGGGCTTCCACCGGTCCCGGCGATCCGCTAGGCGGCGGCGATGCCAGCGATCATCCATTGCGACGTCGCCATTGTCGGAGGCGGTCTCGCCGGCGGCCTGATCGCGCTCGCGCTGCGCCGCAAACATCCCACCCTCGACGTCCGCCTGATCGAGGGCGGGCGCACGCTGGGCGGCAACCATCTCTGGTCCTTCTTCGCGAGCGATGTCGCGCCCGCCGACCGCTGGCTGGTCGCGCCGCTGATCTCCTATGGCTGGACCAGCTATGACGTTCATTTCCCGGCCCATGCCCGCACGCTGAAATCCGCCTATTATTCCATCGAGTCCGAACGGTTCGACCAGGTCGTGCGTGCGGCGATGCCCGACCATGCGGTGATGACGCGGCGCAAGGTGCTCGGTGCCAGCGCGCGCGCGGTAGTGCTGGCCGATGGCGACCGGATCGAGGCGGGCGGGGTGATCGATTGCCGCGGGCCGGGCGACCTGTCCAAGCTCGATCTGGGCTGGCAGAAATTCTTGGGGCGCGAGCTGGCGCTGGCCGAACCCCATGCGCTCAAGCGCCCGGTGGTGATGGACGCGACGGTCGCGCAGATCGACGGATACCGGTTCATGTACGCGCTGCCCTTTGCGGCGACCCGACTGTTCCTCGAGGATACTTATTACAGCGATGCGCCCGAGATCGATGTGGCGGCATCGGCCAAGCGGATCGACGCCTGGGCGAGCGCGCGCAACATCGCAGTGGAGGGGGTCACGCGCGAAGAGGCTGGCGCGCTGCCGATCGCGATGGGTGGCGATTTCGAGGAATATTGGAAGTCTGGCGGCAATCGCGTTGCCAAGGGCGGGATGCGCGCCGGGCTGTTCCACCCGGTCACCGGCTATTCGCTGCCCGATGCGGTGCGCCTCGCCGCCCTCATCGGCAATAGCCGCGACCTGTCGGGCGTGGCGCTGCACGCGCTGACCCACGGCCATGCGCGAAAGACATGGCGCCAGCGCGGCTATTACCGCATGTTGTCGGCGATGCTGTTCCGCGCGGCCGATCCGGGCGAGCGCTATCGCATCCTTGAACGATTTTACCGGTTGGACGCGGGGCTGATCGCCCGCTTCTATGGTGGACAGTCGAGCCTGTTCGATCGGGCACGGGTACTCGCCGGCAAGCCGCCGGTACCGATCAAGCGCGCCTTGGGCGCGATCAGGGGGACGGCGCGATGAAACGGGCAGCAGTCATCGGCGCGGGGTTCGGCGGTCTGGCGCTGGCCATCCGCCTCCAATCGGCGGGCGTCGAGACCGTGGTGATCGAGGCGCGCGACAAGCCGGGCGGGCGCGGCTATTATTGGGAAAGGGACGGCTTCGTCTTCGACGCCGGTCCCACGGTCATCACCGCACCCGAGTCGCTGGAGGAGCTGTGGTCGCTGTCCGGCCACCGCATGGCGGACGATGTCACGCTGGTCCCGGTCTCGCCCTTCTACCGGCTCAATTGGCCGGATGGGACGAACTTCGACTACACCAATGACGACAGCATCCTGACGGCCGAGATCGCCAAGCTCGATCCCGCCGACATCGCCGGCTATCGCCGCTTCCTCGACTATTCGGCGGGCGTGTACCGCGAGGGCTATGAGAAGCTAGGCCATGTCGCGTTTCTCGACTTCGGGTCGATGGTGAAGGCGGCGCCCGCGCTGATGAAATATCAGGCGTGGCGCAGCGTCTATTCGATGGTCTCGACCTTCGTGAAGAACGAGAAGCTGCGCGAGGCGCTGTCGTTCCACACGCTGCTGGTCGGCGGCAACCCGATGACCACCAGCGCCATCTATGCGCTGATCCACAAGCTCGAGCGCGACGGCGGCGTGTGGTTCGCGATGGGCGGGACCAACCGGCTGGTCGCCGGTATGGTGCGGCACTTCGAGCGGCTGGGCGGGAAGCTGGTGCTGGGCGACGCGGTCGAGGAGATCGAGACGCTGGGCGAGCGCGCGACGGCGGTGCGCACCAAATCGGGTGCGCGGTTCGAGGTCGATGCGGTCGCCAGCAACGCCGACATCGTCCACAGCTATCGCGACCTGCTCAAGGGCTCGCGCAGCGCACAGCGCACCGCCGGAAGGCTTGAGCGCAAGCGTTTCTCCCCGTCGCTGTTCGTCGTGCATTTCGGGATCAAGGGCACGTGGCCCGGCATCCCGCACCATATGATCCTGTTCGGCCCGCGCTATAAGGGGCTGCTCGCCGACATCTACGACCATGGCGTGCTGAGCGAGGACTTCTCGCTATACCTGCACCACCCGACCGTCACCGATCCGTCGATGGCGCCGGAGGGGCATTCGACCTTCTATGCGCTCGCGCCCGTACCGCACATGGGCAAGTCGCCGGTTGACTGGGACGAGGTCCGACCGATCCTCGAAAAGCGCATCCTGGACGAGGTCGGCCGCCGCCTGATCCCCGACATCCATGAGCGGATCGTCACCAAGTTCAGCTATGCGCCGACCGACTTCCAGCACGATCTGGCCGCGCATCTGGGCAGCGCGTTCAGCCTCGAGCCGATCCTGACGCAAAGCGCCTATTTCCGCGTGCACAATCGCGATTCCTCGATTCCCAACCTCTATTTCGTCGGCGCGGGGACGCATCCCGGCGCCGGAATCCCCGGCGTGGTCGGCAGCGCCAAAGCCACCGCCGCGCTGATGCTGGAGCAACGACAGACGTGAAGCGCCTTGCCATCTATTGCGGCTCCGCGACCCCGGCGGATCCGGTCTATATCGACAATGCCCGGTTCGTCGGGCGCACATTGGCCGAGCGCGGGATCGGCGTCGTCTATGGCGGCGGGCGGCTGGGGCTGATGGGCGCAGTTGCCGACGCAGCGCTGGAGGCGGGCGGCGAGGTCATCGGGGTGATCCCGCAGGCGCTGGTCGATGCCGAGGTCGCGCATCGCGGCTGCACGGAACTGCATGTCGTGCGCACGATGCACGAGCGCAAACAGGCGTTCACCGACATGTCGGACGGTTTCGTCACGCTGCCCGGCGGCACCGGGACGATGGACGAACTCTGGGAGGCGATGAGCTGGGCGCAGATCGGCTATCATGCCAATCCGGTCGGGCTGCTCAACGTCTCGGGCTATTATGACGGGCTGATCCAGTTCGTCGCCAAGATGGGCGAGGTCGGCTTCCTGCGCCCCCAGCATCAGTCGATCCTGCTGATCGACGACACGCTGGACGGCCTGCTCGACAAGATGGCGGGGCATGTGCCGGCCACGACGATCGGCCAGATCGGCAGCAGGGACCTGTGACCCCCCCCGCGCCGGGCTGCAGCGCCCCACGCCGCGACGCGGTCGTGGCTGCAGCGCGGGAGAGCATCGCCAAGGGCTCCAAGAGCTTCGCGGCGGCAAGCAAATTGTTCGATCCCACGACGCGCGAGCGCGCCTGGCTGCTCTATGCCTGGTGCCGCGCCTGCGACGACATCGCGGACGGGCAGGAACATGGCCATGACGCCAGCGTGGTCGCGGACCCGGCGGCGGCACTGGCACGCATCCGCACGTTGACCGATCGCGCACTCGCGGGCGAGTGGACCGGCGAAATGCCGTTCGACGCGCTGCGCATCGTCGCGCAGGAAACGCGGATGCCGCATCGCTTCGCCCACGATTTGATCGAGGGCTTTGCGCTCGATGCCAAGGGCTGGTTCCCGCGTTCCGAGAGCGACCTGATGCAATATTGCTATCATGTCGCGGGCGCGGTCGGGTGCATGATGGCGGTGGTGATGGGGGTCGATCCGCAGGACGATGCGACGCTCGATCGCGCCTGCGATCTCGGCCTCGCCTTTCAGCTCGCCAATATCGCCCGCGATATCGAGGCGGACGACCGGATCGGCCGCTGTTACCTGCCGATGGACTGGATGGTCGAGATGGACATCCCGCCCGGCCAGCATATGAAGCCGCCTTTTCGCGCGCGCCTCACCGTCATGGCGCGCTGGCTGGGCGAATTTGCACAGGCGCATGAGGAAAGTGCGCGGCACGGCACGCCCGCGCTCGGCTTTCGCTCGGCCTGGGCGGTGCTGGCGGCGGCGGGCATCTATGGCGGCATCGCGCGCGAGGTTGTGGCGCGCGGCAACCATGGCTGGGACCATCGCGCCAGCACGAGCAAGGCGCAGAAACTGGGCTGGATCGCGCGGGCGTTCGCACAGTCGGCGATGCGGCGGCGGCTCTACCCGCCCGAACCGCGCCCCGCGACTTTGTGGACGCGCCCGCGTTAACTGCAATCGGTAACCGGCACGAAAGCCGCGCTCACGCACTCGTGCGTGGATGACGACGCTATCGCTTCAGCTCTCCCGTGCGCTGGCACGCGGCCGCGCTCAGCCCGCACCGCCGCCAACCCGCGCGGACCTGCTCGCGACTCTGCTGCGCAAGCGCGCCGCCGCGCATAACGCCGGCGCCGTCGAACTCGAAGCGATGCTGATCGACCAGATCCGCTGGGCACTGCCGATCGAGCGGGGCTGACCGCGGGTTTACCGCCGCCGCCGCGGCACCTTCTGAACCACCGGTTCCATCGGCGCGAAAACCACGCCCTCGGGTGACACCGACTGGTCGGCCACCGCCGGGATGATGATGTCGTTGCTCGACGTCACCACATCGAACGCGCCGGTGCGAAATGCCGCAAAATCGGGGCGCAGGAATGGGGCTTCGGGTCGCTTTGCCACCTGTTCGGGGGCCAGACGCGGCACGCCGCGCCGTACCCGGGGATCCTCGATCTCATAGCCGACCACCGATACCGCGGTGCCTAGCTCGGTGATCGCATAGAGCCGCTTGGCGAATTCGCGCGGGAAGCGGATGCAGCCGTGCGAGGCGGGGTAGCCCGGCAGATGCCCGGCATGGAGCGCGATGCCATCCCAGGTCAGCCGCTGCATGAACGGCATCGGTGCGTTGCTGTAGAGGTTGGAGCGGTGATGCACCCGCTTTTGCAGGATGGTGAACTCGCCCGCCGGGGTGCCCTTGCCCTTCTTGCCCGTCGAGACGGTCGAGGCCGCGATCAGCACGCCGTCGCGATAGATATAGGCGACCTGGCCGGGAAGGCTGATGAGGATCGTGACGCCCGATGCGCCCCCCGCGCGCTGATAGGCGGCGTCCTCGATCCAGGTCCATTGGCCGTTGCGGAGCAGAATCTCTTCGGCGCCGACCGCTGACACTTGTTGCGCCATAGCCGGTGCAGACCAGCCCAACGCAGCCCCGATCACCGCCGTCAATATCGCCCGCGTGGCCGCAGACCCCATATATTTGCCTCCCAATTCCACGCCGGTGACCTTCCCGGCATGTATGGTTAACGCGGGTCAGGGCAAGGTGTTGCCACGCGGTTTCCACCTGCGCAAAGCAAAAACAGGCCGTCCGCCGATTCTGACGCCGCCGTCCCGATGCGCGACATCCATCGACCAGCCGCGCGAAGTCTGCGCCGAAATGATGCGAAACTGTGAACTCCCTTAGGACGAATCGGCGCCGATCTTTGATATAGTGCCGGTTCGGAAGCGGAGTTTGTGGGGGCACAGAGGACGCATGGACAAGATGATCGAAGCCGCGGCGTCGCGCCGCGCATTTCTGAAGAGCGCAGGCGTCGTCGCGGGTACGGGCCTGCTCTATGGCTGCGCCTCGCGGACGGTTACCACCGCCCTGCCAGCATCGACGTCGGCTCCGGTGCCGCCGCCCCCGGTTGCGACCCCGGTGCCCGCCGCGCCGCGTGCCGTGGCGAGCGCGCCGCGCAACATCCGCCCCGAGCTGTTCGAGCGCGCGGTCGCCGCACTCCAGCGCCATTCGAGCCGCATCCGCCAGCAGGACCGGATCGCGATCGCCGATTTCTCGCTGCCCTCGGCGCGGCTGCGCTTCCATTTCGTCGATCTTCAGGGCGGGGCGACCCGCTCGATGCTCGTCTCGCACGGCATCGGATCGGACCCGGAACATATCGGCCTGCTCCAGCGCTTCTCGAACGAGGTCGGTTCGGAAGCGACGTGCGAGGGCGCGTTCCTTGCCGCCAATTACTATGTCGGCAAGCATCAGCTGTCGCAGCGGCTGATCGGGCTCGATCCGACCAACTATAATGCGCTCGACCGCGCCATCGTGGTGCATGGCGCCTGGTATTCGAACCCCGACATGATCGCCAAGCACGGCAAACTCGGCCGCAGCCAGGGCTGTTTCGCGGTGGGTGAGCGCGATCTCGACACGCTGTTCGCGATGCTCG
Organism: Sphingomonas suaedae; assembly: GCF_007833215.1. Classification (NCBI taxonomy): domain Bacteria; kingdom Pseudomonadati; phylum Pseudomonadota; class Alphaproteobacteria; order Sphingomonadales; family Sphingomonadaceae; genus Sphingomonas; species Sphingomonas suaedae. The sequence continues at coordinate 2,718,345 of NZ_CP042239.1, forward strand.
GCGAAGGGCGGATGATCTACGCCGCCAAGGCGTAGGGCATCGGGAGCAGAGACGCCTGCCGGGCGTTTGACCCCGACACCATGTCGGGATGATCGCATGACAGAAACGCTCCAACCGGCGCTGCCGGATGACGTCGATCGCGCCGCACGCGCGGTGCTGGAGGCCGCCTGCGCCGCCAAACTGAGCCTTGTTACTGCCGAAAGCTGTACCGGCGGGATGCTCGCTTCGCTGCTCACCGATGTCGAAGGTGTCAGCTCGGCCTTCGAGCGCGGCTTTGTTGTCTATTCGAAAGACGCGAAATGCGAGTTGCTCCACATTGCGCGCGACACCGTCGAGCGGTGCGGGGCCGTGAGCCGCGCGGTGGCGGTGGCGATGGCCGAAGGTGCGCTCGCCGCCAGCCATGCCGATATCGCGCTGGCGATCACCGGCTTTGCCGGGCCGGGCGGACCCGATGACGAACCCGGCCTCGTCCACTTCGCGTGCGCGCGTCGGGATCACCCGACCGCCCATCGCGAAGAACATTTTGGCGATATTGGTCGCGGACCGACCCGGATTGCCTGTATGCGCGTGGCGTTGGACATGATCGGCGAGGCGATAGACTAGTGGCGAAGCACCGGTTCCATTCGATCCACGCGCACGGCATGGTGCGGGTCGGCGCCTGCACGCCGAGCGCGAGCGCGGGGGACATCGCCGCCAACACCGCCTCGCACATCGCGCTGGCGAAACAGGGCGATGCGGCGGGCGCTGACCTGCTGTTGTTCCCCGAACTCGGCATCACCGGCTATGCGATCGACGATCTGCACCTGCAGGACGCGGTGCTGCGCGCGACCCGGCAGGGTCTGGCGGAGCTGGTCGCGGCGAGCGCGAAGCTCAAGCCCGTGCTGCTCGTCGGCGCGGCGCTGGAGCGCAACGGGCGGCTTTACAATTGCGCGGTGGTGATCGCGCGCGGCCGGGTGCTGGGGGTGGTGCCCAAAAGCTATTTTCCCAATTACCGCGAATATTATGAAAAGCGCTGGTTCGCCTCCGGCATCGGCCTGTCGGGGACGATCGATGTTGCGGGACAGACCGCTCCGTTCGGCACCGACCTGATCTTTGCCGCCAGCGACCTGCCCGATTTCGTGTTCCATGCCGAGATTTGCGAGGATTTCTGGGGGCCGCTGCCCCCATCCACCTTTGGCGCGATGGCCGGGGCGACGATCCTTTGCAACCTGTCGGCCAGCAACATCGTCATCGGCAAGGCGCGCGAGCGGGCGATGCTGTGCGCGGCCCAGTCCGCCCGCACTGCATCGGCCTATATTTTCTCCGCATCGGGGCCGGGCGAAAGCACCACCGACCTCGCCTGGGACGGGCAGAGCCTGATCTATGAGCTGGGCGAACTGCTCGCTGCCTCGGGACGCTTCGATCTCGAGGATGAGCTGATCACCGCGGACATTGACGTCGCGCGGCTGCGGCAGGAGCGGATGCGCTTTGGCACCTTCAACGACAATGCCGCCGCCGCAGGCCATCCCGAGCAGCGCTTTCGCCGGATCGCGTTCGATCATCAGCCGGGGCATGACGATATCGGGCTGCACCGCGCGATCCGCCGCTTTCCCTTCGTGCCCGACACGCCGGAGAAGCTGGACGAGGACTGCTACGAAGCCTTCAACATCCAGGTCGAGGGGCTGCGCAAACGGATGGTGTCGACCGGCGGGTCGAAGCTGGTCATCGGCGTCTCGGGCGGACTCGACTCCACCCACGCGCTGATCGTCGCAGCGAAGGTAATGGATCGGTTGGGGAAACCGCGCAGCGATATTCTCGGTTTCACCATGCCCGGCTTCGCCACCGGCGAGGGGAGCAAGGGCAACGCGTGGGCGCTGATGAAGGCGCTGGGGATCACCGCGGAAGAGATCGATATCCGCCCCGCTGCGCGGCAGATGCTCACCGATATGGGCCACCCCTATGCCGATGGCGAGCCTGTCTATGACGTGACGTTCGAGAATGTTCAGGCGGGACTTCGCACCGACTATCTCTTCCGCCTCGCCAACCAGCGTGGCGGGTTCGTCATCGGCACCGGCGACCTCAGCGAACTCGCGCTCGGCTGGTGCACCTATGGCGTTGGCGACCAGATGTCGCATTATGCGGTGAACGCGGGCGTGCCCAAGACGCTGATCCAGTTTCTGATCCGCTGGTGCATCGCGACCAACCAGTTCGATGCCGAGACCGATGCGGTGCTCGACGCGATCCTGGCGCAGGAAATCTCGCCCGAACTGGTCCCTGCCGACGCCAGCGGCGCGATGCAGAGCACCGAGGCGAAGATCGGGCCGTACGCGCTCAACGACTTTTTCGTCCATTATGTCGTGCGCCACGGGCTCGCGCCGTCGAAAATCGCGTTCCTTGCCTGGCAGGCGTGGAAGGATGCCGATGCGGGCGAATGGCCGCTGGGCGTGCCGCCGCACCAACGCGTCGCCTATGATCTGCCGACGATCCGCCACTGGCTGGAAAAGTTCCTGATCCGCTTCTTCGCACAGAGCCAGTTCAAGCGCAGCGCGATCCCCAACGGGCCGAAAGTGTCCGCGGGCGGGGCGCTGTCCCCGCGCGGGGACTGGCGCGCGCCGTCGGACGGGGTGGCGGGGCCGTGGCTCGACGAGCTTGAGGCGAACGTCCCTAGGTAACCAGCCGCTCCAGTCCGGCAATCGTATCCGCCTCATGCGCGGGTTTGTCGGTGCGGATGCGGCTGATCCGCGGAAAGCGCATCGCGAGGCCCGATTTGTGCCGCTTCGACGCATGAATCGAATCGAACGCCACCTCCAGCACAAGGCTCTTTTCCACCTCACGAACCGGGCCGAACCGCGCGGTCGTATTGTTGCGCACGAAGCGGTCGAGCCATTTCAGCTCCTCATCGGTGAACCCGAAATAGGCCTTGCCCACCGGCAACAGCTCGCCGCCATCGGTCCATGCGCCGAATGTGTAGTCCGAGTAGAAGGACGATCGCTTCCCGCTCCCGCGCTGCGCATACATCAGCACGCAATCGGCGGTCAGCGGTTCGCGCTTCCACTTATACCAGAGGCCCACGCGCCGCCCGGCGACATAGGGGGCGTCGCGCCGCTTGAGCATCACTCCCTCGATCGCCGCGTCGCGGGCGCCGGCGCGTAGCTCCTCCAGCGCCGCAAAATCCTCCGCGTCGATCAGGGCGGAAACGTCGAACCGGTCGGCGTCGAGCCGCGCGGCGAAGGCGTCCAGCCGCGCGCGACGCGCATGCCAGGGCAATTCGCGCAGATCATCGGCGCCATCGAACAACAGGTCATAGAGCCGCACGAACGCGGGAAATTCCGCGAGCGTCTTTGCCGAAACCACTTTTCGTCCCAGCCGCTGCTGCAACGCGTTGAAACTTCCAGCCTCACCACCCTGAGCTTCGCCACGCACCAGCAATTCGCCGTCGAGCACGCCCGGCGTGGCAAAGGCCGAGGCGACATCGGGAAAGCTGCCCGTTATGTCGTCTCCGGCGCGACTGAACAGGCGCGTCTGGCCCGCGACATGGACGATCTGGACTCGGATGCCGTCCCATTTCCATTCCGCGGCATAGTCGTTGAGGTCGATCTGTGTCTCCTCAAGCGGGTGGGCAAGCATGAAGGGGCGAAACACCGGCACGTCCAGCGTCGTCGGCTGCGGCCCGCGCCCTTCGCCCCAGGCGAACAACGGCGCATAGGGTGGGGACAGGCCGTGCCACACCTCCTCCACCGCATCGACATCGACCCCGAACGCTTCGGCAAAGGCAGTCTTGGCGAGCCGCGCCGACACCCCGACGCGCAGGCCTCCGGTGGCGAGCTTGAGCAACGCATAGCGTTCGTCCGCCGCCAGCCGGTCGAGCATCGCGCCGAGTGCAGCCGGCGCATCGGATCGCGTCAGGCTGGCCAGGCGATTGACGACGGCCCCCAGCGTCAACGGTTCCGCCTCCGGCGGCGGCACCGCCGGTTCGGGCCAGATCAGCGCCACCGTCTCGGCCGTATCGCCGACGAAATCGCGGCTCAGCTGGAACAGCACCGGATCGACCCGCTCGCCCACCAGCGCGCGGATCGTCGCAGGCTTGACCGCGGGCAGGTCGAGCGTCCCGGTCAGCGCCGCCAGTCCCCAGCCGCGATCCGGGTCGGGCGTTTCACGCAGCCACGCGCCGATCAGCCGCAGCTTCGCATTGCGCGACCGCGTGTAGATCAGCCGGTCGAGAAGGTCGGCAAAGGCGCGCATGGGCGCTCAACATGGCGCAACGCCGACGGTTCCGCCAATCCCTCTCGCTCCCGTCGCCGGTTCACGCTAGCGTAAAGCTGCCGGAGAGGCCGGACGCGATTCGCGCGTGCCGTGAGAGGGATATATTCGATGAAGACCCTATTGCTTGCCGTCGCCGTATCGGTCCTGCCGCTCGCGCCCGTTTCGTTTGCTCAGGACGGCGCGCCCGCCGCCGCGGTGGCGACCACCGCGAAGTTCAACCTCGACACGCCGATTCAGGACATCGTCGCCAACGAACAGGCGAAGGCCGCGCTCGAAGCCAATATCCCCGGCCTGTCGGCGCATGAAAGCTATGAAATGTTCAAGGGCATGAGCCTCAAGCAGCTCTCGGCCTATGCCGCCGACAAGCTGACCCCCGAACTGCTGGCCAAGACCGAGAAGGACCTTGCCGCAGTGAAGTGAGTGTCGAACCCTCCCCCCGCCAGGGGGAGGGTTTCGTAACCCTCAATCCTCGCGGTTGATGTTGAGCGAGCGGGTCACGCGATAGTCCAGCACGCCGACGACGAAATAGGTCAGCGCCTGCATCATCCGCATCCACGGACCGGTGCGCTCACGATGCAGCGCCCGGGTCACCTCCAGCGATCGGGCCACTTCCGCATCGACATAGGCGCGGACATGCGCCGCAAACGCCCTGTCCTCGATCCGCAGCATCACTTCCAGATTGAGGAACAGGCTGCGCATGTCGAAATTGGCCGACCCGATCTGCACCGCATCGTCGATCACGAACAATTTGGTGTGCAGCTTGGTCGGCAGATATTCGAAGATCCTGACCCCGCGTCGTAACAGTCCGCGATAGGTGAAGCGCGCGGCGTGCAGCGTCAGGTGATTGTCGGTGATCGACGGTACGATCACCCGTACCCGCCCACCACGCCGCGCCGCGCGGCCCAGGCGCAGCAGCATCGCCGGGCTCGGGAAGAAATAGGCGGCAAGAATGTCGATCGCCGACGCGCGTTTGAGATCGCGCCGCACCGCCCGCGCCCAGGGGGACAGCCGCCGTGTCGGCCCGCCGAGCAGCCAGCGCAATTCGCCCTGCGGCTCGCTCCAGTGTGACAGCGCCTTGCGCAATACGCGCAACGGCGCGCGCGGCCGCTTCGCCCAGCGCCAGAGCGCGTCGAAATATCCGCCCAGCCGCGCCGCTGTCGGCCCCTCCACCAGCAGCCCCAGATCGCGCCATCCATCGCTGCCCGGCGCGCCGAAATAATCATCCTGGATGTTGAAGCCGCCGATGATGATCCGCGCGCGTTCCGCGTCCTCGGCATCGGCGAGCGCGATCTTTTGATGGTTGCGCAACAGATAGCGCCGCCCCAGCCGCGGCACGAAGAAGCACACACGCCCCCCCGCTTCGCGCAATGGCGCGAAGAAATCCCGGTCATAGGCGGGGTCGCTGCCCAGCCCGTCGACGATCAGCGTGACCTCGACCCCGCGCCGCACCGCATCGGTCAGCGCTACGCGCACCCGTTCGCCGACCGCGTCATCGGTGTAGATATAATAAAGCAGTCGCAGCGATATCCGCGCGTTCGCGATCAACGCCATCAGTGCTTCGAGCCGACGCGGACCGGTGTCGAGCAGCTGAAGGCGACTGCCCGCGATCTCGAACACCGGCTGTGGCGCCGGTTCGGGCGGCAGGCCGGGCGGAATCGTCGGTGGTGGATCGGCGGCCTGCTCCATCACTGGCGACTTGCACCAAGCGCGCCGTCCATGCCAGCCCTACAGCGACGTCCGCCGATTTCCTTGACTCCGCACAGCCCAGCCTCTAACTGACGCGCTTTCCTGTATCTCTGCCCGAAGGAAGCGTTTCATGGCGCGCGTCACTGTCGAGGATTGCGTCGACAAGGTATCCAACCGTTTTGATCTCGTGCTGCTGGCTGCGCAACGCGCGCGCCAGATCTCGGGCGGCGCCGAGCTGACCATCGATCGCGACCGCGACAAAAACCCGGTCGTGGCGCTGCGCGAGATCGCCGAAGAAACGGTTCGTCCGGACAACCTGGAAGAATCGCTGGTCGGCAGCCTTCAGCGCGTTCAGATCGACGATGAGGAAGCGCCCGATGAGGTCGGCAGCCTCTCGGCTTCCGCGGAGGCGCTGCGCCTCACCGCCGCCGCGCCGCCGCGCAACCAGAATCTCGGTGCCGACTACGACGGCTGACCCGCCGCAGCATCGCCGCCGATCGAAAGGCCGCTGTCCCGATGGGACGGCGGCCTTTTCGTTGGCGTGTGGAGGAGAGATCGGTCCAGTGCGGACCAACTAACCCCTTGATCGGATTGTCGCCGTAACGGACATTCTTTCCTCCGAATCGGGGGGAATCCTTTGCCGGGAAGCGACGCGCTCATTCTCGCAATCGATTCGCTCGCGCGCGAAGCAATGCTGTTCGCCGCGATCGGCTTCCTGATCGGCGGCATCGACGACCTGTTGGTTGATGTCGCTTATGGCGCAACCTGGCTGCGCGCCCGGCTGCGCCGGGAACGGCCGCGCGCGCTCGACGTCGCGCCGCTCCCGATCGCGATATTCATTCCCGCCTGGGACGAGGCGGCGGTGATCGGGGCGATGCTGCGGGCTACGCTCGCCCGTTACGACTATCCCGACTATCGCCTCTATGTCGGCGCCTACCCCAACGATCCGGCGACGATCGCGGCGGTGTCGGAGGTCGCGTTGACGGACCCGCGCGTGCGGCTGGTGGTCACCGCCACCGCGGGGCCGACAACCAAGGCCGATTGTCTCAATACATTGTGGCGCGCGTTGCTGCGCGACGAAGCGGCGGGAGAGCCATTCGCGGCGGTGCTGCTACACGATGCCGAGGATCTGGTCGATCCACAGGAACTGCGCGTCTTCGCCGCCTGGCTTGGCGATCACGAAGCAGTGCAACTGCCCGTCCTCCCGCTCGCCGACCCGCGCTCTCCCCTCGTCGCTGGTCACTATCTCGACGAGTTTGTCGAGGCACATGCCAAGAATCTGGTGGTCCGCGCAGCGCTTGGGGCCGCCCTGCCCTTTGCCGGGGTCGGCTGCGCGATCCGCCGCGACATGATCGTGCGCATTGCAGATATACGCGGCGGTATGCCGTTCGACGAAACGAGCATCACCGAGGATTATGAGCTGGGACTGACCGTGACCGAACTTGGCGGGCGCACCGCATTTGTCCGGATGCGCGACGATCAGGGTTCGATGATCGCGGTGCGCGCCTATTTCCCGGCACAGATCGGGGCGGCGGTGCGGCAAAAGGCGCGCTGGATGACCGGCATCGCGCTCGCGGGATGGGACCGCGTGGGGTGGCAGCGCGGCGGATCGATCGGCGAGCATTGGATGCGAATGCGCGACCGGCGCGCGACGCTGGCGATCCCGGTCCTCGCGATCGCCTATGTCGCGCTGGTCGCCTGGGGCGTCGCGCTCGCTATCCATCTCGCGACCGCCACGCCGATGTCGGCACCCGGCGGGTTCACCGCGCCGCTCCTGATCGCGAACGCGGTGCTGCTCGGCTGGCGCGTGGCGATGCGCGCGGCCTTTACGGGCGCGGCCTATGGACCGACGCAGGCGATCCTTTCGGTGCCGCGATTGTTCGTCGCCAATTTGGTGGCCTTGCTCGCCGCGAGGCGAGCGATCACGCTTTATTGGCCTACGCTGCGCGGGGTCCCGCCGCGCTGGGAAAAGACGGCGCATCATTTCCCCGACGCCACCGAGCACCCAGCGACATGAGCGGGCGCGGTCGCCCGCTGCGCTTTGTCGCGCTCGTCGCGGCGGGATGGGCGGGGATGCGTGTGGTCTTGCTCTGGCCAGAGGGCGCCACCCTGCCCCAGGCGATCGAGGCAGCGATGCCGCTGCGTTCGGCGCGCGCCGCCGTCTCACCACCATCGACCATCCCCGCGCCCCGCCCGGCCATGCCGATCTCGCGCAACGCCACGGAGCAATGGCGCACCGCCGCGCCACTTGCGCCGATCCCCCGCGTGACGACAGCCAAAGCGCGCAGCTTCGCGATGCTTGGCCTTGTCGCTTTCGGTCAGGAACAGGTGATCGATGCGCCGCCGGGCGTGCTCCCGCGCGCAGGGCCGCTACGGACCGCGATGCTGCCCGAACCCGCCCGGCCCGACCGGTGGAGCGCGAGCGCCTGGCTCGTCACCCGGCGTGGCGCTGCGGGCGGCGGCGCGATGCTGGGCAGCGATCAGGCCGGCGCACGGATTGTCTATGCGCTCCGTCGCGACCGCGCGCTGGCGCTCTATGCCCGGGCGAGCGGACCACTGTCCGGCACGGGCCGCGAGCTGGCAGTCGGCGTCGAATGGCGCCCGTTCCGCGCACCGCTCCGCTTCCTCGCCGAACAGCGTATCGCGGTGGATGGCGGAAAGTCGGGCCCGGCGCTCGGAATTGTTGCGGGGGTCGACCGGGTGACGCTGCCCTTCGCCTTCGAACTCGAGGCCTATGGCCAGGCGGGCGGGGTCGCGCGGGCACGGATCGAGCCCTTTGCCGATGGCGCGATGCGGGTGACGCGCGAGATCGCCTCGCCCGGCGCGGCCCGGGTGACGCTGGGGGCAGGCGCCTGGGGGGCGGCACAGCGCGAGGCGGCGCGACTGGACATCGGGCCAAGCGCGGTCGCCACGCTGCCGCTCGGCGGGCCGACCGTGCGCATCGCGATCGACTGGCGCGAGCGGGTGGCGGGAGATGCGCGCCCGGGATCGGGACCGGCGCTCTCGGTCGGGGCGGATTTCTGATCTCGCCGCCTTCCTAGCGCCCCGATGAGCCGCTAGGCAGGGATCGCCCATGGATCTCTACCTGCCCATCGCCAATCTTTCGGTCAATGCGCTCGTCATCGTGCTGCTGGGCCTTGGCGTCGGACTCTTGTCGGGGATGTTCGGCGTTGGCGGCGGGTTCCTCACCACGCCGCTGCTGATCGTCTATGGCATTCCGCCGACCGTCGCCGCCGCGTCCGCCGCGAGCCAGGTGACCGGCGCCAGCGTCTCGGGTGTGTTCGCGCATCTGCGCCGCAAGGGTGTGGACATGCATATGGGACTATGGCTGATCGGCGGCGGCGTGCTGGGATCGGGGGCCGGTGCGATCCTGTTCCGGCTGCTTCAGGCGAGCGGCCAGATCGATACGGTGATCGCCGTTCTCTACGTGCTGATGCTGGGGTCGATCGGCTGGCTGATGCTGTCAGAATCGCTGCGATCGATCCGCGCGACCCGGGAGGGTGGCGCCGCGCGCGCCCGACGGCGACGGCATCATCCGATGGTTGCGGCGCTTCCGCTGCGCTGGCGTTTCTATCGCTCGGGCCTCTATATCTCGCCGCTCGCGCCGCTGCTGCTGGGCTTTGCCACCGGCATATTGACGATGCTGCTTGGTGTTGGCGGCGGGTTCATCCTGATCCCGGCGATGCTCTATCTGCTCGGGATGCCGGCGCAGGTGGTGGTCGGCACCTCACTGTTCCAGATTCTGTTTGTCAGCGCTTCGGCGACGATGGTTCATTCGGTGACGACAAAGGCGGTCGATATCGTCCTTGCCGTCCTGCTGCTGCTGGGGTCGGTGGTCGGCGCGCAATTGGGTGCGCGCTTCGCCGCGCGCGCGCGGCCCGAATATCTGCGCCTTGTCCTTGCGGTGATGGTGCTGCTGGTCGCGATCCAGATGCTGGTCGGCCTCGCCTGGCGGCCCGACGAAATCTACTCGGTGGAATTGGGATGAAGCGCGCTTTGCCCCTGTTGCTCGCTCTCGCCGCGCCGCTGCTGCTCGGTCAGGCCAAGCCGATTCTCGTCCCCGACGTTTCGCAGCGCGAGATCGAGATCATCTATTCCTTCACCGGCGCCGAACTGTTGCTGTTCGGCGCGATCGTTCAGCCGGGCAGTGGCGCGCCCCGGCCCGGCGACCGCCCGATCGACGTCGTCGTGGTGGTGAAGGGCCCGACCGAATCGGTGGTGGTGCGGGAGAAACAGCGGGTGGCCGGCATCTGGGTCAACGCGGATCGAACCCGCTATCGTTCCGCCCCTTCCTTCTACGCCCTCGCCTCATCGCGCCCGATCGCCGATATCGTCGATGCGCGGACCCGGGCGATCTACGAGCTTGGCCTCGACAGCCTCCAGCTGTCCCCGGCCTCGGGAGACGCGCCTGCGGTCCAGTCGCGGTTCGATGCGGGGCTGGTCGATCTCAAGCGCCGCGCAGGCCTCTATTACGAAGCCCCGGGGGCGGTCGAGATCAGCGAGAATGTCCTCTATCGCGGTCGCGTCCAGATCCCGGCGCGCGTGCCCGTGGGACGCTTCACCGCGGAAACCTTCCTGATCCGCGACGGGCGAGTCCTCGCCGCTGCGGTGCGGGAGATCGACATCCGCAAATCCGGGTTCGAACGCTGGGTCGCGCGTGCCGCAGAGCGCAGCTCGATCCTCTATGGCATCGCTGCGGTTCTGCTCTCGATCGGGTTCGGCTGGGCGGCAGGGGCGATCTGGCGGCGATTCTGACGCCACGCTTTTCACCTCCACGCCAACCACTTCTTTACCGCTACCCCGCATAACCAGCTCGTTTCGCAGGGGAGCAGCGGCACTATATGACCGAGGACATGGGCGGCCACCGTTTTGATCGTATTCGCCCCGCGTCCGAGGCAGCGGTGCCTGTCGGCGCGCCGACTCAGGGTATCGGGAGCGTATCGGCGATCGGCGGCGCGTCGAGCGAAGCGGTGCTGGATCGCGCCGCGATCGCTTCGCTTTCGACCAGCGCAGACCCGGCGATTGCGGGCGCGGGCACGGTCGGCAGCCAGGTCAAACTGCGCGTCGGCAGCAGCTGGCTGATCGCCAATGTCCGCGCGCTGCGGCTCGACGATCGCAGCGGTCAGGTCGTCGCGCAGATCGACTTTCTGGGAGAGGGGGACGAGGAGAAGCTGACCGGCAAGCTCTACAGCTTCCGTCGCGGCGTCACCCGCTACCCCGTTCCCGGCACCGCGGTTTTTCCGGTGTCGACCGCGGACCTCAAGCAGATCTACGCCGCCGATGACCGCGCGCACATCGAGGTCGGCAACGTGTATCCGACCAAGGACATCCGCGCCGCGCTCTATGTCGATGCGATGCTTGGCAAGCATTTCGCACTGCTCGGATCGACCGGTACCGGCAAATCGACCGCCGCCGCGCTGATCCTCCACCGCATCTGCGAGCTCGCGCCGCAGGGCCATGTCGTGATGATCGATCCGCACGGGGAATATTCGGCGGCGTTCAAGACCAATGGCGCGCTATACGACGTGTCGAACCTCGCCATGCCGTACTGGCTCATGAATTTCGAGGAGCATTGCGAGGTGTTCGTCACCTCCGAAGGGTCGGACCGCCAGGTCGATGCCGACATCCTTGCGCGCTGCATCCTCATGGCCAAGCAGAAGAACCGGCTCGCCGCCGAATTCGGCAAGCTCACCGTCGAAGCGCCGATCCCCTATCTGCTGTCGGACCTGACGCAGATCATCCAGCTCGAAATGGGGAAGATGGACAAGGCGACCGACGCCGCGCCCTATCTGCGGCTCAAGGGCAAGATCGAGGAAATCAAGGCAGATCCCCGCTATACCTTCATGTTCAGCGGGATGCTGGTGTCGGACACGATGGCGAACTTCATCAGCCGCATCTTCCGCCTGCCCGGCGACGGCAAGCCGATCTCGATCATCGACGTGTCGGGCGTGCCGAGCGAGATCACCAGCGTGGTCGTCGCGGTGCTCAGCCGCATGGTGTTCGACTATGCGATCTGGTCGCGTGGTGAGGCGCCGCGCCCGATCCTGCTCGTCTGCGAAGAGGCGCACCGCTACGTCCCCAACGAGCGCAACGCCGATGGCTCCTCGGTCGGCCGCATCCTCAGCCGGATCGCCAAGGAAGGGCGCAAATATGGCGTCTCGCTGGGGCTGATCACGCAGCGCCCGTCGGATCTGGCCGAAGGGGTGCTGTCGCAATGCGGCACGATCATCTCGATGCGTCTCAACAACGACCGCGACCAGGCATTCGTCCGCGCGGCGATGCCCGAAGGTGCGCGCGGCTTCCTCGATTCGATCCCTGCTCTGCGCAACCGCGAGTGCATCATGGTCGGCGAGGGCGTCGCGACGCCAGTGCGCGTGGCGTTCGACGCGCTCGAGGAAAACAAGCGTCCCGCTTCGGGCGATCCGCTGTTCTCGGAGCTATGGCGCCACATGGGCGGCGAGGATCAGATCCTTGAGCGTACAATTCGCCGCTGGCGCGCGCAGGGGCGGTGAGGTCCGCGCTACGGGATTTTCAGGACGTAATTGCGCGGGCTTAACGCCTGCCCGCGCGTGAACGCCGCCGCGCGCACCGCACCCATGAACGGGCTGACCGCATTCATCCGCATCCCCACCGACGCCACTCCCGGCGCCTGCGGCACAAAAGCGAGTTCGGCGTTCGCCTGCTCGACGCCATTGACGAACGCGCTATAGGTCCGACCGTCAAAGCTTTGCGCGACATGGTGCCAGCGCCCCACCGGCCAGCGTTTGCTAGGGTCGATCAGCGGCGCGCGATAGCCGGGGCCGAGCAGGAAGGTGTCGAGCCACCACTCGCTGCCCTCGGTACGGATTTCAAACAGCATCCGCTGTCCGTATTTCGCGGTCGCGGCGGAGCCGTCGCCGCTCTCCAGATGGAGCCAGCGTTGCTCGAACGCGCCGCCATCGGGGCGGAACAGTGCCTCGAACGTAAAGCGCGGGGTGCCCGCGAGCGGGTGGCGCGGGATCAGCAGCTGGTCGCGCACCCCGTCGAACAGCACCGCCTTGCCCAGCGGACCGTCGATCAGCTGCGGCGCACCGATCACGCGCGGCGTCAGGCCGCCGATGCGCTTGAGCGAATCGAAGGTCCAGACTTCGGACCGCGATTTTGCAAATAAGGGGGCAACGCCCGCGACCGCCGCACCGGTGATCAGCGCGCGGCGCGCGATCACTCGGCGGCGTCCGCGTCCTTGTCGGGCTTGGTGCGCGTCCCGCCCACCGGCACCGCGAGCAACTGCGCCAGTTTCGACTTGAATGCACGCAGATCATTGCCGCCCAGTTGCTGGACGACCGAGAAGGACACCGAGCGCGGATTGATCGCGACGCCGTTGCGATAGAGTTCGTAATGAAGGTGCGGGCCCGTCGAAATGCCGGTCGATCCGACATAGCCGATCACCTGCCCCCGGCTGACGCGCTGGCCCGACCGCACCGCAATGCGGCTCATATGACCATAGCCGGTGCCCATGCCGCCGCTATGGTTGATGCGCACGAAATTGCCGTACCCGCCATTGCGCCCGGCGAAGACGACCTTGCCGTCATTGGCCGCGCGGATCGGCGCGCCATAGCCCGCCGCGATGTCCAGCCCCTTGTGCATCCGGGTGAAACGCAGCACCGGGTGGCGGCGCAGCCCGAAGCCGGAGCTGATCCGGCCCGATGCGGGCATCGCCATCTGGCCCTTGCGCTCGCCCTTGCCGCTGCCGTCATACCACGAGACCTTGCCGTCTTCTTCCCACCGGACGAGCTGCAACTTGCCCGACCCGCCTCCGGTGAGACCGGCATAGAGGAGATTGCCCATCTGGACCTCGCCGGTCGCGGCGCGCGCCTGTTCGACGATGATGTCGAACTCCGCATCCGACCCGACCCGACCGATCGGCGTCCGCGTCGCGATCGAGCGGATATAGGCCTCGACCGCGCGCGCAGGCGCACCGGCGGCGCGCGCCGAACGGTACAGGCTCTCGCCCACCCGGCCGCGGATGCGCAGCGGGGTGTGATCGACCGCGATCGGAATTTCGTTGAGCGCGAGACCGGTGGGGGTCCGCACCAGCTCAAGGCTGAGGTCGAAGCGCGCGCGGAAGGCGAGCTTTTCGAGCGGGCGCGGCTGTGACTTGTCGAACCGGCGGCCGAGCGTGACATCCAGCTGGGTGCCGGACTTGAGGTCGCCCAGCGCCATCGCGCCCGCGATCAGGTCTGCGGCCTGTGCCGCTTCACCCTTGCCCACCCCGGTCCGCGTCAGAACCGTCTGAAGCGCGCTGCCCGAGCCCAGCGTCACGCTATGCTGGATAATCGGCCGCTCGGGCGTATCGGTGAGATTGGCAACCAGCCGCGTCGCACCCAGCCGGGTGCCGGTGGCTCCGCCCTTGTCGAGCGGCGCGATCGCCTGCGCGCGCATCAGATCGGCGCCTGCGGCCTTCGCGGTCGGGATGCTGCCGTAAATCGGGCGTTCGAACCCCGGCGACAGCAGCATGACCCCTGCGCACAGTCCGGCACAGGTGGCGGCGCCACGAAACCATTCGCCGCTGCCAATGCGCGAGCCAAGATCAGGGACCAGTTCGAAATCGGGAAAGCGCTCGCGCAACCGCTCACCGAGCGTCGGACGCGGAGTCACGGTAACATGGCCGAACGACAGGGATGTCGTTCCTCCCGCTTGCTCGAACCCATGATCGCTGCGCAGAAACAAGGCGCGCTGCCCCCACCAAAAAACGTCAGAACAAAGCCGTCCCCCGGCGTCGGCCAGCAGGGTTGTGGATAGTATATGCTAAAGTCAAATTAAGCAGCGTCCCGGTACGGGATTCCTGCGGCGAGTCGTGCAGGTGAGCGGACGGGGCGTGGATTAACCAAAATCGACACGGAACCTTGATCGCGATGCTTGCGCCCCGGCCGTGTCGGCGCGATCTTGGGGCGGTAATGAGTAACCCTTCCGACAGCCGGGTCACTGCGGTGCTTGGCCCGACCAATACCGGCAAGACGCACCTCGCGATCGAACGGATGGCCGCGCATTCGAGCGGGATCATCGGCTTTCCGCTGCGGCTGCTGGCCCGCGAGGTCTATGACCGGATGGTGGCGTTGAAAGGGCCGAAGGAGGTCGCCCTGGTCACCGGCGAGGAACGGATCGTCCCGCCCGGCGCGCGCTGGTTCCTGTGTACCGCCGAGTCCATGCCGCTGGATCGAGAGGTCAGCTTCGTAGCTCTCGACGAAGCGCAACTCGGTGCCGATCCGGAGCGCGGCCATGTGTTCACCGACCGCATCCTGCGTGCGCGCGGCCGCGACGAAACGATGATCCTGGGGTCGGACAGCCTGCGCCCGGTGCTGCGCAAGCTGGTGCCCGATGCCGAGATCGTCACCCGCCCGCGCTTCTCGACCCTGTCCTATGCCGGGGCGAAAAAACTGTCGCGCCTGCCAAAACGCTCCGCCATCGTCGCGTTCAGCGCCGAGGAAGTCTATGCGGTCGCGGAGGCGCTGCGGCGACTGCGCGGCGGCGCGGCGGTGGTGATGGGCGCGCTCAGCCCCCGAACCCGCAACGCGCAGGTCGCGATGTTCCAGGCGGGCGAGGTCGATTATCTCGTCGCCACCGACGCGATCGGCATGGGCCTCAACCTCGACGTGCACCACGTCGCCTTTGCCAGCCTGAACAAGTTCGACGGACGCCGCAGCCGTCGGCTGACCATCGCCGAAATGGCGCAGATCGCCGGACGCGCGGGCCGCCACCAGCGCGACGGGACGTTCGGCGCACTGGTCGAGGAGGGGCCGGGCGCGTTCACGCCCGAAGAGATCGCCGCGATCGAAGGGCATCGCGTCCCCGCCCTCGACCATCTCTATTGGCGCGAAGGCGAGCCGGATCTGGCCAGCATCGACGCGCTGGTCGCCAGTCTTGAGGCCAAGCCCGGTCTTCCCGTGCTGAGAGCCGCGCCCGAGGCGACCGACCTGATCGTGCTCAAGCGTCTCGCGGGCGAGGATTGGGTGCGCGACCGCGTCCGCTCGCCCCGCGCCGTCGCGCGGTTATGGGCGGCGTGCGGCTTGCCTGATTTCCGCAAACTTGGCGCCGATCCCCATGCCCGCTTCGTCGCGCGCATCTTCCGGCATCTGAGCGAGGGCCGGGGCCATATCCCGCATAGCTGGTTCGCCGACGAACTCGCGCGGCTCGACCGGGTGGACGGCGATGTCGAGACCATCGCCGGGCGCATCGCCGCAGCCCGCAGCTGGGCCTATATCGCCCATCGCGCCGACTGGCTGGAGGACCCGGCGCACTGGGCCGCGCGCACCGGCGCATTGGAGGAAAGGCTGTCCGATGCGTTGCACGCCAGCCTCACCCAGCGCTTCGTCGACAAGCGAACGACGGTGCTGCTGCGCCGGATCGGTGCCGATGCCTCGCATCTGCCGGTCGTCGTCGGCCCCGAAGGCGAGGTCAGCGTCGAGGAGCATGTGCTGGGCCAGCTCACCGGATTTCATTTCGCGGTCGCCGCCGATGCGCGCGCCGCAGACAAGCGGATGCTGCTCGCCGCCGCCGAAAAGGGCCTGGCGTCCGAATTGCGTTCCCGCGCCGCCACGCTTGCGCAAGCGCCTGACGATGCGTTGACGCTGGCGAATGGCGCGATTCATTGGCGCGACGCGCGGGTCGCATGGGTCGAGCCGGGCACAAACCCGGTGCGCCCCGCAATCCGGCTCGACCGCACGCTCGACAGGCTCGATCCGCACGAACGCACTGCGATTCACGCGCGGCTTTCGGACTGGTTCGGTGCCCGCATCGCCGCCGACCTGCCCGATCTGGCGGCACTCGACGCGCTCAGCCGCGACGCGGGCGCGGGCAGCCGCACCCGCGCGCTTGCCGGATTGCTGGTCGAGGCGGGCGGGATGATGCCGCGCCGCGCGGCGGGCGCACTCGTCGAGGCGCTCGACCCGCAGGATCGCAAAAGGCTGCGCAAGGCGGGGGTGACGATCGGCACGCTCGATCTTTTCCTCCCCTCGCTGCTCAAGCCACGCGCCGCCGCCGCGCGCCGGGCCCTGCTCGCGCTGGAGACCGCGCCTGTAGAGGGGGCGACCGTCCTGTCCCGCAATGCTCCCGGCGCCGCGCTGGAACATGGCTATCGCCCGCTCGGACAACAGGCGGTGCGCATCGACATGGCCGAACGCATCGCCCGCGCCGCCCACGATGCGCGCCCAAAGAAGGACACCAAGAAAAGTAAAGGCGGACGCGCGCCCTTCGCACCCGATCCCACGCTCGCCACATCGATGGGCCTCACGCCCGACACGCTCGCGCGGCTGATGGCGCAGCTTGGCTTCCAGTCGGTGCGAACCCCGAAGGGCGAGCGACAGCGCTGGGTGTGGAAGGGGATGACTCCGCTCGCCAAACCCAAGCCGCCGCCGCGCGACACGCCGATGGGTCACGCCTTTGCGCGGCTTGCCGAGATGGCGGATGACTGATCCTGCAATGGCGATGCGGCTCGACCGCTTCCTATGGTTCGCGCGGCTGGTGAAGACGCGCAGCGCGGCGCAGGATCTGGCGGAGACCGGGCTGATGCGGCTCGACGGGCGACGGATAGAGCGGTCTTCGGTGCAGGTCCGGGTCGGGTCGGTGATCGCCTTTCCGCTGCGCGGCAAGGTGCGCGTGCTGCGCATCGAGGCGTTGCCGCTGCGCCGGGGGCCGCCGAGCGAGGCGGCGACGCTCTATCAGGAACTGCTGACCGGATCGCCCTCGAGCGGGGCCATAGCGTAAAATTAAGAACGTATCGCAGAAAGCGTCTCTTGATTGACGCGCCCGGCACGCGGGCATAGCAGAAAGGCCTATTGTCACCGCCCGATGGGGCGCTTGAAGGGCCGCAACTGCCATGACCTATGTCGTCACCGACGCCTGCATCCGCTGCAAATATATGGATTGCGTCGAGGTCTGTCCGGTCGATTGTTTCTATGAGGGCGAGAATATGCTCGTCATCAACCCCAGCGAATGCATCGATTGCGGCGTGTGTGAACCTGAATGCCCTGCCGAGGCGATCCTGCCCGATACCGAGAGCGGGCTGGAACAGTGGCTTGAGCTCAACAACACCTTCTCCGCCCAATGGCCCAACGTCACCCGCAACGACGGACAGACGCCCGAGGACGCCGACGCGCACAAGGGTGAAGAGGGCAAATATGAGAAATATTTCTCGCCCGAGCCCGGCAAGGGAGACTGAGGGTTTGGATTGAGCCGGCCTGACGGTTGGCTTCGGCACCGGCCCGCCCCCCACCCGGCCACCCATTAGTATGGTTGGCCGGGTGGGGACGGGCCGATGGTGCGTTCAGCGAAGCTGAACACAAAGCAAATTGCCGCAGCGCACCACCGCAATCCTCACGGATTCCGCTGTGGTAATTTTATTGCATCTGTGTTAAACAGCGCGTCGGACGTGAGGAATCACGTTTCGGTACTGGAGACCGTTGTTGATTTGCCCCGAACCGGCTTCACCCGCCCGGTAACCGCACCGGGCGCGTGGCGCAATCCCTTAAGGGGCGCGAGTTCATGAGAAAGGCTTCCCACACATGGCTGCCAAGGCGCTGTCCTTCGATGTCGGCGATTATGTCGTTTACCCCAAGCACGGCGTGGGCCGTGTAGTCGAACTCCAGAAACAGGAAATCGCGGGGATGCAGCTCGAGCTGTATGTGCTCCGCTTCGAAAAAGAGAAAATGACCCTCCGCGTTCCCACGAACAAGGCGGAAAGCGTCGGTATGCGCAAATTGTCGAGCGACAAGACGCTGCGTGAGGCGCTCGATACGCTCAAGGGCAAGCCCAAGGTCAAGCGCACCATGTGGTCGCGCCGCGCGCAGGAATATGAAGCGAAGATCAATTCGGGCGACCTGGTGTCGATCGCCGAAGTGGTCCGCGACCTGTTCCGCGCCGACGACCAGCCCGAGCAGAGCTATTCCGAACGCCAGATCTTCGAAGCCGCCGCGTCGCGTCTCGCCCGCGAGCTCGCCGCGATGGAGCAGATCGACGAGAAGGCTGCACTTGAGAAGCTGCTCGAAATCCTGCGCGCCTCGGCCGCGATCTACAACAAGGACAAGGCGACCGCCTGAACCGGCGCGCCCGACCTGATTGACGAGGGCGGTCCTGCGGGGCCGCCCTTTTCATTTGCGCCGCGCGCGGACAGCGTGTATTATCTTAGCAACACACAACGGAGAGAGCCGATGATCCACACTCGCATCGCCGCACTTGTCGCGGCCGCCGCGCTTCCCCTGTCCGCCTGCAACTTTGCCAACGGCATGTCGGGCGATGTCGTCCAGCCGAGCGGCCAGGGCGGCACGCGCAGCTTCGACGTCGCCGATTTCACCGGCGTGTCGCTGCGCGGCGCCGACGATGTCGAGGTCCGCACCGGTGCCTTTGCGGTGACGGCGCAGGGAGACAGCGCACTGCTCGACAAGCTGGAAATTCGCAAGGACGGCAGCACGCTGCGCATCGGTCGCAAGGACGGCGACTGGAACTGGGGTGGCGACAAGGGCGCGAAGATCATCGTCACCCTGCCTGCGCTCGCCAGCGCCGATATTGCCGGATCGGGCGACATGACCATCGACCAGGCCAAGGGCGATTTCGATGGCGCGATCGCGGGGTCGGGCAACATGACGCTTGCCAGCCTGGCGGGCGGCAGGGCCGACCTGTCGATCGCCGGGTCGGGCGACATCAACCTGTCCGCCGGCACCGCCAGCGCGCTCGATATCTCGATTGCCGGATCGGGCAACGTCAAGGCGCCGGGTCTGAAGGCCGACAGCGCCGATATCTCGATCGCGGGATCGGGTAATGTCCGCGCTCAGGTAAGCGGCAGCGCCGATATTTCGCTGATCGGATCGGGCGACGTCGAGCTGACCGGCGGCGCCAAGTGCAACGTCACCGCGATGGGATCGGGCGAAGCGCGCTGCAGTTGACCGAACAGGCTTGCACGGGGCGGGGAATCGGTGCGAGTCTGTGCCTATGCGCTCGTTGATCCTCCTGCTGCTGCTCGCCGCGGCGCCCGCCGCCTCCCCAGAGAGCCGCACGGTGATGGTCACCGGGTTCGAACGGCTGCGGATCGACGGCCCGTTCGTCGTGAAGGTAACCAGCGGCGGCGCGCCCGGGGCAGTGATCGACGCCGCCGACCGCCGTGCGCTGGACGGGGTGGATGTCCGCAATCTCGGCGGCCAGCTGGTCATCGGCCCGCGCAATGCGACCTTTGAGGGCTGGAGCGAGAAGAACGGCGCGGCGACGATCACCGTCTCGGCCCGCGATCTGCGCGCGGTGACGATCAATGGCGGCGGCACGGTCACGATCGACCGGCTCCGCGGGCAGCGCGTCGATATCGGCGTCAACGGCGCCGGGTCGCTCGCCGTCGCCAGGGTCGAGGCCGATCAGCTTGCCGCCACGCTTACCGGCACCGGCGCGCTCGCGCTGAACGGCGGGGCTGCGCGCACCGCACGGTTCAACAGCTATGGCGCCGGGTCGATCGACGCGGCGGCGATGCCGGTCAACGACCTCGCCGTCCATTCGCAAACCGCTGGCGACAGCCGCTTCACCGCGCGCTTCACTGCGGCAATCTCCTCACTGGGGACTGGCGCGGTACGGGTCGCGGGGGGCGCCGCGTGTACACTCGCCGGACCCGGGCCGGCGAGCTGCGCCGGGAAGACCGAGCGGCGCTAGACTCGTTTTCCGCAAAGCTGGATCGGCACCGGCCCGCTCCCCCACCCGGCCACCCATATAGTGTACCTTGTGGGTGGCCGGGTGCGGGTAGCCCCGCAAGGTACTACTTTGCGGGGACCCCGTGGGGGAGCGGGCCGGTGCCGTCTAACTGAAACCGACTCTAGCCCCCGTTTACGCCGCCACGGGAAAGCGGAGCAACCGATCCTCCAGCGCGACCAGTGCCTGTGCGCCCGGGCCCACTGCGCGGATGATCTCGGGATGGTGCGCGTCGAGCCCGCCGGTCAGCGCGCCAAAGGCGGGGAGGATCAGCTTGGTCGGCGTCGCGACGAAACAACGCCGCGCGACCTGACGCCCGCGCAGCCGGACGCGCAGTTTCGGATGGAAATGGCCCGACAGTTCGGGGCGTGCCTCGTCCGGCTCGGCCTCGTGGCGCAGCATCAGCCCGTCCACCTCCGCCTCGATCGTCACTCGCCCGCCGCAATGGTCGATCGCTGCCTGTTCGGCCAGCGCGGCATCGTGGTTGCCGGTCACCCAGACCCAGTCGACCGCGTCGGTCAGCGCGCGCAACCGACTGCGCGCCGCCTCGGGCAGCCGCGCACAGCCTTGCGAATCGTGGAAACTGTCGCCCAGGCACCAGAGTTCGCGCGCGCCGGTCTGTGCCACCAGCGCCTCCAGCGCGTCGAGCGTGGCGAGGCTGTCATAGGGCGGCAGCATCTGTCCGCTCTGTGCATACCAGCTCGCCTTTTCGAAATGCAGGTCGGCGACGATCAGCGCGCGCCGCGCAGGCCAATAGAGCGCCGCCTGGGGGAGCGCGCACAGATCGTGACCGGCGAACGAAAAGGGAACCATCGCTTCGCTATCGTCGTCCGGCTTCGCGCCGTCAACTGTGCGGCATGATGGGATCCATCTCCCGGTGAATCCCCTTGGGCAGCAGGAAGCGGATGCGCCGCGCCGGAAAATCGATCTCGACCCGGCGAAACACGCGCAGCGCGTCCATGCCCAGCATGACCGCCGGCTCGTCGGTCAGGCCGAACTTCTCGAACGGCGCAACGTCGGCGAAGGCCACCGGAAGTCCGCGGAGCGCGATCCCGCCCAGCTTGACGCGATCCGCCACATGATAATTGACGCGCAACATGTCTCCGGTGACGCTGGTCAACGTGATCGGCCCTTTCAGCGGAATGCGCCGCAACTTGCGCTGCAACGCCAGATTCCCCACGCTGATCTGCGATCCGGTATCCACCACGACCGTCACCCGACGGCCCTCAAACTCCGCCTCGGTCAGAATGAGCTGGCCATAGGCGCTTCGTCGCGCAACGATGACGATCTCCTCGGCACCTGCGGTCAGGCGGCGTACGAATCCGCCCCGCCGCGACGGGCGCAGCGTCATCTCGTTCTTGTCGAAGTCGATCGAGACCATGTGGTTACGCAGCTGCGCGACGCCGAGCAGCCCATGCGCGCCCAGATGCAGCGCCTCCAGCGCGGGGGCGTTGAACCTCTGTCGATCCTGCACCGGCCCCACGACCAATGAAGAGACGATCGCGGTCGGCACATCGGCGCTGCCTGTCATGGTCGTCAGTCGTACCTGCGGCCCCGGCGCCAGGCGCAGCTTCCCCGCCAGCTGGCGCGAAACCACCGAACGCTCCGCGCCGGTATCGATCACAAAGGGGTGGGACGGATGGCCGTCGATCGACACGGGAACGGTCATGCGATCGGCCAGCGACGCAAAGTCGATCGTCGCGCCTTCGTCTTCAGTGGCAGGGTTGGCGACTGGCGCCGCTTCCTGTGGCGCGGCGGGGGCGGCGCTGAGCGCGATCAGCAGCGGCAGGACCAGATGGTACCGCATGTGGCGATCCTACACCTGCTCATGCTGCGCAGCAAATGGCATTAGATTTGTTTCAGCAGAGCTGAACGTTGCGTCGCCGGCCCGCGAGTCGGCGCAGGTGAATCCGACTCTAGCAGGCCGCCTCAATCGACGCGCATCGCCTCCGCCGCCAGCGCCTCGGCCTCGATCAGGATGTCGTCCTCCGCCGCGCCCTGTTGCACCGTTTCGCGCCCGATCATCACCAGCACCGGCACTGCAAGCGGCGTTACGCGCTCCAGATCGACATGCAGCATCGTGCCAGCTGCGCGATCGAGCAGGTCGGCGAGTCGCCCGACATCCGTCATCCGGGCGCGCGCATCCGCCCATGCGGCGCGCATTAGCAGATGATCCGGCTCATATTTGCGCAGCACGTCATAGATGAGGTCGGTGGAGAAGCTGACCTGCCTCCCCGATTTCTTCTTGCCGGGATGCTGTCGCTCGACCAGTCCCCCGATCACCGCGACTTCGCGGAAAGCGCGTTTGAGCAACGCCGATCCCTGCACCCATTCAACGAACTCGTCCTCCAATATGTCGGCCGAGAACAAGGCCGCCGGATCGGTGATCTTCTCCAGCCCATAGACCGCCAGCGCATAATCGTTGGCGACGAAACCGACCGGCTTGAGCCTCAACGCCTCCATCCGCCGCGTCACCAGCATCCCCAACGACTGGTGCGCATTCCACCCTTCGAAGCTGTAAGCGACCAGATGGTGCCGCCCCTCATGCGGAAAGGTCTCGACCAGCAGCCGATCGGGCGGGGGAAGCTGCGAGCGGCGGTCCTGTACTTCCAGCCATTCGCGGACATCGTCAGGAAAGCGCCGCCATTGATCGCGATCCCACAAAAATTCGCGTACCCGCCGCGACAGATGCGTGGTCAGCGCCAACCGTGCACCCATGTAACTGGGGATACGCGCAGGCTTGTGCGTAGCGCGCACGATCACGTCGCTGACATCGATCCGCTCGACCTCCAGGCTGAGGCCCGCAAAGGAGAAGGTGTCGCCGGGCGAAAGCGAAGCGGCGAAATTCTCCTCCACCTTGCCCAGCCGCCGCCCGTTTCGGAAGCGCACCTCCAGCATCGGCGCCTCGACGATGATCCCCGCATTGAGCCGATGCTGCGCGACGAAGCCCGGCTTGGTCACTCGCCAAAGTCCGTCCGGCGTGCGTGTCAGCCGCTTGAACTTGTCATAGGCGCGCAGCGCATAGCCGCCATCGGCAATATAGCTGAGCACCCGCTCGAACGTCGCTTCCTCCAGCGCCGAATAGGGAAGCGCGCCGCGTACCTCGTCCAGCATCGCGCGCGCCGCGAACGGCGCGGCGCAGGCGCAGCCCATGATATGCTGCGCCAGCACGTCCAGCGCGCCGGGGCGAAAGACTTCAGCGTCCAGTTCCCCCGCCTCGACCGCGTCGAGTGCGGCGCGCGCCTCCAGATATTCGAACCGGTTGCCGGGCACGAGTACCGCCTCGCTCGGTTCGTCGAGCCGGTGATTGGCGCGGCCGATCCGCTGAAGCAGCCGCGAAGACCCCTTGGGCGCGCCCATCTGGATCACGCAATCGACATCGCCCCAGTCGACGCCAAGGTCGAGGCTGGCGGTTGCGACCAGCGCGCGTAGCCTGCCATCGGCCATCGCCTGCTCGGCCTTGCGCCGCGCCTCCAGGCTCAGCGATCCGTGATGGATCGCGATCGGAAGGCCCAGCGTGTTCGCCTTCCACAAATCCTGGAAGATCAGCTCGGCGAGGCCGCGGGTGTTGCAGAAGATGATGGTGGTTTTGTGCGTCTCGATCTCCGCCATGACCTGCGGCATCGCATAGCGGCCCGAATGCCCCGACCACGGCACCCGCCCCTCGGGCAGCAGGATCGCGATATCGGGGATCGGCGCCCGCCTCCCCACGCACCAGCGTGACGCTGTCGATATCGCCATGCGGAGCGATCCAGGCGCGATAGCCATCGGGATCGGCCACCGTCGCCGACAGCGCGACCCGCCGCATCTGCGGTGCGA
Source organism: Sphingomonas suaedae (assembly GCF_007833215.1). Taxonomy (NCBI): domain Bacteria; kingdom Pseudomonadati; phylum Pseudomonadota; class Alphaproteobacteria; order Sphingomonadales; family Sphingomonadaceae; genus Sphingomonas; species Sphingomonas suaedae. Next base: position 2,742,792 of record NZ_CP042239.1, read on the forward strand.
GCCGCTGGAGCCGCGCGAGGCAGAGCGACAACAGATCGCCGCGCTTGCCGCTGGCAAAGGCGTGGACCTCGTCCACCACGACCGTGCGCAACCCGGCGAACATGGTGAAACTGTCCTCATAGGACAGCAGCAGGCTGAGCGATTCAGGCGTGGTCAACAGGATCTCTGGTGGCCGCGCGCGCTGGCGCACCTTGCGTTCGTGCGGTGTGTCGCCGGTCCGCGTCTCGACCCGGATCGGCAGGCCCATTTCCTCGATCGGGTCCAGTAGATTGCGCCGTACATCGACCGCCAGCGCCTTGAGCGGCGAGATATAGAGCGTGTGCAACCCTTCAACCGGCGCCTCGATCAGTTCCGATAGCGTCGGCAGAAACCCTGCGAGCGTCTTGCCCGCCCCGGTCGCCGCAACCAGCAGCGCATGTTCGCCACGCCGCGCCGCCGCCAGCATGTCGATCTGATGCCGTCGCGGCCGCCAGCCGCGCACAGCAAACCAGTCGTCCAACTGCCGGGGAAGTTCGCTCACGCCCGCCGTCTTAGCGCAACCTCAACCCTCGCGTCGCGTATCCTGTTCATTCTGCGCATCATACATTTTGCGCGTCGCGTCCTCGGTCCGCTGCTCCTGCCGTTTGCTTGTGCGATTGTGCAGCACCGCCCACAGCAGCACCGCCGCAAGGACGATCGGGCCGATGATCACCATCAATCCCCATACGCCGCCACCAACATCCACCATGACATGCCTCCTTCTCCCACCCCAACGAAGGCCGGGGGCAATTCGATCCGGCTGGAACCTCTGTGCACCTTCGCGCATATCGCTCGCATGACATTGGGCGACTGGATCACCCCGCACCCCGAAGGCATCCATGTCCCCGGCCCGGACATCTGGGTCGACCCGTCGCAACCCAAGGCCCGCGCGTTCGTGACGCATGGCCATGCCGATCACGCGCGCGGCGGGCATGGCGAAGTATGGGCGACGCCCGAGACGCTTGCGATCATGGAGGCGCGCTACGGTCCCCAGACCGGACGCCCGGTCGCCTATGGCGAAACGATCCGCATGGGCCCAGAGGACAATGGCGTCGAGATCGGCTTCGTCCCCGCCGGCCATGTGCTGGGCTCTGCACAGATCGTGCTCGATCATCGCGGCGAGCGGATCGTTGTGTCGGGCGATTACAAGCGTCGCCCCGACCCGACCTGCGAGCCCTTTCGTCCGGTCAAATGCGATGTGTTCGTGACCGAGGCGACCTTCGGCCTCCCCGTCTTTCGCCACCCCGAGACCACCGACGAAATCGACAAATTGCTCTCTGCCCTGCGCGCCGAGCCGGAACGCTGCGTGCTGGTCGGCGCCTATGCGCTGGGCAAGGCGCAGCGGGTGATCGCGGAACTGCGCGGCATGGGATTCGACGATCCGATCTACATCCATGGCGCACTGCAACGCCTGTGCGACCTTTATGTCGCGCATGGCGTCGCGCTGGGCGAACTACGCCCCGCCACCGGCGTGCCGAAAAAGGAACTGCAGGGCCGCATCGTGCTGTGCCCGCCCGGCGCGCTCAACGATCGTTGGTCGCGCCGCCTGCCCGATCCGGTCACCGCCATGGCGAGCGGCTGGATGACCGTCCGCCAGCGGGCGCGCCAACGCAATGTCGAGCTACCGCTGATCCTCTCCGACCATGCCGATTGGGACGAACTCACCACGACGCTGCGCGAGATCGCACCGAAAGAGGTGTGGGTGACGCACGGGCGCGAGGACGCGCTGGTCCATTGGTGCCGCAATCACCAGATCAAGGCGCGCGCACTCGAACTTTCGGGCTATGAGGACGAGGATGACTGACATCCGCCATATCGTGATCCTCACCGGCGCCGGCGTCTCCGCCGAGAGCGGCGTCGCCACCTTTCGCGGCCCCGGCGGGCTGTGGGAGGGGCATCGCGTCGAGGATGTCTGCACGCCGCAAGCGCTCGCCCACGATCCGGACCTTGTCCACCGCTTCTACGACAAACGCCGCGCCAATCTGGCGAGCGTCGAACCCAATGCGGCACACCGCGCGCTCGCCCGGCTCGACGCGGAATGGCCGGGCGAGCTGCTGCTGGTCACGCAGAATGTCGACGACCTGCACGATCGCGCCGGATCGAAGCGGCTGGTGCACATGCATGGCGAGCTCAAGTCCGCACTCTGCGCCCTGTGCGGCGTCCAGACCGAATGGGCCGACCCGCTGCCTCCCGGCACGCCCTGCCCGTCCTGCGACGCCCCCGCGCTGCGCCCCGACATCGTGTTCTTCGGCGAGATGCCCTATCATATGGAGGCGATCGACGCCGCGCTCGCCCGCGCCGACCTGTTCGTCTCGATCGGCACCTCGGGCGCGGTCTATCCCGCCGCGGGCTTCGTGCGCACCGCGCACTACCACGGCGCCGACACGCTCGAACTCAATCTAGAGCGGTCGGAAGGCAGCGCCTGGTTCGGTGAAAGCCGCCTCGGTCCTGCCGGGACGCTGGTGCCCGACTGGGTCGAGTCGCTGCTGGCCTAGTCGACCCAGTCGAGCCCGATCTCGCGATAGAGGCTGCGATCCTCCTCCCAATCGGGGCGGACCTTGACGTGCAGATAGAGATGGACCTCCACGCCGAGCAAAATCTTGAGCTGGGCGCGCGCCCGCGCCCCGATCTCGCGGATCATCGAACCGCCCTTGCCCAGCACGATCGCGCGCTGGGTGGTCCGGCCGACCAGGATCTGCTGGTAGATCTCGACCGACCCGTCGTCGCGCTCGGTATAGCGTTCGGTCTCGACCGCAGTGGCATAGGGCAGTTCGGCGTGGAGCAGGTGATAGAGTTGCTCGCGCGTAATCTCGGCTGCCAGCATCCGGTCGGTCGCGTCTGACACCTGATCGGCGGGGAAATGCCATGGCCCCTCGGGCATCTGCGCGGCCAGCGCCGCCTTCAGTTCCGCCACCCCGTCACCGGTCGTTGCCGACACGAAGAAGGTCTCGTCGAACGCAGCCAGGTCGTTGAGCGTCGCGGCATGGCCCAGCAGGCGCGGCTTGTCGGCGATATCGACCTTGTTGAGGATCAGGAGCTTCTTCTCGCGCCGGTCCTTGAGGCTCTCGACCACCGCGCGCACCTTCGGCCCGATCCCGCCCTTGCCGTCAACGACCAGCGCGATCAGGTCCGCCCCGCTCGTCCCTTCCCACGCCGCCGCGACCATCGCGCGGTCCAGCCGACGCGCGGGATCGAAGATGCCGGGCGTGTCGACCAGCAACAGCTGCGCATCGCCCTCGATCGCGATTCCCATCAACCGCGCGCGCGTCGTCTGCGCCTTGGGGCTGACGATCGCCACCTTCTGCCCCACCAGCGCATTGACCAGCGTCGACTTGCCCGCATTGGGGGCGCCAACGACGGCGACCAGGCCGCATTTCTGTCCTTCGATATCCAAAATTGCTCCGTTCGAAAAACCGTTTCCACCCCGGCCTTGTGCAGGGTTCACCATCTGCGCGCACGACCCTCGATGATATAGCATAGCGGTTCGGCAAGCGCCTCTACCACCGGATCTGCCGAGCTGTGGACCCCGGAACAAGTCCAGGGTGACCACCCTATTTCTGCAACCGCTCCAGCAACGCCGCCGCCGCTGCGGTCTCGGCTTCCTGTTTGCTGCTGCCCTCGCCCTCGGCGTCCGCCAGCTTGGCGATCACCGCCTTGACCCGGAAGCGCGGGGCATGGCCCGGCCCGGACCGGTCGATCAGTTCATAGTCCGGCGCGCGCCGATTATTCGCAGCGGCCCATTCCTGCAACGCGGATTTGGGATGTTTGGGCGCCGCCGCCTGCGCATCGATCCGGCTGTCCCACAGCCGCCGCACCAGTGCGCGCGCCTCCGCGAAACCGTGCGCCAGAAAATGCGCGCCGATCAACGCTTCCATCACATCACCCAGCACATTGTCGCTGTCCGACGCACCGTCGTCGCGCGCCTGCTTGCCGAGCCTCAGATGGCTCGCCACGCCGATCTCGCGTGCCACCTCCGCGCACACCTGCCCGGTCACCAGCGAATTGAACCGACGCGACAGCTTGCCCTCCGGCTCGTCGGGAAACCGCTCATACAGCCATTCGGCCAGTGTCAGCCCCAGCACCCGGTCGCCAAGAAATTCCAGCCGTTCGTAATTGACCGCCCCTTGGCTGCCATGGGTCAGCGCGCGCTGGTACATCGCCACGTCGCCCGGAGCCGTGCCGAGAACCCCGGTCAGCCAGCCGGGCAAGCTGTCACTCAAAAGCCTTCCCCGATCCGTTCGAACCGCGCCGCGCTGAACCAGGTCCAGGGCAGAATCCAGCTGGCGCTGCCATCGGTCGACCAGAAGCTGACCACCGCCTTGCCCTGAATATTCTCGATCGGGACATAGCGGATGCCGCCTGCGGCATGGGGGAAGCGGCTGTCGGTCGAATCGTCGCGATTGTCGCCCATCAGGAAGACATGGCCTGCGGGTACCGTGAACACCTCGGTATCGTCGGCGATCGTCTGCCCCTGGTCGAGCACGTCATAGCTTTTCCCATTGGGGAGCGTCTCGCGATAGCGCGGCATCCGGCACACCGTCGCGCCCTCGCCGGTCGCCTCGGTGAAGACCGGATCGCACGGGCTGTTGGGGCTGACCGGAACGACGAAATCGGCGACCCGCTGCTTGGGGATCGCCTGTCCGTTGAGGATCAACTGGCCGCCACGCATCTGCACCGTATCGCCGGGCAGGCCGATCACCCGCTTGATCCAGTCGGTATCGTCGCCCGGCGGCGCCTTGAATACCACGACGTCGCCGCGCGCCGGATCCTTGGCGAAGATGCGACCGGGAATCAGCGGCACGCTCCAGGGCAGCGAGTGCTTCGAATAGCCGTAATTCCATTTGGTGATGAACAGATAGTCGCCCACCAGCAGGCGCGGCAGCATCGACCCCGACGGGATGCTGAACGGCGCGAAGATGAAGCTGCGCACGATGAACACCAGGATCGCGAGCTTCAGCAGGAAGCTCAGCGTGTCGCGCAGTTCGGAGCGCGGCTTGATCGTGTCGGGGGCGGCGGGCTGCGCCGATGCGGAATCGTCCATGGCGCTGCTGTGCTTTGGGTGTGTGGCATCGTCAAGGCACTCTTGCTGTGTTTGCGGTGCCAGCCCGCTCCCTCGCTTCAGCGAAGCCCAAAACCAACTTCCCCCCGCTTTCACTCCTCCACGCGCCACGCTACATGCGCCGCGACCCAAAAGGAGACAGGCACATGGCGACCCCCGACTGGAGCGCGATCGAATCGCTGCCCCGTACCCCGCTCAGAGACCTGTTCGCCGCCGACGCCGATCGGCTCTCGATGCTCAGCACCGATGTCGCGGGTATCCATTTCGACTTTTCCAAGACGCATCTCGACGGTGCCGCGCTCGACGCCTTTGCCGCGCTCGCCAAATCGGCGGACTTCGCCGCAAAGCGCGAGGCGCTGTTCGCGGGCGAGCCGGTCAACGTGACCGAGGGCCGCGCCGCCGAGCACACCGCCGAACGCGGCGAGGGTGCCGAGGACAGCGTCGCCCGCGCCGCCGCCTATCACGGCCGTATGCGCGGCCTGATCGACGCGATCGAAGGCGAGGCGCTGGGGCCGATCCGCCACATCCTGCACATCGGCATCGGCGGATCGGCGCTCGGCCCCGAGCTGCTGATCGACGCACTCGGGCGCGAGATGGACCGTTATGACGTCGCCATCGTCTCGAACATCGACGGCTGCGCGCTGGAGGAGGCGATCGCCAGCTTCGACCCCCACGCCACGCTGATCGCGGTCGCGTCGAAAACCTTCACCACCACCGAAACGCTGCTCAACGCCACGAGCGCGCTCGACTGGATGCGCGAACACGGGGTCGAGGATCCCTATGGCCGCGTGATCGCGCTCACCGCTGCGCCGGACAAGGCGATCGACTGGGGCGTCGACGAAACCCGCATCCTGCCTTTCGCCGAGTCGGTCGGCGGGCGCTATTCCTTGTGGTCGTCGATCGGCTTCCCCGCCGCGATCGCCTTGGGCTGGGACGCGTTCGAGGAACTGCTCGACGGCGCGGCGGAGATGGACCGCCATTTCCGCCTGACCGATCTGCGCAGCAACGCGCCGGTCCTCGCCGCCTTCGCCGACCTCTATTACACCCAGAATCGCGGCTGCGAGACGCGCGGCGTGTTCGCCTATGACGAGCGCCTGCGCCTGCTCCCGTCTTACCTCCAGCAGCTCGAGATGGAATCGAACGGCAAGTCAGTCACGGCGGACGGCCAGCCGGTCGGCCGCGCCACCGCGCCGATCACCTGGGGCGGCGTCGGCACCGACGCGCAGCACGCGGTGTTTCAGCTGCTGCATCAGGGCACTCACCTGATCCCGCTCGAATTCCTCGCCGTGATCGAGGGCGGCGACACGCTGGCCGAGGATCACCACCGCGCGCTGCTGCTCAACTGCTTTGCACAGGGTGCCGCGCTGATGGCCGGCCGCGCCAATGACGACCCCGCCCGCGCCTATGCCGGCGACCGCCCGTCGATGACGCTGCTGCTCGACGAACTCGACCCGCGCACCTTGGGCGCGCTGATCGCTTTCTACGAGCACCGCACCTTCGTCAGCGCGGCGTTGCTCGGCATCAACCCGTTCGACCAGTTCGGCGTCGAACTCGGCAAGGAAATGGCCAAGGCCGCCGAGCGCGGCGGGCAGGATTTCGACCCTTCGACCGACGATTTGATCCGGAGAGCCTTTGGGTGAAGCGCGGCACCGGCCCGCTCCCCCACCCGGCCACCCATAGGGTAGCTTTGCTGGGTGGCCGGGTGGGGGAGCGGGCCGGTGCCGAACCAACAAGGAAAGCGCATGAGCGACGAAGACTATGTCTATGACGAGGCCAGCGGCGAATGGGTCCCCGCCTCGCAGCTGTCCGCCGCTCCGACTGAAGATGTGGTGGAGGTTCGCGACTCGGTCGGCAACCTCCTCGCGGACGGCGATCAGGTCACGCTGATCAAGGACCTGACCGTCAAAGGCGCCGGCCAGACCCTCAAGCGCGGCACCCTGATCAAATCGATCCGCCTCACCGGCGACGCGCAAGAGATCGACTGCAAGTTCGACGGCATCAAAGGCCTCGTCCTGCGCGCCGAATTCGTCCGCAAACGCTAACCCCACACCCGGGTTGTCACCCCGGCCTTGTGCCGGGGTCCACCGGAAGACGCGGCGCGAAGCATGAGGCTTGAGCGCCGGGAGCGCGGCACTGTGGACCCCGGCACAGGGCCGGGGTGACGAGACTATTGCAAGCGTGCGGTCCTATTTGCACTCTCGGGCGACAAGGGCGCGCCGGTTCATCAGGCCTTCCATTTGGGCCGCCAGGTACATCGCCTCTCCGTCTGATTTCATCGGGACGGCCGCCGGTTTGCTACGCTTCAGCCTGTGCATTTGCGACCGCAGTTCGGTCTTCCGCTCGTCGATCAAGCGAAGTTGAAGTCTGCAATCCTTGGCATCGCGCGCCCTGATCAAAGTCCGAACGAACTCGCCCTCACCCTGCAATTGCTCCCTCGTTTGGGCATCTGCATCGGCGGAGGCGATGGAGAGGAAGGCCGCGCCGAGAAGGATCGCTCTTGCTTTCACTTCGAACTGCTCCATGCGAGACGCTCAGACCAGCAGTGACTGACAGCCTTCCATCATCTCCACAAGCAGCAGCGCGAAGGTGGCCGAACGGCGCGAGCATCTCCCCCTCCGTTGGCAATCCCACCCCAGCCCCCTATCTCCCGCTCCGACGACCCAACAGGAGCCCCAAATGGCCGATTACGACTACGACCTCTTCGTCATCGGCGCAGGCTCCGGCGGCGTCCGCGCCAGCCGCGTCGCCGCCGCGCACGGTGCGAGGGTCGCGATCGCCGAGGAATATCGCGTCGGCGGCACCTGCGTCATCCGCGGCTGCGTGCCCAAGAAGCTGCTCGTCTATGGCGCGCATTTCGCCGAGGATCTCAAGGACGCGCGCCGCTTCGGCTGGAACGTCCCGGATTGCGACTTCGACTGGGCGGTGCTGCGCGACAACGTCCTGTCGGAGGTCGACCGGCTCAACGGCGCCTATACCAACACGCTCGACAGCCACGGGGTCGAGATCGTCCACGAACGCGCCACCGTCTCCGGCCCTAATGAGGTCACGCTCGCCAGCGGCCGCACGATCAGCGCGGGCAAGATCCTGATCGCCGTCGGCGCCCGCCCGCACGTGCCGCCCTGCCCGGGCCATGAACATGGCATCACTTCAAACGAGGTGTTCCACCTCGATCACCTGCCCAAGCGCGTGCTGATCGCCGGCGCGGGCTATATCGCCAACGAATTCGCCGGCATCTTCAACGAATTCGGCAGCAAGGTGACGCTGATCAACCGCTCAGATGTCATCCTGCGCGGCTATGACGAACAAATCCGCGACCGGCTGCTGCAGATTTCGATGACCAAGGGCATCGATTTCCGCTTCCACGCCGAATTCCGCGGGATCGAGAAGCAGGACGACGGCGCCCTCAAGGTCAGCATGACCGAGCATGACGATATGGAGGTCGACTGCGTCCTCTTCGCCACCGGCCGCGTCCCCAACACCGAGGGCCTGGGCCTCGCCGAAGCCGGGGTCGAACTGGACTCCAAGGGCGCGGTCGTGGTCGCCGACGACAACCAGTCGTCGGTCGAGTCGATCTACGCGGTCGGCGACGTCACCAACCGCGTCCAGCTCACCCCCGTCGCGATCCGCGAGGGGCAGGCGTTCGCCGACACCGTCTTCGGTGGCAAACCCACCAAGGTGGACTATGGCTGCATCCCCGCCGCGGTGTTCAGCCATCCGCCGATCGCGGGCGTCGGCATGACCGAAGGACAGGCGAAGCAGAAATACGGCGCGGTCAAGGTCTACACCTCGGACTTCCGCGCGATGAAGAATGTGCTGGCCAACCGCAACGAACGCGCGCTCTACAAGATGATCTGCGAGCCCAATTCGGGCAAGGTCCTCGGCCTCCACATGATCGGCCCCGACGCCCCGGAAATCCTCCAGGCAGCGGCAGTGGCGGTCAAGGCGGGCCTGACCAAGGACGATTTCGACCAGACCGTCGCGCTGCACCCGAGCATGGCGGAAGAGCTTGTGTTGATGAAGTGATCGGGCCGTCGGCGCTTTAGCGACGACCGAAGGCTGCGGGGCAGCCTTCGCCGGTCACCCCCCGCGCAAGCGGGGGCGGCGGCGTATTACGCCCCCTCGCGTAGCAACGCGTCCGCCGCGCTGTCCTCCTCGCCCTCGCCCGCGATCGCGCGCGTTGCGCCGACGTCCATCGCGACATTGCCCACGGTGCGGAAGATGTCGGGGATCGTCTCGACCGCGACCAGCAGCCCAAGCGGCGCGATCGGCACCCCCATCGCGATCGCGATCGGCGCGATCGACGATACGAAGCTGATCGTCCCGGGCAGCCCCACCGCGCCCATCGTCGTGATCGCCGCCGCCGCCCAGCCCGCGGCGATCTGTCCCATCGTCAGCTCGATCCCGAACCAATGCGCGACATAGATCGCCACGGCGAAGTTCATCGCTGGCCCGGTCCAACGGAACAGCGCGACCGCGAGGGGCAGCACCACGCCCGCGCGCGCCACCGGTACGCCCAGCGCCTCAGTCCCGCGCAGCATCGCGGGCAGGCTGGCGAGCGACGACTGGGTCGATGCCGCCACCGATTGCGAGGGCAGGATCGCGCGCACGAACCGCGCGGGCGATACCCGTGCGAATATCCAGGCGAATGGCACCGCGAGCATCCACAGCACCACGCCCACCGCGCTCACGATGGCGACATAATGGAGCAGAGCCCCGAACGCCGATGTCCCCGCCCGCGCGCCGACGACATAGGCGAGCGCGCCGACACCGATCGGCCCGAGCCACAAAACCCAGTTGATGACGACCAGCATCGCATTGCCGATCGCCCGGAAGAATCCGGTGAGACGCTCGCGCTCCTCGACCGGGAGCCGTGTGATCGCAAAGGCGAAGATGGTGGTGAACAGGATCATCGGCAGAAAGGCGTCGTTGACCGCCGATGCGAGCGGGTTGGACGGCACCAATGCGACGAGGAAGGCGGAAAAAGGCGGCACCTCGCCCGTGGGTGGCGCACTACCCAGCGCCTCGCGCAGCGCATCGGCCAGGTCGGCGCCGAGCGGAAAGGCAGAAAGCAATCCCAGGGTCAGTGCCCCGCCGAGCGCCGAAGAGACCCAGAGCAGGATGATGAAAGTGATGAATGCCCGCCCCGCCAGCCGACTCGCCCGCGCGGCCTCCGCCGTCGCGGCGATACCGGTGATCAGCAGCGAGACGACCAAAGGCACGATCGTCATCTGCAACGCGTGCAGCCACATCGTGCCGAGCGGCTGGACCCAATCGGCGGCGACCAGCGCGCGTTGCGGCACGAAGGCGGCGGCGATGACGCCCGCCGCAAGTCCCAGAATCAGCGACAGAAAGATACGGGTTGCTTGCGACATGCTCGCCCTTGGCCAAAAGCGGCGCTATCACGCCCCGCAGGAATCGGGGCAAGGTCGCAAAGCGGGCGGATATGGCAAGAAAATATTTCGGCACCGACGGGATTCGCGGTCGCACCAATGTCGGCGCGATGACCGCGGCGATGGCGATGAAGGTCGGCATGGCGGCGGGCGCGCATTTTCTGCGCGGCGATCACAAGCATCGTGTGGTGATCGGCAAGGACACCCGCCTGTCGGGCTATATGATCGAAAACGCGCTGGTCGCGGGCTTCACCAGCGTCGGCATGGACGTGACCCTGGTTGGGCCGATGCCGACACCGGGCGTGGCGATGCTGACCCATTCGATGCGCGCGGACCTGGGCGTGATGATCTCCGCCAGCCACAATCCCTATGCCGATAATGGCATCAAGCTGTTCGGACCGGACGGGTACAAACTCTCCGATGCCGACGAAGCCGCGATCGAAGCACTGATAGACGGTGAGGTCGATCTCGTCCCCGCGCCCGAGATCGGACGGGTCAAGCGGATCGAGGATGCGCGTGGCCGCTACATCCACTTCGCCAAATCGACCTTTCCGTCCGATCTTCGCCTCGACGGGCTGAAAATCGTCGTCGATTGCGCCAACGGCGCCGCTTATCAGGTCGCACCCTCGGCGCTTTGGGAGCTGGGGGCGGAAGTCGTCGCAATCGGCGTCACCCCCAACGGCAAAAACATCAACGATCAGGTCGGCTCCACCGCACCCCTCACCTTGTGCGAGACGGTGGTCGCATCGGGTGCCCATATCGGCATCGCTCTCGACGGCGATGCCGACCGTCTGATCGTGGCCGATGAAAAAGGCGAAATCGTCGATGGCGATCAGCTGATGGCGGCGATCGCGGGAGGCTGGGCGCGACAGGGGCGGCTGGCAGGCGGTGGGCTGGTCGCAACCGTCATGTCCAATCTCGGCCTGGAACGGCATCTCGCGGCGCAGGGTCTGGGCCTGGTCCGGACCAAGGTGGGCGACCGCCATGTGCTCGAAAAGATGCGCAGCTCGGGCTATAATGTCGGTGGCGAGCAATCGGGACACATCATCCTGTCCGACTATGCCACCACCGGTGACGGCCTGATCGCTGCGCTTCAGGTGCTCGCCGAAATTGTCCGCGCGGACGCCCCGGCGAGTGAGGTACTGCACCGGTTCGATCCGCTTCCCCAATTGCTCAAAAATGTCCGTTTCTCGGGCGGCAAGCCGCTGGAGAATGCGGCGGTCAAGGACGTCATTGCCGCGGCGGAGGCGGAGCTCGAAGGCATGGGCCGCCTCGTCATCCGTCCCTCGGGCACCGAACCGGTGATTCGCGTCATGGCCGAGGGCGAGGATATGGGCCAGGTCGAAACGGTGGTGAACCGCATCTGCGACGCGGTGCGAAAGGCCGCGGCATGACCGCGCACCCGCGCTGCCGCTAAGCCCCCGACATGGAGTGGCGCCCCTATGCGACGCTCGACCTTGGCGAGCGGGGCCTGCTTCCCGCTGGCTGGACCGATGCCGTCGCCGCGCTCGCCGCGCGTCCGGAGCGAAAGACGGTCATCGCCTCCCCCGCATGGTCCTTCGCGATCGTCGAGGGGGATCAGGTCCGCGCGCATCTCGGCTGGCTCTGGACTCTCTATCACGGTCCGCTGCGTACGTTCGCGGCCCGTGCCGTGGGCTATCCGCTCTTCGCCAACAACCGGCTGACTTCGGCAATGACGCTCAACATCCTGTCGGGCGCCGGGGCGACCAATGAATGGCACCGCGATTCGAACGCGGTGACCGGAGTCTTCTACGCACATGTCGGTGAAGGCGGCGGCGACCTCGCCTTTCGCGATGACGCGGGCCGCATCGCTCGCCTTGTCCCAATTACCGGTCTGTTCGTGTGTTTCGAGGGCGCGATCGACCATCGCGTCGAGCCGCTGGGCGATGCGGGTCCGCGACTGGCCATTGCCATGGTCTATCACCGTAGCCCGATCGATCAGCCCCGCGCGTTCGGCCGCGACATCTACATGCTCGACGGCTGAGGCATCCCGAGTTTAGATAGCGCGATGCTCGAAATGCGCCCCGATTGCGAACGCTGCGGTACCGATCTTCCCGCCGATCAGGGCGGGGCGTTCATCTGTTCGTTCGAATGTACCTTCTGTGCCGATTGCGTGGACGATCTCGACGAGCGCTGCCCGAATTGCGGTGGGGAACTGCTCGACCGCCCGGCCCGTGTCGGCGCGGCGTTGAAGAAGAATCCGGCCAGCGTGACTCGACGCTTCAAGAAGTGACCGGGACAGTCAGGCTGCGGCGGCGCGATCCCGCTTGGGCACACTAATCTCCGGCAGCGTTTTGAAACCGGGTCGCGCGAGCAGATAACCCTGGAGATAGCGGACACCCAACGCGCGAAGTGCGTCATATTCCGCTATGGTCTCGATGCCCTCGGCAATGACGGTGATGCCGAGCCCGCTGGCGATGCGAAGAACCCCTTCGACGATCATCCGGCGCGGCATACTGGCATCGATGTCGCGGATCAGCTCCATGTCCAGCTTGATGAGATCGGTCTGGAACTTCGCCAGCAGGCCAAGTCCAGCATGACCCGCTCCGAAATCGTCGATCGCGGTGGAAAAGCCCATCTGGCGGTAGGTCGCGACGATATTCTTCACATGATCAGTGTCGACCATCTCTTCGCCCTCGGTGAATTCGAAGATCAACCGATCGGTGGGAAAGCCGGTGGCGCGGGCGGTCTTTAGCGTCGTCTGGATGCAGGCGACGGGCCAATAGACCGCGTTGGGCAGAAAATTGATCGAGAGCCGGGCGTCGGTCGCAAGGATTCCTGCAGCGACCGCACCTTCGATCGCGGCAACGCGGCATTGCTGATCGAACGCATAGCGGCTCTCGGGCGTGACGCCAGCAAGCACCTCCACCGCCGGACCGCCATCAATGCCGCGAACCAGCGCCTCATAGGCGAAGACATGTCCGGTTTCGACATCGACGATCGGCTGGAAAGCCATGGCGATCGCGATCGCCTGTTCCGGCGACCTGCAACCCTGACACCCGATCGACATAACGCGCTACTCCGACTCGGATTCAATCCCTAGTCGCCGAATGCTAACGACTTGTAACAACAGGGGATCGTAGCCTTCCGCCCAGGCCTGGATCGCGGGGAGGGCCCCGCCACGCCTCTGGCAACCGGTGGAGCGAAGCGTCCCGATCTTTCCTGCCCAATCCGGCTGTGCCATGGGGACTGGCGATGTGGTTCGTTTCCTGCCTCCCGCTTTGCGCTGCCCGATCGAGCGGCATGGGCGGCACCCGAAGCGGACGCACCGGGTGCCTCGGAGCCTCGCGCACGTCATGAGCATCCCGCGCATCCTCATCATTGCCGGGTCCGATTCGGGCGGCGGGGCTGGCATCCAGGCCGATATCCGCGCCGTCACCATGTTGGGCGGCCATGCGATGACTGCGATTACCGCGATCACCGCACAGAATACGCTCGGCGTCACCGCCATCCACCCGGTGCCGGTCGATATGGTGCTGGCCCAGATCGATGCGGTGACTTCCGATATCGGGGTCGATGCGGTCAAGATCGGGATGATCGGCTCCGCGGAAACCGCGTTGGCCGTTGCCGAGCGGCTTGAGGCGCTCGATTGCCCGATCGTGTTCGACCCGGTGATGGTGGCAACCAGCGGATCGGTGTTGGCCGATGCGGAGACGATTGCCGCGTTCGAACGGCTGATGGCGATCGCGTCGGTTGTCACGCCGAACCTGCCCGAACTGGATGCGCTGGGCGGGCGCACGGCCGTACTCGCCTATGGCTGCCACCTCGCCGAGAAGGGGGGACATGCGGAAGGGGGCGAGATCATCGACCGGCTCCATGCACCCAAGGACCGGCTGGTGATGGAAATCGCGGCAGAGCGGATCGACACGACCGACACGCATGGCACCGGCTGTTCCTTCGCCACCGCGCTCGCCACCGGGCTCGGCTCGGGCCTGTCGATCGGCGACTCCTTCATCCAGGCAGTGCGCTTCGTCCGGCTCGCGATCCTCAACGCGCCGGGGCTGGGCGAGGGGCATGGCCCCGTAGGCCATACGCTCGGCATGATCCCGTTCGACGTGATCGAAGGCGGGGAGGAGGACGATGCCTGACTTCGCGTTGGAACGCCGCCACGCCGCGCGTGGCCATATCGCCGGGGTGGACGAGGCGGGGCGCGGTCCGCTCGCCGGGCCGGTGGTCGCCGCCGCAGTCATCCTCGACCCCGACTGTATCCCCGACGGCATCGACGATTCCAAGGCGCTGACCGCCGCGAAGCGCGCCGCCCTGTGCGAGGCCCTCCTGTCCTGCGCGCGGGTCGGCATCGGCATCGCCAGCGTCGAGGAGATCGACCGGCTCAACATATTGTGGGCGACGATGCTGGCAATGACCCGCGCCGTCGCCGCGCTCGATCCCTGTCCCGGCTTCGTGCTGGTCGACGGCAATCGCTGTCCCGACTGGGTCCATGCCTCCGAAGCGGTGGTGGGCGGGGACGCGCTGTGCCTGTCGATCGCTGCCGCCTCGATCGTCGCCAAGCACCGCCGCGACTGCATCATGGCGGAGTTGGATGCCCTCCACCCCGGCTATGGCTGGGCGAGCAACAAGGGCTATGCCGCGCGAGTCCATCAAGACGCGTTACGCACGCTTGGCCCGACGCCACACCACCGTCGCAGCTTCGCGCCGGTCGCACAGGCGGAGCTGGATTTCGGACCCCTGGTCCGCGCCGTCTGACCAGAAAAGGCCCGCCGCCATGCCGAAGCATGACGACGGGCCTC
The DNA here is from genome assembly GCF_007833215.1 of Sphingomonas suaedae. NCBI lineage: Bacteria > Pseudomonadati > Pseudomonadota > Alphaproteobacteria > Sphingomonadales > Sphingomonadaceae > Sphingomonas > Sphingomonas suaedae. The sequence goes on from NZ_CP042239.1 coordinate 2,758,028, forward strand.
CTTTCCTCCCCAGGAAAGTGTTTACGGACCGGTTCGGGCGGTTGGCGCAGCGAACCGGTTGATCCGCAGCCGTCAGGCGGCGAACTGGTTCATCGTGTTGTGGGCGCCGCCGGCCTTCAGCGCGGCCTCTCCGGCGAAATATTCCTTGTGGTCGTCGCCAATGTCGCTGCCCGACATGTTCTGGTGCTTCACACAAGCGATGCCCTGCCGGATCTCCTGCCGCTGCACGCCCTTGACGTAGCCGAGCATCCCCATCTCGCCGAAATATTCCTTGGCGAGATTGTCGGTCGACAGCGCCGCGGTGTGGTAGGTCGGCAGGGTGATGAGGTGGTGGAAGATGCCAGCCCGCGCCGAGGCATCCTTCTGGAAAGTGCGGATGCGCTCATCCGCCTCCGCCGCCAGTTCGGTGCCGTCATAATCGACACTCATCAGCTTCGCCCGGTCATAGGCCGACACGTCCCGGCCTGCTTCCGCCCACGCGTCGAACACCTGTTGCCGGAAATTGAGCGTCCAGTTGAAGCTGGGCGAATTGTTATAGACCAGCTTGGCGTTCGGAACGACCTCGCGGATCCGGTCCACCATCGACGCGATCTGCTCGATATGCGGCTTTTCGGTCTCGATCCACAGCAGGTCGGCGCCGTGCTGCAGGCTGGTGATGCAATCGAGCACACAGCGATCCGCCCCGGTCCCCTCGCGGAACTGGAACAGGTTACTGGGCAGCCGCTTGGGCTTCATCAGCTTGCCGCCGCGGTTGATGACGACATCGCCATTGACGCCCGACAGGTCGGTGACCTCCTCGCAATCGAGGAAGGCATTATACTGGTCGCCCAGATCGCCCGGCTCCTTGGAATAGGCGATCTGCTTGGTCAGCCCGGCACCGAGCGAATCGGTGCGCGTGACGATGATCCCGTCATCGACGCCCAGCTCCATAAAGGCGTAGCGGCAGGCGCGGACCTTCGCCAGGAAGTCCTCGTGCGGCACAGTAACCTTGCCGTCCTGATGCCCGCACTGCTTCTCGTCGCTCACCTGATTCTCGATCTGGAGTGCGCAGGCTCCCGCCTCAATCATCTTCTTGGCGAGCAGATAGGTCGCCTCGGCATTGCCGAAGCCCGCATCGATATCGGCGATGATCGGCACGACATGCGTCTCGTAATTGTCGATGGCGTTCTGGATGCGCGCCGCCTCGACTGCGTTGCCCGCATCCCGCGCCGCATCGAGATCGCGGAACATCATCCCCAGTTCGCGGGCATCTGCCTGTTTGAGGAAGGTGTAGAGCTCCTCGATCAGCGCCGGGACGCTGGTCTTTTCGTGCATCGACTGATCGGGCAGCGGGCCGAAATCGCTCCGCAGCGCCGCGACCATCCAGCCGGAAAGGTAGAGGTAGCGCCGCTTGGTGCTGCCGAAATGCTTCTTGATCGCGATCATCTTCTGCTGCGCGATAAAGCCATGCCAGCAGCCAAGCGACTGGGTGTAGGCCGACGGATCGGCGTCATAAGCCGCCATATCGCGGCGCATGATCCCGGCGGTGTATTTCGCAATGTCGAGGCCCGTGCGGAACCGGTTCTGCAACCGCATCCGCGCGACGGATTCGGCGTCGATCCCGTCCCAGCGGCCTTGCTGCGCGTCGATGGGCTGGGCGGCCCGGGCGATTTCGTCTTGATAGGTCATGCGGCACCTCGCTGTGTTGCGAGTGCGTCTATTCACCTCGACATCGATTTTCCCCGGAAATACGCATGTCGTTGGGTAGTGCGGTTGGAAATATCCCGCCATTCGCCGTATCTTTGTAAATTTATGACACTCCGAACAGCCGTTCGACTCGATTTTCTCGCCAACCCCAAACCTAGTGCCTGTGGATAAGTCTGCGACTCAATATGTGGACAGGTGCCGAAATGTTCCGCCAAGTTAACGGAATCCAAAGCCTTTTCGTTAACCAATGTTCGCTTGACGGAGTCCCGACTTCGTGGCGTTTCACCGGTTCAACGGGGTTTGGAGTGGTTAATGGGGGTCATCGAAAAGGTCGCTAAGGCGGCAGGCACGACGCAGGCCGGCGTCGATGTGCGCACGCGTAGCTGGGTCGACGTGCTCCCGCTCGATTCGATCATCCAGCAGGATTGTATCGAAGCGATGCGCGCCCTTCCCGCCGCATCGGTCGACATGATCTTCGCCGACCCGCCCTACAATCTCCAGCTCGGTGGCGACCTCAACCGTCCCGATGGCAGCCATGTCGACGCGGTCACCGACGAATGGGACAAGTTCGATTCGCTCAGCGCCTATGACGCCTTCACCCGCGCCTGGCTGGCGGAGGCACGCCGCGTGCTCAAGCCGAATGGCACAATCTGGGTGATCGGCAGCTATCACAACATCTTCAAGGTCGGGTCGGCGATCCAGGATCTGGGCTTCTGGATCCTCAACGACATCATCTGGCGCAAGGCCAACCCGATGCCCAATTTCAAGGGCACGCGCTTCACCAACGCGCACGAAACGCTGATCTGGGCGTCAATGGGCGAGAAGTCGAAATATACCTTCAACTATCGCAGCATGAAGACGCTCAACGACGAGCTTCAGATGCGCAGCGACTGGGAATTCCCGATCTGCGGCGGGCAGGAGCGGCTGAAGAAGAACGGGACCAAGGTCCACCCGACCCAGAAGCCGGAGGCGCTGCTCTATCGTGTCATGCTCGCCTGCACCAAGCCGGGCGATATCATCCTCGACCCATTCTTTGGCACCGGCACCACCGGCGCGGTGGCCAAGCGGTTGCGCCGTCACTGGATCGGCATCGAGCGCGAGGGCGACTATGTCGAGGCGGCGCAGGAGCGCATCGCCGCCGCGCTGCCGCTCGACGAAAGCGCCGTCACGACGATGATGGCGCCGCGCCAGGCACCGCGCGTCGCGTTCGGCACGCTGATCGAAACCGGCTATCTGACGCCCGGCGCTGTGCTTAGCGACAGCAAGCGCCGCTGGCGCGCAGTGGTGAAGGCCGACGGATCTTTGCTCACCGATTGCGGCGTGGCGGGGTCGATTCACAAAGTCGGCGCGACGCTGCAGGGCGCACCCTCGTGCAATGGCTGGACCTTCTGGCACCATGACGGCGGCGAAGGGCTCAAGCCGATCGACAGTCTGCGCCAGACCTATCTGCTCGCGACGCAGCCCTGATCCTTCTTAAGCCCCTCCCCTTCAGGGCAGGGGTTGGGGGTGGGGCATTTCAGTCTCACCGAGACCGACCGCCAATAGGACAGGCCCCACCCCAACCCCTCCCCTGAAGGGGAGGGGCTTGCTAGAGGTGAGCGCATGACCATCCCCGCATCCGCCCGCCTCTATCTCCGCCCCGCCGCCGCCGTCGATTCCCCGGTGGGATATGACGGACAGGTGGCCCGGCTGGCTGGGGGCCTCAGCTGGTTCGCCGCCTATGAGCTGATCGCGGTCGAGGGCGGACGACGGGTCGCGCAGCAGCTGGTGCCAGTCGAGCGCCTGCCCGCCCTGCTCACGCAGCTTTCCGACGCGCAGGCCGAACGGCTTCGCACCCTTGCCGCTGCCATCTCCGCGCCGCGACCGGTGATCCGCGCGGGCGAGCGAACGCTGCGGCTCGACCAGCCCTTGGTCGCGGGCATCCTCAACTGCACCCCCGACAGCTTCTCCGACGGCGGCAAGCATAGCGACGCCCCTGAGGCGATCGCGCAGGCGGGGTTCGACATGGGCCTGGCGGGCGCATCTTTGGTCGATGTCGGCGGCGAATCGACGCGGCCCGGTGCGGACACGGTGTGGGAAGGCGACGAGATCAAGCGCGTCGTCCCGGTGATCGAGCGGCTGGCGGCCTCTGGCGTGCCGGTGTCGATCGACACGCGCAAGGCCGCCGTGATGGAGGCGGCGCTGGCGGCTGGCGCGCATCTCGTCAACGACATCGCCGCGCTCGCCTTCGATCCGCGCGCCGTGGAGGTCGTGGCGAAGGCAGGCTGCCCGGTGATCCTGATGCACTCGCCCGATCCGGCGCAATCACCGCATGGCGGCAGCGGCTATCGCGATCCGCTGATCGAGATATTCGACTGGCTCGAAGCGCGGGTGGCGGCAGTCGTCGCGGACGGGGTCCAGCGCAGCAATATCCTGGTCGACCCCGGCATCGGCTTCGGCAAGTCGCTCGCCGACAATCTCGCGCTCATGAACGGGCTGACCCTGTTCCACGGCCTTGGGCTGCCGCTCATGCTGGGCGCCAGCCGCAAGCGGATCATCGGCGCGCTCGACCATGAGGCGCCGGTCGAACGCCGCCTTGGCGGATCGCTCACGTTGGCGCTCAAGGGCGCCGAGGCCGGGTGCCAGCTGCTGCGTGTTCATGATGTGGCCGAAACCGTGCAGGCGGTGCGCGTGTGGCGGGGGATGCGCGACGCGGCGCTGACCGCCCGCTGAACCTCACAGCCAGCCAAGCGCCTTGAGCGAGCGCGCCTTTTCACGCGACACCGGCGCTTCGATGCCATTGGTCAGCACCAGCCGGATATTGCGCCCGTCGCGCCGTATAGTCGCGACAGCCGCGCGCGCGACCCACCAGCTTCGGTGAACCTGCGCGCCGTCGATCCCCTCCAGCTCCCCGACCGCATCGCGCAGCCGCATCAGGATCAGGTCGCTGCCCCCCGCCATATGCGCGCGTACATAATGATCCTCCATTTCGAGCGCGATGAGTTCCTGCCCGAGATGGGCGGGCAGTCGCTCCAGAAAGCGTGGCGCGGGCGGCGGCGCGGGGGAGGGCGCAGGAGACGGCGGCGGTGAGTCGGTCTTCATGGACCCGATCGGCGCTCTGCCGCGCTGGGTCAGAAAGAGGATCAGCGTGACCGCCGCGCCGATCACCAGCACATAGCCATAGGAAACAAGCAGCTCGTCGATGGTCTGCGGCGTTGGGCACGGCCCGCCGCAACTGGTCAGCCGAACGACGAACGTCATCGGCACGGTCGCCACCAGTGTGGCCACAACCCACATTGCCGCCACGGGCAGGTCGAGCCACCGCGCCGCCCAATCCGCTACGCCGCCAATCGGGCGGTAGAACAGATACCCCGCCAGCGCGAGCGCCACCCAGTAAAGGAGGCGCGACCCGAAACTTGCCTGAAACGTCCCGAATGGCCCGATCAGCGCGAGCACCACCCCGATGGCGACCAGTAGCGCAAGATCGATCAGCAGTTTTCGCACTCCCGGCATCCCGTTCTGTCCCTGCACGCGACCGCCCCTGCATACCGCCCGTTCGCGTATCGTGAAGTGGCGAAATCGCGCCGTTGGCGAACCCGACAGCCGATCGGCGCAATCCTGCTTGTTCGCGATCCGGCATCAGCGAAACGAGGCGTGAAACGACACAGGGACCGCCTATATGCCACACTCCACCGCCCCCATTTCACCCCGGCGTGCCACCTCAAATGGCCTGAACCTTCCCCCCGTTCTGCGGGTGATCGTCGGCGTTGCGGGGTTCGCGATGACCCTGGCCATGGTGGTGGCGCTCGCCCGGCTTGGCCTCGGCCTTGCCCCGACCCGGGCGACGGTGCGTGAAGTTGCGGTGCTGGTCCATATCGTCACCGTCCTGCCCGCTGTACCGCTGGGCATGTATCTGATGCTCCGTCGCAAGGGGGACGCGCGGCACAAGATGCTCGGGAAGGTCTGGGTCGCGCTGATGGTCGTGACTGCCATCTCCGCGATCTTCATCCGCCATATCAACGATGGCGGCTTCAGCTTCATCCATCTGTTCGTGCCGCTGACGCTGATCGGCGCCTGGCGGATTTTCCAGACGGCCCGGCGGGGGCAGATCGCCAGGCATCGCAATCACCTGATCGGCATGTATCTGGGCGCACTGATGATCCCCGGCATTTTCGCTTTCACCGGCGAACGCCTGATGGCGATGTGGCTGTTCTGGTGAGTAGGTCGATCCGCGCGCAGACGTTCAGTTCAGCGGCCCCGGCCGGGTCCGCTGATCGACATAGGTGCGCTGGACATTGAAGGCGCTGGGGCGGGTATCGCGAAACCGGTCGCGCCGCCGTTCGGCCTCGGCGCCGATCTTCTCCAGGCTTTCGACCAGATCTTCCAGGTTGCTGCGCCGCTCGCCCGGTGTCGCCTGTTCGCACTCGTCCATACAGGCGGCGACAAGATCGGGCACGCGGCGCCGAATGACATTGGCCCAGTCCACGGCGTCGGTGGCGAGTGGATTGGCGTCCGCGATGGCGAGCAGCCGGGCACAGCTGGTGCGCGCCGCCGCCACCCGGCTCACCGCCCAGTCGGCTTCTGTCGCCGTCAGGGTCCAGGCGGTTTCCAGCGGATCTTCGGGGTCGGCGGAGCGCGCGCGGCGCATTCGCACCCGGTCAATCCTCTCGCGCAGCTGTCGCACGCCGAAGACCAGCCCGAGCGCCGCCGCGCCCGCAGTAACCAGCGTGACCGCGATCACCGCCAGCGCGGCAAGGGCGACGAGGAAGATCAGGAATCGCAACATCGCCCGACTATATGGGAAGCCGCGTCCGCTTCGCCAGCGCTACAACGTGTATCCACCGTCTGCGAGCAACGTCGCGCCGGTCATCAACGCGCTTTCATCCCCCAGCAGAAAGGCGATCTGCGCGGCGACCTCGTCCGCCCTGGCATAGCGGCCCAGCGGAGTCGCCATCGCCGCCAGTTCCGCAAAGGCGGCGTCGCGGCCGATTTCCACCGCCCGCGCCGCGAACATGGGCACGGCGTCCCATACCGGCGTCTCCACCCCGGCAGGCGCGATGGCGTTGACGCGGATGCGATCCGCCGCCCCTTCCTTCGCCGCCACCTTGGCGAGGTGGAGCAGCGCCGCCTTGGAACACCCATAGGCGGCAACGCCCGGCTCGGCCTTGATCCCTGCCGCCGACGCGGTCAGCACGATGCTGCCCCCGCGCGTTTCGGGCCCGGCTGCCATCGCCCGCATCGCCGCGCGCAGCGTCAGGAACGCGCCGTCCAGATTGACCGAGAGGATGCGCCGCCACTCGGCAAAGTCGTGATCGGCGATGGTCGCCGCCCCCGCCACCCCGGCATTGACCACCGCATGATCCAGCCCGGTCAGGTCGATCCGGTCCCACAGCGCCTCGTCGGAGACATCCCCGACGACCCGGATCATATCGACATCGCACGCCACCGCCTCCAGCGCCGCGGCATCGCGATCGACCAGAATGAGGCGCGCCGCGCCTTCCTCCGCAAGCAGATGCGCGAGCGCCAGCCCGATGCCCGATGCAGCGCCGGTGACCAGTGCAGATCGTCCTTCAAACCGTCCAGTCATCACGCTACTCTAGACGCGACGGGCCCCGACGCGAAGCGGGTTCGATCGGGAGCGAGCCATGCGCGAAGCCATTGACCGTTATTCGGGCGTATCGATCCTGTTGCACTGGCTGATTGCCGCGCTGCTGATCGCCAATGTCGTCATCGCCTTCACGATGGAGGACATGCCGGGCCTGTTCGTCTGGCACAAGTCGATCGGCATATCGGTGCTGTTGCTCACGCTGGTGCGGATCGTCTGGCGTCTGACCCATCCCTGGCCCCCGCTGCCCGAGGGTATCGCGCCGTGGGAACGCGCGACCGCCCGGCTCACCCATGTCGGATTCTATATGCTGCTGATTATGGTGCCGCTGCTCGGCTGGGCAACGGTGTCCGCAGGGTCGCGCGGCACGGGAACACTGCTCGGCGGAATCCCGTGGTTCGACCTGCCGGTCGGCACGTCACGCGATCTGCAGGGAGCCTTTGGCGAGGCGCACGAACTTGCCGCCTTCCTCACCCTCGCGCTCGTCGCGCTGCACGTCGCCGGAGCGCTCAAGCACCATTTTGTCGATCGCAACGGGCTGCTCCGTCGGATGCTGCCCGGGCGTTAGGTTCGTTTTCGGCAGGATGGCACGGGTGCCGCTTCAGCCCGTCAGTAAAGCTGGCCTGACGCACTAAGCCGCGTTCTGGTCGATCCCCAGTTCGCCGAGCTTGCGGTAGAGGGTCGAGCGGCCGATGCCGAGGCGACGGGCGACTTCGGTCATGCGGCCGCGATAATGGCCGATGGCGAGGCGGATGACGTCAGCCTCGATCTCGTCGAGCGCGCGCAAGTTTCCGTCGGGCTTGTAGAGCGTGATCCCCGCGCCCTGCGCCGCGCCGCCATTCGCCTGGCTCGCGCCGACGGGTCGTCCCCCGGCCAACTGCGCGATCTGCGGAAAATCGGCGCGGGTCAGCGCGTCGCCGTCGCACAGCACCGATGCGCGGAACAGCGCGTTCTGAAGCTGGCGAACATTGCCCGGCCAGTCATAGCTGGCGAGCAGCGCCAGCGCATCGTCGGTGATGCCGAGCGGGCGCAGCCCCGGTTGCTCGGCGATCCGCCCCAGCAGGTGCCGGGCGAGCGGTGCGATGTCGCCGCCACGGTCGCGCAGCGGCGGGATCGTCACCTGGACCACGTTGAGGCGGTAATACAGGTCCTCGCGAAACCGGCCTTCCTCGACCTCGGTCATCAGCGTCTTGTTGGTCGCGGCGATCACGCGGACATCGACCTGGCTGGCGTGGCGCGCGCCGATCGGCTGCACCTCGCCCGACTGGACCACGCGCAGCAGCTTCACTTGCGCGTCGAGTGGCATCTCGCCGATCTCGTCGAGCAGGATCGTGCCGCCATCGGCCTCCTGAAACCGGCCGATCTTGCGTTCGAACGCACCGGTGAACGCGCCCTTTTCGTGCCCGAACAGTTCGGATTCGACGAGGTTGGCCGGGATTGCACCGCAATTGACGCGAACGATCGGCTTGGTGTGACGCGGCGAGGCGGCGTGGATCGCCTCGGCCACCACTTCCTTGCCGACCCCGCTCTCGCCTTCGATCAGCACCGGCACGCGCGCACGCGCCGCCTTTGCCGCGATGGCGAGTGCGGCGCGGAACTGCGGCGCCGACCCGACGATCTCGTCGAACGCGAGATGCGCAGACATCTTCTCGGTCAGCGGGCGGAGTTCGCCGCCGACCTTTGCCCCCACCGCGCAATCGAGTGCGGCGAGCATCCGTTCGGCGGCCAATGGCTTGACCAGAAAATCGGTGGCGCCCGCGCGCATCGCACTGACTGCGGCGGCGACCGATCCGTTGGCGGTGAGCAGCAGGATCGGCAGCATCGGGCGATTGGCGCGCAGTTCGGCGATCAGCGAGGCGGCGTCGAAATCCGGCGCCCAGCTATCGAGAATGATCGCATCGAGCGCCATCCCGTCGGGCGTGCCCAGCGTCGCCAGCGCGGTTTCCGCGTCGCTGGCAAAGATGGTGCGCCAGCCGCGGCGCGCGGCAATGGCGGCGATCAACCGGCGCTGGGCCGGTTCGTCGTCGATCAGCATCAGCTGGCGCTGGCCGTTGCGCGTCATTCCATATCCCCCAACCTGTACCGGTTGTCCCTAATTCGGTCACCCTGCATAGAGCGGTCGGGTAAAGACGGGCTTAAGCCTGTCTAAAGCGCGCAGGACTTGAGGGGCGGGGACAGCCTGTCTAAGAGATAGTGCAAATCAAGGTTACGAGGGGAAGACGCATGGCCCAGAGCGGCGACATGAAGGCGCATGACCAGACCTATGGCGGGTTCATGCGGATGCTGAAGATCGGCACGATCATCACCGTATTGCTTGCTGCGTTCGTCGTCTGGCTGATCGCCTGAGGTGAAGATCGCGGTCCTCAAGGAGACTGCCGCCGGTGAACGGCGCGTCTCCGCGACGCCGGAAACGGTCAAGAAATTCGTCGCGCTCGGCGCCGCAGTCGCGGTCGAGAGCGGGGCGGGTGACACCGCTTCCCTGGACGACGCGGCGTTCGAGGGCGCAGGCGCGACCATCGGCTCGCGCGCCGATGTGCTGGCGGATGCGGATATCATCCTCGGGGTACAGGGTCCCGATCCGGCAAGCCTGACCGGCATCAAGTCCGGCGCCTGGCTGGCAGCGGGGCTCAACCCCTTTGGCGAGCGTGCGCGGGTCGACGCCTATGCCGCGCTCGGCGTTGAGGCGCTGGCGATGGAATTCATGCCGCGCATCACCCGTGCGCAGTCGATGGATATCCTCTCCTCCCAGTCGAACCTGGCGGGGTATAAGGCGGTGCTCGACGCCGCGTCCGAATATGGCCGCGTCTTCCCGATGATGATGACTGCGGCTGGGACCGTCTCTGCCGCCAAGGTCTTTGTCATGGGCGTCGGCGTCGCGGGGCTTCAGGCCATCGCCACCGCCCGCCGCCTCGGCGCGCAGGTCTCCGCGACCGATGTGCGCAGCGCAACCAAGGAGCAGATCCAGTCACTCGGCGCCAAGCCGATCTTCGTCGAGAATGTCGCCGGGATCGAGGGTGAAGGTTCGGGCGGCTACGCGACCGAGATGAGCGACGAATATAAGGCCGCCCAGGCTGAGTTGGTCAGTTCGCATATCGCCAAGCAGGACATCGTCATCACCACCGCACTGATCCCCGGCCGCCCCGCGCCGCGCCTGATCAGCGACGCGCAGATCGCGTCGATGCGGCCCGGCAGCGTCATCGTCGACCTCGCGGTCGAAAGCGGCGGCAATGTCGAGGGCGCGGTCGCGGGCGAGATCGTCGAGAAGCACGGCGTCAAGATCGTGGGCCACCGCAACGTGACCTCCCGGCTGTCGTCCGATGCGTCGGCGCTGTTCGCGCGCAACCTCTACAACTTCCTTTCGGCCTTCTGGGACAAGGAAGCGGGCAAGCCCGTGCTGGACGAGGAAATCGGCGACGCGATCCGCCTGACGCAGGGCGGCAAGGTGATGAACGCGAGGCTGTTGTCTTGATCCGGCGCGGCGATGCAGTGCGCGCCGCACGTTCCCCAATCCTCCCCTGCAAGGGGAGGTGGCAGCGCGCAGCGCTGACGGAGGGGTGTCGCCCGTCATTGGGTCATCGCACCTCTCAAGCCGGGACACCCCTCCACCACGCCTTCGGCGCGGTCCCCCTCCCCTTTCAGGGGAGGATTTGAATGCTGCAAGGGGCGGTCGAAACCAATCGGCGCGCCAGGATCTTACGAAAGACAATGTCGCTGCCCGAGGTACTTTTATGGGTGGCGCTCAAGAAGCGTCCGGACGGCTTGAAGTTCAGAAAGCAGCATCCGTCAGGACCCTATGTCGCCGATTTCTACTGTCACGAAGCGCGTATGATCGTGGAGGTGGATGGGGCGGCGCATGATTGCGGTGATCGGCCGGAGCGCGATGAGCGACGCGACGCCTGGTTTGCCGAACGAGGGCTGGACGTGATGCGGATACCAGCCCGCGAGTTGCTGAACGATTGCGATGCGGTCGTTCGAGGGGTTGTTGCTCGTGCCGCCGAACGGCGCGCAACGGGGGAGGAATAAATGGACTTCATCTCGATCCTGTCGATCTTCGTGCTGGCGTGTTTCGTCGGCTATTATGTCGTGTGGTCGGTGACTCCGGCGCTGCATACGCCGCTGATGGCGGTGACCAATGCGATTTCCAGCGTCATCATCGTCGGCGCGCTGATCGCGTCGGCCGCTGCCGGCAGCCCGACTGCGAAGTGGCTGGGGCTGGTCGCGGTGGCGCTCGCCAGCGTCAACATTTTCGGCGGGTTCGCCGTGACCGAGCGGATGCTCGCCATGTACAAGAAGAAGGGCTGAGCCGATGCACGAGGCCATTCCGCTCAACCCCTGGGTCGCGCTCGCCTATCTGATCGCGGGCGTGTGTTTCATCGTCGCGCTGCGCGGCCTGTCCTCGCCCGCGACCAGCCGTCGCGGCAACCGCTTTGGCATGGCGGGGATGCTGATCGCGGTGGTGACGACGCTGGTGACGCACGAGATCGCGTCACTGCCCGAGATTCTCGGCGCGATCGCGGTCGGCGGGATCGTCGGCTTCGTCATCGCGCGCAAGATCGCCATGACCGACATGCCGCAGCTGGTCGCGGGCTTTCACAGTCTGGTCGGTCTGGCGGCAGTGCTGGTCGGCGTCGCCGCGTTTCTCAACCCCTCGGCGTTCGGGATCATCTTTCCCGCAGGATCGCCGAACGCCGGCCTGATCCTGCCGGTCAGCCGGATCGAGCTCGGCCTTGGCGTCGCGATCGGCGCGATCACCTTTTCGGGTTCGGTCATCGCCTTCCTGAAGCTCAACGGGAACATGGGCGGCGCGCCGATCCTGCTTCCGGGACGGCATGTCATCAATCTCGGCACGCTCGCCGCGATCCTGGGCCTCATCGCTTTCTATACCGCGCAGGTCGATGCGCCGTCCTGGGTGTTCTGGGTGGTCCTCGCGCTCAGCTTCCTGATCGGCTTCCTGCTGATCATCCCGATCGGCGGCGCGGACATGCCGGTCGTGGTGTCGATGCTCAACAGCTATTCGGGCTGGGCGGCGGCGGCGATGGGCTTCACGCTCGGCAACACCGCGATGATCATCACCGGCGCTCTGGTCGGATCGTCGGGCGCGATCCTGTCCTACATCATGTGCCGCGCGATGAACCGCAGCTTCATCAGCGTGATCGCGGGCGGTTTCGGCGGCGACAGCGGCGGTGGCGCGGCGGCGGCAAAGACCGACCGGCCGTGGAAGCGCGGCAGCGCGGAAGACGCCGCCTTCCTGATGAGCCAGGCCGAACAGGTCATCATTGTCCCCGGATATGGCATGGCAGTCGCGCAGGCACAGCATGTGCTGCGCGAGATGGGCGACAAGCTCAAGGAACATGGCGTGCGCGTGAAATATGCGATTCACCCGGTCGCGGGGCGTATGCCGGGGCATATGAACGTGCTGCTGGCCGAAGCGCAGGTCCCCTATGACGAGGTGTTCGAGCTGGAGGACATCAACAGCGAGTTCAGCCAGACCGACATCGCCTTCATCATCGGCGCGAACGACGTGGTGAACCCTGCGGCGAAGACCGACAGGAGCTCGCCCATTTACGGGATGCCGGTATTCGACGTGAACAAGGCCAAGACGGTGCTGTTCATCAAGCGCAGCATGGGCGGCGTCGGCTATGCGGGCGTCGACAACGACGTCTTCTATCAGGACAATACGATGATGCTGCTCGCCGACGCGAAGAAGATGGTCGAGGAAATCGTCAAGTCGCTCGATTGATCGGTCGCGCGTAAGCGCTTGTAATCGGCGGGCCGACGCGACAGCATCGCCATTCCATCTTTGGGGGAATGGCGATGGTAAGTGTCGGGAAAATCCTGGAGGGCGCGTTCGGGCTGATCCGCGAGCGGTTTGCCGCAGTTGCGATCTGGGCCGGTATCTATCTCGCCGGGAACATCGCCATCGCGCTGGCGGTGCAGCCGATGATCGGCACGGCGATGGACCCGGCTACGGCAGGGGATCCGAACGCAGTGATCGGCGCGACGACACCGGCGTTCCTGCTCAGCATTCTTCTCGGACTGATCGGCCTCGTCCTGTACGCGGCGGCGATGCGCGCGGTGCTCCGCCCCGATGCGGGCGGCGTCGCCTATCTGCGGCTGGGTATGGACGAACTGCGACTGCTGGTTCTGCTCATCCTGTTCGCCGTGGTTGCGCTGATCCTGTGGGTCATCCTGGGCTTCGCGCTCGGCTTGCTGGGCTTGGGGGTCGCGATGGGCAGCGAATCGCCCTTGCTGTCCGGCCTCGTCATGTTCGTGTTGGGCCTGATCATGTTTGCGGTGATGGTGTTCTTCACGGTTCGCTTCTCGCTCGCCTTCCCGTTGACCCTGCACCGGCGCCAGTTGGTGATCGGCGAGGCATGGACGCTGAGCCGGGGGCGATTCTGGACATTGTTCGGCGCCGCGCTGGTGGTCACCATCATCGGCTTCGTGATGACCCTCGCAGTGTCCAGCTTCGCGCTGGGAAGCTATTTCAGCGATCTGATGGCCGCGGCCGGCGATCCGGCGGCGGCCGAACGCGCCGCCCAGGCACAGATAGCGAATGCGAACGCGTTCAGCGCGATGATGATCCTGCAATCGATCGGCAGTTCGATCGTCGCCGGGATCTGGATCGCGCTGAGCGGGGGCAGCATCGCGACCGCCGCGCGAGCATTGCTCGACCATGAATTCGACGATGCCGAAGCTGTGTTCGGCTAGGCCCTTGCGTTCTTGATCCGTTCCGGAGATAATTGAACCGAAACGGATTGGAAACGGAGTCGCTTGTGCCTACGCAAGTCGTCACAACCGGGAAATCATCCGCAATGCAATGCAAAGCGGAGATTTCATATGACTGATGCCGTCGAAGTTCTCGCGTCATCTTTGCTTTTTCCTTCTCCCGAGCCGACGCCTGCCCCGGTTGATGCGGCGCGTGCTCTGATCGTCGCGCCGCTCGACACGATCCCCCGGCACGAGGCGGCATTGTCCGGCAGCGGCGCGCGAATGCTCGGCATGATTGCGCCCGACCAACTGGCTGCAAAGCTCGATGCGCTGATCGCCGCCGAACTGATCCTGTTCGACGCGACGGGCCTGTCCCCTGAAGCCACCGCCGACGGCGCCGCCCGGATCGCCGCATGGAGCATGGACCGCAGCTGCCGTGTCGTTGCGCTGCTCGATGCGAAGGCGCTGGACGCTGCTGCAGCCACGCTGATGGACGCCGGGGCGGTGTTGCTGTGCGAGCCCAGCCCCGGCGACTATGCCGCCGCACTCTCGATCGCTATCGGCGGTGCGCCTGCCCGGTTGCACGATGCGGCGCGTGAGCGCGAGGCGGAGCGGCTGCGGTTGCTCAATGAGGAAGTCGCGCGGCTTGCCGCCGTATTGTCCGAACTTGCCGCCGAACCGGGGCGCAACGCGGTACGCGATCCCGGTCGCCAGTATCGCAGTGGTTCGGTGAGCGACCCGCACCCCGATCCCCGGATCGTGCGCGCCGCGATCCGCGCGCGGCGGCTGCGCGACCAGCATTTCTCCGCCGAACTCTTCGCCGATCCCGCATGGGACATGCTGCTGGACCTGTATGCCGCGCGGCTGGAGGGGCGGCGCGTCTCGGTCTCCAGCCTGTGCATCGCCGCTGCGGTACCGCCGACCACTGCGCTGCGCTGGATCGGCACGATGCACGAGGGCGCGTTGTTCGAGCGCGAACCCGATGCCCGCGACCGGCGCCGGGCGCATATCACGCTGACCGCGCGGGCGGCGGATGCGATGCGCGGCTATTTCGCGGCGGCCTCACGCATGGGGCTGGCGCCTGCCTGAGTGCGTGAAGCTTCAAGTGGTGGGCTCGTCGGGGCTCGAACCCGAGACCTACAGATTAAAAGTCCGTTGCTCTACCAACTGAGCTACGAGCCCGCACTTGAAGGTGGGGTGCACCTAAGGGCGCGATCCGGCGCGGTCAACCGGCCAGCGCCACCAACTGGCGGATCGTGCGCCCGGTCAGTGGATCGCGCCAGCGTGGCACGATCGCGCGCAACGGACGGAGCACGAAGGCGCGGGTGCGAAACTGTGGATGCGGGACGATGAGACCGGGGCTGCTCCACGCACCGCCGGACCACAGGATGATATCGAGATCAATCACCCGCGCGTCCCAGCGCCGCCCCCGTCGCCGTCCGAACGCGCGCTCAAGTCCCTTGAGTCGCGCGAGCAATTGCGGTGGCGTCTCTGTGCTTTCGATCAGCATCGCGGCATTGGCGAAGCGGCGGCGCGAGGGGCCGAGCGGCGGCGTCTCGATCACCGGCGATACGGCAAGCGCGCCGCCGATCGCGTTCATCGCGGCCATCACCTCGCGCCGTGGCGACCCGTGTCGCCCCCGCCGGTTCGATCCCAACGCGATCGCATAGAAGTGCAGCGGGGTTGAGGCGGTCACCCGCCCCGCCTAACGCTGCGTCATGATCCCGCCAAGCCCGCTTCCGCAGACCGAGCCACCGCACGATTGCCCGCGCTGCCCGCGCCTGGTTGCGTTGCGGGAGGGGCTGCGAGCGGACTATCCCGACTGGTGGAACGCCCCGGTCCCGGCGTTCGGCGATCCCGACGCATGGCTGGGCATCATCGGCCTTGCACCGGGCAAGCATGGCGCGAACCGCACCGGGCGTCCGTTCACCGGAGACTATGCTGGGGATCTGATGTTTGCCACGCTGGCGAAGTTCGGCTTCACGAGCGGCACCTACGCAAACCGCGCCGATGATGGGTTTCGGCTTCACGGCACGATCATCGTCAATTCGGTCAAATGCCTGCCGCCGGAAAACAAGCCGACACCCGAAGAGGTGCGGACCTGCCGCCCTTTCGCAGAAGCGCAGGTCGACCAGCTTACCAATGCCCGCATCTTCGTGGCGCTGGGTCAGATTGCCCACCAAAGCGCGGTCAAGATCTTGGGCGGCAAGCTGCCCAAATGCCGCTTCGGCCACCTCGCCGAACATCATATGCCCGACGGGCGCGTGCTGATCGATAGCTATCACTGCTCGCGCTACAACCAGAATACCGGGCGACTGACGGCGGAGATGTTCGAGGCGGTGTTCGCGCGGGCGTTGGAGCTGCGCGGGAGGGTGTAAGCGGGGGATCTGTTTTTGGGCCTGCGCTACGACGCGCGAAGCGAAGATGCCGAGGCGGCGGATGTCGCGGCCCTGGTGGCGCGGGGGTTGGAGGTTGGGTAGTCAGCCGCGGAGCGGTTCGGTGGTCTCGCTGCTCCAGTTCCAACCAGTCTCCGATGCCACGCGATCCTCAAAGTCGCAGGAGGCAGTCACTATCATTCCGCACGCGCGCAGACTGCGGATCATAGCCACGACACCCGCTTGAAAGCACTCATGGCTTTCAGGATCGCTGTCTTCGGCATCGACTTCCGCTGTCCAGCGCGATGCCTCAATCGGACAGTACGGCTTGCGAGCACTCCGCTCCGCTAGATATGCATCATTTTTGAAGTTGTCCGCCCAAACCCGCAATCCATCGAATTCCTTCGACGTCGACTGGTCCAAAAGTGCCTGAACATCGTCATCGGATGCACGCGTGTCGATGTACAACCGACAATAAGGGGTTTCCTCGATAGGCGGCGTCATATGTCTAGCCCGCCTCCGCAATCCACGCAGCCGCAGTCTCGCCGTCCCAGTCCATGTCGCCGGACACCCGCCACATTTCCTTACCCTCAGCGTCGTAGAGGATCGTCGTCGGCAGGTTGACGCCATAGCCGGTCGAAAATTTGACGCCGGGGTCGAGATAGGGCTGGAGCGCGGCGAATTTCGCCTTCTCAAAGAAGGGCGTAACTTTCTCCGCGCCCTCCAGGTCCTGGCTGACCACCAGCACCTGCAGTTTCTCCCCCTCGCGCACCGCGAGCCGGTCGAGCGTCGGCATTTCGCGGACGCACGGAGCGCACCAGGTGGCCCAGAGGTTGAGGAGTAGCGGCTTGCCGCGGAATGCCGCCAGCGTCACCTGCTTTCCCGACGGATCGAGAAAGGCGAAGTCCGGCGCGGCCTGCCCCTTCTTGCTCCGGTCGAGCGTGCCGACGCGCTCGGGTTCGTCCGAAGCTTCCGCCCCAGCCGTGCTTTCGGCGGCGACAGTTGCGGTTGCTTGCGGGTCGGGCGCCTTGGGCTTATCGCAGCCCGCAATACCAAGGCCCGTAATAAGGAGAAGCGCGATCGTCGAGCGCAAGACAGGCTCCAATTCCATGTGGGGCGGGCGCTTTTCCGAAGGCCCGTCGTCGGTGATGCGTGAGATTAACGCATCGATCCCGTTCGACAAGCGAATGTGGCGTCAGGACATCGCCGGATCGAAAGCGCATGTCGCGATGCTGGGGCAGCAGGGTATCGTTTCGGCGGAGGACGCCGCGACGATTTCCGCCGGTCTGGATGCGGTCGCCGCCGATTATGCACGCGACGGGGTGCCCGAGGATCTGGCGCTCGAAGACATTCATATGCTGACCGAATCGCGGCTGGCCGAGAAGATCGGACCGGTGGCGGGGCGGCTGCACACCGCGCGCAGCCGCAACGATCAGGTCGCCACCGATTTCCGGCTATGGGTACGTGACGCGACCGATCAGGTACTCGCCGCGCTCGCCGCGCTGCAGGACGCGCTGCTGGCGCGGGCGGAGGAACATGCCGACAGCGTGATGCCGGGCTTCACCCATCTGCAAAGCGCGCAGCCGGTGACGTTGGGGCATCACCTGATGGCCTATGTCGAGATGATCGCGCGCGACCTCAGCCGCTTCACCGACAATCGCGCGCGGGGCAATCTCTGCCCGCTGGGCTCGGCGGCGCTGGCGGGGACGGGGTTTCCGCTCGACCGGGAGATGACGGCGAGCGCGCTGGGCTTTGACGGGCCGACCCGCAACTCGCTCGATGCCGTGAGCGACCGCGACTTCGCGCTCGATTATCTGATGGCGGCGGCGCAATGTTCGTTGCATCTCAGCCGCCTTGCCGAAGAGTTCGTGATCTGGGCGAGCCAGCCGTTCGGGTTCGTGAAGCTCAGCGACCAGTGGTCGACGGGCAGCTCGATCATGCCGCAAAAGCGCAATCCCGACGCGGCGGAGCTGGTGCGCGGGCATAGCGGGCGCATCGTCGGCTGCCTCACCGCGCTGATGATCACGATGAAGGGCCTCCCGCTCGCCTATTCGAAGGACATGCAGGACGACAAGCCGCCGGTGTTCGAGGCGCACGACCTGCTGGCGCTGTCGATCGCGGCGATGACCGGGATGGTCGAGAGTGCAGCGTTCCGGACCGACCGGATGCGGGGCCTTGCCGAAAGTGGCTTCTCGACCGCGACCGATCTGGCCGATTGGCTGGTGCGCGAAGCGGGCATCCCGTTCCGCGAGGCACATCACATCACCGGCCGCGCGGTCGCGGCGGCGGAGGCGAAGGGCGTTCGGCTCGACCAGCTCGACCTTGCCGAGTTGCAGGCGATCGACCAGCGTATCGACGCGCGGATTTTCGGCGTATTGAGCGTCGATGCTTCGGTGGCGAGCCGCACCAGTTTTGGCGGCACCGCGCCGAGCCGGGTGCGCCAGGCGATCGCTGCGGCGCGCGCGGCAAGAGGAGAATAAGCGATGCGGACCGTGATCCTGATCCTGGCGGCGGCGACGCTGGCGGCCTGCGGCAATCGCGGCGAACTCAAACCCGAGGCGGGGAGCAGCCTGCCGCCCGCGCCCTATGGCGCGGTGGCGACGCCCAAAGCGGGCGAACTGATGACCCCGCCGCCCCAGACCCGCCCGACGCGAAGCGACGAAGTGCTGCGCAGCTCCGAGGAACGCCGCAGCGACGAGTTCGAGCTTCCGCCCCAGACCTGATTTCACACGAAAGCCATCATGGACCATTTCAATCGCAGGAACGGCGTGCTTCACGCCGAAGACGTGCCGATTTCCGCTATTGCGGAAGCTGTCGGCACGCCCGTCTACGTCTATTCGACCGCGACGCTCGAACGCCACGCACAGGTGCTCAAGGCCGCGCTGGCTGATCTGCCACGCGTGCACATCGCCTTTGCGATCAAGGCCAATCCGAACCTCGCTGTCCTCGGCGTGCTGGCCAAACAAGGCTATGGCGCCGATGTCGTGTCGGGCGGCGAACTCAAGCGCGCGCTGGCGGCGGGGATGAAGCCCGAGGACATCGTCTTTTCCGGCGTGGGCAAGACGCGCGCCGAGCTTCAGCTCGGGCTGGACGAGGGGATCGGCCAGTTCAACCTGGAGCTGGAAGAGGAGGGCGAAGTGCTCGCCGACCTCGCCCACGCACAAGGGAAGTCGGCTCCGGCGGTACTGCGCGTCAATCCTGATGTGGATGCCGGCACCCATGCCAAGATTTCGACCGGCAAGGCGGAAAACAAGTTCGGCGTCGCGATCGACCGCGCACCCGCGATCTTCGATCGGCTCGCCAAGCGGCCTGGAATGAACCTGCGCGGCGTGGCGATCCATATCGGCAGCCAGCTCAAGACGCTCGCCCCGCTCGAAGCCGCGTACACGCGCGTCGGCGAGCTGGTCGCGCAGCTGCGCGCCGCCGGGCACGCGATCACCCATGTCGATCTCGGCGGCGGGCTCGGCGTTCCCTATGAGCCGGACGACCAGGTCTCGAGCGCCGAGGACTTCGGTGCGATGGTCAGGCGCGTCACCGCCGACTGGGACGTGACGCTGATGTTCGAGCCGGGGCGCTTCATCTGCGGCAATGCCGGGCTGCTCGTCACCGAAGTGATCTGGGTCAAGCCCGCAGCGGGCCATCCCTATGTCATTGTCGATGCGGCGATGAACGACCTCGCCCGCCCGGCGCTCTACGACGCCTATCACGCGTTCGAGGCGGTCGCGCCGACCGGCGAGAAGTTCGTCGCCAACATCGCAGGCCCTGTGTGCGAAACCGGCGATACCTTCGCGATGGGGCGCGAGATCGATGTCGTGAAATCGGGCGACCTCGGTGTGTTCCGCACTGCAGGCGCCTATGGCGCGACCATGGCGTCGACCTACAACAGCCGCGCGCTGGTGCCCGAGGTGCTGGTGTCGGGCGACAGGTTCGCGGTGGTTGCGGACCGCATCCAGCCCGAAACGATCATGGGGGCCGAGCGCGTCCCCGAGTGGGTGCGGTGAAACGCTCCGGCCTGCCCGTCTTTTTGCGGCTGGACGGGCGGCCGGTGATTCTGGTGGGCGACGGCGCGATGGCCGAGGCCAAGCGCCGCTTGCTCGAACGCGCGGGGGCGGTCCTCGTCGGCGAGGACGGGAACGCGTCCGTCGCCCTGATCGCGTGCGACGATCCCGAGCCTGTGGTGGCGCGACTCAAGGCGCGCGGGATGCTACTCAATGTCGCCGACCGTCCCGATCTGTGCGACTTCACGCTGCCCGCAATTATCGAGCGCGATCCGGTGACGATCGCGATCGGCACCGGCGGCGCCTCGGCAGGGCTGGCAGCGGCGCTGCGCCAGCGGATCGAGCCCCTGATTCCCGCCGGCCTTGGCGCACTCGCGGATGCGTTGGCCCAGGCGCGCGAGGCGATCCGCGCGCGCTGGCCCGATGGCGGCGCGCGGCGACGAGCGCTCGGCGCCGCGCTGGCCGGACCGCTCGATCCGCTGAGGGAACAGGACAGCGGCGCGGTCGCGCGCTGGCTGGCCGATGCCGAGGCGCCCGAAGACCGGATCGAGACGATCGTCCTGACTTCGCCCGACCCCGATGACCTGACGCTGCGCCAGGCCCGCCTGCTCGCCCAGGCCGACCGGCTGAGCCATCGCGCCGAAATCCCCGCCGCGATCCTGGACCGTGCTCGTGCCGATGCCGAACGGATCGTCTGCGACACACCGCCGGTCGGCTTGCCCGGCCTCACCGTCGATCTCTCCCCCGCCCCATGAGCGGCTTTGCCTATCAGGTCGCGGAGGGCGCCACCCGACGCCTCGACCCGCACGAAGCGGTTTGCGCGCAGGGCGGGTTCGTGTGGATTCACCTTACCTCACGCGACGAGGAGGTGCAGGACTGGCTGCGCGACAATGCGGGGCTGGATCATTTCACGATCGACGCGCTCACTGCGCTGGAAACCCGGCCGCGCTGCGAGCAGATCGATGGCGCGGCGGTGCTCAACCTGCGCGGCATGACGCACGCGGCGATGGCGAGCAGCGATCCGCTCGCCTCGATCCGGCTGCGCGCGGATGGGGCGCGGGTGATTTCGGTGACGCGGCTGCCGCTCGATGCGCTGGATGCGGCGCGCGAAGCGATCGAGGCGGGGCAGATCAGCGATGCGGGAGATCTGATCGCCACGCTTGCCGGGGCGATCACCGAACAGCTCGATCCCGAGGTCGCACAGCTTGGCGATTCGCTCGACGATTGCGAGGAGCAGCTCGATCCACGCATGGCGTTCGACCTGCGCCGCAACGTCAATCATGTCCGACGCCAGGCGATCGGCTATCGCCGCTTCCTGTATCCCCAGCGGGTGGCGCTGGAAAAGCTGGCGGGACTGGCGGTGGCATGGCTGAGCGACGAGGACCGGCTGCATATCGGTGCTGCGGCGGATCGCGCGGCGCGGATGGCCGAGGAACTGGAGAGCATCCGCGAGCGCGCGGCGCTGATCCACGAAACGCTGACCGATTTGCGCGCGGAAGTCATCGACCAGCGGTCGCTGCTGATCGCGGTGGTGGCGATGGTGTTTCTGCCGCTGACCTTCATCACCGGCCTGTTCGGGATGAATGTCGATGGCATTCCCTATGCCCATCATGCGGGTTCATTCTGGGCGATCACCGGGTTCAGCCTGGCGATTGCGGTGGGCGTCGGCCTGTGG
Source organism: Sphingomonas suaedae (assembly GCF_007833215.1). Taxonomy (NCBI): domain Bacteria; kingdom Pseudomonadati; phylum Pseudomonadota; class Alphaproteobacteria; order Sphingomonadales; family Sphingomonadaceae; genus Sphingomonas; species Sphingomonas suaedae. The sequence continues at coordinate 2,780,057 of NZ_CP042239.1, forward strand.
TTCGTCAGGCGCCACTGGTTCCGCTGAGCGCCTCGACCTGCGCATTGAGCGACTGGATCGAGCTGACCAGCCTGGCGCGATCGGCGCGGGTAACGGCCAGTTCGCTGCGCGCTTCCCCCAGTTCGATCGCGCGCGCCGCGATCCGCGCATCGAGCGATGCGACCGCGCGCTTCAATTCGGCGATGCGACCGGCGCGACCGAGCGTACGGTCGATTCGCGCGCCCAGCACGTCGAAATCGAACGGCTTGGCGACATGGTCGTCTGCGCCGACCGCGAGCGCGTCGACCGCGCCGCGCGGATCACTGAGCGCGGTAATCATGATGACGGGAAGATCGGCGGTATCGGGCGCGGCGCGTATCTCCGCCAGCACATCCAGACCGCTCATCCCCGGCATCACCATATCGAGCAGGATGAGGTCAAAGCCGCGTCCCGTGATCAGGTCCAGCGCCTCACGCCCGTTGTCGGCGAGCACGACCATATAACCCATCGCGCCGAGCCGCGCGCCGATGACGTGCAGGTTGGTACGGCTATCGTCCACGACCAATATGGTACGCGTGCTGCGACGGCGCGGTTCAGCAGAGTGGGAAAAGCCATTGCCCATGCCCCCACCCTATGCGCGCGAGCGTCACGATCCGGTTAACGGCTTCGCAACCAGATCAGCGTTCAAGGAACCACAGAATCTGTCCGACCATCATGCGCAGCTGGGACTCCGCATCCGCCAGCGGATCACCATCGGCGCCCATGTTGATCGCAACCCCCAGCGGGGTCGGCCAGCCGCGCAGGGCGTGGACCACGGTGCGCAGCGCTCCCATGGTCGAAACCGCCGCCTGCCACCCACCTGCGGTCGCGACCATTCCGACCGGCATCCGGTCGAAATAAGCGCGATCGTCGCCGCGCAGCAGCTCGACATGGTCGAGCGCATTCTTGACCAGTCCCGACAGCGTGCCGTGATAGCCGGGCGACCCGATGATTACCGCGTCGGCGCTGCGCAGCACTTCCACGAACTGGGCGATATTTCCCTGGGGAGCCGGATCGCACAGTTCATAGGGCGGGAAGTTGATCGCCTCCCCGGTCAACAATGTCGTGCGCGCGCCCGCCTCGTCCGCAATGGCGAGGCAGCGGGCGAGCGCGCGGCCGGTGGCCGATTCGGGGCGGGACGTTCCGCCAAGCGCGACAATGTGCGGCTTGCTCATCATGCGGCGCTAGCCGAAACTGGCGGATACGGCCACCCGGATCGTGGCGGGGAAATTTGCGGTGGAGATTATGGGGTGCAGGCATCGGGACCACTGGCGGGAGTGCGGATCGTCGAACTGGATGCGATCGGCGCGGTGCCGTTTGCGGCGATGTTGCTCGCCGATCTCGGCGCCGATGTGGTGCGCGTCGTCCAGCCCGGGACGAGCGCGAGCAGCATCGTTCCGACCCTGTATCGCGGACGCTATGAACTGACCCTCGATTTCCGCCACCCGGCTGCGCTTTCCGAATTGCTCGACCTGATCGACCGGGCCGATGGCGTGATCGAGGGGATGCCGCCGGGATCGGCCGATGCTCTGGGGCTGGGGCCGGATCGGTGCCGCGCGCGCAACCCGCGCCTCGTCTATGGCCGGGCGAGCAGCTGGGGCCAGGACGGGCCGATGGCCGAACGGCCCGGGGGCGACATCAATGTCCTGGCGCTCAGCGGCGCGTTGCACGCAATCGGCACTGCCGAAGCGCCGACGGTACCGCTAAACCTGATCGGCGACCATGCAGGCGGCGGGCTGTTCCTGGCGCTGGGGATGGTCAGCGCGATCCTGGGCGCGCAGGCGAGCGGCGAGGGGCGGATCGTCGATGCGGCGGCGAGTGACGGTGTCGGCACATTGATGGCGCTGACCCAAAGCCTGTTCGGATCGGCCCGCTGGATCGATCGGCGGGAGGCCAATCTGATCGACGGCGGCGCGCCATTCTATCGCTGCTATCGCTGCGCCGACGATCGGCATGTTGCAGTCGGGGCGATCGATCCCGCGCATTTTACCGCATTGTGTGGCGAACTTGGTCTCGATGCGCGCAAGATTCCCCAATTCGACCGCGCCGGATGGCCGCAAATGGCGCGCGAGTTTGCCCGCCGCTTCGCAAGCCGCACGCGCGACGAGTGGGTCGCCCGCTTTCCCGACGGCGCTGCCTGCGTGACGCCGGTATTGTCGCTTGCCGAGGCGGCGCGCCATCCCCATGCGTTGGCGCGAAGGCCCTTGTCGGGGGGGCCTGCCGGCGGAGCAACCGCGCCGCAATTCGTCCCCCGCGCGCGTGCGTCCTCACCTGCGCGAATCGCGACGGTCGGCGAGATGCTGGGCCGCTGGAACGATTAGCTCAGAGTCACCGGGCTGCCAGCGCGTCGAACAGATCCAGATAGGCGGCAATCGGCTCCGGCCCCGTCTCGGCCAGCGGCTCCGGGCGCACCCTGCCGGGCATCAGCCAGTGGTTGAGCGCCGCCACCAGCCGCGCGCGGTCCCCCGGCTGAACCACCGATCCGCGCGACGCCGAATCGATCAGTTCGTGGATCGCGACGCTCGAATCGGTCGCCACGACGGGGGTGCCGGCGGCCAGCGCCTCGCGCACGACGCCCGGAACGCCCTCGAACTCGGAGGTGAGCGCGACGAGGTCGGCGCGTGCGATGGCGGGCAGCGGATCGGGCGCATGGCCCGGCATCGACACCCGGTCCGCCAGACCCAGCCGCGCGACGAGCCGCTCCAGCGCAGCGCGCTCCTCGCCTTCGCCCAGGATGACGAGGCTGACCGCCGGGTCGATCAGCCGGGGCAGCGCAGCGATCAACCGGTCCCACCGCTTTTGCGGCGCGAGCCGTCCGACGCCGAGAATGAAGCGTCCCGCGGGAAGCCTTGGCTGCGGCGCGCCCGGAATCGGCAGCGCGGGCGGATTGGGGATGACGTGAAGCCGGTCGGCGCGGATGCCCATCGCCCGCACGGCCTCCCCCGCCATCGCCGGGGTCATCGCCACCACCGCGTCGAGAAAGGATGGATGCATCCGCAGCCACGCGCGATAGGCCATCCCGGCGCCGCGCGGAAGATCGGGCCGCACGAGCGCGTTCGACATCTTGCCCGCAATTGGCGGGCAGGCACCACGCAGCCGTCGCTTCAGCCACCAGGCGGCGCTGGTATAATGATTGCCGGGGCAGAAAACGACGTCCGGCGCCAGCTCGCGCACCAGCGCAGGCAGGCCGAACAATGCGCGATAGGCTGGATTGCCAAGCTTATGCACCGCCACGCCGCCGGGCAGCTCATGCGCGAGCGCCCCGCCCGCATCGCCGATCACCAGTGTAACCCGCCGCCCGGCGCGCGCCCATCCGTCCGCCATGCGTAGCATCGCGCGCTCGACACCGCCCCCCTGGAGCGTCTGAGCAAAGCTCAATATATGCGAGGCAGAGGGCGTTTGATCGGGCATGGTCTTGCAGCTTGCCCTGCTAAAGCCCAAATCGCCCCGCGAAGAAACCGCAATCTGGCGCGAACGGGCGAGATGTGGAACCAGAACAGGTCGTGACACAGTGAAACACGGCCGCAACGTTCCCCGGAGAAGGGCGACCTGCTTGGCCTATGTTGAACCCCCGGGAGCGCAAGCCTCGATGAACACGACCGTTGCCGATCCGGCTCCGCTTCCGGAAGCCGCTGCGCTTGTCGGCCTGGAGCCGATCGAGAAGATTCGCCGCCGCTGGCCGATGCTGCTGGGCGCCGCCGTCTCGCTGCTGATGATGGCGGGTCTCGCCAATGAACTGCTCGACAAGGGGCTGGCCGGGCTGTCGCGCACGGCGCCGGACAGCTGGATCTTCTACGTCTTCTTCGCGCTCTTTTATCTCGGCCCGCCGACCTTCGACTATCTTATCTTTCGCAAGCTGTGGCGCATTCCCGCCTCCGGCATGGTGGCGCTCCACCGCAAGCGAATCGCAAACGAAGTCGTGCTGGGCTATTCGGGCGAAGCCTATTTCTATGCCTGGGCCCGGCAACGCACGAAGATGGTCGCCGCCCCGTTCGGCGCGGTCAAGGACGTCTCGATCCTGTCGGCCATTGCGGGCAATGCGATCACCCTGTTGATGCTGGGACTAGCGCTGCCGCTTGCGACCGATCTTCTAAGCCCCGCTCAATACAAGACCGCTTTGGTATCGATCGGCGTCATCATCGTCATGTCGGTGCCGTTCCTCGTGTTCTCGAAACGGGTCTTTTCGCTCGCCAGGAACACCTTGTGGTGGATCTTCGGCATCCATTCGCTGCGCATCCTTGCAGGTTCGATCCTGGTCGCCTGCGCCTGGCATTTCGCAATGCCCGACGTGTCGCTCGGCATGTGGCTGGTGCTGGCCGCTGCGCGGCTTTTGGTGTCGCGTCTTCCCTTCGTGCCGAACAAGGACCTTCTTTTCGCCAACTTCGCGATCATATTGATCGGGCAGGGACAGGCATTGTCCGAGCTGATGGCATTCACTGCCGCGCTCACCCTGCTCGTCCATGTCGTGCTGTTCGCGATCTTCGGTCTCTATGGCCTCGTCAGGAAGGAATTATGATCCCCCGCTTCGCGCTTGCTCTCCTCCCCGTGCCCTTCCTCCTGTCGGCGGCGCCAGCCTTCGCGCAGATCCTGATCGATGCCGATGCGGCGTGTACCGGCGCCAGTCCGGCGGTGCGAGTCAACGTTACCGGGCTCAAGGATCGCACCGGACGGCTCAAGCTCGAACTCTATCCCGCCAATGAGGATGATTTCCTCAAGGACGACACCAAGCTGAAGAATGAGGGCAAGTTCTTCGCCCGCATCTGGACGCCGACGCCGCAATCGGGGCCGGTGCGGCTGTGCATCCGCGCGCCGCGCGCGGGCCGTTACGCGCTGCTGTTCACCCATGATCGCGACGGCAAGAACAAGTTCAACTTCTGGCGCGACGGCGCGGGGTTCGCCAGCAACCGCAAGCTCGGCCGCAGCCGTCCCGAGCTGAAGGAAGCCGCGATCTCGGTCGGTCCCGGCGGCACCACGGTCACCATTCATGCGCAATATCTGCGTGGCCTGTCCGGCTTCGCGCCCTATAAGGGCGATTGAGGCATCCGATGCGCATCGTCGACGTCAACGAATATTATTCGCCCACGGGCGGGGGCGTGCGCACCTATCTCGACCGCAAGATGCGGATCATGGCCGAGCTTGGCCATGAACTCATCGTCATCGCCCCCTGGGACGAGAACAGAATCGAGGACCGGCCCGATGGGGGACGGATCTACTGGGTCAAGGCGCCGCCGCTGATCCTCGACCGCAATTACTGGCTCTACAATGACGGCAGCGAAGTGCTGCGGCTGCTGGATCAGCTGAAGCCCGATGTGGTCGAAAATTGCTCGCCCTGGCGCCCCGCATGGTTCGTCGGCGACTGGCAGGGCGATGCACTGAAGGTGTTCTTCGCGCATAACGACAATATGGGTGCCTATCCGCATCGCTGGCTGGAAGGACTTGCCAGCCCCGCGCGGATCGAGCGGATGTTCAGCTGGTACACCCGCTATATGGACAAGTTCCTGGGCAAGTATGACGCGTTCGTCACCAACGGACCTGCGCTGGCCAAGCGCTATCGCAAGCGCGGGCTGCATGTCGATGCAGCGATGCCGCTGGGGATCGACCGCAACCATTTCTCCCCGACCCTGCGCGACGAGGCGTTGCGCGCATCGATGCTCGCCCAGCTCGACCTGCCGCCCGATGGTCATCTGCTGATCGGGCTGGGTCGTCACCACAAGGAAAAGCGCTGGTCGATGGTGATCGACGCGGTGCAGCGTGCCGGGACGACGTTGCCGGTCGGCTTGATGCTGCTGGGTCAGGGGCCACAGAGCGAGGCGCTGGAGCGGCAGATCGGGGGCAACAGCCATATCCGCCTGTTCCGCCCGGTCTATGACCGCGAACGCTTCAGCCGCATCCTGGCGAGCGCCGATGCGCTGATCCATGGATCGGACCAGGAGCCGTTCGGGCTGGTCGCGTGCGAGGCGCTGGCGAGCGGACTGCCGCTGATCGTTCCGGACGAGGGCGGCTGTGCGGAGGTGGCCGATCCGCTGTTCGCCGAAACCTATCGCGCGCGCGATGCGCGATCCTGCGCCGCAGCGATCCGCCGCCTGTTCGCGCGCGAGCCCGCGATCCTGCGTGCGGCGACGCGCCATGCGGCGGGACAGGTGCTGTCCGACCACGACCATGCGGTCGCGCTGATCGAGCTTTATTCCGAACTGCTCGCCGAACGCGCGGGCGGGGTGGAACGCCGCCAAAGAGCGTAGCGCTCCTTGCCGAGCGGGAGCAGCGCGACGCGGCGATAGTCGCGCTTGACCGCAGTCGCCATGCGCGCGCGGATTTCCGGGCGCTCGCCGATATAGGGTTTGCGCATCACCACCCATTCGGGCTGTTGGCGAAGGATGCGGTCGATTTCCGCTTCCTGATCCACCCCGATCGCGCCGCGTTCGCGGACACGGCTGAGATGACTGGGAAAGACCCAGGGCGTGACGGTGCAGCGCCCGGCCATCGGATAGAGCATCACCGACCCCGAATAGACATGCAGGCAACCCGGTCCCGGGCCGATCGCGCGCGCGATCGCTGCGATTTCCCCCGGCGTTCCGCGCGTCGCGCGCTTGGCGAGCAATACCGCCTGTCCGCCAACAAATGCGAGCAGGAGCATGATCAGCGCGAAGCGGCGATGGTCGCCCCAGAACCCCGCCGCGCAGATCGCCAGTGGCGGGACCAGCGGCAGCGCATAATGTTCGAACCAGGATCCGAAGACGAGCAGCCCGAGGATTGCCGCGCCGGCCCAGGCGAAGAGGAAACTCTGGAGCGGGCGGGCCGCGCTCGACTTCCCCCGGCCGCGCCAACCGAGCCATGCCGAGGCGAAAAGGGGGGACAGGATCACGATAATGATCGCGAGATTGGCAAGCTGTGCCAGCGCCGGATCGGGGTTGCGGTCGAGGATCGAGAGGAAATTGGCGTAGAGCCACGCTTCGCTTTGGCCCAGCCCCGCATAGGCGGCCCAGGCGAGCGCGGTCGGCGCCAGCGCGGTCGCCGCCCATGCGGACCCCGCCAGCAATACGCGCACCGGTCGCGCGCCCGCACGCCACAGGCTCCACATCAGCCAAAGGCCGAGAAACGCGCCTTCGAACACCACCGAATATTTGAGCTGGAGCGCAAGGCCGATCAGCGCCATCGCGCCCAGCCCGCGGGCGAACAGCCGGCCCGGCATGGTCCGGTCACTGCGTGGCGCGACCAGAAGGACTGCGGCGATCACGAGGAGGTCGTAGAAGATCGGCGCCTGCCCGCCTTGTCCGTCGATCAGATTGGGCCACAGGATCGTCGCCACGCCCGCCGCCAGTGCGCCTTGCTGCCACCCCGCCCGATCCGCCAGCCGCATCACCAGCCACGCGGTTGCCACAAGGCAGGCAAGCGCCAGAGCCTGATAGGCCCAGATGCCCGCGGGAAAGCCGAGCGCCGCGGCCGGGGCATAAAGCAGGAACAGCCCGACCGGCTTGCGGTCCCAGATATCGACGAACGGCAGCGCCCCATCAAGCATCGCCCGTGCGGTGACGAAGTAGAATTCCTCATCGACATGCAGGATCGGATTGCCGAAGGTGATCGCTCGCGCCGCCAGCGCGACGATGAGCAGGATCAGCCAGCGCGGCGCGTGCGCGATGCTCACACCTTGTCGGGATAGACCGGCAGGATATCGACCGGGATCGAGCCCATCGACGCGATCACGCGCCTGGCCGGATCATCGAGAACCGCCCATTTCGCCATGAACGCCTTGGTCCCCTCATAATCGCCATTGCCCTGAAGCACGATCATGTCGCGGAGCAGGTCGCGCAGCCCCGCTTCGAACTTCGCATTATCGATGCGATAGCGTCCGGCCGCCTCATCCCATGCAAAGGCGCCTTTATCCTTGAGATAGCCATATTGCATCGCCGCGCCATGGCCGTGCGCGGACTCGGTGCCGAAGCGCATCGATCGGAAGGTACCGGCGAGATAGGTGGCGAACAGCTGCGGCTTCTCCGCCGCCGGAATCTCGCCCTTGTCCATCATGAACAGGATGTTCCACGCACCCATCACATCGGCCTTGGCCTCTTCGAGCGCCGAAGCCTGGTCCTTGAGCGCCGCGCTGACCGTGGTCTTGCGCCCATTCACGGTGATGCTGCCCGGCCCCAGGCTGTGCGACAGCTCGTGGAACAGCGTGCCGAGCTGCATGTACTTCTTCACTACGCGCTTCGCCTGGTCGTCCACCAGCACCAGCGGGGCCATGGGCGCGAGGATGCGGTCGTATTTGGCGCCGAGCACGTTGGACAGGATTACCTTCTTCGCGCCCTTCGCCTCACGCACTCGCTCGTCATTGGGCAGGTTGAAGGCGATCGTCTGAACACCGGGGACATTGTCGCCGCCGCCGCGAATCTGCTCGGCCACCGCGATCGGCGATTCGAAGCCGCGCTGGAAATTCTTGTACTTTTCCTCGACCGGAAGGTTCGCCTCCATCGCGCGCAGCTGGGTCTTGTATTTGTCGAGCGCCGCCGATTCCTCGGGGTCCTTGAGCGTCAGGAAGCTCTCGAACGCGGTCTTCTGGCCGTACAGCCGGTCGGTATAGACCTCATACGGCCCGATCGCGATCTCGATCGGCGTGTCCTTGAGGTCCATCCAGGCGAGCTCGGATTCGAAATAATCGTCGGTCAGGAACGCCTTGGCGCGCAGCGTCAGGAATTTCTTGAGACTGGCATTGGTCGTGATCGCCGCCGCCCGGTTGAGCAGATCGGCGGCGCGGGTCAACGGCTCCCGATACGCGACCGAATAGGGAACCGCCTTCAGCTTGTCCCCGTCGCGCACCACCACGGTGTAGGGGCTGGTCAACGCGGCCTTCTGGCCCGGATTCTTCGCCAGATAGGCATCGAATTCGGCGCGGGTCAGGTCGGTCGGATAGAATCCCGCACCCTCCGGCATCGCCCCTTCGCCATCGAAGCGGCGCAGATCGGCCAGTTCGTCCCACGGCCCGAAATTGCGATCATACATCTCCAGCGCCAGCGCATCGCCCTGTTGTTCGACTGCGGCGCGGGTCTGGCGCCAGTTGGCGTCGCGCTGGGTGCGATAGATTTCGGACATGATGTCCGAGGCCTGGATCAGCAGATTGACGACCTGCCGCTCCTCATCGGTCAGGAAGCTGGTATCCGCCTGCATCTCCACGACCGCGAGTTTCGCTTTCTGCCCGGCAAGGTCATAGTCCGGCGCCTGGGCAGTCGCGTTCGAGTCGTTCCCGGCGGGCGGCGCCTCTGTGCAGGCGGCGGTAGCGAGAAGCAGGGCGGCGAAAGCGATGGTGCGCATCGGATACTCCGGAAACCAGTCTGATGCGCCATCCTCTAGCTGTGTGCAGGTGAACTGTCACGAACCGGCCATATCGCCGCGCCAAGGGACACGGGATCAGGGAGACACGCCATGACGTTCCGCATCGACCGCCGCTCGCTCATCCTCACCGGCACGCTGGGCCTGGGTGCCTATGCCATCCCCGGCTTTGCCGCGCAGGGGCCGAACTGGATCGTCGATGGGTTCACCCACAATGTCGCGAGCGGCGAGCCCTCCGCAACCTCGATGCTGCTCTGGACCCGCTATGTCGGCAAGGGCGATTCGGCGAAGCTGCGGGTCGAGCTGTCGGAGAGCGCGGACTTTGCCAGGATCCTCGCAGGCGGCGAGGCGATCACCGGCCCCTGGCGCGACTGGACGACCAAGATCACCGTCGCGGGTCTCAAGCCCGGAACCCGCTATTTCTATCGCTTCATCGCCGCCGACGGGACGATGTCGCCGGTCGGGCGGACCAAGACGCTGCCCGAGGGCGACGCGCCGCGCTTTGGCATCGCGGTGTTTTCCTGCTCCAACCTGCCCTATGGCTATTTCAACGCCTATGGCCATGCCGCAGCACGCGACGATATCGATCTCGCCGTCCATCTCGGCGACTATATCTACGAATATCAGAAGGGGGGCTATGCACCCGCAAGCGGCGCGGTCGACGGGCGCTGGCCGCTGCCCGATGGCGAGATCATCCATCTCGCCGATTATCGCCTGCGCTATGCCAGCTATCGCGCCGATCCCGATCTTCAGGCGCTGCACGCCGCCAAGCCGATGATCGTGTCATGGGACGATCATGAATCGACCAATGACAGCTGGGAGGGCGGGGCACAGAACCATCAGGCGAACGAAGGCGAGTGGAGCATCCGCCGCGCCGCATCGATGCAGGCGTGGCGCGAATGGATGCCGGTCTCCGACGAGCCGTGGAAAGCCTATGCGATCGGATCGCTCGCCACCTTGTTCCGTACCGAAACCCGCCTGCTCGGCCGCACAAAACCGCGCGAGGCGGCGGCGCTCATCATGGCGCCCGATTCGGCGGCGGCGATCGCGGCGTTCCGCGACGGGCCGTGGCAGGACAAGGCGATGACGATGATGGGCTGGGAGCAGGAAGCCTGGCTCGCCGCCGAAATGGCCCGATCGGTGAAGGCGGGCACGCGCTGGCAACTGGTCGGGTTCGGCACGATCATGGGCCGCACCGTGACGCCCAAACAGGCGACCGAGTGGATCTCGCCCGATGCACCGCCGCGCGCGCAAGCCTATGTGAAGGCGGGGGTTGCGCTCGCTGCGGCGGGATTGCCGATGAATTTCGACAATTGGGGCGGCTATCCGGCGGCGCGCGCGCGCTTCCTGTCCTCGGCTCAGGGAATGGGCGCCAATCTGGTGGTGCTGGCGGGCGACAGCCACAATGCCTGGGCCTATGATCTGGCGCAGGACGGCAAGGCGGCGGGCGTCGAATTTGCCGGCCACTCAGTCAGCTCGCCGGGCTATGAAGGCTCGATCAAGGTCGATCCGAAGCTGGTCGCCCGCGCGCTGGTCGAATCCAACCCCGAGCTGAAATGGTGCGACACCTCGCGGCGCGGCTATATGGCGCTGACGCTGGCGCCCGACCGGGTGCGCAACGACTGGATCTTCGTCGATACGATCCAGCAGCGCAGCAGCGCGGCATCGGTGGGGCATAGTGCCACAGTGATGCGCGGGCGCAATGTGATGGCGTAAGCCAGGGTGTGGGGGGGCGGGCCGGGCCTGTCCTAGACAAGAACCGGCTCAGTCGAGACTCTTGCTCACCTGTTCGGTCATGTCCTTGCTCAGCCCCGGCTGGGCAAGGATGCGCTCCAGCTCGGCACGCATCTTCGTGGCGCGGTCCGCCTCGAACCTGCGCCAGCGTCCGAGCGGCGGGACGAGCTTCGCTGCGGTTTGTGGGTTGAGCTTGTCGAGCGCGATCAGTTGGTCCGCGACGAAGCGATAGCCGCGTCCATCGGCGCTGTGGAACGCGCGCTGATTGACCGCGAATGCACCGATCAGCGCGCGGGCGCGATTGGGATTGGCGAGCGTGAAATCGGGATGGCGCGCCAGATCCTCGACCGCATCCAGCGTGTCGGCACGAGTCGAGAGCGCCTGGGTCTGGAACCATTTGTCGAGGACCAGGCCATTGTCGCTGTAGCGGTGGTAGAAAATGTCGAGCGCAGCGATCCGCTTGTCGGAAGGGCTGTTGGCGAGCGTGGTCAGCGCGCCCTGACGGTCGGTCATGTTATCCGCCGCGTCGAACTGCGCAAAGGCGAGGTCCGGACCATCCGCCGCGCCGCCCGCATTGATATAGCCGAGCGCGACCGACTTGATCCGCCGCGCCCCCTTTCCAGCCGGCGAATATTCGAACCGGTTCGCGCGAACGCTTTCGTAGAGCGTGCGCCATTGCGCTTCGAGCGCACGGCCCAGGTCGCGGCGCAGCGCTTCGCGCTTCTGGAACACCGCCTCGGGATCGACCACGGCAAGCTGATCGCCGATGAAGCTGTCCGAGGGAAGCAGCACCGCCTCGGCAACAAAGGCATGGTCGAGCGCGGGGTCGGCAAGCGTGTTCGCGACCGCATCGATCACCGGGCCGTGATCGGCGCGCCCCTGCGTCACCGCGGCGACCAGCGTGTCGAGCATCAGCTGCTGCATCGCCTCGTACCGGGCGAAGGGATCGTCGTCATGCGCGGACAGGAAGGCGAGATCGGCGGCGCTGCGATTGGTATCGACGATGACGGGCGCGGAGAAGCTGCGGTTGATCGACAGCACCGGCCGCTCGGTCACGCCATCGAACGCGATCCGGGTTTCGGCATCCTTCAGCAGGACGAGTCGTTCCTCGATCAGCGGCGCCGCGGTTTCGCCGCCGAACAGCTTGAGCTTGAGCGGCAGCACCATCGGCGCCTTGTGGGGCTGTCCCGGCGTTGGGGGGACTGTCTGGCGCAGCGTCAGGTGCGCGCGCGCCTCAGCCGCAGCATGATCGAGCGTCGCGGTGACGCGCGGTGTTCCCGCCTGTGAATACCAGAGGCGGAATTGCGTCAGATCGGCGCCGCCCGCCTCCTCCATACACGCGACGAAATCCTCGCAGGTCGCGGCGGTGCCGTCGAACCGCTGAAAATACAGGTCGGTCGCAGCGCGGAACTTCTGCGGCCCCAGGATCGTGGCCATCATCCGGATGACCTCCGCACCCTTGTTGTAGATCGTCGCGGTGTAGAAATTGGAGATTTCCAGATATTCGTCCGGGCGCACCGGATGCGCGAGCGGGCCGCCATCTTCCGGGAACTGTGCCGCGCGCAATCCCCGCACATCTTCGATCCGCTTGACCGCCGCGCTGCCCTGATCCGCGCTGAACTGCTGATCGCGATAGACGGTGAAGCCCTCTTTCAGCGAAAGCTGGAACCAGTCGCGACAGGTGACGCGGTTGCCCGACCAGTTGTGAAAATATTCATGCGCCACCACCGCGGCGACGGCGTCATAATCATAATCGGTGGCGGTATCGGGATCGGCGAGAATGTAACGGCTGTTGAAGATGTTCAGCCCCTTATTCTCCATCGCCCCGAAGTTGAAATCATCGACCGCGACGATGTTGAAGACGTCGAGATCATATTCGCGGCCATAGACCCGCTCGTCCCAGGCCATCGACAGCTCGAGCGCGTGGAGCGCGTGATCGGTCTTGGGAAGGTCCTTTTCGCGCACCCAGATGCCGAGCTGGACCGCGCGCCCGCTGGCAGTGGTGAAGGTCGCACGGTTGGCGGCGAGGTCGCCCGCGACCAAAGCGAACAGGTATGAGGGCTTGGGGAAGGGATCGTGCCACTCGGCCCAATGGCGACCACTTTCCCCCTCGCCCGACGCGACCGGGTCGCCATTGGCGAGCAGGACGGGGTAGCGCGCCTTGTCGGCCGCCATGCGCACGCGATAGCGGGTGAGGACATCGGGGCGGTCGGGGAAAAAGGTGATGCGGCGGAAACCCTCCGCTTCGCACTGGGTGCACAGGATACCGCCCGAGGCATAGAGACCCATCAACTGGGTGTTGCGCGCGGGAACGATCTCCACCTCGGTCTCGACGCTATGGGCGTCGCCGGGCAGATCGACGACCAGCGCAGGACCGTCCATGCGCCAGGACGCGTCGGCGCCATCGACGCGCACCGCCAATGCAACCAGCCCGTCGCCATCGAGTCTGAGGGGCCGGTCATGCGTGCCGTTGCGCGTCACCGACAGCGATGCGCGCACCCGCGTCCGTTCGGGCGCAAGATCGAAATCGAGGTCCAGATCGGGCACCAGCCAGTCGGGCGGGGTGTAATCCGCGCGGCGGGTGATGGCGGGCGTGGCGGCAAGAGCGTCGATCATGGTCCAGCCTATAAGCCTGCGCGGCGCGGGCGGCACGCGAAGAAATTCGATTGCGGTGTGTCGTCGGGCTGCTACGCCTCAACCCATCTTTGGTTCAATCGGAAATCCAGCCTTGTCCAAGCCTGTCTTGTTGCGGTCCACCCTTGCGGTCGCGCTGATCGCCCTAACCCCCGCCGTTCTTGCCCAGGAAGCAACCGCGCCTGCGGCCGAAAGCGCTGCGGAGACGCTCAAACGGGTCAACGCCCCGCTTCCGCCTGCCCAGGCCGCGATGAAAGCCCATGTCCTGTTCCTTGCCAGCGATGCGATGCGCGGACGCGACGCGGGGACGCAGGAATATGATATCGCCGCGCAATATGTGGCGTCGCAATATTATGCGGCGGGCCTGCGCCCGGCGGGCGATGGTGGCAGCTATCTGCAACAGGTGCCGCTGCTGAGCTTTCGTCCCGCCGACAAGGGGACGGTGACCGCGACGCGTGGCGACACATCGGTGACGCTGGAGTTCGGTGAGGATTATCTGCCCGCAGGCAACCCCGAAGCGGCGAGCACATTGATCGATGCGGGGGTCGTGTTCGCGGGCTATGGCATCGTCGCGCCGCAATATCAGCGCGACGATTACAGGGGCGTCGATGCCAAGGGCAAGGTCGTCGCCTTCTTCGCGGGCGCCCCGGGCGGCTTCGATGGCGAGGAGCGCGCGCATTTCGGCAGCAACGCCAACAAGGCTGCGATCGCCGCGAAAAAGGGCGCGGCGGGGGTCATCATCCTCGAAACCCCGACCTCGGCCAGGGTACGTCCCTTTTCGCGCCTGACCGACAGCTGGGACGAGTGGCGGATGACCTGGGCGGATGCCGAGGGCAATGGCCACCTTCCCGCCAAGGGAACTCCGACGCTGGCCAGCCTGAGCATGGCGGGCGCCGCCAAGCTGTTTGCGCGCGACAAGGGCTGGGCGGCAGCGGTCAAGGCCGTCGCGGCGGGCAAGCCGCAGGTAAAGCCGTTCGCTTCCGCTGCTACTCTCGCGGTCGCGCTCAAGACCGAGCGCAAGACGGTGATGAGTTCAAACGTCGCCGGGATCATCCCGGGCAGCGATCCCGCGCTCAAGGACGAGGTGGTGGTGCTCACCGCGCATCTCGACCATGTCGGCACCGGCAAGGCGGATGCCAAGGGCGACACCATCTATAACGGCGCGATGGACAATGCGATGGGCATCGCCTCGCTGATCGAGGAGGCCAAGCGCTTTCGCGATTCCGGCAAGCCGCCGCGCCGCTCGGTCATGTTCCTCGCCGTCACCGCCGAGGAAAAGGGGCTGATCGGCGCCGATTATTTCGCGCACAACCCGACCGTGCCGAAGGGCAAGATCGTCGCCAACGTCAATCTCGACATGCCGGTCATCACCTATGAATTCGAGGATATGATCGCATTCGGCGCCGCGCGGTCGACGCTGGGCGAGACGGTCGCCCGCGCCACAGCCACTGTCGGCGTCGGGGTGGGGCAGGACCCGATGCCCGAACAGGGCTTTTTCGTCCGCTCCGACCATTATCGCTTTGTCCAGCAGGGCATCCCGTCGGTGTTTTTGTGGCCGGGCATGGCGGGGGTGGGTAAGGAGGCGTTCAGCCGCTTCCTTGGCACCCGCTATCACCGCCCATCGGACGAGATCGGCAATCCCGAGATCAAATGGGACCAGGGCGTCCGCTTTATCGAGGCGAATTACGCCATCGCGCGCGAGATCGCCGATGCGGACCAGCGCCCGGCGTGGAAGAAGGGCGACTTCTTCGGTACGCTGTACGACGGCTATGGCGCGAAGTGAGCCCATTATCCCTCCCCTGAGCTTTGCTCAGGGGAGGGGGACTAACCGCAGGCTGGCGGAGGGGCCGCCGACGAAGACGGCGGTGTGCCACCGCCGCCCCTCCACGACCCGCTACGCGGCCGGTCCCCCTCCCCCAGCGAGCTGGGGGAGGAATTAGGATATGCGTCTTCTCATCTTCGGGCTGGGCTATAGCGCACGGCACATCGCCGCGTTGCTTCCCGCTGCGCGGGTCGCTGCGACGGGAAGCGCGGGCAATCTCGCCTTCGACGATGGCGATCGGGTGCGGTTCGAGATCGCGGAGGCGACCCATATCCTCTCCTCGGTCCCGCCGGGTGAGGCCGACCCGGTGCTCGCCGCCTATCGCGATGGGTTGGCGGCGAGCGCGGCGTGGCTCGGCTACCTCTCCTCCACCGGGGTCTATGGCGACGCCAATGGCGCCTGGGTCGATGAAAGCGCACCCACCGGCACCGGGCGCCGCACCGCGCGCTCGGCTGCCGATGCCGAGTGGCTTGCGCTCGGCGCGCGGGTCTTTCGTCTGCCCGGCATCTATGGCCCCGCACGCTCGCCGCTCGACCGGATTCGAGCGGGAGAGGCACGTCGGATCAACGCCCCGGGGCAGGTGTTCAGCCGCATCCATGTCGAGGATCTGGCGCGCGGGGTGGTCGCCGGGTTCGATGCGCCGCCCGGCGCCTATAATCTCGCCGATGACGAACCGGCGCCCCAGTCGGAGGTCATCGCGTTCGGCTGTCACCTGTTGGGCCTGCCGGTGCCCCCGCTCGTGCCGCTGGAACAGGCGCAGCTATCGCCCCAGGCGCGCGCCTTCTATGCCGAGAACCGGCGGGTGGCGAATGGCAGGGCGAAGCGCGTTCTGGGCTGGCGCCCATACTATCCGGACTATCGTGCGGGCCTGCGCGCCTTGAGCGCGAGCACCAGCCCCGCACCCGCGAGCACCGCCCCGGCACCCGCGAGCAGCGACCAGCGATAGCCCTCGAACACCGTCGAAAGCAGCATCGCGAGCACGGGGATGATAACGCTGGAATAGGCCGCCTTGGCCGGGCCGATCACCCGCAGCACGCCGAAATAGAGCGGAAAGGCGACCGCGCTGGCGACGATGCCTAGGTATAGCAGCCCGGCGATATAGGCCGGACGCGGATCGAACACCGGCGGGCCGGTGGTGATCCAGGCGAAAACACCATCGGCCAGCGCACCGATCAGCATCGCCCAGCCGAGCATCGGCACCATCGGATAGCGGCCCGCCGTCCCGGTCGCCTGCATGACATTGGCGACCGATGCGGAGAGGACGCCGAGCAAGGTCAGCCCGATACCGAGATAGACGGTGCCTCCACCCGAAGGATCATTGCGGATTTCGTGCGTGAAGAGCAGTGCGACCCCCGCCATTGCGATCGCCGACCCGACCAGCAGCTGACGTCCCATCTTCTGCGCCAGAAAGATGCGCGAGAGCAGCGCATTGGGCACGAGCAGCAGCGCGAACACCACCGCCACCAGCCCCGACGTGACGTGCAGTTCCGCACGATAGACGAAGTTGAAGTTGAGCGCGAACTGGAGCAGGCCGAGCAGCGCCGCAAAGCCGATGCCCCGTGCATCGAGTGCAAGACGCTGCCGCGTGGCGGCGGCAAAGGCCAGCATCGCCGCGCCGCCAAGCAGGAAGCGATAGGTGACCGACCAGGTTGGCGGCACGACCCCCAACTGGCCGGTGATGACGATCCAGGTCGATCCCCAGATCAGCGTGACGATCGCAAAGGGAATGAGAATCGCGAGGCGGGTCGAGTTGGGACGTGGCGCCGCGCTCATGCCAGCGCGGCCAGCGCATCGGCGAGCGGGCGGACTGCCGCGGAATCCTGATCCCACGCCACGACGAACCGCGCCTCGCCCACGCCCCAGTCGTAGAAATCGAAGCCCTGTTCGCGCAGCGACGCCGCCTCTTCGGCAGAGAGCCGCACGAATACCTCGTTCGCCTCGACCGGATAGACCAGCCTATCCGCTGCCGCCGTCCCCAGCGCCGCCGCGCCCGCATTGGCCGAACGCGCATTGCGCAGCCAGACATCATCGTCGAGCATCGCAAGCAGTTGCGCCGCGAGATAGCGCCCCTTCGACTGGAGATGCCCCGCGCGCTTGCGGCGGATGCGGGCGGCCTCGATCTGGTCGGCCCGGAAGAAGATAAGCGCCTCCGCGTTCATCCCGCCATTCTTCACGAAGCCGAAGCTCAGCGCATCCACCCCCGCACGCCACGTCACCTCTGCCGGTTTGCAGCCGAGATGCACCAGCGCATTGGCGAAACGCGCGCCATCCATGTGCAGCCCCAGCTTGCGGTCGCGCGCAAGGCGCCCGATCGCGGCGACGTCGTCGGGCGTATAGGCCAGGCCATATTCGGTGGCGTTGGTGATCGAGATGGCGTGCGGCTGGACCTGATGCACGTCGGCGCGGATCGGATCGATCACCGCCGCGATCGCCTCGGGCGTCAGCTTCGCGCCGGCGCCGTCGGCGAGCAGCAGCTTGGCGCCATGCGTATAGAATTCCGGCGCTCCCGCCTCGTCCATCTGAATATGCGCCTCGCGGTGGCAGACCACCCCGCCATAGGGCGGGCAGAGTGCCGCGAGGGCGAGACAATTGGCTGCGGTTCCGGTCGGCACCCACAACACCGCGACATGCGTTCCGAACAGTTCGGAAAAGCGCGCATCGAGCGCCTGGCTCCACTGATCGCCATCATAGGCGGTGTCCTGCACATTGGCAGCGGACAGGGCCGCAAGAACCTCGGGACAGGCGGGGGCGGCATTGTCGGAGAAGAAGCGCATGGCGGCCCAGATGCGCCGCGCTTCCTCTCCCGTCAATCAGCCCCGTGGGTCATCCATTCACTACCGTTCCACCATTGGGGTGCAGCACCTGTCCCGACATATAGCTGGCGTCCTGGCAGGCGAGAAACAGGAAGGCGGGCGCCACTTCGTTGGGCTGGCCCGGGCGGCCCATCGGCGTATTCTCGCCAAAGGTTTCGAGCTTCTCCGGAGAGGCCCCCCCACAGGGGTTGAGCGGCGTCCAGATCGGCCCCGGGGCGACCGCATTGACGCGAATGCCCTTGCCGACCAGATTTTCGGACAGCGAGCGGGTGAAGGCCGTGATCGCCCCCTTGGTACTCGAATAGTCGAGCAGCTCGCTCGCCCCCTGATAGCCGGTGATCGAGGTGCAGTTGACGATCGCCGCCCCCTCGCCCAGGTGCGGGAGCGCCGCCTGAACCATGTAGAACATGCCGAAGATGTTGGTCTGGAAGGTGCGGGTCAGCTGTTCCTCGGTAATATCGCGGATATCCTTGTCCGGGTGCTGCTCCCCGGCATTGTTGACCAGGATGTCGAGCCGTCCAAACGTCTCAATCACCTGTTCGACCGCGCGGTCGCACATCTTCTTCGAACCGACATCGGCCTTGATCGTGATCGCGCGGCGGCCTTCCGCCTCGACGATCCGCTTCGTGTCCTCCGCATCCTTGTCTTCGAGCAGATAGAGGATCGCGATATCGGCGCCCTCGCGCGCGTAGAGCGCGGCGACGGCGCGGCCGATGCCGCTGTCGGCCCCGGTAATCAGCGCGACCTTTCCGTCGAGGCGGCCCGAGCCGGGATAGCGGGGCTCCCATTGCGGCTTGGGGTCGAGCTTGCGCTCCTCGCCGGGCAGCGCGTCTTCATGGATCATCTCGGCGGTATCGGTCATCATCGTCACTCCACACGCCCCCGCCTCCTCAACCGGGTGGGCGGGCCGGGGTTCCACGCAACCTGTGGCGCCGGTGCTCGTTTCACTCGCGCCATGACCCGCTCCGCTCGCCCCCTCTCCTATCCCGACGGGATCGTCCCGGAGCACGTGCAGCGACAGGGCGGGCGGTGGCGGCGCTGGATCGCGGTCGTCCTTCTCGGCGCGCTGATGCTGGCGGCGTTGCTCGGCGCATTCGGGGGAGGCAAGACCCGGCCGCTCGTCGCAGAGGGGAATGACGCGCGGATCGTGATCGTCACGCCCCGTGTGATCCGCAATGGCGAGTTTTTCGAGATGCGCGTGCGCGTCACCGCGCGCCGCGCGATCGGCAAGGCCGTGCTTGCCGTCCCCGCGCCGCTCTGGCGCGACATGACGATCAACACGATGATCCCCGCCGCCACCGAAGAGGAGGCGAAGGACGGCATTTTCCGGTTCGACTATGGCGCACTGGAGCCAGGCGAGACGCTCGACATCAAGGTTGATGGCCAGATCAACCCGCCCTTGTTCGCAGGGACGCAGGGACGAATCGCCCTGCTCGACGACACGCGCGAACTGGCGGCAATCCCCCTCGAAATCACGGTGCTTCCCTGATGGATATCGTGCTGCGCGCCACGGTGATGTTCGTGTTCCTGTTCGTGCTGTTGCGCATGATGGGCAAGCGCGAACTGGGTCAGATGACGCCGTTCGAACTGGTGATGCTGGTGGTGCTGGGCGATCTGATCCAGCAGGGGATCACGCATAATGATTTCAGCCTGACCGGCGCGGCGCTGGCGATTTCGACCTTCGCCTTCTGGGCGACTGTCCTGGGCTGGGTCAGCTATCGCTGGCCGAGGGCCGAACGGCTGATCGAGGGCGAGCCGCGCGTGCTGATCCGCGACGGGGCGTTGATCGAAGCGAATATGAAGCGCGACCGGCTGACGCGGCGCGAAGTAGAATCGGAAATGCGGCTGGCGGGGATCGCGTCGGTTGGCGAAGTCGCCTGGGCGATCCTGGAGCCGGAGGGGCGGATCAGCTTCATCCGGCGAGACGATGACGCCGGGAGCGATACTCAGCCCGCCGATGCGCCACGCCCGGCCTGATGGCGGGGTGGCGCGGGGCGGCGCCCCGCGTCAGACGATGAAGCCTGACGGCTGGGGCGCAATGGTGGTAGCGATCATCGCGGCGGTGAGGCCGAACGAGACGATCGCAACGAAGATCTGGCGTGCCATGAGGTCCTCCTTGATCGTCGTGCCGGTCACGCGACCGGACCCATGCTGATCGTGTTGGCGATCAGAACCATCGTGAAGGCAGCGGCGCCGGCGAACGAGACGGCGTAGCGGGCGAGCGATTCGAAACGGACGGTCATGATTGAAACTCCCTCTTTTGATCCCCCTCCGGACTGTCCGGTGGGATGCTCGAAAGATTGCAGGGAGCGTGCCAGTTTTCTAACTGCTTGAAATTACAGCTATTATTATTTTCTTTCGGTGAGATGTAGGAATTTTTGCCGACGCGCATGGTGAAAATCGCCAACTTTAGGCGCAGATCAGGCCAGTACTACGCGATTGCGCCCGGCTTCCTTGGCTTCGTAGAGAAAAGCGTCGGCCCGTTGGAAGCTGGCGGTGACCGCTTCGCCCGGATGAACGCGGGTCAGGCCCGCGGAAAAGGTGATCTCGCCGAGCGGCGCATCGGTTTCGCGCAACCGATAGCGTTTGGACGCCACCGTCGCACGGGCATGTTCCAGCGTGTCGCGCGCGCGGCCGATGCTGACCCCGGAAAACAGTACCGCAAACTCCTCGCCGCCATAACGCGCCACCAGATGTCCCGCGCAGCTGTCCGACAGCGCCCGCGCGATCGTGCGCAGCACCCGATCGCCAACGGCATGGCCGAACCGGTCGTTGACCGACTTGAAATGGTCGACGTCACACACCGCAATGCACAGCCGCTCGCCCGACGCGATCTGCGCGGCATAGGCTTCCTCAAAGGCGCGGCGGTTGGGCAATTCGGTCAGCGGGTCGCGGCGGGCATTGTCGCGCGCCTCTTCCAGCTTGCTGCGCAACTCGGTTGCCTCGCGCGTCGCGCTTTCCAGTTGCGATTCAGCGCGATGGACGCGTTCGAGCATCGCCGCAGTAATACGCGACACGTCCTGAAGTACATGGCCGTCCGACATCGCGCCGGATCGGCGGATCGCATCGGCGCTGGCGGCAAGGTCGCGGCCAAAGCCTTCGGTTTCGGCGCGCATCGCCTGGACCATGTCCTGAAAGCCTTCGACCTGCATCTGGGTCTGCGCGACCAGGCCGTCGACCTTTTCCTTGGCCTTGGCGGCATTGGTCGGCGGCTCGCAGCCCAGCGATTCGATGTCACGCTGGGTCAGGCGGACGCCGCCCTCGGTCAGATGCTCGACTGCCAGCGCCAGCGGACCTTCGGGATCGTGCAGGAGATGCCAGGCAAAGGCATAGTTGGCCGGACTCGGCTCCAGCCGCTGATCGAACAGAAATGCGCCGATACGGTCGTACAGCTGCCGGGACGGATCGCCGCCACCTGCAGTACGTGCCGCCCTCGCCACGCTCGCCAAACCCGCTCTCCGAATCCCACCAGGCCACACGACCGGGGCGCCCCCACCAAACGCATCACTCGCGGCCCGGACTAGCGCCGAACTGCTAATAAGCGGTGAAATCGCGTGCGGATTTGCGGTTCAGCGCGGGCGGCTCGCGCGCCAGCTCTTCACCGCAGCCAGCGTGGTCCGAACATGATCGACCGGGCTCAAATCGCTGTGCGCGTAAATGATCTTGCCGTCGGGCGCGATGACATAGCTGGTGCGATCGCTCACCTGGCGCCCCTGAACCTCTCGGCCAAGCGCGACGTCATAGCCACGGATCACCTCCGCACTGGCACTCGCCACCGCGAATTTGCCCGCGCAATGTTTTTCCGAGAACGTCTTGAGCTTGTCGAGCGGATCGGCCGACATGCCAATCACCGTCGCCCCCTCCGCCTTGAACGCATCGACCGAGGCGGCGAATGCGGCCGCTTCGGCATTGCAGCCCGGGGTGAAGGCGGCGGGGAAGAAATAGAGGACCACCGGACCTTTTTTCAGCTGTTGCGACAGGCGGACGGTGAACGGCTTGCCCGCGATCGCACCCTGGGCGGTGAAATCGGGCGCCTTCGCCCCGGGCGCAAGCGCGGCGGTGGCGGGAAGGGCAAAGGGCAGGACCAGGGCGGCAATGGCAAGCTTCAGGCGCATCTCTCTCTCCTCAAATCCGGTTCAGCGGGTCAGCGCGATGCCGATCCGGGCATGGGTGTCGCGGTGGCGATAGGTGTCCAGGGCCTCGCCATGACCGGTGAACGCCTGACCGAATAGATAGAAACCAACGCTCCCCTCGATTTGTGCCAGGGGATAGGAGGCGAACAGTTCCGCCGCGCCCCGCCCGCTGTCCGGATTGCCCCGCACGGTAAGTGCGAACTTCAGGCTGTCGGGTTTGACCAGCGCCAGGCCGAGCGAGGCATTGCCCCAATAACGGTCGAGATCGGGCGCGACACCCTGTTTGCCAACATAAAGCCAGGCCTGGGGCGTCACCTCGACCCGCCAGTCGTCGCCCAGATCGAACGCCTTGGTCGCGCGGAGAAAGATCCGGTTCGAATCGATCGAGGTCACGGGGCCTTCCCCGTTCGAATCATGCCGCCACCCCGCGCCGAGCGTCGCGCTGCCATCGACCGGCGCCTCGACATAGACTTCGGGCGAATAGGTGGTGCGGGCGAACGGACCTGAAGGAAGGTCGAGCCGCCAGAACATCGTCTGGGTATAGGCGAAGCGCAAATGGCTGAGCGCGCCCTCGCCGCCGATCGGTTGAAAGGCAAAGCTGACCTGAAGCTTGCCGCCCGAGTCCCCCAGACCAAACGCGCCATAGACCGGCTCATGCGGTTTGAACCGGGAGAGGAAGCCCGCTGTCGAACCTGCCGATGTCGCCAGCTCGGTCTCGCCAGCCTCCGGTTGCGGCAGCGCGGCGGGACGGTCCCCGGGCCAGGCAGCGCCGACACCCTGGGGAAGCGGCGCGCCGGGCAAAGGCTGCGGCGCCGGACGCGCGGCATAGGCGGTGGGAACATAGCGCAGCTTGGCAAAACCGCCGGGCACGACCGTTGCCGCGGGCGCGGACAGGCGTTCGAGGACCAGGCGCGTCCCGTCTGCCGCCGTGACCTCGATCTGGCGCGGCCCTTCGGCGGGGACCGGGACGGCGCCCTCGTTGATCAGGACCACCTCCACCCCGCGCAGCGCCTCGCGCTCGGACGCGGGCTGGGTCGGCACAGCCCGAAGCTGTGCGGCGGCGGGAAGCGCCATGCAGAAAAGCGGAAGAAGGACAAGGCTTCGCATCGATCTGCGCATGGCACCACCCGATGACATTGGCGAGTCGGAAGCAAGGGGAAATGCGCGCGGATCGACAGGACACCCGAAACGGCGGAAGGAGCGCGCCGTCACGACCAACCCGGTCGGAGGCGTGAGCGAGGCGAACTGGTCGCGAGATTTAGCGGTGGCGGAGACGGAGGAATGTCAGAATACTATCTAAAGTGCTTAAATTTAGTCAGAATCTGAGGCCCCACTCATGCCTGCCCCACACTTTCCCCCACACCGCGCGCGAGATGCTCTGGCTTGCAGTGACACCTCGTGTCCGCAAAGCGCCCCAGTACCGGTCGTACGAGACGTCCTGAGAAGCACCTGAAGTGGTCGTTCGGCCTGGCGAAGGAACTATTCCCGCTTCGGCGTGTGCACGCGGATCACCGCGCTTTCTGGCTAGGTTACTGCGCATGATCCTGATCGTCAGTCGAATGCCGAGTCGGTGCTCGAGGCCGCCGCACGGTTTTCCTGTGCGAAAGGAGGGAAGAGAATCGAGTTCGAGCCGGGCGGTTGCTTGGAGCTGGTTTTGATGCTGGATGAGATGCCGTTTTAGCACTCGACTCATCGGGTAAGCGAACTGACTGCAAGCGGCCCAACTGGCTCCTCCTCTTCGAATTGGCCCGCCTCTTCATTGAGCCTACGGGCGAAAAATAGGTCGCGATCTGAAGGCCAAGATTACGCTCGCATTCCGGGATCAGCCATTCATATGCGGGAATATCGAACTCTCGCCGTTCGTCGCGCTGGAGCAGGAACAGTGCCACCTGCGCGTAGAAACCGAGCCGGGTGCTCCCCTTCACCCGATGCGTGCTAAAATTCTCGACATCCTTCACAGAAATTGCCTGAAATATGTTCGGGCGAATTTCATTGGCATAGTCATTCAGCAGCGCAGCCATGTCCTCGTGCTGAGGCGACGGCAAGCCCTGTTGCTTCGAAGTGACAGCGGGCGTCGATAGAAGTCGATAGCGCCGACGGACGCTTGCCATCTGGTCGCCCGCGCGCCTAACTTGCTGCCGTGCCGGAGAAATTCGGCACCGAGGCGTGAGAACCTCGTTTTGGGCGATCTATTCACTTGGCCAGCCTGCCGGGTGGCCGGCGCGTATGTCCAGGCCGCAAGGCTAAAGGCGTCGGCGCATGTTCCCAAACATGTTCTCAACACCCGGCTTGGGGCCGGTCCTGCCTCGCTACCGGAGGCGGCCATATGCGTGGTGGATTGCGTTTGAAGCAGGGGCATCGGTCGTGACCGGGCCTGTTACGACGCCGCCCTGCAGCACCGGCGAGGGATCGGGGACTCGCCTCGACATCCTGTTCCGCGACCAGCGCATTTCGCTCATGCGGTACTTCACCCGGAACCGCGCCAGTCAGGCTGACGCGGAAGACCTCGCCCAGGAGGCATTCCTGCGCCTGGCGCACGCCGACCGTGGCGCCACCGAGATTGCGCAACCGACCGCCTATCTGCGCCAGATCGGGCGCAATCTCATGCGCGACCACGTGAAGGCCCCGGCGCACCGTCACGAGTTCGGTTCTCCCGAGATGGTCGATGAGGCCATTTCGGAAGCGAATGAGCTTGGCCGCCTCGAAGCACGCGATCGGCTCCGCCGCGTCGAGGCCGCACTTGGTCGACTCAAGCCCAAGACCCGCAATATTTTCCTAGCACACCGACTCGACGGTATGACCTATGGAGAAATCGCGGAGCGGACAGGATTGAGCGTGAAAGGCGTTGAGAAGCAGATGTCGAAGGCAATCGCCCAGCTCGGGCGCGCGCTGGATCGCAACGGATGACGACTGCCTGTGAACAGGCCGCGGACTGGTTTGCCAGGATGCGTGGCCCCGATGCGGAAGCGCATCGGGCAGCCTTCGAGCAATGGCTCGCCGCCGATCCGCGCCACCCGGAGGCTTATGCGGTATTGGAATCGGCTTGGCAGGAGACAGCGGTCTCCGGCGAGACGAAATTTGCGGATGACCGGGCGCTCGAGCAATATGGCCCAGTCTTCGGGCTTATAATGCCGCGCGTCGCGGTTGCCGCCGCTGCCGCCGCCGCGGCCCTGCTGGTGGTTTTGCTGTGGCCAGCTGCGCAGAGCTCGGTCTCGCCACAGGCGGCGATGGCGCAACCGATGCAGACCGCCCTCGGCGAAATCCGCACGATCGACCTGCCGGATGGATCGAAGATTACCCTCGATACCGACAGCCAGGTCAAGGTTAGCTTCGCCGAGGACGTCCGCAGCGTCGAGCTGGTGCGCGGACGCGCCCGATTCGAGGTTCTGCCTGATCCTTCCCGCACGTTCATTGTCGATGCCGGGAACCGGCAAGTCGCAGCGCGGGAGGGACGATTCGATGCGGCCGTTCTGCCCGGGCGCGTGTGCGTCTCGGCGTGGCGCGGCCCGATCGATATCCGCGATCGCGGCGCGCCGATCACGTCGGCGGCGTTGTTCAGGCTGACTCCTGGGCAAAGCCTCGACTTCGTCCCCGGAGAAAGCTCGGCGCCACAAGCCAGGCCCGCCGACAAGGGAAGCGAGCAGTGGCCGGCCGGCATGCTCGTTTTCCACAGCACGCCGCTGTCCGACGTGCTCGCCGAGACCAATCGCTATTCTCGAAAGCGCATCTTGCTCGGCGATCCATCGCTGGGCGCGCTACGCGTGACCGGAACTTTCAGGCCGTTGCCGGTCGATGCATTGGCCACAAGCCTTGCGGCTGCATTCGATCTGCGAACGGGCGCGGCTCCTGATGGAAATATCGTCCTGAAACGCCCCTGAACAATTGAGCGAATTTTTTTGGGGGGTGTTTTGCTCCATCCCCGTCTTGCCGTCCCAGCCGCGCGAACAGCGGTTCAGGGAGGGCAAGAATGAACAACAGGATTGGGTTTGGACTTCTCGCCGGCGCCGCCTGCATCGTGGCGCCGAGCGTTCATGCACAGCAGGCCGATGCGCGCGACTACGATATCGCCTCGCAGGATCTCGGCACGGCGATCAACCGGCTCGCGGCCGCCTCGGGCCAACAGATTGTCGTTGCTGACAATCTCGTCCAGCGGCGCCGATCGCAGGCGGTCCGGGGACGGTTTACTGTCGAGAGCGCACTGAACACAATGCTCGGTGGTTCGGGGCTTCGCGCGGTCCTTGTCGGCACCACCTATGTCGTGCGCCCGGAGGACGCACCTGCGGCGGGGGAGCTCGGGGAGGAGGTCGTCGTCACCGGAACTCACATCCGCGGCCGCGCGCCCGTCGGATCGGCGGTCCTCACGATCGACCGTAAGGCGATCGACGACAGCGGCTATGCGACGATCGCCCAGGTCGTGCAGGCCATCCCCCAAAATTTCGCCGGCGGGCCGAACGAGGCGGGAATCGGCGGCACACTCAGCCAAACGGCGGGGCTCAACACAGCGGCAGGCTCCAGCATCAATCTGCGCGGCCTCGGCACCGGCTCGACGCTGGTACTGCTCGCTGGTGATCGCCCCGCCTTGGGGGGAGCGACGGGCGCATTCGCAGATGTCTCGATGATTCCCAACGTCGCGATCGAGAGGATCGAGGTCGTCCCCGACGGTGCCTCGGCGATCTACGGGTCGGATGCTGTCGCCGGTGTCGTCAATCTGATCCCGCGCCTCACCTTTGAGGGCGCGGAAACCAGCTTTCGCATCGGCACGGCCGACGGAGGCTTTCAAGAATATGGCGTCAGCCAGCTGCTCGGCACGCGCTGGTCCTCGGGCCGCATCATGTTCGCTTATGAATTTTACCAGCGCGACCGGCTGGCGGCTGCCGACCGCTATTTCGCGACCGACAATCTGACGGTGTTTGGCGGCGCCGACCGCCGCGGCAACTACTCGAATCCCGGGACAATCGTCGCTGGCGGGCAGACCTTCGCGATCCCGCGCGGCCAGAACGGCTCCGGACTCACGGCATCCATGCTGACCGCGGGCACGGTGAACAAGGGCGACAGCTGGCTCGGCGCCGACTTGCTTCCCATGCAGCGACGGCATTCGGCATTCACGTCGCTGAGCCAGGACATCACGCGGAATCTGCGCTTCTACGCGCACGGCCTTTTCACGGTCCGAAGCTTCGACCGGCACACACGGCCAAGCGGTGACGCCACCCGAACGGTCCCGATCACCAACCCCTTCTATGTCGATCCGCTTGGCACCCATCTGCCGATCGGCGTCCAGTATAGCTTCGTGCGGGATTTCGGAGCCGAAGGCGCACGCGGCAAGGCGAGCGCTTATGGCGGCACCGCTGGCCTCGCGCTCGACCTTGGTGCGTGGGCAATCGACGCGCACGGGACATGGGGGCGCCAATATGAGCGAAACACCATCTATAACCGCGTGAATACGGCGCGACTGGCAACCGCGCTTGCCGACACGAATCCAGCCACAGCATACAATCTGCTCGGCGACGGATCCTTCACCAATCCCGCCACGATCGACAAGGTGCGGGGCTCGCTGACCAACAGCAATAGCGGGATTGTCTGGTCGACCAGCCTGCGCGCCAATGGTCCGCTGTTCGCGCTTCCTGCCGGCAACGTCTCGCTGGCGGTGGGTGGCGAGTATCGCAGGGAAATTTACCGACTCGGGCCGACGATCAGCGACCTCAGCACGGCCGTGCCAACCGAAATCGCCGCGACGGCGCTACCCGCGCCGCGAACCGTTCGGGCGGCATATGCGGAACTCGTCGTGCCCGTATTCGGGGAACCAAACGCGATCCCTGTCTTCCATCGGCTCGATCTTTCCGCAGCGCTGCGCACCGAGCGCTACAGCGACTTCGGAAGTACGACCAATCCCAAGTTCGGCGTCAGCTGGGCGCCGGTGAGAGGCCTCACCTTCCGCGGCAGCTATGGCAGGTCGTTCCGTGCGCCGTCCTTCCAGGACCTCCGCCAGGACCCCGGTTCCAAGCTCATATTCGCTTACCCGCTGTCCGATCCTGCATCGTCGAGCGGCACCACCAATGTCGTCGTCATTCGCGGCAATGACCCTGCGCTTCGCCCCGAGCGCGCGACGACCATCGCCATCGGCATGGATGTGACACCGGGTGGGATTCCCGGCCTGAACGCTGGCGTGACGTGGTTCGACATCGATTATCGCGATCGCATCGCCACGCCGGCGGCGCAGCTACTTACCTTTCTGACCAACCGTGCGACCTTCGCGCCGATCATCGAGGACAGTCCGTCAGTAGCGCGCGTCGCCGAACTCTATGCCGATCCCTTCTTCATCAATCCGTTCGGCATTGCCCAGTCGAGCGTGAATGCGCTCGTCGACGCCCGGCTGCAGAACCTCGCTGTCGTGCGCCAATCCGGCGTCGATCTGGACCTCGGCTATGCGTTCGATCTCGGCGGGGGACGGGCCGATATCGGGATGACGGGCACCTATCTGTTTCATATCCGGCAAGCGCTAACGGCAACTGGCCCAGTCACCGACGTGGTCGATACGTTGGGCAATCCCGTCGATCTAAAACTGCGTGGTCACGCCGGGTGGTCGTCGGGTGGGTTCGGCGCAATCATGACTGCGAACTATGTCGACGACTATACCAACCGCACTGGCACCACGCCGCAGGCCGTGTCCTCCTGGACCACGTTCGACTTCCAGTTGAGCTATGCGGTCCCGGACAAGGCCGGTCTGTTCGGCGGCGTCCGCCTCGCGCTCAATGTCAGCAATCTGTTCGATCGCGACCCGCCCTATGCGGCTTATGTCGTCGGCACTTCGACCTATGCCTATGACCCCGAGAATGCGAGCCCGGCCGGGCGCGTGATTTCGCTGCAGGTCTCGCGCAAATGGTGAGGTCCGGACCCGCTATGATCGCGCTGACTACCCTCGCAGGGTTGTTGGCATCTGCAGGCCCGGCGCTGGCGGAGGGGTGCGAGTCGCGCCTCCGCCCGGGCCCCATGCCCCCAGCGGGCGCGCAGCTTGAGGCCAAGACTTTGATCGAGTTGCGCGACTTCCGCGAGATCAGCGTTTCGCCTGACGGGCGATGGGCGGCGCTAATCTTGCGCCGTGCTAGCGTGGATACGGACAGCTATTGTATAGGCGTGGTCTTAGTACCGCTACGCGCAGGTGCATTATCGCGTTTCGTGGATACCGGGGGGGATCCGATCCTTACCCGCGTCGATATTCGTGGTGTGCCGGACTTTGTTGGGGGGACCATTACCAGCGTCGCTCCGGTCTGGTCGCCCGACAGCCGATCGATCGCATATCTGCGTCGCGACAACGGCTCCACACAGGTGTGGGTCGCAGCGATCAATGGTCCGGCGCGGCAAGTCACGCGGCTTGCCGACGAGGCTCGATCCGTGGAATGGACGACGCCGCGAATCTTGCGCATCATGATCCGGCCAACCCGCGAGGCCGAGACTGCGATCCAGCGGGAAGGACGCTCAGGCTACCTCTACGATCGGCGCTTCTGGACACTTTCCGAAGCCCGACCAAGGCCGCGACCGGTACCCTTCAAAACAATCGCAGTTGATGCAACCACCGGCCAAGCGAGCTTGGATGTCCCGCCCGCCGCCGATCCAAACCGCCCCTCTGGTGCGTCGCTATTCGCGTTCTTGCCTGGAACTGGCCGAGCGTGGACTGCGTCCGAGCCCCCGGGCCTGTTCGATGCGGTCTCGGTCCTTAAGGTTGAGCATCGCGGACGCCGGCTCGCCTGCGGCGACGTATGCGGCTCGCGGATTACGGGGCTGTGGGCGCGGGAACCGGGCGAAATCCTCTTTCTGCGCAGCGGAAACCCGGAAAATGGCGGTCGCACCGAAATTTTCCGGTGGCGGATTGGCCGGGAAGTGGGTCCGCAACGCATCGTCGATACTGAGGATATTCTCGAGAGCTGCAAGCTTGCCGGTCGGATGCTCATTTGCGCGCGAGAGAGAATGCAGCATCCCCGTTCGGTCGTCACGATCAATCCGAACACGGGCGCGTTCGTGACGCTTTACGACCCCAATCCCGAGTTTGCATCGGTAGCCCTCGGGTCGGCGCAGCGGCTTCGCTGGACAGCCTCCGACGGGATCGCAAGCTATGGCGATCTAGTTCTGCCACCGAACCATCGGCCAGGCCAAAACCATCCGCTGATCATCGTCAATTATACGAGCCAAGGCTTTCTCCGGGGCGGCTCCGGCGATGACTATCCCATCTATCTCTTCGCCCAGAACGGCTTTGCGGTACTGAGTGTGCAGCGACCGAGAGCAGTGGCGAGTGGGAGCGGTGCGGCCGACTTAGATGAATTCCAAAGGATCAACGTGAAGGACTGGCGAGAACGTCGCCGGATTCTCGCAGGCCTTGAGGCTGGGGTCGACAGAGTGGTTGATCTCGGGGTGGTAGACCCGGCGAGGATCGGACTGACTGGCCTGAGCGACGGCGCGGCGACGGTGCAGTTCGCGCTCCTCAATTCAAAACGCTATCGAGCGGCTGCTATCAGTTCCTGTTGTGAATCCGCTGGCGCGGGTCCGGCGGTGGGTCCAGCGTATCTCGAGTCGATCGCGAAGTGGGGATATCCACCCCAGGGCGAGGACAATCCGAGGTTCTGGGAGCCTTATTCCCTTGCTGCGAACGCCAAGAGAATGCGAACGCCATTGCTGATGCAACTGACTGACCAGGAGTTTCGCCTAGCCGTCGAGACCTACGCGGCGCTCGACCACGCAGAGGCGCCGACCGAGATGTATGTCTATCCGGACGAGGGCCACGTCAAATTTCATCCGGTCCATCGGCTTGCAGTCTATCGACGTAGTCTCGCCTGGTTTGAATTCTGGATGAATGGCAAGGTCAGCGCGGATCCCGACGACGCCGAGACTATGGCCCGATGGGCCCTTCTCAGGTCCCGGGTCGCGGAATAGGCCGCGACTCCCAGGCGCAGATCCATGCCTCGGTATCGACGAGGTCGAGAAGTCGAAGCATTTCAGCGGCGCTCGCGGCGTTGGGGACAAGCTTCGCCTCGATCGTCGTCGTGTCGAGCAGGCCCTGCCGAGCCAAGGCGCCGCCCAGGAGCATCTCGCGGATCGCACTGCGGTTCGCCAGGAAGACTTGGGCGCAATAGGTATCGAATGCGCCTTTCGACCGGCGTTCGATGACTTCGGGTGGCAAGCGATCCGCGAAGGCCCTTCGTGCGACCGCCCGGTTCATACCACGCTCGCACCAGAGCCAGGTCGGTATTGCCATGCAGGTCTCGAAGATCGGCTGGGAGATCAATGGCGAGATGACTGGTGCGTCGTGGAGCCGGTCGAGCCCCTCCAGATGGTTCTGAATGACGATCATTGCCCGGCCATGCACCAGCTTGCCCGGCAGCGTCGTCGCCGGCGCATCGACCCAGGGGTGGCCTTGGGGAAAGGGCAGGTCGCGAATTGCCGCACGCGCGAGCAACTGCTCATCGGCAAGCCAGCGACGGGCGGCGCGCCAGCGGAACGCGCGCTGAACCGACCGGGTGAAGATCTCCCATAAGCTCACCTCAGCAAGCGTGGCCATATCCGTCATGGTTCGCAGCAGCCCTGGGTCGCCGCGCTTCCAGCGATCGATCACCGGCAACACCGATCGGAGATATCCGAACACATTGTCTCCGCCGCCGCCGCTGAAGAACGCATCGCTACCCTCCCGAGCCGCAATCGCGCGCAGCTTGGTTTCATGGGCTTGCGCGAAGGCCCGCGCGCATGGCCTGGGCAGATCGCGGGCATTTGATCGAGCGAGGTCCACATCGGACACGTCGGCACGGAGCACCTCGAGCTGGAAGCCCAAATGGTCGGCTGCGGCCCGTGCATAAGGCGTCTCGTCTGGATCGCCCGGCGCAGCAGCGAAGGTGATACACGCTGGGTTCGCGCCAACCTGTGCAAGCACCGCTGCCACGATCGACGAGTCCAGCCCGCCCGATATTTCCAGCAGCGGTCGCTCAAAGCAGCGCGCCCATGCTCCAACGCAGCTGGTCGTGGCGCGCCACACCTGCTCGGTGGCCTCCGCCGCCGAGCGGATCTCGTTCGCTGGCGCAGTGAAGCGCCAGGGAGTCCAGGCTGTGCGCAAGCGGAGCTGTCCATCCTCCGAGGCTGCGGCGGTGCCCGGCATGAGCTCGCTCACGCCGCGCAGCGGTGTCCGTGCCGGACGAAGGCTGCGATAGACGAGGGACTGGGCGAGGATCGTCCAGTCGATGTCGGCATGGATAAGGCCCGCGTCGAACAGGAATTCCGGACGCGTCGTGAAAATCTCCACGCCATCTATCCGGGCGTGATAACAAGGAATTGCCCCGGACGGGTCGCGAAAGATTTCAAAGGCCCGGCCTGTCTTGCGGATCGCCAAATAGCCGCCCCATTGACGCTCCACGAATCTTTCAATGGGATCAGTCGACAATCGCGCATCGACTTTTTCGACGATACGGCCCGAGGTCATGCGGTCAAAAATAGTACCCCAGACGAAGCCGTTCCCATCCGGGAAGATGACATGCGGAGCGGTGGCGTCCCCGATCGCTATCATCCCACCGCCCTCGGTCAGCCGGGTCAGCGGTCGAGCCACAGGGCTCCGCGCAATCGACGCGGCAATCCATTCCGGCGGTTCGGCATCCGGGGCGCCAAGCATCACAAAGAGGGGGGCGATGTTCATACGCTGAGCACCGGCACGAAGCGCGAGACGCGGTCGTAGCTGTCGTTGAGGACGGCCGCATCCGACTGGACCCAGCAATGCGCTTCAAACGGCTGTCCGACGATCCCGAAAACCAAGGTAATGTCGCGCGGAATCCCCAGCCAACGGTCGAAGGCGAGCGAATCGAGCAGGCAATTCGGTCGGATTGGGCACCATCGGCGTGCGTTTGCGAACGCTCGTGCTCGATCGCCGAGCACCAATTCGTCCAGCTTCGCGCCTCTCCCGCGCCGCCCGCTGCGGGACTTCAATATTTGTCTAAGTTGGCGGGTTCGCAGATCGATCCAGGTCGAGCCGACCGCGACCATGACGGAGAGGACGGTGGTGAGCGTGGTGCCGCCGGCCCACTCCTGCGTCGATAGCCCGTCGGGTATGGTTACGTCTGTCGCTTGCTGGTTGCTCAGATGCGGGTCGATGGAATGGTCGCAGCGGGCGCCTCGCAGCAATGCCATAAGCGCGGGCGGTGCCGCGCTTCCATCGCCCGAACTCAACCAGGCGATTATCTGCCCCGCCGCTGGGGTCGGGACTGCCGAATATCGGTCCCGCTCGACATCGAGCAGGATGACTCGGCCCGAGGCGATGCAGGCGTGGAGCGTGGGATGGAGGCGCCAATACATGGAACAGGCGACTGGGCGCCGGTGCGCTTCCACACCGGCGCCCTGCCGATCAGTCCTCGTCGGACAGGCCGGCCTTCGGCTGCAGACCGACGAGGTCGATGACCGTACCGTCGATGCCCTGCGTTTCGACGCTCGCGGCGCCGAGATCGATCAGATCGATCGCGTCTTCATTGATGCGTTCCATGTTCTGCACTCCGTGTCTGCCGCGCTGATTCGCGACCGGCGAAGCGTCCTCCCGGCGGGCGGCTATAAGAATCTTATAATGCGATTATTTTCGTGCCGAGCGCGCCCGCACCAGCGCGGGCACAGCACGCATGCGGGCGGTATGATAGCGGCGGATAGCCTGTCGCTGACCAGTCGCTTGGACCAGCACATCCTCAAGCTCGCCTAATATGGGCTCAAGGACCGAGGCCTCAAGGCGGCGATACGGATGCAACCGATCTCCGGTGCTATGGATCGCTGCCCGCAGTTCCACATTGGGCGTGGCTGCAGCGAGGAGGGCGAAGCAGGCCGAGGTCACGTCGGCCTGTGATTCACCTGTGAGTGCTTCTTCCATCTGCTCTGTATTTGGCAGAATGCGTGTCGTCTGGGCTGCCATGATGATCAGCGCGGAATGCCATTCGTAGAGATCGCGAAGGTCGCCTTCGCTCAGTCGCGGCACGTGGAACCCGTCACCGCTGCTGGCCTCGACGAGCCGCTCACCAACAAGCCGGTTCAGCGCATCGCGAACCGGCGTCATGCTGACCCCGACATCATCGGCGATCCGATTGGCCTCAAGGCGGAGACCGGGTGGGTAGGCGCCGTCGCGCAACAGCGCCTTGAGCGCTCCGTAGCTTCGTTCCATCGCCTGCAGCGGACTCATGTCACACCTCCTGGTCGCTGCGATGCTGCGCAACTGCTTCGCGCTGATCCGGCGAGAGCGCGTCGATCGCGCCGATATGCTCGGGCACTTTGTCCTGGAGCAGTACCGACGGGCAGACGCCCTCGTAGTTGCCCAGGTTGGGCCGGTGCTGGCGATAGCCGACCAGGGCCGCGAGCTCCGGATCAAAGGTCCGGGCAATCTCGGGTGGATAGGCCAGCCATTGATTTTCATAGGGTTTGAGCCAGCCAAGGCAGTAGCTGACGAGGATGGCCTCGCGCACAGTAGAGCTTCGATTGGTACCGGCGCCGTGAAGCGTCGAGCCGAGGAACAGGATCGCATCACCGGGGTCGCATACCACGATGACCGGGGTGCCGGTCACCTCCTCCCTCAGAGCCTCCGCGCCGTGGCTTGCAGGATAGATGATCGTCGCGCCATTCTCCTCGGTGAAGGCGGTGAGCGGCCACATCACATTGACTAGATATTCGACCTCCCCCTTCACCCCCTGCCACATGTCCTGGTCGCGGTGCGGAAACTGAACAGGCGCGCCGGGATGAATCGCGATCGCCTGGGCAAGATTGAGCTGAACCGTGTCGCACCATGGTTCGAGAACCTGCTCGACGGTCGCCACAATCTCGGGGCACCGGACCAGCATTTCGGCATGCGGCGATCGCTTGAGTAAGCTTCCGAAGCGCTTGGTATGTGCGCCGTAAAAGTCGCCGGTGCAGAAGGGCGTCGCATCGAACCTGCGCCGAAGGTCAGCCGCCAACTCTTCCATCATCTCGGCGGGGATGAGTTGGCGCATGACGCACCAGCCCTGCTTCATCAGCTGGGCCATTACCTCATCGCTTGCGGTCGGTTGCTGAGCGGCATTCGTGTTCATTTCGGTCTCCTACGCGAATGTGGTGTCGGCAGGCTGCGACGGTGTGGGTGACCACATTCCCGTCTGCTCGAGCCGCGACGGTGTCTCTGCGGTGATGTGGATTTGAAGGGCGGCCAGTTCCTTGCTCTCGGGCAGGAACTGACCGAGCGGGCCGGCGTCCCAGCCGAACTTCAGGATTTGGGCCAGCCAGGCCGAGTCGGCGACGCCGGTGTAGGTGCGAATGCCATTGACCAGTCCGTGCACGACCAACGCCGTCACCAGGCGGTTGCGGGCGTCGCGCCGGCGGGACGCGGAGAGGGCCCGGTCCAGGCAAAACCGCGTGATTTCGAACGTGTCGGGCCCGCGCGGGACGGGACCCGCGCAAAGAGCCGGGAAGAGGGAGCCGAGAATGTGCGGGCGGCAGGTCGGCAACAGGCGAGCGGAGGCGAGGTGGCCGCGCTCCCCATCCGTTACGATCAGGTAGCGGGCATGCTCGTCGTCGAACTGATCGATCTCGAAGCGGCCGTCGAGTACCGGGACATCCCAGCCGAGCAAGTCCACGAACACGGCTTTTCGCGCGGCGAACATACCGCGCATGGCCTCCATGCAGCCTGTTTCGGTGGTATCGACGAGCGAGATCAAAAGTGCCTCCTGCTATCCGGGAGGCCCAAACATCGTCAGTCTGCGCGGCGCGCGATATTACAAGAAATGGGGGTGCCTGGCGTTTAGCTAGGTGCGTAATATTCGGATATGATTTGACTGTTCGCGCCGGAGCACGGCGGATGAACATACGAACTGGGGGAGATGAAAATCGATGGCGCGCAGCAAGATCGAACCCCGGCTCCGAGCCGAGTTCAAGGAAATTGCCCGGTCGATCATTGCGCGGGATCGTCAGGCGAAGAAGCTTTGGCGCTCACAAAACACGATCGGGGATATCGAGAGGGCGCTCGTCGACGCATTCGTCTTCGGGCAGCAGTTGGGAGATGCCCCCTATTCCGCGCCGAAACCTCAGCATGCGGGGATCGATTGGGAAGAGGTACCGCCCCGCGGGCGTGAGGTGCTGGCCAGCCTTACATACCGCAGCGATCAATATGAGGTGACCAACGCAATCGGGTTGCGGCGCGTGCCAGGCGGCGAGAAGGCGCGCTGGGGATCGCAATATGAAAACGGATACGCAAGTGGCGCGGGATGAAATTGCTCGGCTCGATCGTAAGCGTCTTCATCGCCGCGCCGCTGTCGGCCCAACAGAGGCCGGTCGATGACATCTTCCTCGATCATCCATCGATGGATCGCAATTCCACGGTTCAGCCGTCAAAAAGCGCCGAAGCCGTTGCACCCGTTTTTCGGGAACGCGCAATTCTCGATGCTTCGATCGCACGCAGTGACAACGGCGTCTGGTTCCTGACCGGAGTACCACAGCGCGATGGGCCGAAAGACGGCGTGCGAATGTGGACTTCATCAGATGGCAAAACGTGGAGCGCGCTGGGCGCTGTCCATGCGACCGGACGCCGACTTGGCGCGCCGGAGGTGCGCGTTCGGGGACAAAGTCTCTATTTGAGCTTCCAGGATCAGGACGGCTGCGCACGAATTGCGATCGGATCGGTGGCCGCTCCCCGCGGGCCGTATCGTGAAAGCCCGTGTCTGGTTGAAAACGCTGAGCATCCTTCGATTTTCATAGATGATGATGGCGCCGGATATTTGCTTTGGGCAGGCGGCAGTATCGCTCGGCTGAAGGGCAATCTCGACGCGCTCGCCGAACAGCCTCGATTTCTGAAGCCGGACGCCTCATTCTTCCGGAGCCCGATACCTGAGGGTCAAGACTGGCCAGTTCGCACGCGGATTGGCGAGAAGGGGGCGACGATGATCAAGCGAGGCGACCGCTACGTGGTCGCGGCTAGCGAGATCACAGGTCGTATGCGCTCACCAACTGAAGACGCGTTCATGGCGACGGGACCGACCCCTTACGGACCATTTACGCGCCGTTTCCTGGCGGTGCCGCACGCCGGGCGCACGTCCTTACTAAAGGATGCTGGCGGTGCGCTGCTCGCCACCTACAATCCCCAATGTGCCGATCGCTTCGCCGTCTTCTGCGAGCAGGTGGGCCTTGTCAGACTGGAACGGTTTGCGGACGGCCGGTTGCGACCGGACAATTCAACATTGACGGCACGCGGTGCCGCGGCGCGCCTTCAACCCGTCCAGCCCGCGATAACCATCCGCGATCCGTCCGTCGCGCCGGGGCCGGACGGCACCTACTATCTGGTCGGCACGACGGGAAAGAACCGGGAAGAGGCGGGCGAACTCGCCTTGTGGACATCCGGCAATCTTCGCGATTGGCGGGAGACCCGGCTAACCTTCGATCGTGCCGGTCTTGGTCACACCTTCGGCAACACGGTGGCGCTGTGGGCGCCTGAAATCCAGTGGGTCGCCAAGGACAAGACGTTCTACCTCGTACTCTCGATGATGGAACGCGATGTTGGCGGCAAGACGTGGCTGTACCGCAGCGTCTCCGGTAAAGCCGCGGGACCATATCGGAACGTCGCGTCGACGTACCTCGTGCAGGGGATTGACGGGTTCCTCTTCGAAGATGGCGACGGTCTGTACTTGCTCTGGGGCGGGGGCAATCTCGCCAAGCTGAATGCCCGGCGCGATGGCTTCGAACGTCCCCCAATCAAGCTTGTCGACACCGATGGCGAAGCGATCGGCTATGAAGGCAATGCGCTGGTGCGGATAAACGATCGATACTTCATCACGGGCGCCGAATGGAACGGGCCGCTTCGCACCCACGGCACATACGACATGATGTTCGGTTCAGCCCGATCGATCTGGGGTCCTTACAGCAAACGCCAATTGGGCGTGCCCCATGCGGGCCACGGCACCATTTTCAAGGATGGTGCCGGCCAATGGTGGACCACCATGTTCGGCAACGATGTCACCGCGCCGTTCCGCAAGCAGTTCGGCTTGGCCCCAGTTCGAATCGATCTCGATGGCGGGCTGACCCTGGACGATCGGCAGCCTGCGCGGTGATTTTCGAGCGTAGGAATCGCGCGCTTGTATCGCTTCGCCGGCTTGCCTGGATCGGCATTGCCGTAGGGGCCGTCACCCTCAAGCGCGACCCCTAGCAGATCAGGTACGCGGCATGGTGAGGTCGCGCGGCCAGTCGATCGCGCGACGCTCGTCCATTGCCTGCTCGCCGAGCAACGAGGCGATGGAAGCGTGAAACGCTTCCCGCAACGCGCCGCGCAACGGCTTGTTGGCCCGCACAGATGCTGCGAACGCCTCGAACTGCAGCGTCGTCTCATCATAGTCGCTCCAGCCGAGCGACTCGCCGGGTGTCACGATCGGCAATTCGGGGAACCAGGTCCGCCCACCAATCGGCACGGGGCGTTTCCTACCCTTCGCGACATCGTCCTCAAGCTTGCGCAGCGCGGCGACGGGGGGCGGCGCGTTCTCGAAATATATGCGACCCAATTCGGGTTCGATCGTACCCTTCGACCCCTGGATCTGCTCCTCGCAGCCGTAGCGGCGGTTGTTGAGCAGCGAGGTATAGATCAACTTCCGCCCGCCGGCATATTCGTAGATCAGCGCGACGTGATCATAGACGGTGCGCCCGTCTTTCCAGAAGCAGATGCTGCCCGACCCCATCACCCGTTCCGGCACATCATCGAGGACCCAATTCGCGATCTGAATCTGGTGTGTGCCGAGCTCGGTCATCAGGCCGCCCGAAAACTCCCGGTAAAGTCGCCAGTTCGTCCGCTGTTCCAGCGCAGAGCCGACGGGGACGGGCTTGCGCCAATTGGTTTGGCGATGCCAGCTGGCACGGATCTGCGTGACCGTCCCGATCTCGCCTGCCCGCACGCGCTTAATCGCTTTGAGATAAGTGGGGTTGAATAGCCGCTGGTGACCGATCTGCAATAGCTTGCCCGCGGTGTCCGCGCGGGCCACCATCGCCCGGCAATCGGCGACTGTCCGCGCCATCGCCTTTTCACACCAGACGTGCAGGCCGGCGTCCAGCGCGTCGAATGTCTGCGGTGCGTGGACGTGAAGCGGGGTCGCGATAACCACGGCGTCAAGCCCGCCGGCATCGATCATGGCGCGGTGATCGGCAAAGCCCGGCGCCGGCTGCGGCATGAGCTTCTGCGCCTGCGCAAGATGCGGTGCCTGATCGTCGCAAAGTGCGACGATGCGGCAGCCCCGCGCCTTGAGCAGATTCTGCAGCAGCGTGCGACCGCGGCTGCCCGTGCCGATGATGCCGATGCGCACATCACCCCCGCCGGCATCGATATTCGCAGCCTGTGCGGCCCAAGGTGCGACGGCGCCAAGGCCGCCAAGCGCCGCGACGCCGCCGAGCCGTTCAAGAAACCGGCGGCGAGAGAGGTCGAGCGAGTCGCGCATGGATAGTGCCTCCTGCCGCAGCACCGGTTGGCACGCGGGGAATCCGAGGAAAGTCGAAGCGGCGCAGGGATTCGCAGCCACCGCTGGAGAGGAGCCGGTCGCGCTGCGCCGCATCGCCTGCGAGCATGGCCGTGCTGAACGCCTCTGCCGTGGCGCCGGATGCATCGACGGCGACCGTCGTTGCAGGGGTCCGCACCGCCGCGCCATCGGCGGGGGAGAATGTATCGCCATTGGCCGCCCCAAGTGTCGACGAGATCGACACGCATCGCTGCACCAGGCCGAGCGTCACCAATGCGGTATCAGCTTTTGCCGGATGCGGCACCGCCAGCGGCCATGCGCCGCCCAGGGGATGTTCCCCATGCGCCAGGATCGAGCTTTCGCCGAGCGAAAGCAGCGCCGAGGAAACCCCGGCGTTGCATAAGACAGGCATGCAGGCGTCGAGGGCGATCCCCTTGCCCACCCCGCCGAAATCCAGCCCGGTTGGACTGGGCGAGCGGACGCGTCGGTTCACGGCGTCGATCTCGAGATCCGCCCAGCGCGCGTCGCCCATGCCCATTGTCGGGTCGAACAGGCCGTGGGTGGTGCGGTGCAGCGCATCGCACAGCAATAGTGCTTGCCATAGGATCTGATCGTCGACGGTCGCTTCTTTGCCCGCGCGGAGAAGCTGGTTGAGCAGGCTCGTCGGCGAGATGCGGTGAACGGTCAGCGCATCGTCCACCGTTTCAACCGCGGTGCGCAGATCGGCGGCGATCTTAGCTGCCGCCGGTGCGCCGAAGAGGTGGCATTCAATGCGCGTGCCCATCGCGACGAAGCGCTCGGCAAAGGTCGCGGGCGGCAAGGGTCGCATCAGGCGGTCAAGGCCCATCCAGGCTCATAGTCGATCGCCCAGAGCTTCATCGCGGCGGCATCCAGCGGTCGCCCCGTCGCCGGGTCGACCCGCAGCGTCTTGCCGGTGCGATATGCCATATTGCCAAGGTGGCAGAGCGTGGTGCTGATGTGCCCGTCCAGCACGGGCGACGCCTGGCCCGCGGCGGTCCCGCGCACTGTGTCGGCGAAATTGGCGAAGTGCCGCAGATCGAGGTCGCCGGCGCCGACCGTGTTCGTGGTCGCGCT
The DNA here is from genome assembly GCF_007833215.1 of Sphingomonas suaedae. Lineage (NCBI taxonomy): Bacteria > Pseudomonadati > Pseudomonadota > Alphaproteobacteria > Sphingomonadales > Sphingomonadaceae > Sphingomonas > Sphingomonas suaedae. Next base: position 2,821,077 of record NZ_CP042239.1, read on the forward strand.
TTTGGCGGCCGCCACTGCACGCCCGGTTGACTTGCCGTCCAGCCCGAAGAGTTCATAGCCGTTGCGATCAACGATCGCTGTCCCCCTAGTGCCATAGACCAGCACCCCGCGATCACGGCCGTAGCGGCGCTGCGCGTTGCAGCTGTGCCCGTCCCAGCGGATCATGCGGCCATCGCCATAGGCTAGTTCGAGTGCGAGCGTGTCGTACATCTCCCAATCGTCGCCGCGATGAAATCGGCGCGACCCGCGCGCAGTCACCTGCTCGGGATAGACCACGTCCATGATCCAGCGGGCGATGTCGAGTTCATGCAGCGCGTTGTTGGTGATCTCGCCGGTACCGTACTGCCAGAACCAGTGCCAGTTATAATGGACGAGATTGGTACGATATCGCCCGCGGGGAAGCGGTCCCTGCCACAGATCCCAGTCGAGATGCGCGGGCGGCGAGGCGTAACTGCCCTTGCCGATCGTGCCGCGGTTGTTCGCGTACCAGGTATCGGCCTGATAGACGTCACCAAGCGCGCCCTGGCGGATCAGCGCGACCAGTGCCTGCGTCTCCTGGCTTGAACGCTGCTGGTTGCCCATCTGCACGACGCGGTTGGCGCGGCGCTGCGCAGCGATCAGCGCCTCGCCCTCTGCGGGGGCTAGGCCCAGCGGCTTTTCGACATAGACGTGCTTGCCGGCGGCCAGGGCGTCGATCGAGGCTTTGACGTGCCAGTGGTCCGGCGTGGTGACCACCAGCGCGTCGATGTCCTGGCGATCGAGCGCGCGGCGATAATCGCGGTCCAGCCGGGGCACCTGGCTCTGCGTTTCACCTGCACGTTTCGCGAGCACAATCTGGTCGACGTCGATCAGCGCGGCCAACTCATTGTTAGGCGTACCAGCAACCGCCTTCATCAACGCCGTGCCGCGCCCGTTGAGCCCCATGACCGCCACGCGCAGACGGTCATTGGCGCCGAGAATGCGTGCATAGCTGGCCGCGGGAACCGACAGCGCGGCAATTCCTCCACCAAGCAGGGTGCGACGCCCGATCATTGTGCGCCCCCGGCGGGCAGGGTGCGGACCTTGATGTTGCGGAACGAGACGAGGTTGCCGTGGTCCTGCAGCAGGATCGGGCCGCTCGGCCACTCGCCGAATGAAGGCCATTTGTTGTATTTGCTCTGCGCGACGAGCGAGCGGAATGCGGGGGAGCCCCGCTCGAACTCGACCACTTTCCTGCCGTTCAGCCAATGTTCGACGTGCCGGCCCCGCACGACGATGCGCGCGGTATTCCAGGCACCGATCGGCACCGCTGGCTTGGGCTGGCCGGAATTGGCCAGGTCGCGCGCGGCGATCAGATCGTAGAGCGAGCCGACCGTGCGATTGCCGCCGCGGCCGAGCTTCGCATCGGGGTGGCGAGCATCGTCGAGCAACTGGAATTCGAGGCCGATCGCCGAACCCTCGCCGCGCAGCAGATCCGGATCTACGAAATATTTGATGCCGCTGTTCGCCCCGGGCGACAGGCGGAAATCGACCTTGAGTTCGAAGTTGGAGAATTGCTCGCGCGTGATGATATCGCCACCGTTGCGCGATTCCGCGCCGTCCGAAGCGAGCACGCTCAGTTCGCCATCCTGGATCTGCCACCCCGCGGCCGGAAACGCTTCGCTTTTCGCGCTTTTCCAGCCGGCCGTGGTGCGACCATCCCACAAGAGCCGCCAGCCCTGCTCGCGCTCCTGCTTGCTCAGCGTGTTGACCGATGCGTCGGCGGGGCGGGGCGTCTGCGCCGTCACCACGGCGCACATGAGCAACGATGCCACACCGCAGATCAATAGCGTCCTCATCATCCTCTCACCCCAGCTCATGGTCGGTTAATCCTTATATTTATCTTATCATTAGAATGGCTCGATACGCAAAGGGTGATTACGCCGATGCGAGGTCCGATCGCCTGCGAGCCGCCAATCCACGCATTGGATCGCGATGATGGTGTCTGCGCATCGTGCTACGACAGGGTGCATAGCATCCGTGTGACCGACTGCGCTGCCGGGGCGAATGAGAGCAAAGACGCGGTAGGATGCACGTATTTATCGGCTATGTTCTCGAAGGATCCGAGCCGCTAAATCGCGCCCGCGGCGAGCGGCTGGCGAGCGTGCAGGTCCTCCGGCCATTCGTTGCCGAGATCCTGATTGGCTCCACATGCTTCTGGGCGCCGTACCCCGCGGAGATGAAGAGCCGCGCTTGAAGATGGTCAACGCGGGGCCCTCAACATGTCAGACACCCCGGGGGATGTCGCTAGAATAATGGCAGGGGCTGATCACGACCGACCTGACGGGTGCAGTTCTGGTCGCGTCGTTGCGTTCGCATGCTGATGCCGACGCGGAAGCCGGTACGATCGGCCAGCCAGCCGAATGGGATTCCGGTTTCGATCTCACACCTCGCCTGCGTTGAGACAAGCCATCGCCCACAAATTGTAACCACTCGGCGCTTTGGAGCGAACCAAGTTTGGAAGGGAAGATTCCGGTCCACCCACGTTCCCCGGTGATGGCATGCTCATCGCCGGCCTACGCGGGGCGCGAGAAACGCCAATTCAAGAGATTTCACATGATTATACATCGCACAAATCTGATAGGCGCAATTGCTTGCATCGGCGCAATTCTCCCGGTCGCCAGTCCTGCTCTTGCCCAGACGGCAGGCTCCGGAGGGAAAGATGCTGCGCGGACATCGGAAAGCATCGGCCCATCTGATCCGACGAAACCCATTCATCTCCTTCATGGTTCGGGATTACACCACATAAATGTGCGAGCCTTTGACCTGGATGAAACCATCGCTTTCTATGAGCGAGCGTTCGGCTTCCGCCTTCTCTTCCGCTGGGACGGCGTGGTCGGCGTACGAGGCAAAGCCATTCATTTTCGTAACCCGCTGCAAGGTGCACAGCTCGACATGGGTGACGGACAGATCCTTGAGTTGATTCCGGCGCCTAAAAAGGCGGTTCGTCCAAGTGATCTCGCGTCAAGTTTCAATCATATCGGCTTGCGCGTTTCCAATTTGGAGGAGGCCTATGCGCGCGCGCTTGCCAATGGCGCCAAGCCCTATCCTATCGAGGATGGGGTGGGCGGCGTCTGGGACGGCCCAACGACTATTACGCTTAAAGCTCGGCCGCCTTTTCGGCGATCTTTCGTTGTTCGAGCGGCGCACGTCTTAGGGCCCAATGGAGAGGTCATCGAGCTCTTTGAAGCGTAGCGGGAATCTAGACCTTTCAAAGCAACTGACGCCAACGTCGAGCGGCACTACGTCGCTTCGGGCAAGCCGCCGCAGAGTGGGCTTGTGGAACCGTCCAATGGTCGGCGCGCCCCAACCGCCTGAACAAGCGCCAGCTCCACTCGCTGCTGTGGCGAGACGAACGATCAAGATGTGGCGGATGGACTACGACATCCTTCATATCCACACCATCAAGCGAGCTTGTTTAAAGTACCGTTCGGCAGTTCAGTCCGGATCTTCGGTGACGAGTATTAGGCCGTCACTGGCCCAGCGACCCAGCCAGGTGCCCGCTTGTCCGATCCCGGCGCGCTCGCCGAAACGTGCGACTGCGGCGTCGCATAGTTCGGCGAAGCGCAGGCTATCTTCCAGCTGGCACAACGCCTGAAATTCGTCGCGATCGATCTTGCGATATCGCGCGACGTGATCCTTGCGCCACACAACGATCCCGGCGTTTTCGACACCGGCCTCAAGTGTTGGTGGCGTCTCTTCGTCGACCAGCGCCTGCCAGATGTCGGCTGCGTTGGTCGATAGCAATCGCAAGGCACGCGCTGGAACCAGCCACAGCGTGGCGCGATCCCAGTCGATCGTCGGCAAATCGGCGACGCACATCGCCACGGCGTCAGGCCCGGTAAACACGTCCTCGATCGCCCAATCGATCCAAGCCAGTTCAACGACCTCATTGTCATGGGGATACAGCAAGGTCAGGGTGTCAGGAAATTCAAGTGGGTAAGCATCGAGTGTCCAACTGCTGGGCGGCACGCGATCGACATGCGTCGCCGCCGCCGCCAGGAATGCCTCAGCCCCCAACCAGGCGCGCGTGCGCGCGAAGCTGCCTTCGAGACAGGCGATCAGCTGGGCGCGATAATTGTTCTGATAGACGCGCAAGCCCGGCCCGGCGTTCGATCCAAGGCGGCGCGCCGCCTGCGCATCTTCGCGGGTCAACCAGGCCTGTATGTCGGTCTGAAGCGAACGCAGGTTCATGCCGCGACCGCGCGTGTTGCGTCGGCGATGTCGCGCGCTTCCTGAAGTTCGCGAAGCAGCTCGGCGAGTGGCGGAATGTCGTCGTCGCGCTCGATCATCGTGGCGACGGAACTCAGGTGCGGGAGTACCTGCGCAAACAGGTCCCAGACCGACTCGGGCACCGGTGAATCGTGCGTATCCACTAACAGCTCGCTGCCCTGGCTGTGGCCGGCGAGATGAACCTGCCGCACCCGCTCGTGCGGTATGCCGGCGAGATAGGCGATCGGATCGAAGCCGTGGTTGCTAGCACTCACAAAGACATTGTTGACGTCGAGCAGCAGATGACAGCCCGTCCGTGCGCACATCGCTGCCATGAAGTCCCATTCGGTCATCTCAGCCGGTGCGAAGGCGATATAGCTCGACGGATTTTCGACCAGCATCGTGCGACCGAGCACCGTTTGGGCGTGGTCGATATTGTCGCACACGGTGTTCAGCGCCTCGTTGGTGTAAGGCAGGGGCAGGAGGTCGTGTGAGTTGAAACCGTCGATCCGCGACCAGCTCAGATGATCGGACACGAACAGCGGTTCGACCTCATCGACCAGCGCGCGCAAGCGCCGCAGATAAGTGCCATCGAGCCCATCGACCGAGCCGAGCGACATCGATACGCCGTGCAGCGCGACCGGATAGCGATCGCGCAAATCCCGCAGGATCTGACGCGGGCGACCGCCATCGATCATGAAATTCTCCGAGATTACCTCGAGAAAATCGACCGCGACACGATGTTCCAGGAATTCGCGGTAATGCGGTTTGCGCAGGCCCAGCCCGAAGCGGTGCATGAAGATGCTCCCATTAGGTTCACAGGCCCGGCAGCCCATGGCCGCCGGGCCTGTCAGGCGGTCACTTGGCTTCGGTGAGGCGGCCGCCGGCCGACTTGCAGGCCTTGGCGGTCAGTGACTTGAAGCCTTGACCCTTGCATTCGTTCTGGCCGCTGCACTCGTTCTTAGCGGTCTTGCAGTCCGACGTGCCCTTGCAGGTGTTGATGCCATAGCAATGCACAACGGCCGCCTTGGCACCCTGTTGCGCGGCAGCGGTGGAAGGTGCTGCGGTGGTCGCGATCGCGACGACGGCTGCGGATGCGGCGAGGCTGAGGCTGGTGGATGCGAAGTTCATTTGTATCTCCGAAACTGTTCTGCCGAAGTGGCGTGTACATTTCGCGGCAGTGACGAAGTCGGTTACAGATTTTCGCGATTACCAGCGCAGCAGGCGCGGCCCGAGCAACGCGCCGACCGACGTCGCCAGCAAAATGCCAAGCGAATACCAGGTGAGCACGAAGATCGCAGACACTTCGGGACAGTGCAGGCAATAGACGGTCGCGGCAAAGGCGCCGGCCGTCAGTCCCGCAGCCGCACCGGCGGCGCGCAGGCGCGTTGGCGCCAACTGACGGAACGACCAGAGCAGCCCGACAAAGATTGGGCCGGCGAGGGCCAGAACGCGCCACGGGCACGTCCGCCAGCTATGTCCGAGCCACATCGCCAGCCACTCGCCCGACGGTGTCCGGATGAGTTCGCCAAGGCCGATGAACGTCAGCAGTGCGACGGGAACAGCCAACAGCCACAACCAGCGCAAGTGGGCACTGTCGGGCCGAGCCAACTGTGCGGTTACGCCAAGCGCGGCAATGGCCAGGGAGATCGTGTAGCCCCATTTCATCCAAAAGGAGAAGCCAAGCATCGCGCTGCCCAGGTCGGGCCGCGGGCCAAGCCAGCTCCACAGGACGAGCGTCGAACCAAGGGCCCCCAGCATCAGACCGATCGCGATCCGACGCCCTACGGTGCCGGCCCGAACCGGCTGGGTATCGCGCGCGAGCTGCGTGATGAGATCGTCGGTGTTCATGGCGCGTTCCCTTGTACGCGCCTCATCAGCGCCTTGAGGCCGCGATGCACTGAAACCTTCACGTCGGATTCGCCGACACCGCCCCGTTGCGCGGCTTCGGCGACGCTGAGGCCGTCGATCCGCGTGGCGCGGATCGCCATCGCCTGCTTGGCGGGCAGCTCGCCGAGCAACTGCTCGATGTCGATCCGGGCGACCGCCTCGTCCTCGAAATCGTCAGCGAGCAACGTGTCTTCCAAGCCCTCGATCGGTCGTAAGCGGCTGGTTCGTCGGAACTGGTCGATCATTTTATAGCGCGCGATGGCGAACAGCCAGGCGGTGAAGGACCGCCCGCGGTCGTAGGTGGCGCGGCGCGTATGAACCGCAATCAACGTTTCCTGCACAAGATCCTCGATATCATCATCGCCGCCGCTTGCGCGCCGACGATAGAATCCCCGCAGCAACGGAACGAGCACGCGCAGCAATGTCGCATGGGCGGCGGCATCGCCGTCCAGCCCATCGCTCATCAATTCGCGCAAGGTCTGCTCGTTCACCCGCATTCAAGCTCCTCGGCTAGAGTTCGGCATAGGCCGGCCCAAGGTTACATCGCCAATCGATTTATTTCCGCATCGCCCGTGTAACCCATGTCATGGGCCAGCCGAACTACCTTTCGTGACCTGGGCTCCCCGCCTCCTCCTCCGGTCACCGCGCGGTCCGGCACAAACCGGGCCGCGCGCTTTTGAGGCATCGGAATTGAAGGACCCACTTCATGCGCATTACCAATGCAACGCTCGCCGCGACGCTCGCCATGGCATCCGCTGCCGCTCTGGCCATGCCGGCCGAAGCGCAGACCAAGCCGAAAATGGAGAAGTGTTATGGCATTTCGCTCGCCGGCAAGAACGATTGCGCCGCAGGCCCGGGCACCAGCTGCGCCGGCACGTCGAAGACCGACTATCAGGGCAATGCCTGGAAGCTGGTGAAAGCCGGCACCTGCACCACCATCAAGACCCCCAAGGGCAACGGCTCGCTTAAGCCCAAGGCATGAAATCGAACCGGCCGGGCCAATGCGCCCGGTCGCTTTCATATGAGAGGTATATTCATGAACATTGCCGTGGCCGGTGGACATCGCTTCGCTCGGATGATCTCCGCAACTATTCCGGACGATTTCCTACTGCTTAGCGCGAGGTTCGCCATCGCTGCAGTGTTCTTCATGTCGGGCCGCACCAAGGTCGAGGGTGTAATCGCCATCACCGATGGCACTTATGAACTGTTTGCAAGCGAATATGCGCTGCCGCTGGTGTCACCAAACATCGCCGCCGTTGCCGCGACATGGTCAGAGCACATCTTTCCGATCCTGCTGGTGCTCGGTCTTGCCACGCGACTCTCGGCATTCGCTCTTTTAGTTATGACGCTGGTCATTCAGGTCTTCGTTTATCCCGACGCTTGGCCGACCCATGCGACGTGGGTAGCCCTGGCGTTACTGTTAGTGGCGCGTGGCGGCGGCAACTGGTCGCTTGATCGGACCCTCAGCGGCGTTCGGACGGTCTGAACTGCTCGCGTGATGAGACAGCGCGCTGACGTGATCCCCTATTCGACCATAAACATTGACTGCCACGTATTTCAGCTTATCGATAATACAGATAAGATAAATATGTATGTCGATCAGGCGTATGTGCGGTCGCTCGGTCGAAGTCGAAGAGGGGATTGCGCATGTTCTTACGTGGTTTGTTCGATGCGTTTGGGGCGCTGAGCGCGACCGTTAAAATCGGTTTGCTCGCATTGGTGACCGTCTTAGTCGGCATCATCGCGGGGTATCCCGGGCAGGGATCTGGCGGCGGTGGCGTGGTCATAACGCCGACGCCGACGCCGACGCCGACGCCCACCACGAGCCCCACACCGGAACCGACGCCTACTCCCACTCCGACTCCGACGGGGACGCCCGATTTTGGCGGTGTGCTGGGCGGCAACTACAATGAACACTATCAGGATATCGACATTGTCGATTTGCAGAAGGCCAACGCCCAGTGGATCCGGACGTTCGTGCGCCTTGCGCAGGGTGATCGCGACGCCGCGATCGCCAAGCTGCTCGACACGGGCGATCAGGGGTACAAGACGATCCTGTCGCTGAAATGGGTGTTCGAACAGCGTGATTTCCCGCAGCCCGGCACGCCCGCGATGCAGACGGAGATCAACCGCATCGACTCGCTGCTCGCGCAGGTGATGGGCAAGGTCGACATTCTGGTGATCGGCAACGAACCCTATATCGACACCGCCCAGCAATATGCCGATGCCGATCTCAACGCCTTCTACGAATTGATGGCCGATCGCGTCATCGCCTATCGCACACAGAATTGCGTCACCGACTGTAAGACGCGCCTTTATATGGGCGCGCTCAATCGCCTCGACCTGCCCGAACGGATCACGCCCTCGGTTGAACGCTGGATGCAGTATGTGAAGGATACGCCGCAGATCGACGGCGTCGACATCCATCCGCATATCCCGCGGATCGAAGCGTCGCGTCCGTTCCTCGATTATATCCTGCCGCGCATGCGTGACGACCAGCGCTTCATCGTCACGGAATTCTCGCTGATCTGGTGGTGGGGTGAGAACCAGCGCCAGACGGTATCGACCGCCTTTGCGGACGCCTATGGCCTGCCCCACACGACCTATAACTGGGAAGTGATCAAGTCGGCGGTCGAAACGCCGTTCACGAAGAAGAAGTGGGACGACTTCCTCTCGCTCAGCCCGTGGTTCGAGAACCGCAAGCGCTATCTGTCGAACCAGATGCGTATCTTCCGCAACAGCGGCAAGCTCGCGGTCGCCACCTATGCGTTCAGGCAGTCGCAGCAATCGGGGGAGAATTACGGGCCCGACAAGACGCCCTGGATCCTGAACGGCGTTTACGCACCGGTCACCGTCCAGGCGAATCCGGACGGCAGCGCCCCCTTCAACTATGCTTGGATCGACGACTTCCGTCAGCTTGCGCGCAATCCGTGAGTGCGCAGGGCCAGGTCCGACCTTGTGTCTGAAGCGCATGGCGATGTTTGGATGCCTAGCCGCGAGTGCCACCGCGCTCGCGGCTACCGCACACGCCCAGTTGCCGGATCCCCAAATCGTCACGTTGCAGGCGGATCTTGACCAGGATGGGAAGCCGGACATCGTCACAGCCTATGGGCGACGTAATCTACGAACATATTCCGTGTATATCAAACGCAGCACCGGGCGCGAATTCTCGCCGCTAAGTAGATATTATGATTCGAAGCGTACGCGCCTGTCATTGACATATCGCGAGCACGGAGGTGACGTGAGATGTGCCGAATGGCAGTCCGGACGCGGCGATATCGGCTGCGGCGTGCCTCATGGTCCCCACATACCGCGACGCGCCATCGCGGTGGACACCGGTGAGCAAATCCTGCTGCTCTTCTATTCGCAGGCAGACCAGGCTTATGGGCGCCCAGATCATGCAAAGGGCTATTTCTGGGTCATGCCAGCAGTCGCCGGACCGCCTGCGCGTATGCCCTGATGGTATACGGGTTCGCGGTGTTCCTTACGGTGTGACCAGATAGGCGACGAACTGCGTCTCCCCCGTAGCCATAGTCGCGGCTGTGAGCGGTCCCGGTTCAAGCCCCTCCGCGGCACCGATCGCGACCAGTTCCGCCTGATGCAACAGGGCAAATGCGGCGGCGCGATCTGCCGCCGCTGCGCCGTCGACCACGGTACCCGACAGGCGGCACAAGTTGCTGCGGCATTCCACTTCGAGCGCGCCGAACCGCGCGCCGCCGGTCATGACCCGTCCCAGCCGCGAATTCAGTCGTTCCGCGCGGAGGGCAGCCTCCGGCTCCGCAAGTGCGCCGGCAAAGCGGGCGTCCAGCAGCGCGACATCGGCATCCATCTGCTCAACGCCGCGCGCGGGCATGTCGCTGGCCGCCATTATAGGTGCATGGCCGCCAGGCCATACCGCTGATGCCGTGGCCCGGGCAGGATGGGGGATCACGACGACTATGCCCTCGGGCGCGTCATCAGTCCCTTCGTGCAATGCAAAGGCGAGGGCGCACATGACGCCAACCGCCGCTGCGGCTGCAACCAGCAAGTCACGCTGACTGTCTTGCACCAGCATATCACCTCCAACTTTATTATGTGATCAATACTAAAGATATGCTATTATACAATCGCCACTCGCGGTTAGCCGGGGGCCATAGGAGAGACTGGGATGAAGGCTTTTCTTTCTTGTTGTGCTGCGATCGGCAGCATCGCGGCGTCGGCGACATTGCTGACCCTCGGCGCGCCGGCAAAGGCGCAGACCTATACAAATCCCATTCTTGACGAAAACGTCCCCGACCCGGCTACGCTCCGGGTGGGCGGCACGCTGTACGTCTATGCAACTGGGGCGAAGACCGGATCGAGCAATCCCGCAAAATACATCCAGATGACCAAGTCGACCGACCTGATCAACTGGACGCCAACGACGACAGTCTTAATCCTGCCGAGCTGGGCGACGGGCGACACCTGGGCGCCGGATGTGATCAAGGATCCCTCGGTCGCTAATCGCTACGTGATGTATTTTTCCGCGAAGGGGAACCAGGCACATGCCAACGTGCCGGACAATGCCGACAAGTGTATCGGCGTTGCCGTCGCGAGTTCGCCAGACGGGCCCTTCACGGCGCAGCCCGCGCCGTTGCTCTGCGGATCGGGCGGGCGCGAGATCGATCCGATGGCGTTTTACGACAACAATGAAAGCAAGTGGTTTCTGTTCTGGGGTTCTTCCTCGACCGTGCCCATGAGCCGCCGCGCGCTCTCTGCGAACCTGCTGACCTTCGCTGCGGGATCGACCACCGCGAATGTGATCAGCGCAATTCCCGGGGATCCATATTCCTCGCTGGTCGAGGCGGCCTGGCTGTTGGATCGGGGTGCCTATCGCTATCTCTTCATGTCCGGCAAGCACTGCTGCATGGGAGATGATGATTATGCGGTGACAGTTGCACGAAAATCCTTGTCGAACCTGAGCGGCCCGTGGGTTCGTTACACGGGCGGGCAGAACGGCGCGATCCTGCGGCGGAACGTCACTTGGCAGGCCCCTGGGCATAACGCCGTCTTTGTCGACGGGGCGGGGCATCACTGGATGGTCTATCACGCCCGCCGACCGAACGCCCCGAACAAGCGCGTGCTGATGATGGACCGGATCACGTGGCAAAATGGTTGGCCGCGAATCGCCAACGACAGCCCGTCAACTGGCGCGGTTGCAGCACCGGTGCCCTAAAAGGCGCCGGGGGGGCGTCAAGTTCACCGCTGCCTTCCGACGGCGCACGATTCGCCGCGCGAAGTGAGACTTCTTCACTATTTGGACGCTCGGCTTTCTGCCCGGTGGGGGCGCTATCTCCGGCTAGATGCCATAAGCCGCCGATCGCCATGCGGGCCGATGGCAAAGACATGATCGTCTTCGCTGTTGTCGATCAGCACGCCACCGGGCGACCTGTAGGGGCCAACGGATCGATAGGTCACGCGCGGTCTCTACAGGGTCTCGGCGGGTGCTCGATCCTGACACCACTGCGTCCGGTTCAAGGCCAGCGATTCAGCGGCCGCAGCACAGAGGCCGCCCAATGGAGTGCATCTCGATCCTGATCCGCACATTCTTAACGCGGCCGATAGATCCGCTCGGTCGCCAAACGCCGCCAGCGCTGCGCGTTTCTCATGCCACAGGAAATCTCAGTGGCGAGCCAGCAACTCCGCAACCGCCCTTGCATGTCGCAAAAGCAGCCTTGAGTTGGTCCGACCGCTCTCTCAGAGCCGTTCGCTCCGAGAGAGCGGGTGGGGACCTAAGCGGTCCTACAACTGTGCATAAGGTTTGCATGGCGCGCTATCAGATCGGGCAGTCTGTCCCAGCCGGAAATGTCATATCCATGGCGTTGGAGCCACGCTGAATCGTAGATCGTCTCGCGATAACGCTCTCCGCCATCGCAGCCGATTACCGCAATTGCGCCGCTTTCCCCCTGGTCTTCTAGTTCCTGCGCAAGCAAAATCGCACCGACCATATTTGTGCCCGTCGATGGGCCGAAGGCGGCACCACTTTGCGCACGCAACCAATACGCAGCGGCAATCGAAGATGCATCGGGAACTGCGATCATCCGGTCGACGAGTGCCGGCAGGAAACCGCGCTCCACTCGGCCGCGACCGATCCCCTCGACAACGGGGCTTGTGCATCCGCGCACTGATCGATCCCCGGAAACATAGGCCTTGTAGAACGCGGAACCCGCCGGATCGACGACGCACATCCGGACTTCGGCAAGTTCAGGGCGATGGCGGATATAGCGGCCGATCGTTGCCGAGGTACCGCCGGTCCCCGCGCCGGTGACGACCCACCGTGGCACCGGATCGCCTATATCGATCAGTTGGCCGAAAAGGCTTTCGGCAATATTGTTCGCTCCGCGCCAGTCGGTTGCTTCGAGCGCATGGTCGAACTGGTTCATAAACCACCCGCCACGGCACTTCGCAAGCGCATCGGCCTCGGCGCAAACGTCGCCGCCATCCGGCACGAGCAGGATCTCTCCGCCTACTGCCCGGATGGCGGCAAGCTTTGCGGGGGCGGTCCGATCCGGCACCACTGCGACAAAGTGCAGGCCAAGCGCGCGGGCGAACCAGGCTTCCGAAATGGCGGTCGAGCCCGAAGACGCCTCGACGACAAGCGTATCTGACCCCACGTTGCCGCTACAGATCGCATGGGCAAACAGCGCATGGGCCAAGCGATGCTTTAGGCTGCCCGACGGGTGCGCACGTTCGTCCTTGAGGTAGAAGCGCACATTTGGAAATGCGGCCACCGTAAATTGTAGCAATGGGGTCTGGGCGGCGCGCATACGTTCTGCGGTGAGAAACGCGCACGCGCGCGCTACCCATGCCCGACGGGTTGCGCTGTCGATCATCGTTACAGCGTGCATGCCATTCTTTCGCCTGATTGATCATCCGAGTGCCAGCGAACGGTCTTCGTTCGCTTATCATTGGGAGGAATTTACCGCACCTCGAGGAGAAAATGTTACTTTTTTTACTATCGTTTATCTAATTGCGTAGAACAATAATATGCTGTTACGCTTAGATGATGGATAAAATAGACCGAAAGCTTCTCGCGTTGGTTCAGTTGGACGGTGCGTTGACCGTTGCGCAGCTGGCAGAAAAGGCTGGCATATCGACCACGCCAGTTTGGAAGCGCATGAGGCGGCTCGAGGAAGCCGGCGTCATCCGTGGCCGGGTAGCGCTGCTGGATCCTGCCAGATTGGGTCTGAAGTTGACGGGGTTCGTGCAGGTTCGAACGAACGATCACAGCGCAGAGTGGCTTGAAGAATTCGGTGCCGCAGTGCGATCAATTCCCGAGATCATCGAAGTGCATCGGATGGCCGGTGATATCGACTATTTGCTCAAGATCGTCGCCCCCGACATTGCCGGATATGATCGCATTTACAAGCAGTTGATCCGCCTCGCGCGGATTACCGATGTAAGCGCCGGCTTTTCAATGGAAATCGTCAAAGAGACCACGTCGCTTCCATTGGAATATGCCGAGTGAAACTGGTGGCGTCCGACGGCGCCGACGCCCGCAGCGCGCTTTCGAGCGCTTCTGCCTATCGGGGCAGTCCGACGGTTCGACCGAATCCCGAGCCAGTGGCAGACGCCGCTCGGATAGAGCTCATCGCAGCGCTGACCACGCGCTTTCGTGCACCGATGCTTCAATATTTCCGCCGTCGCTTGCGGCTTGCAGAGGATGCGGAAGAGCTTACCCAGGATCTCTTTGTCCGCCTGCTCCGCCGCAGAAATTTGGACGACATCGATAATATCGAGGTCTTCCTGTATGTCTCTGCTGCAAACCTTCTGAAGGACTATTATCGCGCATTGTCGCGGCGGGGCCAGGCGCAATCCATTGATGACATCGAACTTCCTAGTCCCGACAAGGATCCCTCACAGCAGGCGATGCATCAAGGCGAGATCGATACGTTGCTGGATGCCGTTCAAGCGCTGCCGCCGAAGTGCAAGATTGCCTTCGTGATGCATCGCTTTGACGAAGTACCGCACAGGGAGATAGCCCGCCGAATGGGGATTACCGTGTCGATGGTTGAAAAGCATATTGCCACTGCCATGCAGCATCTCAGGAAGCGGCTCAATGACAGCGCGCAATGACTAGATTCCTGTCTCAACTGACTGGAGACGTGCACGAGGACGCATCCTTCTGGTACGCTCGATTGACGTCAGACGTAAAGTCGGTCGAGGACGATGCTGCCTTTGATCGCTGGCTTGCCGCTTCGCCCGATCATGTTCGCGCTTATGACGAGGTCTGCGGTCTGGCGACGCGCTTGGACGCGATCGCCGATACGCCCCGGCTGGCCGAAATTGTTCTCGAGACGCGTCGCTTTCGTACAGCGTCGCATCGCTTACTGGCGCCAATGCGAATCACGCGCCGCCCTGCTGCTGTGGCGCTCGCGGTGGCGCTCATGGGAATTCTTACATTTGCGGCCGTCGATACCCACCTCTTTCACGACCCAGCCGAAACCGAGGCTTGGAAGGTGGCTTCCGGAGCGCGACGCCACATTGTCCTTAGCGACGGTTCGCGGCTTGTCCTGGGGTCTGACTCACAACTCAAGATGCGTTTCACCGCCGGGGAGCGCAACCTCATGCTGGAGCATGGGCAGCTTTTCATAGAGGTGGCGCATGATCCTCGCCGAAAGCTGACGGTAACCGCCAACGGCGACACCGTGACCGCAGTCGGAACAGCATTCGATGTGCGGGCGCATAACGACGCGACGACAGTAACGCTGATGCGCGGCAGCGTGGTGGTCGCCGGGCGTGGGCGATCGAAGCCGATCAGGTTGAAGCCTGGACAACAGTTCAAGAGCTCACCGGGGTCACTGTTGATTAATAGCGTGGACGCGGATGCGACGACTTCATGGCGAACCGGATTGCTCCAGTTCGACGCACAGCGGCTGGGCGACATCGTGACACAGTTCAATCACAATGCGGCGCATAGCATCCGCCTAGCCGATCCGCGCCTCGCCGGCCTTCGGGTGTCGGGCGTTTTCCGCGCCAACGATCCCAGTGGTTTTGCCGCCGCGCTGGAGCCGGCCTACCCCATCACCATTGAACGGATGGGGTCCGGCGATCTGGTTCTTCACTACCGCGAGATCGAGACGGCGGTCGCGCGCGAATAGCCACGCGACCTGCGGAAACTCAGTGCCATGGCGTCCTGTGCTTGCAGAAGGCAGCACATTGGTGGGAGCAACCGGCCTTGAGACATCCAGACAGGTACGCGCTATGACGGGAACAGGCATCCCAGCGTGTCGAAAGTTTCCGGCGCGTAGCGATAGCAATCGTATGGTGTTGCTATCGCTGCTCGCGCTGGGCCTTTGTTCGGGTGCGTTTGTTCGGCACACGCTCAGCCCGTTGCAGGAAAGCCTGCAACTCGACCTTATCCTGAGCGACGGCCAGATCGCAGTGCTGCAGGGGCCTGCGCTCGCAATCCCGCTCGCGATCGGGGCAATTCCGCTGGGCCTGATCGCCGACCGCTATTCCCGCAGGCGGCTTGTCCTGCTCGCTACACTCCTCAACCTTGCGGCGACCTTGCTGACAGCGGCTGCCACTGATTTCATGACTCTTATCGTTGCGCGCGGCATGGCCGGGCTTGGCATCGCGGGGCTGTTCGTCGCGGCCTTTTCGATGATCAGCGACCTGTTCTCACCCACCGAACGGGGAAGGGCGACAACGGTGCTGTCAGTCGGGGAAGTGGCAGGCGCGCCTGCTGCGTTCGCACTGGGCGGTGCGCTGCTGGCGATGACGGGGCCGGCATCTGAGTCCTGGCGTGAGGCGGTGCTGTGGATGGCCATACCGTTGGCGTGCTTCAGCACCGCCGCCTTTCTGCTTCGTGAGCCGCCAAGGGTCGGGACGGAAACGGTGCGCCCTGGCCTTGCCGAAGCATGGCCGACGCTTTGGCGCTGTCGCGCGATCGTGTTTCCATTGTTGTTCGCACGCATCATGATCTTTCTTGCGGATGGCGCGGCCGTCATCTGGACGGCGCCTGTCCTTTCGCGTAAATTTGACCTTCCCCCGGACCAGATTGGCGGAATGATCGCCGCCGCTCTGTTGTTCAGCGGCGTTGCGGGCCCTTTGATCGGCGGCGCGCTGGCCGACTATTGCCAGAAACACGGCGGATCCCGCCGTGCCATGGTTGCGATGGGGATGATCTCGCTGCTGAGCATCCCGCCGGCGTTTTTTGCCGTTTTTCCGTCGCCGATGCTGGTCGGAATCGGCCTTGGTGTCTTTTTGACGCTTGGCTTCATGTGCGGAACATTGGCGATGGCGCTGACGCTCGTGGCGGTGCCCGGGGAGGTTCGAGGTACGTTCGTCGCGCTCACCGTTACGGTGGGCTCGCTCACGGCCGTCGGTCTCGCCCCGATGATCATCAGCACGCTGTCGGGCGTGCTCGGTGGGCCGGCCGCACTTGGCAGCGCGCTAGCCCTGGTTGGCAGCGTCATGAGTTGTGCCGCTGCCATCATCTTCATGCTGGCGAGCCGCACCTTCCCCAGCGAAACCGGTGACGTGGGCTGACGAGGCGGTCTGCGCCCCGACCGCGCCGACTTGCAGGCTGACATTTTCTTGTCCGTTGACCTGCGGGTTTCGAAGGATCTGGCGTCCTATCCAGCGCCATCGAAACGAATGGGGGGGGACATATGAGTTGGACTAAGCCAAGAGTGACCATCGGTCTGGCTGCGGGCGTCGCCGCACTTTCGCTCGTTGCCGGCGCATCGGCCCTGCATGCGCAACCCCTCCCGGCGGCAACAAAGTCGGTAAATATCAAGGCGCAGAACCTCAGTTCGGCCCTGTTGGCGCTCGCCCGGCAGACACGAACGCAGATTGTCTTCGATCCCGCCATCGTGCGGGGCCGGAAAGTGTCCAGGATCGAGGGCGCGATGTCGGCTGAACAGGCGCTGCGCCAGCTGCTCGCCGGAACCGGTTTGCATTTTCTGGCGACCGGCCCTGAACGCTTCACGGTCGTCGCCGCGACCAGGACGCGATCACCCCGGCCCCCAGAGCTCGCGCAGCCCGTCACACAGCGTGATCCCCCCGTCGGCGACCCGGCGATCGACACCATAGACAGCCTGCCGCTTGAAATTGTCGTCACCGCACGCAAGCGCACGGAAAACCTCATTGACGTTCCAGTGCCGGTGACGGCGCTTTCTGGCGACCAGTTGGCCGCGTCCAGCCAGGCCCGCCTCGAGAACTACTTTTCGTCGGTACCCGGACTGAATCTTACAAAAGGTGGCTCGGGCGATCAGGCGCAAGTGTCCATTCGGGGCATTTCGTCCGGCTTCAGCAATCCCAGTGTCGGAATCGTCATCGATGATATCCCGTTTGGTTCGTCCAGTTTCTGGGGCGGCGGCGCGCTCGTTCCGGATATCGATCCCGGCGACCTGGAGCGCGTCGAAATTTTGCGGGGTCCGCAAGGGACGCTTTATGGCTCAAGCTCGCTTGGCGGCCTGATAAAGTACGTGACGAAGGCACCGTCGACCCGCGCCTATGAAGCCCGGCTTGAAGCCGGCGTGCTGCATACCGAAGGTGGCCGCGAGCTCGGCTATAGCGGCCGCGCGTCGCTCAACGTTCCCGCCGGAGACACGCTGGCGTTTCGCGTCAGCGGGTTCGGCCGACACGAACCTGGCTATATCGACAATGTCGCCACCGGCCAGCGGGACGTAAACGCCGTCGATGCCTATGGCGGCCGAGTCAGCGCGCTGTGGCGCCCCAGCGACGATCTTAGCATCCGCATCGGCGCCTTCACACAGCACAGCACGCATGACGGTGCCTCGATCGTCAACACGACACTAGGAACGCTGCAACAGGCGCTCAAGGCCAATACCGGAGGATCCGATCTCGATTTCAGCGGCCTAAACGCGGTTGCGACGCTGCAACTGGGCTCTGCAGAGATCACGTCGTTGACCGGATATAGCCGATATCGCAATGATTCGACCGTCGATCTGGGGGTTAACGCCTTTCTTGGCCCGCTTAGCTATGCTGCGGACATTCGCACCGATAAATTCTCACAGGAATTGCGGCTGGCGCTACCGGTCAGCGCTGCGATCGATTGGCTGATCGGTGGCTTCTACACGGCCGAGGACACGCAATATCACGAGCTCGTCTCGCTTTACGACCCGGTCGCGCAGCGGCCCGTGGCAGATGGATATAATACGGTCTCGACCGGCAACTTTCATGAATATGCCGTCTTCTCCAACCTCACAGTGAAGTTGTCGGAGGTGTTCGATATCCAGTTCGGTGGCCGCTATGCGCGCTACGACCAGAGTTTCGGTCAGGTGTGGAACGGTTTGTTTATTCCGAGCCCACCCTTCATCCCGCCCCGTTCCACGCCGGAGGATGATGCGTTTACTTATCTGGTGACGCCTCGGCTCAGGCTGGCGACCGATCTCAATTTGTATGCTCGCTTTGCATCGGGCTATCGCGCAGGCGGGCCTAATTCCAGCCCGACGCCGACCTCATTGCCGACATTCAAGCCCGACAAGGCACGCAATTACGAGATTGGATTGAAGGGCCGCGGTTTTGGCGGCGCGATGTCCTATGACCTGTCAGTCTACTATATCGATTGGGACGACATCCAGCTTCAGACATTCAACCCGTCTGCGCAAACGACGGTCTATGTGAACGGTAACAGAGCGCGCAGCTGGGGGGTCGAATTCTCTGTGGAGGCAAGGCCGTGGACCGGCCTGACGGTAACAGCCTGGGGATCGTGGAACAGCGCCGAACTTACCGAGGAAATTCCTGTCAATATTCTGGCGATCGGATCGGCAGGCGACGCCTTGCCTTTTAGCCAAAATTTCTCCGGCTATGCATCTGCGGAGCAGGCGTTCCAGGTGGGTAATGGCATGGCGGTATTTTTCGGCGGGTCGGCCAGCTATATTGATCGTCGGCAAAACAACTTCCCGAACGGTCAGGTTACGGTGCGTCGGGCCCTGCCATCCTACACAAAAGTCGATCTGCGCGCCGGGCTGAGAGCCGACCGGTGGAAGTTGCAGGTCTATGCGGACAATGTGGGTGATTCTCGCGGTTGGCTGGCCATCAGTCCGTATAATTCGAGCGATATCCAGGCGATCCGGCCGCGGACGATCGGTGCGAGCATCGCTTACGACTTCTGAGTGCCCCCCGTAGTGCGCTTGCAACCCTCTGCGCACTCGCTTGGTCTGCCTGGTCGAAAGCAGGCGGGAATGATGAGGAGAGATGTCATTGGCTAAACCAACCGACCCAAAATCCTGGTCGATTTCGACCATAGTGGAGCCGGATGGTCCGGCGTGCTTCGCGTTCGCTGACAGCGACCTAGATGTCGCGGCGGCTTCGCCGGTCGAGCAACTGCTCGCAGCTGTCGGGTCTTGCTTCGGCCAATCGTGTATCGCGATGATGCGATATCACGCCTGGCCCGTTTTAGCCGTCGAGCTAGTCGTCAAAGGTCACAAGCCTGCCGGTCCGCTTATCGGCAAGGGGCTGGATACTCTGGAAATATTCGCGCATTTTTGCGGCGCGATAAGTGTAGAGCGCCAGCAACGCCTGCTGGCTGACGCGAAAAAAGTCTGCACCGTTACCAATTCACTTTCGTCCGCAATTATGATCACCGTCAAAACGGTCGAGACAGCGCCGGCGCTATGATCGTTACTTTCGGAATCACGCTGGTGATCATTGCGCTGATCATCATATGTGTCACATTATTGCGCATCTTGCTGCAGGCATCCGTCGCTCGCAAGCGGCGTTTGTCGGGTCCGCGGTACGTCGATGAACTCGCCTTCTGGAATGTTCGCGGCGTTCGCCAGGCGGTGCAAATCCGCGGCACTGATACTGGCAACCCCGTCTTGCTATATCTCCATGGCGGACCCGGTTGGCCAATGATGCCGCGGGCACATGAGTTTCAGCGCGCTTGGGAAACGATGTTCACCGTTGTGCAGTGGGACCAGCGGCTTGGCGGCAAGACGCTTGCGCAAAGCGGCATCGGGGAGGAAGCGCCCACAATCGATGGTTTTGTTGCGGATGGCCTCGATCTGGTCGCACAACTCCAGGCCCGGTTCCCAGGCGTGCCGATCATCCTGATGGGTCACTCATGGGGGACGGTGATGGGAATCGAGATGGTTCGGCGTGCGCCGGATTGCTTCGCCGCCTATGTCGCCATCGGCCAGGTTTCGAATTTCATGAAATCGGAGCGGTACGGATATGAGACCGTCCTGAAGGAGGCGAAGCGCCGAAACGCGAGAAAGATCGTTGAAGCACTTGCGGCCATTCCCGATTATGGTCAGGCCCCATTGGTGCCTGGCGAACTCGTCGCGGTCCGAAAGGCGTATGCCAAGCTGGGTTTCGCCAACCGCGCGGCAAGGCACGGGCTGCTCATCGACATGCTGCAGGGCGCGTTTAGATCCCCGGACTATCGCTGGCGCGACTTGACGGCTCTCGTCAATATGGCCGCCCAGACAAAAGCCTTCGGCATGTCACTCGCCGAGCTTCCGCAGTTCAGTGCGCGGACCGAGGGAACACGGATCAACTGTCCGATCATCATGGTCGGAGGCCAGTATGACCTGTTTACACCCACGCCGACGGCGCGTGCCTATTTCGATACGCTGGACGCGCCCCAAAAGGAATTCATCGAGGTTGATGACCTGGCCCATGGTGGGCCGCTCGAGAAGCCAGCGTTCTTTGAAGAACTGCTGCGGACCCGTGTCAGGCCGCTAGTCGACCACGTAGCGCGGGCGAAACAATCGCCTTCGCATTCCTGAATCTTTAATCGATAAAGGATTCTCATGGCCCGTTCCCATGAAGGCACCGATGCGCCGATATTCTTCGAAACGTACGCGCAATGCCGTGAGGCATTCCTGGCGACGGCAACACGCATCGGTGCGCAGGTTGAAGGCCATCTCCATCCCGATTGCCGGGGCCCGGATGGATCCGAATTGGCGATCGACATTGCCTTCTTCGGACCGCGAGACGCCCGGCGGCTGTTCGTGCTGTCGTCCGGAACGCATGGATGTGAGGGCTTTGCCGGGAGTGCGGTCCAACTGAATACGATGCGTCGGCTCGACGAACTTATGGGCGAAGCAGACGACACTGCCTTGCTGTTCGTCCATGGGGTAAACCCTTATGGCTGGGCGTATTTCAGTCGCACCAACGAGAATCAGGTCGATCTCAATCGCAATTTCATCGATTTCGGGGCGAAGCCTCCAGAGCATTCGCTTGCCCCCGACATTCAGCGCTTAAGCACGTATTCTACTGTGAAGGGCCCTGACCTGGAAAAAATCATAGCCGGGTTCAGTGAATTAGCCGAGATCCACGGGCTCGAGGCAGCCGCAGACGCACTGCAATGCGGTCAGTATTTCCAGACTGACGGTGTTGGATTCGGCGGGCTTGGCGAACAATGGTCCAACGTCACGATGCGATCGATATGGTCGAAATATCTGGGCGGCAGGGACAAGATCGGTTGGATCGACCTGCACACTGGCCTCGGTCGATATGGTGAGCCGGTCATTCTGAATTTCGATCCCCCAGGCACCACCGCGCACAACATCGTGCTTTCATGGTGGGGCGAGGCGGCGCTGGCTGCGTCGAACGCCGCGTTCCGCAGCGGGGCGCGGCCAAATTATTCTGGCCTGCTGTTGCAGGCTGCGCAGGACACAGCGTTGACGTTCGGCAGTGTTCTAGCCGGCGCCGTGATCGAGTTCGGCACCTTTGCGCCGATCGAAGCCGCCAAATCACTTTGGATCGACCGTTGGCTCCGCAACCTTCCCGACGGTGCGGAAACCAACAGCGTCGAAAGGTTGCGCGCCGAAGCGCTGCGCTTTTTCTATCCGAACGAAATCGAATGGAACCACAAAGTCCTGGAAAACGGGTGGCGCATCATTGCACCCGCTTTCAGAGAATTCGCGCGGTAGATGATCGCCTCCAGCATTCGTGCGGCAGGATGCGATGGATACAGTGGGGGCGCTACACCTGCGGCGATACCGGTCCGATTTTCACAATGAACTCCATCTGGCGCAGGCCGGGCATAATGTGACCCTTGTCCAGGACGCAGGCATCACTGGATGTCTATCACGCCCGCCGGCCCAACGCCCCGAACATGCCCGTGCTGATGATGGACCGGATCACACGTGGCAGAATCTTTGGCCGCGGCTCGCCAATGACAGCCCGTCAAGGGAGCGGTCGCATCGCCCGTGCCGCAAGCAGTCGCCGGTACGGCCCAGACCTTGCCGACCTGAACGGCAGGCTACGCCACATCCCACATCTCGACCGACGCAATTCGCGGACCGTGTCGGCCCAGGCATTCGGGCAGGCCTGGAAGCTCGACTAAGCAGGGCAAAGCCGCCGCTCCAAAATGCGCGAGCAAGTGCGTTTGACGCGTATGACTTATCCGATTAATAATGCGGTGGACACGCATCGGTATCGATGCGGCGAACAGGTGAGGAAATATCATGAGAAAGACGACGCGAGCGCTCGTTTCGGTATCACTGCTTCCGCTGGTCGCAGGGTTCGTGATTGCAGAAGCTGCCGCAGCGCCAGCGCAGCAGACCGCCGCGCAAACCGATGCGAGCGAGCCGCAGCCGGCTGACTCGGTAGAGGAAATCGTGATCACGGGCACGATTCGTCGCAGCCTGGAGGCGGCCGCCGAGATCAAGCGGGAATCACCGCGCGTCGTTGACTCGATCGTTGCCGAGGAAATCGGCAAATTCCCCGACCCGACCACCGCCGCCGCGCTGCAGCGTGTGCCCGGCGTACAGGTGACGGTTGGCGCCAACAACGAGATCACCGGCGTGGTCATCCGCGGCCTGGGCGACATCCTGACCACGCTCGACGGGCGTGAGTTCTTCTCGACCACCGACCGGTCGTTCTCGTTCCAGGATCTGCCAGCCGAAGCGCTGGCGCGAGTCGATGTCATCAAGTCGCAAACTGCGGACATCATCGAGGGCGGGATCGCGGGCGTAACCGATCTTCAGCTGAACAAGCCGTTCAAGTTCAACGACCCTGCGATCGTCGTCACCGTGCGCGGAAACTATGCGACCAACGTCGACAAGCTTAATCCGCAGCTGGGATTGCTCGTCACTGATCGCTGGGATACCGGCGTCGGCGAGATCGGCGCCCTGCTGAACGTGTCGTGGAGCCACACCGACTACAACCGCCCCTATCTCTATGCACCGGTCCGCCGGTCGACCGCGATCGCGCCGTTCAACCTGCCGGGCTTTGCCTCGCAGAACGTCGCGGGCGGCCTCAACGAATATGGCTGGTACGAACGGCCCCAGGCCAATGCGGCGCTGCAGTGGCAGGCGACGCCCGAGCTCGAAGTCTATGTCGATGGTCTCTATGCCGGCTATCGCGCCAAGCAACAGTCGGCGTTCGTCGAGGCGCAGTTGTTCAATGCGGGAACAACGATTTCGAACGTTGTGGCAAACGACAATTGCTTCCGCGCGCGGGTCAATCCCGCCGGATTCAATCCGACGCCGCAGCAAATCAACCCGCAGCCGACAGAAACCAATCCCAATCCGGTGCCAATGTTCGAGTTGCAGCACCTGTGCGAGATCGACAGCGCGACCTATGGCAATACCACGTCGTTCGTCAGCACGCAGGCGCGCGACCAGCAGACCGACAATTACCTGATCGGCGGCGGGTTCATCTTCGAACGGGGACCGGGCCGTGTGAAGTTCGACCTCGCCTATCAGGAATCGACCTTCACCAACAATGTCGTCATCGTCGACATCGGCAAGCGGCTCGCGCAGGTGCAGGTGCAGAGCAATGTCGATCTCAATGCGCAATATGAGTTCGTCGGCAATCCGCTGAACGATCCGACGGATTTCCGGCTGCGCAACGGCCTCAACCAGAACTTCAATCGCCAGGAAGGATCGCTGTTCCAGGCGCGGATGGACAGCGAGTTCGATGTCGGCGGCTTCATTCCCAAGCTGCAGTTCGGCCTGCGCTTCGCCGATCGCAGCGCGGTGTCGAACCAGGCACTCGTTAACCGCGCGGCGCCAGGCGGCGATTCGGTCACGTTGCTCAGCTCGCTGGACCTGCCGGCGGACTTTCTGGTCGAAGTGCCCGGCATTCCACGGCTGAACGGCGGCGCGCCAAGGCTGTCGCCCAATCCCGATTATCTGCGATCGGCAGCGGGCCGCGACCGGCTTCGCGCGATCTATGGCGTCGCTCTGGGTGACCCGGCTTTCCAGCCGGAGCGCCGTTTCGATGCGAAGGAGCGCACCTTCGCCGGCTATATTCAGGCGAATTACGAGTTCGAACTGGGCGGCCCGGTGGTGCTCGACGGCACCGTCGGCGTTCGACCGACGCTGACCGATCGGCAGATCGCCGGTGCCGGCGTTATCAGTAACGTCGTTACGCCGGTCGTGGCGAAGACCTCTGATGTCGACGTGCTGCCCAATGCAAGCGCACGGCTTCAGTTGGGCGGCGGG
Source organism: Sphingomonas suaedae (assembly GCF_007833215.1). NCBI lineage: Bacteria > Pseudomonadati > Pseudomonadota > Alphaproteobacteria > Sphingomonadales > Sphingomonadaceae > Sphingomonas > Sphingomonas suaedae. The sequence continues at coordinate 2,845,589 of NZ_CP042239.1, forward strand.
CTTCAGGTGCGAGCGACCTATTCCAAGGCCATCCGCCGTCCTGGTTTTGGTGCGCTCAATCCGGGCCTGAACTACATAGTCGCGACCAATCCGAACGTTCAGAATTCGGGTTCGGCAGGCAATCCCGACCTGCGTCCGCAAAAGTCGGAAAGCTTCGACGCGACGGTCGAATATTATTGGCGGACGGGCTTTGTCGCGGTGGCCGGCTATTATCGCGATATTACCGACCGCGTGATCAGCTCGCCTACGCTGGAGGAAATCGACGGCATCGGATACAATATCACCCGTCCGCGCAACGTCGGCCAGGCAACGCTCAAGGGCGTTGAGGTCAGCGGCCAGGCATTTTTCGACTTCCTGCCAGGCGCGCTGTCCGGATTTGGCGTGTCCGGCAACTTCACCTATGCCGACTCTGAAGTTGGCGGCGGGGATTCGCTGGCCGGGCTGCCGCTTCAGGGCGTCAGCAAGTACAACTTCAACGCTGGCCTGATCTATGAGAAATTCGGCTTGTCGGGTCGTGTCATCTATACCCATCGCTCGCGCTATTTCGATCAGGAGACCACCGGTCTTAACTTGGTGCGGCCGGTCAGCGACGAGCAGCTTGCGACCGACGCGACGCCGGTCAACCTCAACTATGTGCGACCGGGTGGGCGGCTCGATTTCGGCCTCGGCTATGAATTGAACAAGAATTTGCGCGTCGACGTCGGCGGCACAAACATCTTGGGCAATAAGTATCGCAGCTATTTTGACCCGACGGGGTTCACGCGCGACATCCGGTTTGACGACACGATTTACACCGTCGGCATCCGCGCGCGCATCTGATCCAATATGTGTCCCCGGCGCTGGCGCTTGATAAGCGTCGGCGCCGGGCGCTTCCAAGCCCGTGGCGCTCGGAACGAGCGCCCCGGACCACAACGCGGCACTCAGGCGCGACCTTTCGCGCGCATCCTTTCCTGGATTTAAACACTGGCTCGCTGGTTGGATCAAGCGACATGGCCGGCGAAACTTGCCGGTCGGGGCTTGCTCCCATATGCAGCATTGCATGGATGCAGCGCGGGAAAGAAACATTTTCGGCGCATTCGCGCTGATGATCAGCGACGATATTCACCGCTCGACCCAGTCGCAGGCGCGTGAAGCCGGGCCGATCGCTTCCGCACTGGCACTGTTGGCGCATGAGCCGGGGCTTTCAATCCGGACGCTGGCTGCCGGTGTAAGCTTGTCCCATGCTGGCGCGGTGCGCCTGGTCGATCGCCTGGTCGCCGAAGGCCTGGTCGAGCGGCGCGCGCATAGCAGTGATGGCCGCACGCGGTCGTTGTACCTCACGAGGTCCGGCGCGGCGGCGAGCGTTGAAGTGTTGGCGGCAAGGGATCGCGTGATTGCCGACGGCCTATCGGTACTTAGCGACGCTGAACTCGAACTGTTGGGTGCCCTGTCCCAAAAGGTTGTTCGCGCACGGCTGCTGGGGCTCGAGCACGCTTATCAAATATGCCGACTATGCTGTGAGGCGGCGTGTATTGAATGCCCGATCAGCGCGGAATTGCGGCAGCGCGCGCGGCAGCAGCAATAGCGGGCCGACCGGAAGTGCAAGCGGCCCGCGAGCTGGACGCTTCCATGGGCACCGTTCATCTGTATGGTCCTGTTAGCGAAAGCGCCTTGCGGAGGTAATGCAGAGCTGGTCCGCTGAATGCCAAGTTGTAATGGCGGTGACGTCCTCATGCTATGGCGTCAATATTCCAAAATGACGTGAGCAGGATCGTCGGAAAACCCGGTCCGGGCCGTCTGAGCGTACGTGGCTTCCCTAAACACAAGGAAATATCGGTCGGAGGGTTAAGGCAAAGCCGGCCAGGACGTCACCTGATTTCGAAGTATTGGACGTCGCGAATACCGTTCTGGGCGGCGGCTTCCTGTCCCGTCTCAACCTCAATTTGCGTGAGCAAAAGGGCTGGTCGTACGGCGCAAAGGCCGAACTCGGCAGCGCGCCGCTGATTGGGGAACTGGGTATCGGCTCTGCGGTCCAGACCGACAAGACTGCCGACGCGATGCGCGAAATCGACCGCGAGATCCGGGAACTTGGCACATCGCGGCCGCCTTCCCCCCAGGAGATCACCGTGGCGAAGAATGCGATGCTGCTTGGCCTGTCGTCATCGCTCCAGAGCCCAACCGGGGCTTACGCCTTGTACTATGACGCCTATCGCTTCAATTTCGCTGCTGACTATTGGAACAAGTATGTTCCGACCATTCAGGCGCTGACCCCGGAGGCGATTGGCCAAGCCGCCTCGCGCCTCTATCGTTCGAACGAACTGACTTGGTTCGTGGTCGGTGACTTGTCCAAGATTGAGGCCGGCGTGCGAAAGCTCAACCTGGGCGAAGTCATGGTATATAATTCCGACGGCACCCGGTCGCGTTAGAAGCGTGGCGACCAGCGCAGTTGAGGCAGGCTCGTCAGGGCTCGACCCCTTCTTTCTGGTCGATGGCTCGTCTCGTCGACCCCGGCCTTGGCATTGCTCCGATCGACCGCGATTGGGCGGCATGCGCACTCATGCTGCTGGCGGACGAGCGCCGTCGCGCGACCGATACGCCCGCGCGCTGATCGGCCGCCCACTGCCCGATATCAAGCCCTTTAGCCCGATCGCGATGAAGTCAGTCATGCCTGCGACATCCGGCATTTGCAATCGACCAGCAGGTCAAGGGCCGAAGGTCGACCGGCCCACGGGAGGTTCCCGCCAAGAACGAGCAGACTGATGCCGAGCAGCGCAACGTCGCTAATCAGGAATGGCGCCCCCGGCTCAGGAACGGAAATTCATCGGGAAGCTGGCTCTCAAACCGGCACGGCGAACAGGATCGACGTGGTCGCAGCGAACGTCAGCGTACCTCGCGCACCGGCCGCAACGCCCAAGCGCGGCGACCAGACCGATGCGACAAAAAGGAACGCGGAAGCTGTTCGACCACGCCGAACCGGTAGCTCCTCCGGTAAAGCCGAAAACCCGCGCAGCCATGACTGCCAGGGCGTGCCCTTGATCAGGGGCTTCAGCCCTTCAATTTCATACTGCGTGAATTTCACATAGCCGATCCTGAACAACGGCAGGAGGATACCTGTCATCGCAACGATGCGCCCCGCTGCGATGATAGCGTTGGCAGCGCCCGAAGCAGCCGGTCTCGACAAGGGATCGTCGCTTCCGTCGGCGATGTCGGCCATACCTCAACACCGCTATTCACAAGTGTATGCGCAGCGCATATAAATTTACAATGCTCGAGCTATCTGCAGCGCGATTTTTCCTGTCAAATGAGGCTGGGCTGCGCGGGTCATCGCATGTGCGATCGCCCGTGTCCGTTGTAGGTGAACTGGCCGCGCGGCAGCGACTTCGTCTGACCAAAGCCGGGCAAGTCCGGCGCGATGATCCGGTAGCGTCGGCGAGGTGCTGGATCAGATCGCGAAACATGTGGCTGTCCGAGGGAAGGCCGTGAAGGAGCAGGAAGACACGTGCGCGGGCGTGACCCGCTTCGCGGTAGAACATTTCTACCTCGCCGACCTTCTGCCGTCTCGACGGGACCGAGATCACCGGTTTTTCCGTGGTTCGATTGGGTCGGTCAAGGGCATCGGACAGATGCCGACCGCTACCCGCTCAACCGGAACGATGGGTGCGCGTTCGGATCCAACGCGCTGGAAATCCGGCGCCGCGCACCACCGACCGCCGGTGGCGAGATGCGGTGCGCTCGGTCGCACCAAAATCTCGCCGACGATAGCTTACGTCTCGCCAGCAGCGTATGCGGAGCATCATCGGCACGAGGCTGTGTGGCTCGACCAGCTGGCAGGCGACGGTGCGGGCAATGCTCACCCGATCCGGGGGCGGTATGGATCAGACTAGTTGTTCGGTTGCCGATTGGCACGCCTCGCTGCGTGCCCGATCGACAGGCGACACGACGATGGCGAACGACGCCCATCGCGCCAGCATCGCGGCCTTTGGCGAGACCCCCGCCGAGGTTGTGCAGCCCGCGCTGTTCGACGACGTCCTGTGTCTGCATCGTGGCGGTGCCAAGCGGGTGCATCGCGTCCGTGACGGGCGGCGGGACTCGTTCGATGTGGAGCGCGACAGCCTGACCTTGCTCCAGCGGGGCCAGTCCGCGCGCTGGCGCACAGAGGGGCCGATTGATTACATCCATCTGACGATCGGCGCGGCTGTATTTGCGGAGATTGTGCAAGCCGAAAGCGGACTGTCGCGCCTCGATGTCCAGTTTGCCGATCAGGTAGGGTTCGCCGATCCGCTGTTGGCGAGCCTGATGATCGAGATGCTGCAGATCTGCGCTGCGGGAGACGAAAGCCAGCTATACTACGACACGCTGCTGACCAGCCTGATCCTGGCGCTCGTCCGCCGCGCCTCTGCCCGCAATATCGACCGTGCGGCCGGAGCCACTGCAAACGGTATCAAGGGCGGCCTGGCCGGGTGGCGGCTGCGCGCGGTGCTTGAGTTCATCGCCGAGCATCGCGCCACCGACATATCGTTCTCAAGTCTGGTCCACATTTCGGGCCTGAGCCGGGCGCATTTCTATCGCGCGTTTCAGCAATCGACGGGTCTGACGCCGGGGCAATATCTCGAACGGCTGAGGGTCGAGGATGCTCGGCGGGCGATCGAGCGCGGCATGGCCACGGCAGAGCTCGCTGCGGCGACGGGTTTTTCGAGCCAGGCCGCCCTGACCAGGGCATTTCGACGCACCCTCATGGTGACGCCCGATGCATATCGGCGCTGCGTGCGTTAGGATCGCTGCGTCAGCCGGGAGTCATGCGGACGATTCCATCTCCGACGCAGCGATCATCGTCGCGAACTTCCCCAGGCCGCGATGAACGTTGATCTTCACCAGGCTTTCAGACTGACCGGTCGCTGCGGAGGTCTCCCGCACGCTATATCCTTCAAGCCTGACCAACCGGATCGCATCGGCCTGCGCAGGCTTCAGCTGTGCGAGGATCGTTGACACCACGATGGCGCTCGTCACGGGCGCTTCGTGGCCGTCCGAGGCAATGCCGTCGGGCAGGGCGTCAAGGTTGTTGCGATAATGCGCCCGCAGATAATCGATGCGCTTGTACCGCGCGATCGCCGCGAGCCACCGCCGGAATGGCTTACCGGGCTCGAAAGTGTCCCGCTTCTGATGCAGCGCGACGAGCACATCCTGCACTGCATCCTCCGCCTGCATCGGTGGGAAACGCCGCCCGAAGAAGCGGTGCAGCCACGGATAGATTTCCTGAAGCAGCGTGCGATAGGCGCTGCGGTCGCCCCGTTGGGCCAACGCCATCAAAATACTCCAGCGATCGTCGCAGTTCGACGAGCCACTTCGATCGCGTCCAGTGGCCGGGCCCGCTTCGCCGCGCTGCAGTTCATTCGCCAAAGATTGACCGCCGTTCAGGGATGAATCGTGCATCACTGCGATACGCGCGGGAACTGCCGAGGATCTATGTTTATATGCTTGACGCACATAAAATGAGACCTGCGGCGCCCGGCGAACAAATAGTCGCATAGGCGGCGGCGACGTCGGGCAAAACCGAACTGGCCGCACGGATGTAACGTCAACGCCCCCCGCAACGAATGGAACAGCAAGATCCGTCGTCGGCATTACCATCGCGAGTGGCCCCGGCAGGCCTCGGATGCGACGCAACGGGCCGCAGGATCGGGCGCCCGATGCGAGACAGACTGTCCCCTCGCGTCGCCGGGCGAACAGGAGATCAGCGTGAACGCATTTCAAGGAGTCAAGGCATGAGCGGCCGTCCCCTGTTCACCGTACAGGCGGTCACGCCGGGCACGCTGACCCCGCCCAATTGGCTGGCCAACACGTACCCATTCAGCCCATTCGTCTGGCGGGCGAACGACCGTTTTCACCCGATGCGCGGTGCGTCCCGAGGCGCGACGACGACCCGCGCCTCAAGATGGCCGAAGTCTGGTTCGGAATGTCCGACGACGGGTTGCATTTCACTATGGACGAGGCGCCGGTGATATTCCCCGGGCCCGACTTGGCCGATCTGGACGGGTGCGAGGATCCGACTGTCATGCAGCATGACGGGCTGCTGCTCCTGTGGCATACCGGCTATAACGAGCGAGAGCGGGTGGGGCGTTTGCTCTATGCCCGTGGCCCCGATTCCAAGCGCCTGGCCACGGTTGGCGTTGCGATTGAACCCTGGCCGTCACGCTTCGCTGATCCCAAGGAAGCAAGTGTGGTTCAGATTGGAGACCGATGGCGGCTGTTCTTCGAGTTTGCCTGTGATGGCGCGTCGCTGGTCGGCCAAGTCGACGCCGGTCGGCCCGATGATCCGTGGAGCGATCCGGCGGACTTGCTGATCGCACCGCGGTCCGATAGCTGGGATAATTGGCACCTTCGCCCTGGCCCCGTGATCGGCGCCGGCACCGATCGTCCGGTGCTGATCTATAACGGTGCCGACCGTGCGGCGCGCTGGCGCATCGGCTGGGCGGCGTCCAGCCGGGACTTTTCCCAGATCGTCGCGCGGTCGGACGCGCCGCTGCATTCGCCGGAACGCGAGCGCTTGGGACAGGATGCCGACATCGCCTTCGCATCGTCCGCGGTGGAGACTGAAGATGGGGGTCGCGAACTATTTCTCCGACTCAGATCGGCATTTGCGGCGCGCATTCGTGACGTTCGAATGGGCATCCGTGAACCGCATCCGTTCAGGTCGACACCTACGCGTCCTCACGTCACGCCACCCGGCCGCCGTGCAACCGGCGTCCGCCGGTATCGGGTAACAGGGAGTGAATCATGAAATCGATCTATCTTTCAGCAGCGATCGGCGCGCTCGCGCTTGGTGGCGTGGGCTTGACGGTCAACGCGCAACGTTCCCCTGATGTGAGACCGCCGGTTGGCAACAGAGCGCCGCCCGAACCCGCGCGACTGACCGTCGTCGAGCTTTTTCAAAGCCAGGGTTGCTCGAGTTGCCCGCCCGCCGCCGCCAATGTCAACGCGATTGCCGGCCAGCCAAACGTCCTGGCGCTTTCCTATGGCGTGACCTATTGGGACCAGCTGGGGTGGAAGGACAGCTTCGCATCACCACAGTTCACCGAGCGGCAGTGGGAATATGCGCGCAGCCGCGGGCGCGCGCGGGTCTGGACGCCCCAGGTCTATGTGAATGGCCAGCGCGACTTGGTGGGATCCAACCGCGCGCAGCTCAACCAGACGATCGCCGCGTCCAGCATCAAGGGGCCGTCCGTGTCGGTTTCTGGTGGCAAGGTGCATATCGGCGCAGGCCGCGCGGCACGTCGTGCGACAATATGGATGGTGCGCTACGATCCGCGAACGGTCAATGTACCGATCCGGGCCGGGGAGAATGGCGGGCGTACCCTGCCGCACCGCAATATTGTCCGCCAGCTGACGCGATTGGGCCAGTGGACAGGCGCGGCGACGAGCTTTTCGCTGCCGGTGCCGCGTGACGGGTTTCGCACGGCAATTCTGGTTCAGGACGGCAAGGGCGGTGCCATCATCGGCGCTGTGAAGGCTTAGCGACGCTGCGGTTTTGCGTTCTTTTCGAAAATACTCCGCCCGTGCGACGGATGTCTGTAACCATCCGCCGATCCCGCACGAAAAAGAACTGAGGATCGACCGGCAAATTCTGCTCCCAAAGCCAGCCGATCCGCATGCGCCGCCGCGACAGATCGCGGCGGCGCATGAGGTATCTTGCCGAAGGAGTGCAACGCATGACCTGGCGCTCGACCGCCATTGGCGCAGTGGCACACCGCGTAGCCAGCGGCCTGCGACTTGCGTTGCCTTCGCCATTCCTTATGCGGCGCGCGTTTCGCTACCCGGGAACAGCCATATCGCCGCAGCAGCGTCCCTCGTCTGCGTTGAAGCGTGAATCTTGCAGAGGTTGAGCGCGACCAGATCGATTACGAAATCCGCGGAGCACCGTGCTCGCGCATGGCGGGTGGTGCCTTCCCGCCGGGCGACGAATTCATTGCAAGGCACGAACAGGAGATCCTTCCGTGAAGCTCAAGCAAAATATCGGTGGCCTAGCATTTGGTCTCACCGCAGCGCTCTGCCTCGCCGCATGTGGCGGCAATAGCGCGTCGACCGCTGGCAACGATGCCATGATGTCGACCGGCAACGACGCCATGGCGACTGACGACGCCATGACCAGTGACAACGCAATGACGACCGGCGATGCGATGGCCAGCGACAATGCCATGTCCTCCGATGATGCCATGGCGATGGACGACGCAATGGCGAAGGGCGGCAACGACGCGATGGCCGCCGACGCGCCGAAGCAGTGAATGCCGTGGGAGGAGTCGGCCACACCGTCGCCGGCTCCTCCCAAGCTTCTCCACCGACGATCACCACGATGGGGGGCAACGTGCGCGGTCGTCCTGATCGGGCAGGTGAAATCGCAGCCGCTACCGCGATGCGCTGAGCGACACGCGCCGCGCCCATCGCGGTTGCTATCGCCCTTCGGCATCGTGCGGGCCGATGCCGATGCCGCCAATACCAGCCGCTCCGCTTTTTCGAAAATGATGGGTGATTGTGAATGAGAACGGCGTCTCAAAACTCACGCCCATGCAGGCGTGAGAAACAATCGCCCCGCGTCTAGCTGGGAAGGTTCTGGTCAATAATCTTGGGATCTATTCCCAGCGGATGGGGCGAAGCGATTAGGAAGCAGCTTCGCGATCGCGCCATGGACGATCGACCGTCTGCCACCTTGCTTGGCGCCGTGCTCCCCAGAGGGCGTATGCGCTTGTTCTGGAATTCTTTCCCTTGAAGCGGAGCATCGACAGGGTTCGTGAGCGGATCCGCGACTGCATCCCCGCCCATGGGCAACAGGTCGCCCTCGTCGACGTGCATCGACAGAGACTGGCGTCCCGACTGTAACCATTCGACCCGATGTGGCGAATGGAACCGCAAGGGAGAATGAGCATGAATTTACCCAAGCCTCCGGGCGATGCTGTGGTCATTGCCGGTCTACGCTGGACGATCGTTCTGATCTTTACGTTGTTCGGAACCGCGAAGTTTGCAGAATACGAGGCTACGGGCGTAGCGATGATCGCTGGTAAGCATCCCTTGTTCAGTTGGATGTATTCGCTCTGGGGAGAGCGCGGCGCGAGCAACGCGATCGGGACTGTCGAACTGATTACTGGGACCCTGATTGCTCTTGGCGCATTCTCGGCACGAGCAAGCTTCGTGGGTGGTGCGATGGGCGTTGCCACCTTCTGCATCACGCTTACTTTCTCCTTTGGCGCACCGGCATTCTGGCAGCCAGGCTATGGAGCGCCGTTTCTCGGTACGATCGGACAGTTCCTGATCAAAGACGCTGTGCTGTTGGCTGGGTGTTTTGCCATCGCAGTCAATGGCCTGCGTCGCATGCAGTTGGCTTCGTAGCGCCGCTCCTAACGTTCCGCGATGATGTCACGAGGATGCTGCAGCAAATGGATAAACCGGAGGCACATACGACGGCGCCCCTTCCGAGCGCCCCAGCAGACGATCGCGAGCGGCCTGTGATGGATCGGCTAACGGTTGCGATCGTCCAGCGCCCGCCCGTGTTCCTAGATCTTGCCGCTTCGACCGCGCGAGCGGTCGAAATCATCGCCGACGCGGGGCGTGACGGCGCAGGACTGGTCGTGTTTCCGGAGACGTGGCTACCGGGCTACCCGATCTGGGTGGACGAAGCAGACGAGGTGGCGCGCTGGGAGCATCCGGGCGCCGACGCGCTGTTCGCGCATCTTTTCGCGAACTCGGCAAAGCGTGATGGCGCCGAGATCGCGGCGCTGGCGAAGGCCGCGGCCGACGCAGGCGCCGATGTCGTGATGGGCATGCACGAGCGCGCCGGAAGGACCCTCTACAACACCACGCTGACGCTCGGCGCGGACGGCAGTCGCTATGCGCGCCGCAAGCTGGTTCCGACCCATGGCGAGCGTCTCTTGTGGGGACGTGGCGACGGCAGCACGCTGGACGTCGTGGAGCGCCCTTATGGCCGGCTCGGCAGCCTAGTCTGCTGGGAACATTGGATGCCGCTCGCTCGCGCCGCCATGCATGCGCGCGCCGAGGATATACATGTGGCGCAGTGGCCATCGGTCGAATGGCGCCACCTGCTGGTCAGCCGCAGCTATGCGTTCGAAGGGCAGTGCGTGGTCATCGCCGCAGGATGCGCGCTGTCACTCGACGACGTGCTCGACGGGTTCGACCATGCGGGCGGCGACCGGCGGGCGCGCTCACTGCTCGAGACGATGAGCAGTGAGCGGCTGCTGAAGAACGGCGGGAGCACCGTCATCGCGCCGGACGCCACCTTCTTGTGCGAACCTGCGGAACGCGAGCCGATCGTCTGGGCGTCGCTGGACATCGCGGAACTGCGTCGGCGCACCCCCTATCTGGACGTCTCCGGGCATTATGCCCGCCCGGACGTGTTCGAACTGCGGGTGGATACGCGTCCACGATCGGACACGGTGTTCGGCGGAGGATCCCAACCCCCTCCGCCTACGGCACCATAGACAATTCCACGAGCACCGGCTGACGCGCTGCGGCAGAAGTCTTTTGCGATCGACGGGCATTCGCCAGCGTCAGGTCGCGGCAAGAAAGAGGAAGACGGAATGGCTGATACAGCACCCAAGGGCTTCGAGCACACGACCCGCTATGTGAAGGCGCCGAAGCAGCACAGGGCGGGTGATCAGCAGGACGTGCGGAACTGGTCGAGCGCATCCTGGCGGACGTTCGGAAGCGCGGCGATGCCGCCGTGCGCGAATATTCAGTCAAATTCGACAAGATCGACGTTAAAGAGCCCGAAGTTCCAGCGGCGGACCGCGAGGTTGCGGTGGCCGAGCTTGATTCCCAGACCCGGGCCGACACCGAGTTCGCCATCGACAATGTCCGCCGGTTCGCAGAAGCACAACTCGCAACGATCCTGCCGCTTGATATCGAACCCTTGCCCGGCCTGCATCTGGGCCACCGGGTCATCGCGATCGAGCGGATCGGCGCCTATGTGCCCGGCGGCCGTTTTCCCCTGCTCTCCGCTCCGATCATGACGATCGTACCGGCGAAGGTTGCGGGGTGCCGCGAGGTGATCGCCTGCCTACCGCCGAACGCGCATCACGCGATGATCGCTGGCTGCCATCTGGCTGGTGCCGACCGTATCTTTCGTATCGGTGGCGCGCAGGCGATCGCGGCGATGGCGTTCGGAACCGACAGCATACCGCAGGTCGATAAGATCGTCGGCCCGGGCAACGCATTCGTTAACGAGGCGAAGCGACAGGTTTTCGGTCCCGTCGGCATCGATCAGTTGGCCGGCCCGTCGGAAATATTCGTGCTGGCCGATGCGAGCGGTGATCCGCGCCTGATCGCCACCGACCTGCTGGCCCAGGCTGAACACGACGTTCGCACCCGTGTCGGCCTGATCACCACCGACCGCTCATTGGCCGAGCGAACCGCGACGGAAGTGACGCGCCAACTCGAAACGCTGGAGACCGCAGAGATCGCTGGCGCCAGCTGGGAAGACTATGGCGAGATCGTCCTGTGCGAGGACGAGGAGGCGATGATCGCCTATTCGGATCATGTCGCCGCCGAGCATTTGCAAGTCCACACCAGCGACCCGCACGCCCTCGCCGCCAAGCTGTGCAACTACGGCTCGCTGTTCATCGGCGAAAATGCGAGCGTGGTCTATTCAGACAAGACCGTGGGTACAAACCATACGCTCCCGACGGCGGGTGCCGGCCATTACACCGGCGGTCTGTGGGTGGGCAGCTATGTCAAGATCGCCACGCATCAATGGCTCGAGAACGAAGCGGTGTTGAAGGTCGGCCCGCCCGCATCGCGCCAGAGTGCCAGCGAGGGGCTGGACGGTCATAGGAAGGCCGCGCAGGTTCGCGTCGACAAGCTGCGTCAATGGTCGGCGGCTTGACGGTTTTCCGGGCGCTTGCGATCCGGGCCGCACACGGCATCAACTTCCTGTCGGCCCCCGTGATGCATACGCTGGACGCGCTTTCCACGGTGTTCGTGTTCGCGATCGGTCTCGCCTTTCTGGCGCTGGTCGTCGTCTTCGCACTGGACCGGCGACAGCGGCGCGATGCCATCCTCCGCAATTACCCGGTTATCGGCCATCTGCGGTATATTCTGTCTGGTCTCGGGGAATTCCTTCGGCAGTATTTCTTCGCGATGGATCGCGACGAGCTGCCGTTCAATCGTGCCGACCGGACATGGGTGGAGGCGGCGTCCAAAAGTGCCGACCAGACCGTGGCATTCGGATCGACCAAATACATCCGCGAAACGGGCACACCGATATTCGTAAACTGCCCGTACCCGACGCTCGAAGACCATATTGAGGAGCCTCCGCCGTTCCTCATCGGTCCCGATTCGCCAAACCCCTATCTGGCGAAATCGCTGTTCAATATTTCAGGGATGAGCTTCGGCGCGTTGTCGGCACCTGCAGTACGTGCCTTGTCCAGAGGCGCTCATGCGGCGGGATGCTGGCTGAATACCGGCGAAGGGGGCCTTTCCGACCATCATCTCGAAGGCGGCGCGGACATCGTGTTCCAGATCGGCACCGCCAAATACGGCGTGCGCCACGCCGACGGCACTCTGAACGAAGAGCGAGTCCGCGAACTGGCCGCGATGCCGCAGGTCAGGATGTTCGAGGTGAAGCTGTCGCAGGGCGCCAAGCCGGGCAAGGGCGGCATCCTCCCGGCGATCAAGGTGACGCCGGAGATCGCAGAAATCCGCGGCATCCCGGCCGGCGAGGATTCGAACAGCCCCAACCGCCATCCCGAGATCAACAGCAATGCCGAGTTGCTGGATTTCGTCGCCCGGATCAAGGCGCTGTCGGGCAAGCCGGTCGGGATCAAGGCGGTGGTCGGCGCATATGGCTGGATCGACGAACTGATGGCGATGATCACCGCCTGCGGCGACGGACCGGATTTCTTCACGCTCGATTCAGGCGACGGGGGGACAGGCGCCGCGCCGATGGCGCTGATCGACAATGTCGGCCTGCCGATCCGCGAATCCCTGCCGCTGTTGCGGGACATCATCGACAAACACGGGCTGGGCGAGCGCATCCCGATAATCGCCTCGGGCAAGCTCACCACCCCGGCCGATGTCGCCTGGGCGCTCTGCGCAGGCGCGACCTTCGTCAATTCCGCGCGCGGGTTCATGTTCGCATTGGGTTGCATCCAGTCTCTCAAGTGCAACAGGAACACTTGCCCGACGGGCATCACCACACACGACAAGCGGCTGCAGATGGGCCTGGATCCGACCGAAAAGTCGCTGCGGGTGGCGAATTACTGCGCCAACCTGAAGCATGACGTGGAAACCATCGCGCACAGCTGCGGCGTCCCGCATTCCCGGCGACTGCGCCGCCTACACGTCCGGATCGTCGGCCAGGACGGTGCATCCCGACCGATGGACGAGCTGTACCCGGCGTACCCCGTCCCAACGCGGCCGATCACTGCTGCACCAGTAGAAGCGAAGCAAGAAAGCCGCCCACGGCGATGAACCCGATGAACGGCGGCGCATCGTCCGCCGCCTCGGGGATCACCGTTTCGGTCAGCATCGCGAGCACCGCGCCCGCAGCGAATGCCAGGATCACCGGCGCTTCCGCCGCCGCCGCGCCCAGGATCAGATTACCGGACGCCGCGCTCGCGCCGATCAGCAGCGGAATGCCTGTCCAGATTGCGAAGATATAGCGTCGCGATCGGCCCGCCGCCTTCATACCCGCGGCGCTCGACAAGCCCTGCGGCACGTTGGCCAGGAAGAAGCCGGCGATCACGCCCACGCCAAGCGCGCCCCCGGCCATCACCGACAGCCCTATCACGAGCGCCTCGGGAATGCCGTCCAGCACGGACCCCACGGCGATCGCGGTCCCACTTCCGCGATGCTGTTCTTCGGTTGGCTGCGCCACACACCCACCGCAGCGCTTCCTGTTCTTCGCGCCGGCACGCGCCAGATACCAGTTGATGCCGCTGAACATCGCGGCGCCGGCGAGCAGCGCCGTGATCGCCCACAGACCCGTATCAAGCCGGATCGCATCGCCGACTAGGCTGCCCACAACCACGGCAAGCTGGACACCTGCACCGAAGCCCATGACGGCCGCGATCGTGCGGTGCCTCAGTTTCTTGGAGAACATCTCGGCTGCGACAGCGCCGACAAGAAGCCCGCTTCCCGCTACCAGGCCCCATAACCCGACGACAATCGCGTCAGTCATCGCTTCTTATAACCCACCGCATCGAGCGTCTCGATGCGCAAATCCGATGTCAGCGTGTGATGTACGGGGCAGCGATCTGCGATCGCGATCAGTTGCTTGCGCTGATCGTCCGACAGCGAACCGGTCAGTTCCACATGGCGGGTGATCCGCTCGATCTTTCCTTGGTTTGCCTCGCAGTCTTCCCCGTGAACGCGATCGTGGCGCAGCCCGATGCTGACATCCTCCAGCGGGATCTTCTCGCGCGCGGCAAACATCTTGATCGTCATAGCGGTGCATGTTCCCAGCGACGCCAGCAGCAGGTCGTAGGGCGTGGGTCCTGCATTCCATCCTCCCAATCGCACCGGCTCATCCGCAACGAAGCGATGCTCCCCCGCAACCACGTCCTGAAGGAACTTGCCGTCGGTTGAGCGTACCTGGACACTGCCTTCGAGCTCGATCGCGACCTCATCGGCCAGGCCGAGGTAGCGTTCAGCCCAGGATGCGATCAACGTAGCGGCTTGCTCGCCGTCCCTTTTCTCCGTCAGCAGGTGGTCGGCACCATCGAGCGACAGGAAGGACTTGGGATGACGGGCGGCCTCAAAAATCTCCCGCGCGTTGTCGATCCCGACTATTTCATCGACCGGAGAGTGCATGACCAACAGGGCGCACTTCAGTTCGGCCAGCCGCCGCCCCTGATCCTGCTCCCGCGCCGCATCGAGGAAGTCCTTGCGAACGGTGAAGGTACGACCGGCGATGGTAACGTCCGCCTCTCCCACCTGCTCGATCTCGTCAATGCTCGACCCGAAATGCTGCAAAACATGCGCGGGATCGAACGGCGCGCCGATCGTCACGACGGCCTTGATGCTCGGCAGGTCTCCCGCAGCGGCGATCACGGCGGTACCGCCGAGTGAATGACCGATGAGGACAGTCGGCGCCCGCCATTTGTCCGACAGATATCGCGCCGCCTGTTTCAGATCGTCAACATTCGCCGCGAAATGACTGTCGGCAAACTCGCCGCCACTGATGCCGAGCCCGGTGAAATCGAAGCGCAGCGTCGCAATGCCATGAAGCGTCAGCGCCTGCGCAATCCGCTTGGCCGCGTGGCTCTGAGAGGAGCAGCTGAAGCAATGCGCGAACAGTGCGAACGCCCGCGGTTTCCCGGGTGGCAGATCGAGCGCGCCGGCTAGTTCGATGCCGTCGGCGTTCCTGAACGAGATACTTTCCGAGCGCATTGGTACATTCCTCCTAGCTGGCCCTCCGTGTCGTCCGGTGAGCGGGTTACAGCGCCGCTACGCCGCGGCGATGCGACGGCGGAGGAAGTCGCGCATCAGCGCAGCGATCTCACGGTGGTGCGTATCAAGCGCGAAGTGTCCCGTATCGAGGAGATGGACCTCCGCATCTGGCACATCGCGCTTGTACGCTTCCGCGCCTGGCGGCAGGAAGAAGGCATCATGCCTGCCCCATACCGCGAGCACCGGCGGGCGATGCTTGCGCAGATACGCCTGGAAGTCAGGATAGAGCGCAACATTGGTACGATAGCTCAGGATCAGATCGAGCTGGATCTCCTGCGCCTCCGGGCGATGCATGAAGTAGGTGTCGAGCAGATAAGCATCCGGCGACACCGCGCCCACGGGCGAGCCATGTTCGTGCTGGAAGCGGAGCGCATCGTCAGTAAGCGCGGCGCGCGTCGCCTCCCGATGCGCTTGTGTCGGCTCGCGCCAATAGGTCTGCCACGGCCCCCATTCCTTGCTGAACCCCTCCACATACGCGTTGCCGTTCTGCGTGATGATTGCGGTCACGCGCTCGGGATGCTTCATTGCCAGGCGCAGTCCGATCGGCGCGCCGTAATCGAAGATGTAGATTGCATAGCGCCGCAGCCCCATCGCGTCGACGAAGCCGCCGATGACATCGGCCAGCGCATCGAAGGTGTAGTCGAACGTCCCGCGCGGGGGCGCCTTCGTGAGGCCGAAGCCGGCCAAGTCGGGTGCGATCACGCGGTAACTGTCGGCCAGTTCGGGCATTAGGTCGCGGAACATATGGCTGGAGGTCGGGAAGCCATGAAGAAGCAGGATCACCGGCGCATTGGCGGGACCCGCTTCACGGTAGAACACGTCCACATCGCCAAGCTTTTGTGTGCGATAGCGGGTTGCGGGCATTGGGTTCTCCTTCAAGCTGGAGCGGCGCTGCGCCGCGATGGACAGTCGGGGCAGCAAGGTCTCCACCGATGCCGCTGCGATCAAGGTGAGGACGTTGCGGCGAGAAGCGGTTACTGGCGCGTGGTTCATCTATTCCTCATTCGATGCCACGAATGTACAAGTTACATTCGACCGGAAAACGTGGGAAACACGGTCGGCTGGCTTGCGGAATCTGAAACAATGGACAAACTGGATGCGATGGCGCTGCTGGCGACGGCGGTCGATGAAGGCTCGCTGGCCGCTGCGGGCCGGCGGCACGGACGTTCCCCTGCCAGCGTCACACGGGCTGTAGCGCTCCTCGAAGCGCTTACCGGCGAAACCCTGCTGCTGCGTTCGACGCGCCGCCTGCGCCTCACGCCCGCTGGCGACCGTCATCTCGCCGTCTGGCGTGATGTACTGGCCAGATTGGGCGAGATGGAGCATGCGACCACCAACGGGCTGCTCAACGGCAGAATCGTCCTTACTGCACCGGAACTGTTCGGGCGATTGAAGGTGTTGCCCGTGCTTGAATCCTTCCTTAACCAGCAGCCTCTCGTCTCCGCGCGAATCTTGCTGCTTAACAGGCTTGTCGACCTGGTGGGCGAGGGTGTCGATCTGGCGATCCGGCTTGCGCCGCTGCCCGACTCGACCTTGACGGCGATCAAGCTCGGTGAGTTGCGCGTGCTGGTCTGTGCAGCGCCGCAATATTTGGACCGCGTAGGGCTACCGACCAGTCCCCGGGATCTGGCGGAACACGATTGTCTCGGCCTGAACGCTGCCGGAGATGGGGAGCTGTGGCCGTTTCGAACCACCAGCGTCAGCGGATCGCGGGTGCGCTCGATCCGCGTTCAGACCCGGCTCAGCATGAATAACGCCAGCGCCGCCATCGACGCTGCGCTGCGCGGCCATGGTCTCGTTCGAGTTCGTTCCTATCAGGTGGCAGCGTATCTTTCCGAGGGGCGCCTCGTTCAGGTGCTGAGCGATTTCGAGACACCACCTGAGCCGGCGCATCTGGTCTTTCACCCAGAACGTGGCAAGCTCCCCTCCCTGCGGGCATTCGTTGATCATGCAGTTCCTGCCCTTCGTGACGAATTGCAACGCATCAAACAGATGGTGGCGCTGCCCTCCTCCTTGATATCCTCGTCAACAACCCCGGTGGGGCAAGGGCGGGCCATTTAGAAGCGATCGAAGAAAGGCGAAATCCTCCCGATGATCGTGGTCAATGGGCGGGCCGATTCTGTTGACGCACGCAGCATTGCCGATGCTGCACGCGAGCAGCGACGCACTTATCGCGAATGTAAGCTTCGAGATCGCACAAATTGCGTTACCTTATTTCGCCACCTATTCGTGCAACCAAGGCCGGATTCGTCTCGTTCGGCGAGGCGTTGCGGCGCGAGCTCGCCGGAAAGAGAGTTAGCGTCCTCACTATATATCCTACCGCGACCGAGACTCCGATGATGACGATTTCCAGCTTGGCGCAGGAGCAGCGGCAAGTCTGCGGGATGTCGCTCTAGCGGTGGTGGGCGCGACCGTAGCAGGCAACTTGGAAGTCGTCCGCACGGACGAAGAGCGCCGGAAAAAATGGGCGGTGCTTAACCGTGCTGATACCCCCAGCCGACGCTGCGCTCGCCGATTTGGAAGACCACTTGGAGCAGACTCCTAGCGATCATTCGGCCTTATGACCTTGGTCCCGTCGGCTCGTTGCCGGCCGAAAAACGTCAGCACGGCACCGGCAACAAAGATGCTGGGAGGTACTAAGCCGCGCACCGGGTCGACGGAGCCGGGTAGAACGACGACAGCAATCCAGATGCTGTCCGCCCATCCGGCGACGCAAAGATTGGGCCAGCAACCGAGCCGGTTGCGCCAGAGGCTTACGGTCAGAACGAAAAGCGCTCGAGAGCATATAGGCTGCGAACCGTTAGAGTCGGCCTTGCGTCAGCCCGTGCTGCTCTTGGCCCATGCGAGCGATGTCCCGCGCGCAAAGCGCGCCGGCCGCGCCTGGAGAGGTGCTACAGCGGTTTGCTGTTTGGCGCGACCGATCATGATGACGTTCGCTGCGCGGGTGCGAAACGCAGGGCAACGCCGTTTATGCAATAGCGCAAACCCGTGGGCTTCGGACCATCGTTGAATACGTGCCCGAGATGCCCGTTGCAACGAGCACAGCGTACCTCTGTGCGGATCATGCCAAGCGTTGCGTCACGATGTTCGGCGGTGGCGTTGGGAGCTTGCGTCCAGAAGCTCGGCCAGCCTGTGCGGCTGTCAAACTTCGCGCGCGAAGAGAACAGCGGGAGCGAGCAGCCGGTGTACGTGAAAGCGCCCGGACGATGCTCGTGGTCAAGCGGGCTAGAGAACGGTCGCTCGGTCCTGCGCTGTCGAAGCACCGCATAGGCTGGCGGGGAAAGACGTCGGCGCCATTCGGCATCGGAGAGCCGCAGCGGCTGTGGTCGAACGGCTAACGCTGGCACGGGATAGGCTGCGGCCACTCCGCCGGCGAACGTTAAAGCGCTGGTCGTCAAAAAAGATCGGCGGTCACATATCTGGGTCATCTTGGAGCATTCGTTCAATTTGGCCGTTCGATTACGGGAGCTAAACCTGATCCTACTGGCCGCAATCGGATCCTGGAGCGGGGACTCCAGATAGCGGTTGGCCCAGGTCGCGATGGTTGCGGCGACCTGCTCGGCGCCCGCCAGTCGAAGAGCAGGTGGTCCATCCCATCAAGTGCGAGGAATGACTTGCCGCGCCGCGCCGCAACGAAGATTTGCCGCGCATTGCCGATCCTCACGATGCCGTCGCTCGCTGCGTGCGTAACCAGCAGCGCGCGACCAACGTCCGCCAGGCGCACGGCCTGATCCTGGCCTCGTGCGGCTTCAAGGAAGTCGCGACCGACCGTGAACGTGCGGCCCCTGAGCGTGACTCGCGCCTCGCCGGCTGTTCGACCTGATCGAGCTGTCGTCGAAGTGAGAAAGGACGTGGGCCGGGTAGAGGGAGGGCGATGGTCACCACCGCGCGCGCGCTCGGCCCTTGTTCGGCGGCAATTATTTCCGTGCCGCCCAGCGAGTGGCCGATCAGGATGGACGGGGCATGTCCTTGGTTGGTGAGATCGTCGGCTGCAGCGGCCAGGTCATCGACATTGGCGGCGAAATCGCTGTCGGCGAACTCGCCCTCGCTCGATCCCCAGCGGTGAAATCAAAGCGAAGCGTGGTAATACCAGCGCCAGCGCCAGCGCCAGCGCCAGCGCCTGCGCAATCCGCTTGGCGGCGCGGCTTTTGGCCGGGCAGCTGAAACCGGGCGGGCGCCATCGAATCAGATTCCGGCATACCATTCGTATCCGGCCATATCTTCCCAATAGCCGCCCTTGCCGCCGAACAGGCCAGTCAGGCTCTCGACCAATTCGATACGCTGGACATATTTGGCGTGTTTGTAGCCGAGTTGACGCTCCACCCGCAGGCGCAGCGGGGCGCCGTTCTGCGGGGGCAGCGCCTCGTCGTTTAGCGCCCAGGCAAGGATGGTCTGCGGGTGGATGGCATCGATCCGGTCGATCGATTCATAATATCGGACTCCATTCGATTTCGCGTCGGCGCAGTGGAACACGACATAGCGGGCCTGCGGGCTGGCGCCCGCGCGGTCGAGCAGCAGCTTGACCGGAACGCCGGTCCATTTGCCGATGGCGCTCCACCCCTCGACGCAATCGTGACGTGTGATCTGCGATCGTGCCGGCATCGCGCGCAACTGGGCCACGCTATAGGCTTGCGGGTGCGCCACCAGTCCGTCGACCGGGACCCGCCAGTCGGCGAACCCGTTGGCGAGATGACGGGCATAGTCGCCGCCGGGGTTCGAGGTCCCGTTGGCGCGGAAGATCGGCGAGCGCTGGTCTGGTCGGAATTCTTGCGCCAGTGCCGTACGGTTCTGGAGCAAGCGCTGCAGCGCCTCATTGCCGCGTTCGCCGGTCTTCAGCAGTGCCTTGAACCGCTCGTCCCGGCCCAACTGATCGCACCCGGACAGGAGCGCGCCGGCGCCCGCCGTGATGCCCGCCAACACCGTGCGGCGCGTGATGATGCGGCTCATGCTGCTTCCTCCTGCGGATCGCTCTCGTGCGGAACCTTGAACCACCCGGTGATCATTGATCGTATCTCGTTATACGGGCCGGCCAGCAGCACGAGCAGCAGATGCACGACGATGAACAACGCGATCAGGCCAGCGGTCACAAAATGAATCGAGCGCATCGATGCGCGCCCGCCGACCAGGTCCATCGGCCAATGCATGACGGCGTTGAAGCCTGGCGACATTGACAGGCCGCTGACAATCATAAGCGGGAAAAGTACGAAAAGAACGGCGATGTACGTCATCTTCTGGATTACGTTGTAGGACAGCGCAGCCTTGCCCGTGGGGAAACGGAGCCGGGCGTGGTCCTTCACTTCCTGCCACAGATGCCGCGGCGCCACTTCGCTGCGCGTGAGTGTCAGGTCGCGCTGGATATGCCGATTCACCAGACCGGCGATCATGTGTCCGAGCAGGCCGAACGCAAAGATCCACGCAAAGAACAGGTGCCAGTTGCGCCCGAGCGCCAGATTGTAGGCCGACGGGATGGTCGACCAGCCTGGAAAGTGCGGAAGGTGCAGCCATGCGTGATCGTTGTTCGCGCCGAACGCACCCCAATAGAGATGGGGATGCGCATTGGAGATCGTCAGCCCGCTCATCAGCAGAACGATGACCGTCACCGCGTTGACCCAGTGCCACAGCCTGGTCGCCAACCGGTGCTTGTAGACAAGCTCGCCACCTTGATCGTGGTCGTCGGAAAGTGTCTTGGGACCGGTGAAGGGCTTTGCGGGATCAGCCATCGATATCCTCAAGCGCAGACGGGGACTATTTGTCTTTTCGTCGCGCCGCCCGCTCTGGTTACATCGGCGACGACGTTCGCCGCATTTGGCCGAATGACGATGGCTGCTGGCGCCGATGCGGCGTCCGACGGGAGGCTGACGCGATCATATGCCTACCGGGTGCCGGAAGCTCGCGACAAAGGTGGGGCGCACATGAGAGGCAAAAATTCGGGATGCCCCTTCTCAATCATCAATGAATTGCATATGAATACGACTTATATGATAATTAATGTGTAAGTCAGGAGGGGCCAATGAAGGCATTTCAAACTTCGACGCGACCGCAAAGCGTGGCGATGCCCCGCGTGAGCCGCCGCGTCCTGCTCGGTCTGGTTGCAGGCTGTGCGGCCGGAGCGTTGTCCAGCTGTTCAGGTGGTGGCCAGAGCGGCGGTAACGCGGGCGGCGGTGTAATCGTCGCTCCGACACCGACTCCCACGCCGGCGCCGAGCCCTTCGCCGTCACCGACACCCACACCGACCGGGGCCGTCGACTTCGGCGGCGCGATCGGCGCAAATTTCAACGAACATTATGACGACATCGATTATGACGAAATGCGTGAAGCCAATGCCAAGTGGCTGCGCATCTTCGTCGGTCCGGCGCTGCCGACGCGCGACGCCGCGCTCAACGCCACGCTTGCGGCAAACAGCAACGGGTTCAAGACCGTCCTGTCGATCAAATGGTCCTTCCTCGACCGCGATTTCCCCAGGCCCGACACCGCCAACATGCAGCGCGAGCTGGATCGCCTCGACGTGATCCTTCAGCGCGTGATGGGGAAGGTCGACATCCTGGTGATCGGCAACGAACCCTATATCGACACGCTGACCCAGCAGCAGGACGATGACCTCAACGTCTTCTACGAAACAATGGCCGCCCGGGCGATCGCCTATCGCGCCCAGTCGTGTGGCGACACCTGCAACACACGGCTCTACATGGGTGCGCTTAACCGGCTGGACCTGGCCAGCAACATCACGCCCTCAGTCGAGCGCTGGATGCAATACGTCAAGGCCACCCCGGAGATTGACGGCGTCGACATCCATCCGCACGTCCCGGCGATCGAGGCATCGAAGGCGTTCCTCGATTACATCCTGCCGCGCATGCGGCCCGATCAGCGCTTCATTGCGACGGAATTCTCGCTCGTCCACTGGTGGCGCGAAAATTCCACCAAGGCGATCTCGGCAGGCTTCGCCGACAAATACGGCCTGCCGCGCACAACCCAGAACTGGCAGGTGATCCGATCTGCGGTCGACAACCCGTTCGCCAAGGCGAAGTGGGACGAGTTCCTATCGATGAGCCCCTGGTTCGAGAACCGCAAACGCTTTCTGGCCAACCAGATGAAGATCTTCCGCGACACCAAGCAGTTGGCTGTCGCGACCTATGCCTTCAAGCAGTCGCCCGAAATGGGCGTGGATTATGGACCCGACAAACCAACCTGGATTCTGAATGGCGTTTATGCTCCGATCACGGTTCAACGCAGGCCTAATGGCAAGGCCGATTTCAACTATGCCTGGATCGACGACTTCCGTGTGCTCGCACAGACACCGTGAGTGCTTGTGCCGAGGCGATCCGCGATTTCCACTTTAGGTCCTGCTTGGGACGATGAAAGCGCGGATCGCAGCTATTAGGGCTTCTTCAATATGCATATTATCGCCCCGATAGGTGATCTGCAGCTTAAGGACTGCGCCCAGGCCGGGGCGGCAGTTGCACCGGTAAGCGTGTCGGGGGCAGCTTGATGCTCCTCCCTCGCGCTAGCCGCCGTGCACGGCGAGCGCAGTGTACGCGATACCGGCGGAGACAATGGGATCGCGGTGGCCTAGACCGACCGCGTGACCTTGGCGAAGTTCTTCCTAATATAAGCGAGCTTCGGATCGATATAGCGTTTGCAGAAGGGCCTCTGCGGATCTGTCGCATAATAGTTCTGATACCGGGCGTCCGAAGGCTTGAACTCGCGGAACGGCAGGACAGTTGTCGAGAGCGGTTTGTCGAATGCCAATGCCAGCGACGATATTGCGCCCTCCAGCATGGACGCCTGGGCGTCGTTGAAGGTGTAGGCGGCGGTGCGGTACTTGCCGCCTGGCACGAAGGGTTTCGCGGCTGAATGAGTCCGCAGGTGAATTTCCAGAAGCGTCGCGAGATCAATCTGCGCCGCATCGAAGTGAATCACGACCGCCTCCGCCCAGGTGTCGGCTGGCGCATCAGAGCGAATGAACCCCTGATCGACCTGCTGCACGCCGCGGATCGCCTGGAACACGCCCTCCGTGCACCAGTGACAACCTCCGCCGAAACCGATTTTCTCCATCTCCGTTTCCAAGCTTTCCTGATGATCAGGGAGAGTGAATAGCCCACGTTGCATGACCTGGCATTTTCTTCACCCAGAGCGGCAGCGCCATTGCCCGCGAAAATGCCGAACGAGCGCTTGTTTCAGGCATTGCGACCTGCTCGCATCATGCAAGTCGTCCTTGAACTATATGCGTCACGCATATATAGAGTTCATATAGTCGATGTGCAGGTGGTAAACCGCGCCGGCCGCCGGCGCCCAGCCTTTTCGTCAGGCTGATTGATGCCCGCTGATTGTGGGTAGTCACGCAAGCACAGCGCTATGAAGCTCATGATTAGAGGCCAAGGCGTGTTTTAAATCTATGACACCTTGGTTCTGACCGAATTATCAAGATTTTGAGTTTGCTGAAAATCATCGTTTCGATAAATACTGCACTGCCTTGAGAAGCAGTGTCCGATTTCGTTAATTGATCATGGCACGTGGTGCGTTGGGACACCCTGCGATCGATAGCGAGCGGGTATGTCAGCGTTCATTCTAGCGGAGACATTTGAACTGATCGCATGCAAGGCGAGCGGGCTGGATGAATTATTCGACGCGTTGTCGGAATGCACCCGTGAAATGGGGTTTCGATATTTCGCGCTGAGCCAGCATGTCGATTTCGGACATGGCCTCACGTCCGGCATCCGGCTCCATAACTACCCGTCGCAGTGGGAAGCGTGGTTCGACGAGCGCGCCTTGGGGCGGCTCGATCCGATCCATCGCGCGAGCCATGTGACAAGCACCGGCTTCAGCTGGTCGCATGTGCCCGCGATGATCCAGCTGACGATTGGCGATCACGACGTGCTCCGCGCGGCACGCCGGGCCGGTATCGGCGACGGCTTCACGGTTCCCGCCCATGTACCCGGAGAATATAATGGCTCCTGCTCCTTTGCGGTTTGCAGCGATGAGCGCTGTCCCGCGGATACGTCAATGGTCGCTCAGCTTATCGGTGGCATGGCGTTCGAGGCAGCGCGGCGCATTGGCCAGCCCCGGCGGGCGCCGCAACCAACCGTGCCCATGACCGACAGGCAGCGCGGCTGTGTGCTCTGGGCGGCACGCGGCAAGACCGACTGGGAGATTTCGCGCATCCTTGGTGTAAGCCACGACACGGTCATCCAGCATCTCAAGCATGCACGTGAACGTTATGGGGTGCAAAAGCGCGCACATCTTGCCGTCATGGCATTGTTCGACGGCAGCATCTGCTTCTCCGATATCTTCATCTACTAGCAACCGCCTTTGGACGAAGTGATAATCCATCATCCAGATCGCGTATCCGGTTCCAGATCCCTTCCGCCCGACCCCTATCGTCTCGCACAGCCTGGTGGTGCGATAGCGCCGGTTTCTTGAGCGCGGCCAGCCGAGCGTCGTGCCGGGTGGTGGCACGGACGCGTTCGCGGATGTTGCTAGCAATCCGGGCAAATTCAGAACTGGACGCGAGCGGGGAAGGTACGGGTCGCCTGACGATGTGGTGGTGGTCTGATTGGAGCGGATCGTCGAGTAACATTGGGCCGTAATCCCGGCGACAACGACCCCGCAAGCTAGCGCAATGCTTAGGCGCAGCGTGGCCGGCTGCTCATGACCCATGATCGGTTCCAAGCCTGGTCCCTATTACCGGAAAGAGGTGGGAGGTGGGGAGGTGCTGCGCATCGTGCGGGACCCTCTCTGGCCGCTCGTCACCGGGGAGCGAACCGGAATGGCCCGAGCCCGAAATCGAGAATCCCAGGCTCCCGCCGGGCGCGGCGCAGCCGCCAGAAGGCAGCTATGCGGGCTATTGAGGGAGCGATTTCTGGCGGAGGTCTTTACCCCATCTGCAGCCGCTGGTTCTGGGACATAAAGGAGTGTCCGATCCCACACCGGTTGCTGGAAGATGGCTTTCCTCTAGGTGTCGGTGAGGTCTGGGTCGCGGCCGGTGCCGCAGCTGCGGTCTGTTGCGCCAGGGACGATCACTCGCACTGGCGGAAAATGTCGCCGCCATGATGCGCGGATGCGCCGACCTGGTCGAATGGGTTGCGCCCGCTGCCCCGGGGGGCGTTCGCGGCGATTCACTCCGGCGAATCATCGCCCAAGGCCCGATGCTGCCATCGCTTTTTTTGCTGAATCCGGTCTCGGCCAGCCGCTTCACCGGGTAGCGGCTGGATCCCTGCGAGTCATCAGTGCGGCAGCTTTGGACGACGCTCGATCCTTGTTCATCGGAAATACGGCTTGAGGTTTGCTGCGAGAATGCGGTCGAGCACACGATCCGACACGAGCCTGGTAAGCTTGACGATCATCCCGGTGCCACGACCAACCGTGTACCTGGTCCTGGGGCGCGGGCTGATAATCGCGTGTGCGATGATACGGGCGGCCTCCTCAGGCGGTGCTCCGCTTGCCACGGACGCCTCGGCTTGCGCAACGACCGCGTGCATGAGCGCTGCAGAGCGGTCGCGGTGTATGGGCGTCATTGCGTCCACAACCTTAGCTCCCCTGCCTCCTACCTGTTTGAGCATGCCAGTCGTGATCGCACCTGGCTCGACCACAACGACCCTGACACCAAGCGGAGCGACCTCGCGGCGCAAGGAGTCGCTGATCGCCTCCAGAGCAAACTTGGTGCCTGCGTACGGACCGTAAGTCGGCATCGCCACCTTGCCACCAACCGATGAAATGTTGACGATCGTGCCGCGACTTTCGATCAAGGCTGGCAGCAATGCCTGAATCATCGCGACATGGCCAAAGAGGTTGACTTCGAACAAGCGGCGCAACGCGTCCAACTTGTAGGCTTCTAAAGGGGCGTTGATCGCTACTCCCGCGTTATTCACGAGCGCTCCAAGCGGACGACGCTCGGGATCGGCATCGATACGTTGTACCAATGCTGCGATCGCAGCCTCGTCCGTTATGTCGAGCATGATCGGCTCCAGATTCGTGGCTTGGAGCGCGTCCGCATCCTCGCTGCGGCGAACGCCAGCCAATACGTGGTAACCTGCCATCGCCAGTTCGCGGGCTGTCGCGGCGCCAATGCCGCTCGATGCGCCAGTGACAACCGCCAAGCAATGGCGCGGACTTGCTGGGGGTCTGCCGGTCATAAGAACTCCGCTTGTTTTTGGACTGGTGGAGCGCGCGCCACATCGCCGTAAATCCGGTGTGGCGCGGCGTCCGTCAGCAACGCTTTGAAGAGCCGGGCTAGCGGATTTCCGACGCCCGCCTCATGACGACGGCGTGGCTGCTTGGCAAAATCCCAAGCAGTGCAGGTTCCAGATGACTTTGAAACGCGTCTTCAAAACGCGGTACTGACGGTGATCAGCCAGTCCGGCGAATGGTCGAGGATGACGGCTTCGATCGCCCGGTCAAGCCCGGTCCCGATCGCCACGGCAACAACAAGAAGCAGCGCACCCAAGAGACGCCGGCCGGTATCACCCGCGTGCAGCAGACGCGAACGCAATTTTGTCATCACTGACCGACCGGCAAGCGCAATGGCTAGCATGACGCTGGCAATGCCAAGTCCAAATGCGAACATCACCACGGCGGCCGCGCCAAGACTCTGGCCGTCAGCGGCAAGGACGGTCGCTGCCCCGAGCGTCGGTCCGACGCATGGGCTCCACACGATCCCGAGCAGGGCACCGATCGCCGCCTGGCCGGCCAAGCCATGTCTCTCCAGCCCGTCCTGCCGGGCCCCGGCCCAGCTGGCGGCAGGTGCGGCGGCGATTTCGAGCGCCATCCGCAGCTGCGGGACCAGCAGCGCAAGCCCAAACAGCCCAAGAAGCGCCGCGCCGAAATAGCGCAGCACCTCCGCGTCGATGCCGATCGCGCTTCCCACCGTGGCGAGGCCAAATCCGACCACCGTGAAGCTGACGACCAACCCGCCCGCGAGCGCGAATGGCCCGAGACGGTGTGTTTGCGCGGCACTGCCAAGTACAATCGGGATCAGAGGCAGGACACAGGGCGACAGGATCGTCAGCGCTCCGGCGGCAAAGCCGAGCACGGGATTGAGCAGGCTGTCCACCTTGTCAGCCTCGCGTCGCCGCGAGCAATACGGCGATCCGGCGTTCGTCCGACTGATACGAGACGCGATCGGTTTCTCGCTTGCCGCGAAAGGCGATCAGCGTGGACTGTTTTTGCGCACCGAACCGTTGCCAAAGCGGTTTCTGGGTATCGTAATCGATCCGGAAGATGACGAGGTCCTTATGCGCGCCGTTGGCGGTCAACTTGGCGATCGCTTTGCCCTGAGCGCGGCATATCGGGCACCAAGGCGCGTGAACCTCTACAAGGATCGGCTTGCCTGCGGCTTGCGCGGCCGCAAACGCCTTTTGGTCAAACGGCTTCAGGGTTGCCGCCTGTGCCGGTGCCACGGCAGCGGCGACAACGATCACGGGGGCGGCAAAGGGCAACAGTCTATGCATAGCGATACCTCGAGGCGAACGGGAAGCAGGTGTGCTCCTGTCGGTATTCGCACGCAGGGCGCGAACGGTTACGGGCCCGGCGAGGTTAGTACCGGCGCATAGCGACTGCGCGCACTCCTGATTATGATGGTCGGCGCACCATCGCAGAAAGATCGCGTCATCATTGTTTAGCCCAATGCGCTTCAAGCGCGGCGGCCACTTCAGCTGGACTCTCGAGCGGAAACCAATGGCCGGCGTCAAACAGCAGCAGCGGCGACTTGGTATCCGCGGCCAGCCTTTCGGCGCTGGATTGTAGGCAAGCTTTGTCCCGCCGGCCGTGCACGAGACCCGGTGCGGTGATCCGCGCCAGATCGGGCTGCCATTCCTTGCCGACGGTCAGGGCCGATCGATAGAGCCGAAGGATGCTGTCGGCCATCGTGGCGTCGATCCGCCCGATAACCTTTGGCGACAGATCATATGGTACGCCATCGGCGCGCAACCGCTCGATCAGCACGTCGCGATCGAGTTCTGCGAAGAAGGCTTCGCCCAATCCAGGAGTCTGCCAGACCTTCGCCAGCGGATGCCTTTGTTGCGCGGGATCGACCGATCCGCCCCCGCCTGTCCAACTACGAATCAATGCAGGCCGCAGCGACGCGACGCGTACACCCAGGATGCAGCCCCAATCATGCATGACCAGGTCAACTGGCGTGCCGACCGCCTCAATTCGATCGATCAGCCGATCAACATATGCCTCCTTCGTCGCTGCGAAGCCGTCGGGCGATGGTGCGCAAAAGCCCGGCAAATTTTCGGCGATGATGTCATCTCGAGACAAGCGTTCAATCACGGGCGTCCAAATATCGTGCGTTTCAGGCACGCCGTGAATGAAGAACGCGGGCATCCAGGCGTCTCCCGATCAAAAATAGTACATCCGAACGGATCGCTTGGTCGCTTCGCATCGGATCGAAGCTGGCGGCTCCACATTCTCAGGAGTTCGAGCCAGCGGCAAACCCGGTGCGGCCATTGAAGCGCGAAGGGTCGTCTGAAGCGATAACTACTGACGGTCTGCATTCCAAAAGGCGGCCCCGAACGGTGCATCACGCCTGACATGATCTTTCATCGCACGAGTTTGCAAATGGGAACCTCACCCTTGCCGCTCGAACACAGAATGGAGTTATTCTGACTGCCTCGTGATGGCACCGATCACGAGGCAGTCAGAGTTCTTCAAAAGCGCATGGTTGCACCAAAGAGGATGGTGCGGCCGCTGACCGTATTCGTCATCAGGCGCTGGGCATCGCGATCGGCATATTGGACGATCTGCTGGTCGGTGATGTTGATCGCCTCTACCGTCAGCTTCAATCGCGGCGTCAGATTGAAATAGGCCGAGGCGTCATAGTTCTGGGTGCTGGGAAAGAATTCGCCGATGTTACCGTTGCCACCAGTGCCAACGCGATACTTGCCCCGGATCGCGGCCGATCCGCGAACGCCCCAGCGCTCGGTTTCGAAGTAGAGCGTCGCATTGGCGGAGAATTTGGAGAGGTTGGGCAACGGCAGATCGACCGGTCGTCCCGAATAGAGCACATCGCTCGATCCGTCGGCGATCGTCAGGTTGCCGAGCGCGCCGAGGTGCCTGAGCGGGCCGGGAAGGAAATCGAAATCGCGCTTGCCGGCGATCTCTATACCCTTGATCGACGCGCCCGGGCCATTCACTGGCCGGGTGAAGTTGATCAGCACGTCCGGTGCCTGCCCGTCGGTCAGCAGCGACAGCGGATAGCCGGTGCTGTTGTACGGCACCGGGGTGGTTTCCGTAGTGATAAACGAATCCATATTCTTGTAGAAGGCGCCGATTGCCAGGAAGCCGCGCTCGCCGTCATAATATTCAAGCGATGCATCGATCGAGTCCGCGCGGAATGGCGTGAGAAACGGGTTGCCGGCGCTGATGGTGCCGCCGAACGCGGCGAGGTTTAGCGTGGCGGCGGCACGCATGTCGCCAAGCCCGGCGCGGCTGATGTTGCGGGCCGCACCGACCCGAAACACGAGCGAGCGATCGAGGTCGAACGCCACGTTCAACGCAGGCAGAAAATCATCATAGCTATTCTCTACCGTCACGGGCGTCAGCGTTCCGCCGGTGATCGCGGTACCTTTCGACGTCAGCGTCGTCCGGAAATAGCGCAGGCCCACATTGGCGCGCACACCGATGCCTGCAATCTCACCCGCCATGTCGAACTGGCCGAAGCCGCTATAGGTCCGCTCGCGGATCGAGAAGTCTGAGCCGGCGATGGTGTCTCCGGCATCGAGGCGCGTGTCCGGATTAAGCGTGGCATAGGCGCCGCGCACGTCGGCGATTAGATACGGTACGATCGAACTGCGCGGCACCAGCATGGTCGGGACCTGCGGCACGCCGGGAAGATCCTCGTATACAAAGGTGAGGCGCCGCTGCCATGCCGAGTTCTCGAACTGCTTGAACGAGCCGCCCAGCTTAAGGGTGGCGCCTTCGCCCACCCGCCATGCAAGCTGGCCTTCGGCATTGTAGAATTCGCTCTGAATCCGGTCGGCGCGGGTTTCCATCCGCTGGACGTCCCAGCCGGTGGCTGGATCGGTGATGTCGAAGCCATACATCGTCCGCGGCTTGTCGATATTGACGTCGAACGAAAAGCTTTTGCCAACCGTTTCTAGCCAGGTCTGATCATACGAACCGTTGAAGTTCGACTTTGACCAGCCGGCTAGGCCCGACAACTGCACATTGTCCGTCAGGTCAGTGCGACCGTTGAGCACGACTTGCCAGAATTCGGTCGCGTCCTCGCTTAGTCGCGACTCGCTGCGGAAATCGACATTATCGAACGAGGCGGCGACAATAGAATTGTAGCGGTCCAGCGTTACGTCGGTGATGACCTGGGTACCACGAATATCGTTGGCGGCGACGCCGTTGGTGCCGCCAGAACCAATCGCAGTATTGTGGCGGTCGTTCGTCAGCTTGCCGTAGAGAATGTCCAGCGTCACGTCGGTCCGGTCATCGGGGTGATATTGCAGCGCGCCGGTGATCCCCAGGCGTTCGCGCTTGGCGAACCAGGTCGCATAGGTCTGCTGCCGGCTGCTCCAGACCCGATCGGCTCCACTCGCGTTGACCAGTTTATCGCGGATCTCGGCCGAGATGTTGGGTCCGACATTAGCCGCGCCGAAATTGATCTGCGACCAGTTTATGTTGCGAAAGCCATATTCGATCGTGTCGGCGGAACTATACGCGACCGACAGCAGCGCGCCGAAATCGCCCCAGCGGTTCGAGATCAAGCCAACCGCGCGGGGCGTCAGCGTCTTGGTATGCTCATTGACCTGGCCCTTGGCGGATACGACGGCGGTCAGACCGGCATAGTCGAACGGCTTGGCCGTGCGCAGCCCAATGGTGCCGCCGATCCCGCCCTCATCCTGCTCGGCGGCGAAGGACTTTTGGACCGTGACCTGATTGAACAGTTCGGAAGCGAACACGCTGTAATCGAAAGAGCGGCTGCGGCTGATCGCGCCGCGGCTGTCCAGGCCGGACGCTGTGTTGGTCAGCACCTCCATCCCGTTGAGTTGGGTGCGGGTGAACTCGGGTCCCAGCCCGCGCAGTGAAATCTGGCGCCCCTCGCCGCTGTCGCGCGTGATCGCGACGCCGGCGATGCGCTGCAGCGCCTCCGCCAGGTTCTGATCGGGAAATGCGGCGATGTCCTGAGCGACGATCACATCGGAAGTGCCCGTGGCGGCCTTCTTCAACTCTTGCGCCTTTGCAAGACTCTCGCGAAAGCCTGTGACGACGATCTCGGTCGCTGCGGGCGTGAGGTCGTCATTCTGCAAGGCACCCGCAGCGGTCGGGTCTGCAGTCCTGCTGCTCGCCGCCTGCGTTGCGCGCGACACCGGCTTACCTGCCACGCGCCGCCGTGTGACGGTCACGGTATCGCCGACGATCCGTCCGTCAATACTGCTTCCTGACATCAGCCGGCGCAGCGCCTGCGCCGCGGTCATACGGCCTCGCAGGGGCGTGCTGCGCATCCCGTTCAGCAAGTCCGGAGACGTGGCCACCTGGAGCCCGGTCACGCGCGAGAATTGAAGTAGCGCACTGCCAAGGGGCTGTGCGGGCAGATCGAAATCGAACTGGCGCGCACTTGCCAAAGTGGTGGCCTGAGCAAGCGCTGGATCCCAGGCGACGTTGCAGAAAGCGACCGAACAGAGCAGCAGATGCGTAAAGTGACGCGGAACAATCATGGTTTCCCCCTTGAGTGGACTCTGGGGAAATGACGGGGGAAATGATCGAACCCGACATCAAAAAAAAACATTTCTTTTACGTGACTTTTATTGGTCTTATTCGTGACGATGATCCGATCATTTCTTGTGGCAAGCCGCACTGAAACCGCTCGATCGCCCGATGTTGAAACGAGAACGTCACAAAGTCCCTTTAGCGCGCCTAGACGACCCGGCGGATATCGCATGCCCGTTTTGCTGCCCCAGATTGATCAGTCGCCAGGCGAACTTCCGGAGCAGGAGTGGGACAAGGTTTCCAGCGTGCTGACGCGGTACGTTCGCGCCCGCACCAGAAATCCGGTCATTGTGGAGGACGTGGTGCAGGAGACGCTCACCCGGCTGATCCAGCAACTGCAGGTTCAAAAGCCGGTCAGCATCTTTGCCCTGGGATTCCGCATTGCCGGCAATCTGCTGGTCGATCAGCATCGGCAGGAGAAGCGATTGACCGGGGAGCCGGAACAGGAACTAGTCAGTCAGGCACCCCTTCCCGACCGCGTCATCTCTGCCCGGCAGGAACTGGTCGTGCTGTCCGAAGCGCTCGCCGCCATGCCGCCGCTGCGGCGTGAGGTCGTTGTCAGACGCCGGCTCGACGGGCAGAGTTGCGCTGCCATTGCAAAGGACCTGGATTTGAGCCTCAAGGCTGTGGAGAAGCATATTACCCGTGGCCTGGCCGATCTGCACAAGGCGATCGCGCTGAGCCGCGACGCCGAAGCCGCGAACCCATGAAGCGCGAACCCGATCCTCGAGAGGAGGCCGCGTCCTGGGTCCACCGGCTCGATCAACCTGCGATCGATGCGTCTTTGGGGCCAAAGTTCGACCGATGGCTGGCCGCTTCGGACGGCAATGCCGACACGTTCGCCGACGTACAGGCGCTATGGGAATCCGACACGCTCAAACAGGCGCTGCGAGAGTCCTCCGAAGCGACCACGAGCACCGTAGTTGCAGCACCGCGCGGCGACCTCTCGCGGTTCAGATTCCGGGCTTCGGCGATCGCCGCCGCTGCCTGCGCGGTTTTAGTCGTCGCGACGGTCCTCATTTCCGACCTGTCCTTTGCAACCTATCAGGCTGGCGTGGGCGAAGATCGCGCGATAGTCCTGGCGGATGGATCGCGTGTCGACCTGAGTGGGGGCAGCAAACTGCGCGTGCAGATCCTGCCGTGGCAACGCACCGCCACGCTCGAGCGGGGAGAGGCATTTTTCAACATCCAGCATGAACCATCGCGCGCGTTCCGCGTGCACAGCGGAAACACGTCGGTGCGGGTGCTCGGAACCGCGTTCAACGTCGATCGTCAAAGCGCCACCCGAACAACGGTCGAGGTGTATCGCGGCGCGGTCGAGGTGGATATCGGCGGCACCCGCCAGATGGTGCTGCGCAAGGGCGAGCAGACTCGCGTCGCCGAAGGCAGCGTCATTCTGCGGTCGCACAGCACACGCCAGGCTCCCGATTGGAAATCCGGATGGTTTGAAGCGGACAATGTGCCGCTGGAAGTGCTCATCACCAAGGTCCAGCGCTATTCCAGCCGGCCAATCGTGTTCGGCAATGACGAACTCGCAGCACGGCCAATCAGCGGGCGCTTCCAGGTTTCGGACCCCGCGCGGGTGCTGACGGCAATTCGTCAGGCCTATGGCGTTAAGGTGCAATCTCGCGGCGAGCAGATCCGCATCTCGTCCGAACCAACGGAATCGACAAGGCCGTAATGCCCGATTGTCGGGTGTGACGCCATTGTGCCGTCTTACTCCTGAATCCTGATGGGCCGGAGAAGTGATGCTGCAGCAAAATCGTCGCAACCTCGTGAAATCCGCTCTCGCGATGACGTTGCTGGGCGGTGGAGTTCCACAAGGTCTCGCGCGTCCAGTTTTCACGCGGTATCCCTTCACGCTCGGCATTGCTGCGGGCGATCCGGCGCAGGATGGGTTCGTCATCTGGACGCGGCTGGCGCCTGATCCTCAGACCCCCGGTGGCGGCATGCCTCCAGCGGATGTGGCCATACGGTGGGAAGTGTCGGAGGATCCGGACTTCCGGAAAGTGGCGCGGGCCGGTACTGCGCTTGCCGAAGCACGCCTGGCGCACTCTGTGCACGTTGAGGTTGAGGGGCTTCTGCCGCGCCGTCCTTATTGGTACCGGTTCCTGGTGCACGGCGCGGGCACGAGCCCCATTGGCATGGCACGCACCGCGCCGGGACGGGGCATGCCGGTGGACCAGGTTCGGCTGGTCATGGCGGGCTGCCAGAACTTCGAGATGGGCTACTACACCGCCTTCGCGCGTCTCGCGCAGGAGCCAAATGTCGATGCCGTCTATCACTATGGCGACTATCTGTACGAGATGGGGATCCAAAAGGCCGCCAGTCCGCGGAAACACCTGACCGGCGAATTGTACACGCTGGACGATTATCGTCGGCGCTACGCCCAGTACAAGGCGGACCCCGATCTCCAGGCGGCGCATGCGGCCGCGGCATTCATCTTGTCGTTCGACGATCACGAGATCGACGACAATTGGGCAGCCAAGTTCGACAAGGATGGCAGCCCGGCCGAAGTGTTCGCCATCCGCAAGGCCGCCGCGCTCCAAGCCTGGTACGAGCATATGCCTGTCCGTCGGGCGTTGATGCCCGGTTCGAACGGCGTACGAATGTACCGTCGCCTCGATTATGGATCGCTCGTCCGCGTGCACGTCCTCGACACTCGATCCTATCGGAGCGATCAGGCATGTGAGCGGCCGGGCCTCAGTCGCGCGGAGATCGAGCGCTGCTACCCTGTCGATCGACCAGATCGGACCATATTGGGCGCCGCGCAGGAGCGCTGGCTGGACGAAGGGTTGTCTAACCAAGCGCGCTGGAACTTCCTGGCGCAGCAAGTGATGGTGATGCCACATGATTCGCGCCGAGATGGCGCGACATCTCCTGTCGCCAGTGCCGACAATTGGAACGGCTATTCCTACGCCCGCCAGCGGCTGGTGGATTCCATTCGCCGGAAGGGGCTGACGAACGTCGTGATCGGCAGCGGCGATGCGCACCAGAACTATGTCGGCGTGGTGCCGTTAGAAATCGAGGATCTAGAAGGTCCGGCGATTGCAACGGAATTTCTCGCCACCTCGATCAGTTCGGGCGGTACGGGTGGCTTGCGTCTTCCCGACGAGCAGGACGGGCTTTTTCACAACCCCCATATGAAGCTCCTCAACAATCAGCGCGGCTATCACCTGTTCACGATATCGCCAGATCGTTGGCAGACGGAGATCAAGGTGATCGACCAAGTTGATCGACCCAATGGCAACCTGAGCACGCTGGCAGCATTCCTGACGCATCCGGGGCGGCCCGGTGCCGAAGCGGTGTAACATCGACGGCTGTGCTGTTAGCGCGGCCGGCTGGCACGATTGTGTCACATACCCGTGATAATCCACGCTGGGCATTTCGGCCCGCCGGTCCGCCCCACTTACCGGAGTGCGCCATGTTCTTGCTGCTTGCTTTGCCAGCGATCGTTGCGTCCGAAGCGCCGTTGCGCATCAACGACCTGACGATGATCGGCACGCATAACAGCTACAAGCTGGCAATGCCCGACACGCGGATGGCGCAGCTGCGCGCCGTCGATCCGGCCAGCGCCGATGCGCTCGACTATGCCCATCGCCCGATCGTCGAACAGCTCGACGCCGGTGCACGCCAGCTCGAGCTCGACATCTGGTACGATCCGCGCGGCGGACTCTATGCCGACGGGTCGGACGACCCGGCGATGCAGCGCCCGGGATTCAAGGTCCAGCATATGGCCGGGTTCGACAACCGCTCGACCTGCCTGACATTGGTCGCATGCCTGACGATCATTCGCGACTGGTCGAACGCACATCCCGGGCATGTCCCGATCCTGCTGATGTTCAACACCAACGACAATGAGCGCTTCCTCAAAGGCGAACCCTATACCGAAGCCGCCTATGACGCGCTCGACGCCGAGGTCCGCTCAGTCCTTTCACCCGCCAAGCTGATCGTGCCCGACGATGTCCAGGGGGGTTACCCCACGTTGCGCGACGCGGTACTCGCGAACAACTGGCCGACACTGGCGGCATCGCGGGGCAAATTCCTGTTCGCGCTCGACCAAGGGCCGGCCAAGGTCGCGCTGTATCGCGGCCAGCGCCGCTCGCTTGAAGGTCGGGTCTTCTTCGTCAATACGGATGAGGACTCGCCCGCTGCTGCCTATCTGACGCTCAACGATCCCGTGGGGCAGGCCGATCGCATTGCCCGCGCGGTGAAGGCGAATTTCATCGTCCGCACCCGCGCCGATGTCGCCACCCGCGAAGCGCGCACCAACGATACCCGCCTGCGCGACGCCGCGCTGCGCAGCGGCGCGCATTACATCTCGACCGATTATCTGTGGTCTGACCGCCGCTTTACCGGCGGCTATCGCGTGCGACTGCCCGACGGCGCCGTCGCGCTTTGCAATCCGGTGCGCCGACCGCAAGGATGCGACGACGCGACTACTGAACCCGTCAACCGCTGACCTGGAATTCCCGTTTGCCGCCTTGCTGGACCTCACGGCGCCGAGCGCGCTGGCGCAGGACGCTGCGCCCGATTTGGCGCGTGGCGCGCGCGGCGACATTCGCGAGCCCCCCGGTGCGCGCCGGGTCGAGGGCCATGCGTAGAACATATCCCAAACTCGCCGCCAAGGCCAAGGTGCACAACGCCATCCTGCAGATCGGCGACGGAATGAGCGATTGCGAAATCACCGTCGTGCGCAACTATGCAGAAGGAGCCTGGGGCTGTTTCAAGGGCATCGGCGCACTGCCCTTCACCGACCAGATCACCCAATATTCGCTTCCCGATTATCTGCGCCGCCCCGGCACCGTGGCGGGCCATGCGTGGTTTCCCACCGGCCCCTTTTCTGCAAAGCGCGACAATCGCCGCGACGAACCCGCTTTTGGCCTTGAGCTTGCGGGTCAATCTCCATTCCGCCTCGCGAATGGGTCCATCGTGTTTGAGATGGCTTGCACGGGTCGCGCTGCCAGGATGACCCGGCCCGCAGGGATGCGTCCATGCCGGAAGCGGGGTCGGTTCCATCGCCCATGTTGATGTTATGCCGACGCTGGCGGCGATCACCGGGGCCAGGCTGCGCGGCCCGGTTATGGACAGGATGTGTCGGCTGCGCTCAGGAACCGCAAGCCCCTGCCCGCGCACGCCTGAGGCGTCGCTCGGGCGTGGCGGATCGGTCATTTGTGGACATTGGAAACTGGTCGGCGACCAGTTGCTTGATCTTGATGTTGATCCCTCTGAATAGACCGACCTCGCCGCCGCCAATCCGGAGATTGTCAAGCGGCTGACCGCCTAGGTCGAGCGCTTTTCCGCGATGCGGCAGGTTCCTCGGAACCGGATCAATGCCACGCCTCTCCCGCCGGTGAAGCAGTGGCAAATCCCGGATGCGCCATCTGCTCCACCAGCGGCCGATTGAGCCGCTGGCGGCGATCTAGTCGCGCGCCATTCGGCGAAAATCGTCGATCCAGGCGTAGTTGAACGCGGTGGTGCCGTCAGGATTGGGCCGCACTGTTCGCCCCGCATAGACGCTGTTGATCAGCCATGGCGTGGATTTCGGCCCGAAATTCGTCGTCATCGAGCGCCCCTGCTTGAAGCCGTAGGTCGCGACGGCAAGGCGACCGGTATCGCGGAAAATCTTCATCTGGTTCGCCAAATAATGCTTCCTGTTCTCAAACCACGGGCTCATCTTCAGGAAATCGTCCCATTGCGCTTTCGGGAACGGGGTCTCCAGGGCGGCCTTGATGATCTGCCAGTTCTGCGCGGTGCGCGGCGCCTGATATTTGTCGGCAAAGGCGGTCGCGACCGGCTTGTCGAGATTCTGCTGCCACCAGCCGACCAGCGAGAATTCGGTGGCGATGAACTTTTGCTCAGGCCGCATGCGCGCGAAGATATAGTCGAGGAACGGCCTGGACAGCTCGATGCTCGGCACGTGCGGGTGGATGTTGACCCCGTCGATCTCGGGCGTCGCCTTGACGAACGCCATCCAGCGTTCGGTCGATGGCGTGCGGTTCTTCTTGAGGTCCATACGATTGAGCGCGCCCATATAGAGGCGCGTCTTGCAGTCGCCGCCGCAATTGGCATTGCGATAGGCGACGATCCGCTTTGCCAGCGCCTCGTAGAAGACGTTGAGGTCGAGGTCGCGGTCCTGTTCGCGGGTTTCGAAATAGGGTTCGTTGCCGATCACGAGGATGTCGACCTTGCCCATCACCAGCGGCAACACCGCGTCCAGCCGTGCCACTTCGCGGTTGAAGGCTGCGCTGTCCGGCTTGGGAAAGTCGCTGCGGGTGTACGGCCATTTGAGCGTGAAGATCGTCTTGTAGCCGCGCGCGCCGGCCGCGAGCGTTGTCTTCACCGCGCCATGTTCGGCGGGAGGCGCACGATCGACCTGCGGCATCGGCAGGAACAGGCGAATCCATTTCGCTCCCGCTGCGTCGAGTTCGCGATAGTCGACGTCCTCATAATGCTCGTTGAAATTGGCGCCCAATGCGCCCTGCGCCAGCGCCGGCGTGCTCATAGCAGTGATTGCGGCACCCGCCGCCAGAAGCATCCGCATATCGTTACTCTCCCCAGGCGATGGCCCGTCTGCACGAGCGCCCCGACTAATGTTTGACACATATCACAATAATACGATAATTAGTGCATGGCCAGCGTTTAACTGCGGCACAGGGAGCGGCTATGACGGCGCAACGGGTTTCGCGACGCAAGGCAATCGGGCTGGCGGCCGCGCTGCTTGCGACGGCCCTCGGCTCGGGAACCGCGCTAGCTGGCCCCCAGGAGACGACCGCTCGCCCCGCCCAAACCGCGCCGCAGCGCCCCCCGACAAAGCCCAATATCCTCTTCGTGCTGGTCGACGACATGGGATATGGCGACCTGTCGATCACGGGTAACCGCCTCGTCGCGACGCCGCATATCGATGCGCTCGCGCGCGACGGGCTGATGATGACCCAGTTCTACGACGCCTCGCCGATCTGCTCCCCATCGCGCGCCGGCTTCATGACCGGGCGCTTCCCGGCCCGCGACCGGTTCGTCACCTTTGTCGACGGTCGACGTCGCAATGCCGCGTTCAACCAGGCCGACTGGCTCGATCCCAAATTGCCGACCCTGCCGCGCACGCTGCAACAGGTGGGGTACGCGACTGGGCAGTTCGGCAAATGGCATTTGGGTGGGGGGCGCGACATAGGCGATGCGCCACTGCCGACCGCCTATGGGTTCGATGAAAGCTATGTGCAGTGGGAGGGCCTTGGCCCCCGCGTGCTGCCCACCGATCTGACCAACAAGCTTGGCGAGCAGAGCGCGGCTCTGGGCAAGGGGCCGATCGACTGGCTGCCCCGCGCCCAGCTTACCGCGCGGTTCATTGACAAGACGCTCGATTTCGTTCGCCGCAGCAAGGACAAGTCCTGGTTTGCGCAGCTTTGGCTGACCGACATGCACTCGCCCTGGGTGCCCAGCGCCGAGCAGCTTGCGGCGACCAAGGGCAAGGGGCGCAACCCGCGCGAGGACAATTTCCTTGCGGTACTGGTCGCGATGGATGCCGAGATCGGTCGGCTGGTCGAGGGGCTTCGCGCGGCGGGCGAACTGGACGACACGTTGATCGTCTTCACATCGGACAACGGCCCGACGATCGGCGCCAATGCTCCCGGTTCGGCCGGTCCGTATCGCGGGCGCAAGGCGAGCCTGTACGAAGGCGGGGTGCGCCAGCCACTGATCATACGCTGGCCGGGTCAGGTGCCTGCGGGACGCCGCGATGCCGATAGCGTGGTGCAAGCGGTCGACCTGCTGCCGACGATGGCCGCGATAACCGGCGCGCGCAACCCAAGCGGAATCGACGGGATCGACGTCTCCGCCGCCTGGCGCGGCAAGCCGATCACGTCGCGACCCGACCTTTACAGTCATATCGCGCGCGCGGGGGGTGAGGCGTTCGGACCGCTTTATGCAATCCGCTCCGGCCCGTGGAAACTGCTGATGAATGTCGATGGCAGCGCGGCCGAGCTCTACAATATCGAGCAGGATCCGGGCGAGCAGCGCGACCGCAAGGCCGATTCACCCTCTGTGTTCAAGGACTTGTCGCGCAGGCTGGCAAGCTGGATCGCCACCCTTCCGCCAC
This sequence comes from Sphingomonas suaedae, assembly GCF_007833215.1. Taxonomy (NCBI): domain Bacteria; kingdom Pseudomonadati; phylum Pseudomonadota; class Alphaproteobacteria; order Sphingomonadales; family Sphingomonadaceae; genus Sphingomonas; species Sphingomonas suaedae. The sequence continues at coordinate 2,885,826 of NZ_CP042239.1, forward strand.
CGGCCACGCCGCGGCCCAGGCGCTGAACCCGGGCGGCACAAACCAAAGTTCATCGTGCGAGCCGAACTTCTTGATTAGTATGATAATTCGGATATATGCATCCGAATAAATTTCCTGGGGAGGATATAAATGAGAATTTCTATTATTCTTGCGTGCACGACGTCGGCGCTCGCGCTTGTTGCGATTCCGACCGGCGCGATGGCGCAGGACGAAACCGTCACCGTCGACAGCGCGCCCGAAGACCCTTCCGAACAGGAAGAGATCGTCATCACCGCGATCCAGCGCAGCCTTGAAACGTCGCAGGCGATCAAACAGGATTCCGACCAGATCGTCGATTCGATCGTTGCGGAGGATATCGGCAAGCTGCCCGACGTGACCGCGACGGAATCGCTCGCGCGTATCACCGGCGTGCAGGTTGACTTCGCGAATGGTACGGCGGCCGGCACCCGCGTACGCGGCCTCCCCGATATCACGACCACCTATAACGGCCGCGAATTGTTCACCGGTCAGGGACGCGCAGTCGCGCTTCAGGATTTCCCGTCGAGCAGCATCGCGCGGCTCGACGTGTACAAGTCAGGAAGCGCAAACTTGCTCGAGCCCGGCATTGCCGGCCTGATCGACGTCCGCGCGCGCAAGCCGCTCGACTTCAAGGGCGATCGCATTGCGGGCGGCATCAGCGGCGTGCACTGGCGCCAGTCGCAGAAGCTGGGCGTCGATGCAAACCTGCTCATCAGCAAGCGCTGGGACACCGGGATCGGCGACATCGGTTTCCTGATCGAGGGGTCCTACACCGATATAAAGTTCCTCGATTCCTCACGCAACGTCAGCCAGCAGATCCTGAGCCGCAACGTCGCCGGGCTGGGCACGATCCGTTATCCCTCGTTCGTCAACATCAACTATAATTCGGCCGATCGTTACCGCCCCTCGGTCGCAACGGCGCTGCAATGGCGTCCCAGCACCGAGCTGGAATTCTATGCCGATTTCCTGTTTCAGGGTTATCGGAACACCGGCTTTGGCAGCAACTTCCAGGTTAATTCCGGGCAACAGGCGAACCTGACCGACATCGTTTTGATTCCCGGCACGAACCAGGTCAAAAGCATGACGGCGGCAGCCGGCGCATTCCCGACCGGCGTTCAGCGCGCGATCGATGCATGGACGGATACCTATCAGGCAGGTGTCGGCTTCATTTGGAGGCGTGACGGGCTGCGCATCACCGGGGATGTCGCATTCACCGATTCGACGTTCACCCAGGACGCGCTGAATTTCAATTTTAGCGGCATCGTTCCGCAAGCGACCCGTACGTTCGACTTTGATACGGACCAGGGTGTCGGCGGCGGCACCACCGTCGTGACCGACGTCAATCTGAGCGACCCTTCCCGCTATCGCATGACGGGTTTGGGTCAGAATGGTTCGCGCGCTCATGGCCGCGACTGGCAGGGACGCCTGGATCTCGACTATCGTTTCGGCCCCCGCGGCCTCACCAATGTGCAGGCGGGCGTTCGCTTCAACACCCGTGATTTCGATCAGTCGAACTACAGCGAAAGCGGCGTTGCGCCGGCGGGGCAGTTCTTCCCCCTGCTGCCGCTGGACTATACCAGCACTTCGCCCGGATTCCGCGGTGACGCGGTGGAGATCACGCGCACGTTCGTGACGCCGACGCCCGAAAGCCTGCGCGCCAATTTGGCGGCGCTTCGTGCCATCGCGGGCATGTCCGCAGAGCGGGCGCCACTTGAGGAAGTCTATTTCGGTAAAGAAAAGACCTATGCCGGCTATCTGCAAGGCCGCTACGCCTTTGATCTGGGCAGCATGACCCTCGACGGTCTGGTCGGGCTGCGCGCCGTGCGGACCGAAAACGAGATCAACGGGTTCGATCGGGTCACAACTGGCGGCGTGACCACGGTGGTCCCGGTATCGAACAGCAACAGCTATACCGATTTCCTGCCCAATATCAGCGCACGGTTGCGCATCACGCCCAAGCTGCAGCTTCGCCTTGCCTATACGGAGACTCGGACACGTCCCGGTTTTGGCGATCTCAACCCGTCGCTGACGATCGGTGCGCCTTCCACCACGTGTAACACCGATCCGAACGATCCGGATTGCGTTCGCGTGTCGAACGGCGGCAACTCCGATCTCGACCCGATCCGGTCGCACAATTATGATGCGTCGCTGGAATGGTATTTCACGCGCAGTGGATCGCTGACGTTCGGCGTGTTCAACCGTGATGTCACCGGTTTTATCTCGGACTTCACCACGGACGTCGAGGATGCCGAATTCGGCCGCTTGCGCGTCACCCGTCCGTTCAACGGCGGTGAGGGTCGATTGCGGGGCTTGGAGGCAGCGTTCCGCTCGTTCCTGCGGTTCCCGGGCGTGCCCGACTGGGCCCGTAATTTCGGCGTTCTCGCCAACTACACCTATATCGATCATGAATCGGAACTGCCACAGGCATTGGCGGAGACGCTGCCCGGCAAGCAGCGGCTTGCCGGCGTGTCCAACCACATCGCCAATGCCGGCATTTTTTACGACAGCCGCTTCTTTTCGGCGCGCGCATCGTACAATTACCGGTCGGACTATGTGGTCGAATATAATCGCGTGAACGATCCCGCGCTTGGCAATGCCGTGCTCGGCCCGACGCTGCCGATCATCGAGGACGGGCGTGGCACGCTGGATATCAATGCCACGCTCGAGCCGACCCGGAATGTCACGCTGGCGTTCAGCGTCGCCAATGTGCTGGGCGCCGCAGCAACGAACCAACGCCAGTTCAATACCGAAGGGCAGATCTATCCCTGGCAGACCCGATTCCTGGAGACGGTCTATCGCGTAGGTGTCCGCTTCCGCTTCTGACCTTCGCCAGGCCCCACCTGACAGACAAGCCCGCCATCGTCCGACGACGTTGGCGGGCTTTTCGTTGCGGTACGGTGTCAGGCAGCGAAGACCATCGGACGTCGCGACATTTTGCGACACATGTCCGCTTGCGCGCCAATTCTGAACTTATTTATATGATCATATTGCAGTTTGGAGAGCATTGATGGTCGCACGTCGCAACTTTATGAGAACCATCGCGGTCGCTCTGGCGGGCTCGATGCTGTCGAGCATGGCCGGCGCCGCGCCGATGCCACAGGCGCCGGGCAAGGACCGGCCTAACATCGTCGTCATCCTGGTCGATGACATGGGCTTTTCCGACTTCAGCAGCTATGGCGGCGAAATTCCCACCCCGAACATCGACGCGCTCGCGGACAATGGGCTGCGGTTCACCCAATTCTACAACAATGCGCGATGCAGCCCGACGCGTGCAGCATTGCTGACCGGGCTAAACCCGCATCAAGCCGGGATGGGCTATCTGTCGGGCAAGGTCGAGCCGGAGTCACGCGGCACATTCGGACGGCTGCACGAACGCAGCGTCACGATCGCGCAGCTGCTGCGCGGCTCGGGCTATATGACCGCGATGACCGGCAAATGGCATCTGGGCAACCGGCCCGGCACGACCGCGGCAACCCGTGGCTTCGACCGGTCGCTTTCGGCAGTCGCGGGTGGCATCTATTTCCCCGACCAGACATTCGGAACACGCGGCGGCAGGCGCTTTTTACTGCGCGATGGCGAGCGCATCGAGCTCAACGATCCTTCCCTGGGCAAGGACTGGTACGGCACCGATTTGTGGACCGATGAAGGCATCCGCTACATCGACGAAGCGCGGGAGGAGAAGAAGCCGTTCTTCCTCTACCTCGCCCATGTCGCCCCGCACTTCCCGCTGATGGCGCCCCAGGCGGACATCGAGCGCTTCGTCGGCAACTATCGCGAAGGCTGGACCAAGCTGCGCGCCGCGCGCTTCAAGCGCCAACAGGAAATGGGGCTGATCGGCCCGAACACCGGCCTTGGCGAAGTACCCGAGGCCGCAGACGATTGGGACGCGCTTTCCGAGGCGGACAAGACCCGGTTCGACCGGATGATGGCGGTCTATGCCGCGACGATCAGCCGCGTCGACCAGTCGGTCGGTCGCCTGACGGCGCACCTCAAGGCAACGGGTCAGTTCGACAACACGCTGATCCTGATCATGTCGGACAATGGCGGGAATGCCGAATCCGGCCCGCGCGGCCGCACCGGTGCCGCGCCATGGGGTGGCCCGTCGAGCGATACCTGGGCGGGCATGAACTGGGCGGTGCTTCAGAACACCCCCTTCCGGTCGTTCAAGCATTTTACCCATGAGGGCGGCATCGCCACGCCGCTCATCGCACATTGGCCGGCGGGGATCGCGGCGAACCTTCGCGGGCGGCTGGAGCGGACCCCGGCGCATGTGATCGACATCATGCCGACGCTGCTGGAACTCACCGGCACCCGCTATCCCGAGACGTTCGCGGGCCATGCGATCCTGCCCTATGAAGGCACGACGCTCGCCCCCCTGCTGCGCGGCAACCCGGCAAAGCGCGACAAGCCGATCTTCTGGGCGCATGAAGGCAATAACGCGGTCCGCGACGGCCAGTGGAAGGCAGTCAAACGGCTGGGCTATTCATGGCAGCTGTTCGACATGAGCGCGGATCGCACCGAGCGGAACGATCTGGCCAAGGAGCAGCCCGCACGGCTGGCGGCGATGTCGAGCACTTGGGACCAGTGGGCCGAGCGCACCTATGTCGATCCATGGACCGACGAGCCGCGGCGCACCGACTGGGGCGCGCCGATCGGTGGAGGCGCTCAGGCCGAGGACCGTCCGCGCAGGCCGCGCCGACGCCGCCGGAACTGAAACCGGGATCAAAAAGGGCGTTGCCGACCGCGTCGGCAACGCCCTTTTTTACACGATCGAGACGGCCGCGGGCCGCGGATTCAGTCGCGTACCGCGTCGATCCGCGGCACACCGATCGACGCGGGATCGCCGATGTCGATCGGCACCAGCCCGAACTGCATCCGCCACGGCGCGGTCGGATCATTGCCGAACATCGTGTACCAGTAGTTGCCCTGTTTGTCCTTGAACGCCGTGCCATGGCCGCCATGCGGGGCACCCATGCGTCGCTGGCTATAAGGCCCGAACAACGTCTTCGACGTGCCATACATCATGTCGTATGTGCCGTGTGTACGGAGTGGACCATGCCACTCCGCGCCGGTCAAAAAGTACACGCCGTTGACCTTGATCAAGCCGTTGCCCTCATAGCCGACATGATCGCCATCGGCATCGACCAATGTCCGCACTGGTCCGTCGAACCCGTCGCGCTTGGCATTCAACTTGCCGATGCTGCCGCCGCCCCACAGGAAATAGAGGCCGTCGTCATCCTCGAACGGGAAGCCGTCGATGCCCTTCACGAAATAGCTTTTCGTGACATTCTCATACGGCCCGTCGGGCTTGCCGCTGGTCGAGCGGTAGAGCCAGGTCTTGCCCCCCACCCCGCGCTCCATGACCGAGAAGGCGAGGTAATAGGTCTTGTCGCGCTCAACCCATTTGATCTCGGGTGCCCAGAGTTCGGCGATATTGTCGCCGAAATCATAGCCCAAACCTTCCCATTTCCAGATGAAGCCGGCGTCGTCCCATGTCTTGAGATCGGCCGAACGCCACAGTTTCACCCCGCCCTCCGGCCGGTGATAGCCATAGCCGTCGAGCGTGCCGACCAGATAGTAATAGCCATCGCCGCCCAGCGTCACCGACGGGTCGCGCATCGACTCGGTCGTCACCAGCGGCTTGCGAGCCGCAACGGCGCTGTCTTCAGTAATGACCGATGCCGCCTGACGCAGTCGCCCGTCCGGCGCGCGTTCGAGCGGGGCGAGACCGACCTGCTCACAGAACAGCGCGAAGCCATCATCGCATTTGGGGTTATAGACTGCGGCAAGTTTGCCATCGTCCATCCGCACCAGCGATCCGCGCCCGGCATGCGGCACCGCAAGCGCGCGCATCGTGAATGGGCCATAGGGGGTCGGTGCTTCGGCGACGAACAGATCCTCGGTCGCGGTGCGCATTCGGCCGGTGGTTTCGCTGGCGACGAGGATGTATTTGTCGCCGTCGCGCGTCATCGTCGCGCCGCGCGTGCCGATACGGGTGCGCACCGGCCAGTCCTTGCCCACCGGCGGATGCTTGGCGAACAGTGTCTGGTCGGGCTTGAGGAAGCGGGGCGCTTCGGCGATCTTCTGGAAGCCCGGCACAAGCCGCGCGATCATGCCCCCGCCCCACACCAGATAACCCTTGCCGTCATTGTCGATGAACAGCGACACGTCGCTTGCGTCCTCCACAAGACATGGCGAGGCCGCAAAGGCGCCGCCCGGCGTCGCGGCACTGCCAATGGCGATTCGCGCGCAGCCGGTCTTGTCGGAGAATGCCAGATAAAGCGCGTCGCCCGCCACCGTCACCGACGGCGCGAGATAGCGTTCGGACACATCGCCCACCTTGATGCCGTTACCCGAAATCTTGGCCGGACCGACCCGTGTCCAGGTCTTTGCATCGGCGGAACGCCAAAGTTCGACGCCATGGCGCGCGCCAGTGCGCAGGCTGGTACCGGTGAGGATCCACCCGCCCCCCGGCAACCGCGCGACCGACGCGTCGCCGATCGGGCGTTCTGCGAAGATCGCGGCGACGGGCTTCGCATCTGCGGCCGGCATCACCGTCGCATTCTGGTCCATCGATGGATGGTCGGCGAAAATATCGTCGGCCACCGCCTTTTTGAGTGGCTGGACCTGCGCAGCGACCGGAATCGCGGCGAACGCAGCGAGGGCGAGGCCGGACAGCAGAGCCGGTTTCGTCATACACATCATTTGTTCTGCAATCTCTTGAACTGGTCGAACCACATATAATTGGGCGCGGCGGTCCCATCGGCTTCCGGGCGAATGGTACGGCCGGCGAACACGCTGTTGAGCAGCCAGGGCGTCTTGTCCGGCCCCCATTTCGCGGACATCGAGCTGCCCTGCTTGAACCCATAGGTCGCGACCGCGAGGCGACCGGTTTCGCGGAAGATCTTCATCTGGTTCGCGAGATAGAATTTCCGGTTCTCGAACCACGGGCTCATCTTGAGATATTCGTCCCACTGCGCCTTGGGGAATGGAGTCTCCAGCGCGGCCTTGATGATCTGCCAGTTCTGCGCGGTGCGCGGTGCCTGATATTTGTCGGCAAAGGCCGGCGCGACCGGCTTCTTCATATTCTGCTGCCACCACCAGATCAGCGAGAATTCGGTGACGATGAATTTCTGTTCCGGGCGCATGCGCGGCAGGACATAGTCGAGAAACGCTTTCGATTGCTCGATCGCGCCAAGGTGCGGGTGAATGGTGACTCCGGCGAGTTCCGGCGTTTCCTTGACGAAGGCCATCCAGCGCTCAGTCGTCGCGGTGCGCCACTTCGGATTGTTGAGCTTGTTCATCGCGCCCATGTACAGCGCCGTTGCACATTGGGCGCCGCAATGCTGGTTCCGATAGGCGATGACCCGCTTCGCCAGCCCTTCGTAAAAGGCGTTGAAATTGGGATTCCAGTCCTGCTGGCGGCTTTCGATGAAGGGCTCGTTACCGATCACCAATATGTCGACCTTGCCCATGACCAGCGGCAACACGGCATCGGTGCGCGCGAGCTGGCGCTGATATTCCTCGCCCCCGGCCTTTGGAAACGGCACGCGATTATAGGGATATTTTAGCGTCAGGATCGTCTTGTAGCCGCGGGCCTTGGCCTCCAGGATCGTCTTGACCGCACCATGCTCCGCAGCGGGCTGACGGTCGAGCTGGGGCATGGGCAGGAAGATGCGGACCCATTTCGCGCCCGCTTTTTCAAGCTCGCGATAGTCCACATCCTCATAATGCTCGTTATAGTTGGCGCCGAGCGCCCCCTGCGCCAGTGCCGGGCCCGACAGGCCGATCAGCGCAGCGGCCGCCGCGAGAAACAATCGCATGAGTCTCTCCCCTTTCATCTTTGTCTAGTTGCGCGCGCGCGCTTCGCGCTGCGCCTTGAGGTTCACCGACACCGGCTCGGGCTGGGCATCGAGCATCGCTTCGAGCCGCGCGCGAACCTTGGGCCGGGCGTCGGCGATGTTCTTCGTCTCGCCCGGATCGCCCTGCATATCGTACAGTTCATAGGCGCGCTGGCCGGTCGCCTCCTGCGTCCAGCGGATCAGGCGATAGCGGTCGGTGCGGATCGCCTGGCCGATGCGACCGGGGCGGTTGAAGGCGTGATAGGCATAGGACCGCACCCGCTTTGACGGATCACGCAGCACCGGCGTGAGGTCCGCGCCATCGATTGGCTGCATCTCAGTCGGCAATGCGACCCCGGCCAGCCTGGCGAGCGTCGGATAGACATCCACCGTCTCGGCCAACTGCCCCGGTGCGCGACCCGGCGTTCCCGTCCCCGGCCCTGCGAAGATCAGCGGAAGATGAACCGCCTGTTCGTAATTGGTGTGCTTGGTCCAAATGCCATGGTCGCCCAGATGAAATCCGTGATCGCCCCACAGCACGACGATGGTGTTGTCCGCCAATCCTTCGCGCTCCAGCGCGTCGAGCACCTTGCCGATCTGTGCATCGACATAGCTCACCCCGGCATAATAGCCGTGGATCAGCTTGCGCTTGAGCGACTCCGGAAACGCCTTGCCCGGAACCTGACCTTCGGGAACCGGCGTGTAGGCAGCGATCTCGCCGCCCAGTTTGTTGGCGAACGCAGGCGCACCGTCGGGCATCCGCTCGAAATCGGGCATCGGCAGCGCCGCCGGATCATACATGTCCCAGTAGCGCTTGGGCACCGAGAAGGGCAGATGCGGGCGCGCGAAGCCGACCGCGAGGAAGAAAGGCGACGCCGAGCCCTTCAGCTCCTTCAGCCGCTGAACCGCGCGCTTCGCCGTGCGCCCGTCGGCATAGGCATCGTCGGCCACATCGGGGCTTTCCCAGGCCGCGCCGCGGGCCAGCGTCGATGCGTATTTGAAGATTTCCTGATCGGCAGGAACCGGGAATTCGTTGAACAGCGCCTCTTCACGCGTCGATTTGCCCGCGTTGGCAGGATCGACATATTCGATCACATGGTCCTTGACCGGCGGTACTGACCAGCTTGCCCTATCGTCATAAGAGCCATGGCCGACATGGAAGACCTTGCCATAGCTTTCGGCGCGATAGCCCGCGCGCATGAACGCCTGGGGCAGTGTCACCGCGTCGGGCATATAATCGCGCAGGTTTTGCCCGAAATTGTAGATGCCAGTCGAGGTCGAACGGCGGCTGGTCATCAGGTTGATGCGGCTGGGTGCGCAGACGGCCTGGTTGGCATAGGCGCGCTCGAACCGCGTCCCGCGCGCTGCAAGCCGGTCGATATTTGGGCTAATCGCGGTGCGGTCGCCGAACGACCTCAAGCTCGGCTTGAGGTCGTCGACCAGAATCAGCAGGACGTTGGGGCGTTGCGCAGCGGGTGCAGGTGCGGTCCCCGGTGCGCTAGCCTGTGACGGACCGCTGACGGCGCCAGTCTGCGCGCACCCCGCCAACGCCGTGGCGGCCATCAGGGCCAGTGCCCGCTTCGCGATCCCGGATAAACGCACGTCAACAACCCCTCTCATTTTCTTTTCCTATAAATCTTATAATTATCTCATGGGATGGCAAGCCATCATTCTGCGAGCCCGGCCAGGCCAGTCTAGCGACGACTGCGGCCGTCTCGCTCGATCTTGTCGAGCCAGGCCGCCATCTGCCGGGTGCGATCCGGCACCTTCGCCGCCACATCGTCGCGCTCGCCGGGATCGCGCGCGAGGTTATAGAGCTGATGACGCGGCAGCGTACCGATCTGGTTTCCGTGAAATTCATGCGGCTCGACGCTGCCGCGAATGAACTTCCAGTCGCCAGCCCGCAGTGCGAGGATGCGCGCGCCGCTGCTCGCGACAGTCGTTCCTGTCGTGACCATCAGCTTGGTGTCCTGCACCACATGGTCCCTGCCTTTCTCGCTCTGGCCCAGAAAGGCGGCGCGCAGGTCGAAGCTGTCGACCGCCTGATCGGCGGGAAGCGGTTGCCCGACCAGGCCGGCGAGCGACGCAAGCAGGTCGACATGGCTGAGCATCGCCTGCGAGACATGCCCGGCGCGCGCATTGCCCGGCCAGGTCACGATCATCGGGACACGGGTGCCGCCTTCATAGATGGCGTATTTGCCGCTACGATACGGCCCGGCCATGCGATGATCGCCTGCCTTCTCGACCGCCTGGTCCTCATAGCCGTCGAACAGGATCGGGCCATTGTCGCTGCTGAACACGATCATCGTATCGTCGGCGACACCCAGTTCCTCCAGCTTGCGGACCAATTCGCCCACCGTCCAGTCGAGCTGTACGATCGTGTCACCGCGCGGCCCCATGCCCGACTTGCCGACGAAACGCGGGTGCGGCGCGCGGGGCACATGCGGCTCGTTCATCGCGAAATAGAGGAAGAAGGGCGCGCCCTTGCGCGCCGTGACGAACTCCACCGCCTTGCCCAGCAGCACATCGGTCAGATCCTCGTCCGTCCACCGCGCCGCCTTGCCCCCGGTCATATAGCCGATGCGGCTGATGCCGTTATGGATCGTATTGGAATGCTCTGGGTCGCCGCGAAACTTGAGCAGGTCGGGATTGTCGAAGCCGGTCGGCTCGTCACCCACCTTTGCCTTGTAATCGACGCGGATCGGATCGGCGGGATCGAGGTTCACCACGCGGCGATTCTCGATCAGCACGGTCGGCACGCGATCGAGCGTCGCGGGCATGTAAAACCCATAGTCAAAGCCGATATCGAGCGGCCCCGGCGCGATCTCGCCATTCCAGTCGACCTTGCCGTCGCCAAGGCCCAGATGCCATTTGCCAACCACGCCGGTGGCATAGCCCGCCTGTTTCAGCATCGATGGCAGCGTGAACCGGCCCGGCCGGATGATCGCCGGCGCATCGCCCGGCAGGATCTGCGTGCCCGACGCGCGCCATGCATAATCGCCGGTCAACAGCGAATAGCGCGACGGAGTACAGGTGGCGGAGGTGGAATAGGCGTTGACGAAGCGCGTGCCGCGCGCAGCCAGCCGGTCGAGATTGGGCGTCTGAATCGTCTTCGACCCATAGCAGCCGACATCGCCATAGCCGAGATCGTCGGCATAGATCACGATGATGTTCGGCTTGCGCGGCCCCGCCAGCGCGCTAGCCCGCGGTGATAGAAGGGTGGCGGCGCTCGCCAGCAGCAATCCACGGCGTGTCATCACGATTTGCGGCCTCTCCCTTGTTTCTCGTTAGCAGACAGGGATATATGATATTTATCATATCTTGAAGTGCGGAATCGCGCGCGGCGATGAGGATGGACCCGATGGAGTGGAAGATCATGCCCTGCACGGCGCTGCTGCTGGCGCTTGCGCCGCAGACCTCGGCGCAGGAACAGGCTCCTGCAGCCACCTTCGCGAACCCGTTGCTGCCCTCGGGGCCGGACCCGTGGGTGATCTCGCACGATGGGGTTTACTACTACACCCACACGCTGGGAAACCGCATCCAGCTGTGGCGCACGAGCGACATGGCGGAGCTGGCGCGCGCCAAGAAGCGCGTGGTTTGGACCCCGCCCAAGACGGGAGCGAACGCGCATTCGATCTGGGCACCCGAGCTCCACCGCATCGGCGGCAAATGGTATATCTATTATTCGGCGACCGCCGCGGGCCATAAGGACGACCGCCATCGCGCGGTGTTCGTCCTGGAAAATGATGCGGCGAACCCCTTTACCGGCAAATGGGTCGATCGCGGTCGCGTCAACACGCAAAGGGCGGGCATCGACGGCACCGTGTTCGACCAGGGCGGCACCCTCTACTTCGCCTATTCGCCCTATATCGGGTCGGTCAGCGGGATCGCACTGGCACGGATGACCAACCCCTGGACGCTGACCGGCGAAGAGACGGTGATCGCCCGTCCCGACAAGCGCTGGGAGGATCGCGGCGGCCGCAGGATCCTTGAGGGGCCGCAGTTCCTGAAAGGACCGGACGGGCGTATCTTCATGACCTATTCGGCGGGCGCCTGCTGGTCGGACGATTATGCACTCGGCCTGCTTGAGGCAAAGCCTGGTGCCTCCCTGCTCGATGCAGCGAGCTGGACCAAGCACCCGCAACCGGTGCTGACCAAGGGCAACGGCATCTATGCCACCGGACATAACGGCTTTTTCAAATCACCCGACGGGCGCGAAGACTGGATCGTCTATCACGCCAATTCAGGGCCCGGCATGGGATGTACTGCAAAGCGGGCACCGCACATGCAGCGCATCGTTTGGAACGCCGCGGGCGAACCCGATTTCGGCGCGCCGACTCCTCCGACGATGCGATTGGCCAAACCTTCAGCGATTCCTGCGCCAGAATGACCCTCCCGCCCCCCCCGCCCGCAACCTCGACGCTTCCACGGTTGCGACCCATCATGACATGAGAAAAGCATCAGCGGAGTTCGCTATGGGACCGACACGATTGAGCCGCCGCAAGGCGATCACACTGACGACACTGGCCGTATTGGCAACGCTGGGCGGCGGATGCACCGTCGCGAGTGTCGGCGCGGGAGCTGCGGACGCGACAGATCAGACGCCGCGCGCGGCACCGCGACAGCCCAACATCCTGTTCGTTCTGGTCGACGACATGGGTTATGGCGACCTATCGATCACGGGTAACCGCCTGGTCGATACGCCCCACATCGACGCGCTCGCGCGCGACGGCATGGTGATGACCCAATTCTATGATGCGGCGCCGATCTGCTCGCCGTCACGCGCGGGGTTCTTGACCGGCCAGTTCCCGGCGCACAATCGCTTCGTCACCTTTGTTTCCGACCGCAAGCGCAATCAGGCGTTCGGGCAGGCCGACTGGCTCGATCCGAAGCTGCCCAACCTGTCCCGAACGCTGAAGCAGGTTGGCTACGCCACCGGTCATTTCGGCAAATGGCATCTGGGCGGCGGGCGCGACGTGGGCGATGCTCCCATGATCACCGCCTATGGCTTTGACGAAAGCTATACGCAATTCGAAGGCCTCGGCCCGCGCGTGCTGTCGAGGGACGGCGGCGGCAAGCTCGCGGAGCAGAGCGCGGCGTTGGGCAAGGGACCGATCGACTGGCTGCCCCGCGCCCAGGTGACCGGGCTCTATGTCGATAAGACGCTCGACTTCGTTCGCCGCAGTAAGGATCGGCCCTGGTTCGCGCAATTATGGCTGGACGACGTCCACACCCCCTGGGCACCCAGCGCCGAACAGCTTGCCGCGGTGAAGGGCAAGGGCCGCAACCCGCGCGAGGACAAGTTCCTAGCCGTGCTGGTCGCCATGGATGCGGAGATGGGCCGACTGGTCGATGGACTGCGCCGCGCGGGTGAACTGGACGACACGCTGATCGTGTTCACGTCCGACAATGGCCCCACGGTCGGGGCGCAGACGCCGGGATCGGCGGGGCCGTATCGGGGCCGTAAGGCCAGCCTGTACGAAGGCGGCATTCGCCAGCCGCTGATCATCCGCTGGCCCGGTCACGTCCCGGCAGGCAGCCACGACGCGGCGACGGTGGCGCAGGGCGTTGACCTCTACCCCACGCTGGCACGCATCGCTGGCGCGGCAAAGCCGACGGGCGTCGATGGCATCGACATCGGCGCGGCGTGGCGCGGCACGCCAGTCGCGGCCCGCCCCGACCTCTATTATTATATCGCCCGCCCCGCTGGCGAAGCGTTCGGACCGCTTTATTCGGTCCGGTCGGGACCGTGGAAACTGCTGATGGACGCCAACGGCAGCGGCGCCGAACTCTACAATATCGAGCAGGATCCACGCGAGCAGAAGGATCTGGCGGGGGACAACCGGGAGGTCACGAAGCGGCTTTCCGCCAAGCTGGCCAGTTGGATCGCGCGACTGCCCGAGCCCGGACGCGCGGTCAGCCGATAGAGGGCCGCGCCCGCAAACAAGGTGGCCCACGACCATGCCGGTCGCGGGCCCTTTCGTGTCACGGCTGGCCGGGCGGGAGTCCCTCGATCTGGCCTTCGCTCAGATGGGGCGGATGCTTGACCGGACGATCGTCATTCTGAGCGGTGCGCCATCCGGAGAGCTTGAGCCGCAGTTCCTCAAGCACCGGCGCATATTGCGGGTCCGCCGCCAGATTGCGGGTTTCGTCGGGGTCGGCGTTCAGATCATAGAGTTCCTCGGCCGGGCGGCGATAATATTGATCCACGATCCGCTTGGCCTTCGGGTCGGTCTGCGCGGCGCGACGCCATGCGGGGAAATAGCCGCCATCGCCCTTGGCCGGCTTCAAGTCGACATGAGTCGTGAAGACCCATTCGGGATGCAGATTCGCGATATATTTCCACCGGTCCGTGCGCACGCTGCGCATCGGATAGACGTTCATCTTCAGATCGCTCTTGTGGATCGTATAGACTTCCGACCGCCCCTTGAACGACGCGGTCGATTTGAACGCAGGCGCGAACGAGCGCCCGTCGATTTCCAGCGGCGCCTTGCCGCCGCCGACCTCTACCAGAGTGGGCAGGATATCGACCCAGCTCACCATCGCGTCGGTCTTTGTACCGGGCTGGACGCGCCCGGCCCAGCGCACGACCATCGGGACCCGCGTGCCGGTGTCGTAGAGGTTCCACTTGCCGAACGGCCACTGCTCGCCATGATCGGAGGAAAACAGCACGAAGGTGTTCTTGCCCAGCGTGCTGTCCACAACCTCAAGGGTCTGGCCCAGTTCCTGGTCCATTCGCGTGACCGCGGCATAATAGCGCGCACGGGCACGGTAGGAGATTGGCACGTCGACCGACTTGGGCGGCAGCTTGATCTTCGCCGGATCATAGCCCTCGGTCTCGACGGGCCAGGGCACATGCGGCCAGTTGCTGCCGACGAAAATCGCGAGAGGGCGCTTGTCCTTGCGGGCCTTGAGCCAGCGTAGCGCCGACGGCACGCCGTCCGGATTGTGGAACGTATCGTTTTCGAAGTAATCGAAACCGTACATCTTCGTCGTCCGGTAATGCGCGACCTTGCCGAATGCGACGACCTGATAACCCAGCGATTGCAGATAGGCCGGCAGCTTCCTGACGTCTTGCGTCGGGATTTCGTGATTGCCCTCCGCCCCGTTGCGTGACGGCATGAAGCCCGTGAGCATGGCCGCCCGGCTTGGTGCACAGCTGGGCGATGCGACGAAGGCGCGGTCGAACGTCAGCCCCTGAGTGGTCAGCTTGTCGAGATTGGGGGTGCGGATGTCGCGATCCCGGCCGGCGCCGAAATCCTTATAGCCCATATCATCGGCCAGAAAGACGACGATGTTGGGGCGGGAAACGCTTTCTTGCGCCGACGCTATGGATATTGCCCCGACGGCGGTGGCCATGATGGCGGCTGCCCAAATTGCTCGCTTCATCGTCATTCGTAGCTCCTGATCTTCCTGTGCATCGTTCAGAACTTAATCCGCGCGCCGATGGAATAGACCGTCTCATCGCCCTGCAGACCCAGCACGACGCGCTCGTCGCCCCAATAGGTCGAGGTCTTGTTGCGCAGGAGATTGGTTCCACCGATGTCGAGGCGAAGCGATTCCGTCACGTCGTACCCGACGCTGAAATCAAGCCGTCCAGCCGGACGTACATAGGACAGGAACACCGGCAAATAGGCCTCGTTGACCCGCGCCGGATCGAACGGACGCAACGCAACGCCCCCGGTGTTGTCGGCGTTGATATATTTGGAACGATAGGTCCAGATCAGCCGCCCGCTCAGGCCACCTTTGTCGTAGAGCAGTCCGGTCGTGTAGTTGTATTTTGACACCCCGACCAGCGGATTGCCCGCCAGCGTGTCATCGCCCTTGACCTTCGAATCCGCTAGGGTGAACGCGCCCTGGACGCCAAATCCGGAGAGCGCCCCGGGCAGGAAATCGAAGAAATACTGGGCGCTCACCTCCAGCCCCTTCAGATCGACCGAGCCGATGTTGCGAGGTGACGAGATCAGGTAGTTGAGGCCGTTAATCTCCTCCTGCGTGTTCGAATTGACCACGCGATCCTTGATCGAGCGATAATAACCGGTCACTGCAATATAGCCGCTGCGGAAATAATATTCCGCCGTCACGTCGATGCTGTCCGATTTTTGCGGCTTCAGATTAGGGTTCCCGCGTGAACCGTTGTTGAGCAGGAACACATTGCCTACGAGCGTCAGCGTCTCGTTCGGATTCAGCGCGCCGAAATCGGGCCGCCGCATCGACCGCGAATAGGTCAGGCGCGTCTGGAACGAGCCGGGGAACTTCAATCGCGCGGTCGCCGCAGGCAAAAGGTCGGTGTCCGACGTGGAGGCGGTGATCGGATTTAAAGTCGTGCCCGTACGGGTGAAGCCGCCGATGGTGCGGTCGGTACGGATCACTCGCGTGCCGATCACCCCGTCCAGCGTCAGGTCGCCCAGCGGAATTTCATAGCTGCCCTCGATATAGCCGGCATAAGTCGTTTCTTGCGCGGTGAACGTCTTGGTGGGATCGTAGTCCGGCTGACGCAGCGGCAGATTGAAGAGCGATCGCAATTCGTTACGCCCTCGCTCCGAACGGAGATATTCAGGATTGATGCCGATAAACGGCGTTCCGCCGTTCAGTCGGGGTGCGATCCCGATTTCCGCGAAGAAATCGTCGGACAACGGCAGGCTGGAGATCAGGCGCGCATTGGCCTCGCTGGGGGTGCCGATATTGCCGAACCCGATCGAGGCGACGGTGTTGGTCTGGCGGACCTCCTGAAACTGCGCTTCGCGACGTGCGAAACGCAGCCCCGCCTTCAATTTCGGCAACAGCCCGCCGACCTCGAACTCGCCATCCAGCCGCGCCTGCAGCAGCTCGCCCTCGCCTAGCGAGTAATTCTGGTTGATCGAATTGCGCAGCGACAAATTGGCCGAGTTCATAGGGATCGAGGGGTCGATGGTGAAGGACGGTCCGTTATCGTCGTTCAGCACCACGAAGATCGACGGCACGCGCTGCCCCACCTCGGCATTGAAATTCTGAAGGAAGGAGCGCGACGTCTGGTACGCCGCGTCAAACACCAGCTTGGTACCGCCCTCCTCGAAGTTGAGGCCGCCCGCGATCATCTTGTTTCGCTGGGTGATGTCTTCGGAATTGGAATTCTGGTTGATGACGACATTGTCGAACCGCGCGCTTTCCAGTTCGCACACGCGTTGCACGGTAAAGGGCTGGATCGACACCGTGCCGTCGGCATTATTGACGAGCTGCGGGTTGGTGCCGCCGACGTTCACTCGCGCGTCGAAACAATAATCGCTCGCGGTGACCTGCGAGATGCGCGAATTGTTGGTGAAGGGTTGAGGATTGAACCCGACGAACCCGGTGGTGCTGCGGAAGTGCGTGTAGAGACCGTCGAGATAGACCTCCAGCGATGGGGTCGCCTGCCACTGGATCGCGGCATTCACCTGTTTGCGTTCGACATCGCCGACATCGGGCATGTTGCGAAGCACCTGCGGAATCATCAGGCCCGGCACATTCAGCGGCGCTCCGCCCGAATAGCGTCGCTCGCTCAGGTTAGAGACGGCGCGAATATTCTCGGCACGCGAGTAGGTCGCGTTGACCAGCACGCCGATCTCGCCGATCCCGGTGTCCTTGCGCGTTGTGGCGAGAATCCCAAACTGTGGATTGCTGGCATCGGCCAACAATGCATAATTCTGACGCGCGGACAGCACGAGCGTGGGATCGTGGAAATTGAACGGACGGTTGAGGCGCAGGTCGATCGCACCGGCCACACTGCCCTCGATCTGGCTTGCGGTCTGTGACTTGAAGGCGTCGATCCGTGCCAGCGCCTCGGCCGGGACATCCTGCAGATCGAAACCGCGACCGGTAGTGGTGACGACCTCCCGCCCATTCACCGTGGTGAGAATATCGGTCAGGCCGCGGATGCGGACGGTGGACAATTCGTTGTTGCGGTCGTTCTGGACCTGGATGCCCGGCACGCGCTGCAATGCCGCCGCCACCGTCGGATCGGGCAGTTTGCCAATGTCGGTAGCGACAATCGAATCGACGACCTGTACTGCATTGCGCTTCACCTCCGCCGCGCGCTCGAGCGAGGCACGGACACCCGTGACGACGATAACCCCTTCCGCTTCACCCTCTCCAGGCTGGGTCGAAACATCCGGTGCAGGCGCTTCCTGAGCGGTGGCGGGAATGGCGGTGGCAAATGCAACAAGCGATGCGGTCAGAAGTAAATCAACTCGCATGCGTTCCTCCCCTTTGTGTCACAAACAATCCGGGGTGCCGTTGCGGCATCTCTTCCAGGACGGTTTCGGCTACCAGAGCCTCCAGAGGCTATCAATCATATAAATAGAATAATATGCGAAATGACGTTTCTGGCGCCTCGTGGGCACGCGTCGCAGTGCGCTTCCCGCGCCTTTCCACCGGCTGTTTCGACTTTTGCCGGTCGCGGTTGCGCATCGAATATGATGCCTCGCCCGTTTGAATGGCGTCCGGCAATTTGCATGAGATAAATCTGATAATTTGCTTTCAAGCGTGGGCGCTTTTGGTTAGGCTGGCCCTCAAGGCGCTCGCTCGACAGCGCCGGTACGAGGGGATGGGCATGATATTTCGCACAGCGAATTGTTCGACGTCGACACCCGCGCGACAAGCACCACACCCGCAAAGCCACTTCCACTCTGGATCAGGACAACCGTGCATGAAACATCTGCTGCTGCTCGCCGGCGCGGCCTTTACCGGCCTTGCGGCGCTCCCCGCCGACGCGCGGGATATGTGGACCAAGGAACAGGCCAATGGCTGGTATGCCAAACAGCCCTGGCTGGTCGGCGCGAATTACAATAACCGCAGCGCGATCAATCAGTTCGAGATGTGGCAGGCCGACAGTTTCAACCCGAAGGAGATCGACCAGGAACTCGGCTGGGCCGCCGACATGGGGATGAACACCATGCGCGTCTATCTCCACAATATGCTGTGGGAAGAAGACGCCGCCGGGCTCAAGCAACGCATGGAAACCTTCCTCCAGATCGCCGATAAGCACAAAATCAAGATCATGTTCGTGCTGTTCGACAGCTGCTGGGATCCGGACCCCGTGTCGGGGCCGCAGCGGCCGCCGATCCCCGGCGTCCACAATAGCGGATGGATGCAGGCACCCGGTGCCGCACGGCTCGCCGACAAGAGCCAGTACGGCAAGCTCGAAGCCTATGTGAAGGACATTGTCGGATCCTTCGCAAAGGACCAGCGGATCGTGGCGTGGGACGTGTGGAACGAGCCCAACAACCAGGGCGGCGGGGGCGGCGCGTACAAGCCGACGCCGAACAAGGTCGCGCTGGTTGCCGGCCTGCTTGGTCCCGTCTTCGAATGGGCGCGCAGCGTCGATCCTACCCAGCCGCTGACCAGCGGCTTGTGGATCGGCCAGAACTGGGATCAACAAGACAAGCTCGACGCGGTCGAGAAGATCCAGGTCGCCCAGTCCGACGTGATGAGCTTCCACGACTATAGCTGGCCCGAGACCTTCGAGAAGCGCGCCAAGCAGATGATGAGCTATGGCCGCCCCGTGCTCGCCACCGAATATATGGCGCGCGGCAACGGATCGACCTTCGACGGCTCGCTGCCGATCGGCAAGAAGTACAAGATCGCGATGTTCAACTGGGGCTTTGTCGACGGCAAGTCGCAGACCCGCATGCCGTGGGACAGCTGGAAAAAGCCCTACACGCATGAGGAACCGACCATCTGGTTCCACGACGTGTTGCGCGCCAACGGCAAGCCCTATCGCCCGGCCGAGGTCGAGATGATCAAGCGGCTGACGACCGAAGCCAACGGCCCGCGCCGCTGAGCGATGCGCCGCCGCGGGGCCGGTCGCGACCGGCTCTGCGGCGGCCCGCCCATTCGGGAAGACCATATGCATGAATCCGACCGTCCGCGCGTCGCTCCGGTCTGCGGCGTCGCGCGGCACGAGCTGAGCGATCGCAAGTACCGCGACCGCATGGCCGAAGAGGCCCGGCTTCAACGCCGCTTCGAACGCATTTGCGCGCGCGAATTGCTGGGCGAAATCGACTGACCGCGCGCGACGCGGGCCAAGTCCATCGAGAAAAGGGGACAGGAAATATGCGCTTCGCTCTCATCGGCATGACGGCGCTCGCCGCATCGATGCTGTCCCCTGCCGCGGCGTGGAGCCGGACCGCGCCTGCGCCTGCGCCGGCTCCGCAGGGCGGCGACAAAGTCTATGCCGGCGACATCATCACCCGCTGGGGCAAGGCAGTGACGGCGGAGAATGCCTGGCGCAGCTATCCCCGCCCCCAGATGAAGCGCAAGGACTGGCTGAACCTCAACGGCAAATGGGACTATGCGATCACGCCGCTGGACGCGCCGCAGCCCAGCCGGATGGACGGCAAGATTCTGGTCCCGTTCGCGGTGGAATCGCGCCTGTCGGGCGTGCAGCGTCGCCTGACCGCGAATGACCGGCTCTGGTATCGCCGCGACTTCACAGTGCCGGCGGCCTGGGCGGGGCAGAATGTGCTGATCCATTTTGGCGCGGTCGATTTCGAGGCGGCGGTGTTCGTCAACGGCGCATTCGCCGGATCGCATCGCGGCGGATCGGATGCGTTCAGCTTCGATATCACCCCCTTCCTCAGGGCGGGGGCGAACGCGCTGGAAGTGCGTGTTACCGATCCGACCACCGACGGCAGCCAGCCGCGCGGCAAGCAGACCCTCGATCCGCGCGGCATCTGGTACACTGCGGTCTCGGGCATCTGGCAGACGGTGTGGCTTGAGCCGGTGCCCAGGCTGCACATCAAGGAAGTGCGCGCGACGCCGCACATCGACACCGGCATGCTGGCGGTGGACGTGCTGCTCAGCAGCGGCAGCATGGCGACCGACGCGGTGCGGGTTACGGCGCGGGCTGGTGGCAAGGTCGTGGGATCGACGCTGATCCGCGGCAACCGGCGCGGCTTCATCGCCATCCCGAATGCGCGGCTGTGGTCGCCGGACGATCCGTTTCTCTACGATCTTACCGCCGAACTGGTGACGGTCGGAAATCCGCTGGGCGGCGGCAGGCCTAATCCGCCGATGTATCAGCAGGGCCAGACGCAGCGCGAGGCCGATGCATTTGCGACGGCGAAGATCGTCGGTGCACCACGCGATACGGTCGATGCCTATTTCGCGATGCGCAAGATTTCGGTCGGGCGCGGCCCGGTCGGCAATCGCCTCGCGCTGCATCTCAATAACAAGCCGCTCTTCCATAACGGTACGCTCGATCAGGGCTGGTGGCCCGAAAGCCTGCTCACCCCGCCGTCGGAAGAGGCCATGATCTATGACATGGAATTCCTCCAAAAGGCGGGGTTCAACATGCTGCGCAAGCATATCAAGGTCGAACCGGCGCAATATTACGCCGCCGCCGACCGGATGGGCATGCTGATCTGGCAGGACATGCCCTCGGGCGGATTCCGCGACCAGGGCGTCGGCCGCGCGAGCGACCGCCAGGCGACGTTGTCGTCGGACGACATGGCGCAGTTTCAGGACGAGCTTTCGCGGATGATCGGCGATCTGCGCGCCTTCCCCTCGATCGTGATGTGGGTGGTGAACAATGAAGGCTGGGGGCAGTATGACGCCGCCACGCTCGGCCGCTTCGTCAAGGGCACCGACCCCAGCCGCCTGGTCAACGCAGTCAGCGGCTGGCAGGACGTCGGCGACACGCCGTCCGACGTGTACGACATCCACAGCTATGACGAGACGCCGAAATCGCCCGAATGGCGACCGGGCCGCGCATCGGTGATCGGCGAATTCGGCGGGGTGAGCTATTCGGTGCCGGGGCATCTGTGGTTCCCGGATCGCGTCGATCGCCTCTATCAGGCCGCCAAGACCCCCGAGGATTATCTTGCCCGCTACAAGCAAAAGATGGGCGGAGTAGTGCGCCAGAAGCAAATGGAGGGCCTCGCCGCATCGGTCTATACCGAGACCACCGATGTCGAGGGCGAACTGAACGGTCTGCTGACCTATGATCGCGCAGTTATCAAGATTCCGGTGGGGACGCTAGCCGAGATCGCCGCGCCGCTGACCGAGGACTAGGGTGCGTCGGACGGGCGGCGGATAGCACCGCCCGTCCGCACCGCGATGTCAGAATTCGAACGGTTCGGTCACGCGGCGCTCAGCGACGAGGAATGCGTCCGCGACCAGTTTGATCGGGCGAAGGTCGACGTCCGATTCGCCGCTGCGCACCAGCTCGGCAAAGCGGCGATACAGCCGCGGATACTCATCGTTCGATCCGCTGACGAGCGGTTCACCCGGCAATTCCAGACGGCTGCCGCCATGCGTCAGGCGCAGCATGCCTGCATCGGTATCGACCTCGATATCCCAGGTCTGCCCGCCGGTCTGGAGGAAGTCGAAGCACGCATCGACCGCCGCCTCGCCGCTGCGGAAGGTGATCGCAGCAGCGAGCGGACAGGCGCGGTTGGCGGGCACGTCCATCGTCGCGTGCAGCACGACCAGCGGCTGCGGCAGGATGCGGGTCGCGATCGACAACGCGTTGATGCCCGGATCGAACACGCCAAAGCCCCCGGCGGCCAGGATCCAGTCCTGTCCCGGATGCCATTGCCGGATATTCTCCATCCAACGGATGCGCACCGCGTCGATGCGCCGGTCGGCCAGCCAGGTGCGCGCGGCATCGACCTCCGCCGCCTCGCGCGAATGCCAGGTGGCGAACAACGTCACGCCCGACGCCCGCGCCGCAGCGGCCAGCGCCTCCGCCTCCGACACCGTCGCTGCGGGTGGCTTCTCCAGCATCACATGCTTGCCAGCGCGAATCGCCGTCATCGCTTGCTCGAACCGCCCCTCAGGCGGGGTGCAAAGCGATACCGCCTCGACCTGCGGACAGGCATGGATCATTTCGGCAATCGAAACATAGCCTGTCACGCCCTCGACCCGCCCATGGCGGCTCGCCGTCGCCACCAGTTCAAAATCATCCGAGGCGGCGAGCGCCGGCACGTGCTGGTCGCGTGCGATTTTGCCGATCCCGGCGAGCCCTAGCTTGATCCTATCCACACCCTGCCTCTTTTATACGATATATATGCTTCCTATCCGCGAAAATGCACTATATCAACGCGCATATGAAGCGAGCGACGGCGGTGCCGGCGCGTTGGCGGGGAACCGGAGAGGGTATGGGCTTGGCGGACGATAGCACGAAACCGGCGAATCGCAGGCTGCGATCGCGTGCCTGGTTCGACAACCGCGAAAACCCCGACATGACCGCGCTCTATGTCGAGCGATACCTGAATTACGGGATCAGCCTCGAAGAGCTCCAGTCCGGCCGTCCGATCATCGGCATCGCCCAGACCGGCAGCGACCTGGTGCCGTGCAACCGCCACCACATCGAACTGGTCAAGCGCACCCGGGAAGGCATCCGCGACGCGGGCGGCATCGCCATCGAATTTCCCGCGCACCCGATTCAAGAGACGGGCAAGCGCCCAACCGCCGGGCTCGACCGCAACCTGTCCTACCTCAGCCTCGTCGAATCCATCTACGGCTATCCGATGGACGGGGTCGTCCTCACCATCGGCTGCGACAAGACCACCCCGGCCTGCCTGATGGCGGCCGCCACGGTGAACCTTCCGGCGATCGCGCTGTCGGTCGGGCCGATGCTCAACGGTTGGTTCAAGGGCGAGCGCACCGGCTCCGGCACCATCGTGTGGAAGGCGCGCGAGATGCTCGCCGCGGGCGAGATCGACTATAAGGGGTTTATCGAGCTGGTCGCCTCGTCGGCGCCCTCGACCGGCTGGTGCAACACGATGGGCACCGCGACGACGATGAACTCGCTCGCCGAGGCGCTCGGAATGTCGCTGCCCGGATCGGCGGCGATCCCTGCGCCCTATCGCGACCGGCAGGAGAATGCGTATCTCACGGGCCTTCAGATCGTCGAGATGGTGCAGGCCGACCGCAAGCCGAGCGACATCATGACGCGGGAGGCGTTCCTCAATGCGATCCGCGTCAACAGCGCGATCGGCGGATCGACCAACGCGCCGATCCACTTGAACGCCATCGCCCGTCATATCGGCGTCGAACTGAGCCTGGCGGATTGGGAAGCGCATGGGGCCGACGTGCCGCTCGTCGTCAATCTCCAGCCAGCCGGAACCTATCTGGGCGAGGATTTCTATCGCGCCGGCGGCGTCCCGGCGGTGATGGGACAGTTGCTGCGCGCCGGGATGATCGACGGCAGTGTCGTGGGCGCCAACGGTCGCACGGTCGCCGAGAATATCGGCGATGTGCAGGCGAGCGACACCGATGTCATCCGCCCGCTGGCCGATCCTCTGAAACCCGCTGCTGGCCTGAGCGTACTGTCGGGCAATCTGTTCGACAGCGCAGTGATGAAGCTCAGCGTCATCTCGCCAGAGTTCCGCGCGCGCTATTTGTCCAACCCCGATGATCCCGAAGCGTTCGAGGCGACCGCAGTCGTGTTCGACGGGCCGGAGGATTATCACGCGCGGATCGACGATCCGGCGCTGGGCGCGGACGATTCCTCGATCCTGATCATGCGGGGCGCGGGGCCGATCGGTTATCCGGGCGGCGCGGAAGTGGTGAACATGCGGCCCCCGGTGGCGCTGATCCAGGCGGGGGTGCATGCCCTCCCCTGCCTGGGCGACGGACGCCAATCGGGGACCAGCGGCAGCCCGTCGATCCTGAACGCCGCGCCCGAAGCGGCGGTGGGCGGCGGGCTCGCACTGATCCGCACCGGCGACCGGGTGCGCATTGATCTTGGCAAGCGCACCGCAGACATGCTGGTCGATGCCGACGAGCTGGAGCGCCGTCGCGCGGCGCTGGCCGCCGATCTAGACTATGTCCCCGCCTCGCAGACGCCGTGGCAGGAGATCCACCGCAACATCACTGGCCAGTTCGAGGGCGGGGCAGTGATTGAGCTGGCGGTCAAGTACCAGCGGATCGCGCAGACGCGCGGGCTTCCCCGCGACAGCCACTGATGGCTGACGTCGCAATCATCGACCGCGACCGTGCCGACCGGCTGGGCGAAGGCCCGCTCTGGTCGGCGCGCGAGGATGCGCTCTACTGGGTCGATATCCTCGACCACCGCATCAACCGCCTGTCGCTGACCGACAACAGCGTCGAGAGTTTCCAGCAGCTCGATTATGCCGCCTGGATCATCGAGCGAGAGGCGGGTGGGTTCGTCGCGGGGGTCGGGCTCGACATCGTCCGGCTCGACCTTCCCTCCAACGCGCATACGGTCATCGGATCGGTTGATCGCGGCATCGCGGGCAACCGGCTCAACGATGCCAAGGCGGACGCACAGGGCCGCATCTGGGCGGGAACGATGCCCGCCAGTTGCGACCGGCCCAGCGGCGCATTCCACCGCATCGATCCCGACGGGCGGATCGCCGCGGTCGATGCCCCCTACACCATCGCCAACGGCCCGGCGATCGATCCGACGGGACGCTGGCTCCTCCACACCGACACCGCGCTCGGCACCATCTTCCGCTTCGACATCAACGACGACGGCAGCCTGTCGGAGCGCCGCCCGTTCATCGTCTTCGAGCCCGAATGGGGCAATCCCGACGGCATGACCTTCGACGCCGAGGGCGGGCTGTGGGTCGCCTGCTGGGGAGCGGGGTGCGTGACACGCTTCACGCCGGAGGGGCGCCGCGAACGCTCGATCGCCCTGCCCGCCAGCCAGATTACCAGCTGCACCTTTGCCGGACCGGATCTCGACCGCATGTTCGTCACCTCCGCCGCCGATGGCGTGGACGAGGAACATGGCGGTGCGCTGTTCGAAGTCGATCCCGGTTGTCGCGGCCGGGCGCCCATGATGTATCGCGGATAAAGCAGGAGAGAGATTCAAGATGGCAACGAAAAGCGCATATCTGGTGGCCGCTGCGGCGGCCTGTATCCTGGGCGGCGCGGCAGAGGCGGCGACCGCCAAGCGCGGCAGCTTCGGCAAGCTGTCCGATGGACGCGCGGTCGCATCGGTCACGCTCGCCAACGGTCGTGGCGTATCGGTGACGATGATCGCCTATGGCGCGACGATCCAGTCGGTGGTGATGCCCGACCGCAATGGCCGCAAGGCCGATGTCGCGCTCGGCTATGACAAGATCGACCTGTACGAGACCAAGCCGCAATATTTCGGCGGGATCGTCGGGCGCTTCGGCAACCGGCTGGCCGAGGGCAAGTTCACGCTCGACGGCAAGACCTATCAGACCCCCGTCAACAATGGGAAGAACGCGCTGCACGGCGGCACCAAGGGGTTCGACAAGGTTTTGTGGGACGTGGTGTCGGTAAAGAGCGGTCCGACCGCGTCGGTCACCTTCCGCTATGTGAGCCGCGACGGCGAGATGGGCTATCCCGGCACACTGACGGTCGATGCGATCCACTTGCTCGACGAGAAGAACCATCTCACCATCGAATATCGCGCCACCACCGACAAGGCGACCGTCGTCAACCTGACCAACCACAATTACTGGAACCTGTCGGGCGAAGGGTCGGCGAATGGCGCGATGGGCCATGTCGTGATGATCCCGGCGCAGACCTATCTACCGACCGACGACGGTGCGATCCCGACCGGCGAATTCAAGTCGGTCGCGGGCACCGTGTTCGATTTCCGCACGCCGCGCGCGGTGGGCGACCGGGTTCGCGATGCCAGGGACCAGCAGATCGTTTGGGGTCGCGGCTATGATCACAACTGGGTGATCGGTCGCAAGGTAATCCCCGGCCAGCAGCTGATGGCGAAGGTCCATGACCCGGCTTCGGGCCGCGGGTTCGAGCTGTGGTCGAACCAGCCGGGACTGCAATTCTACTCGGGCAATTTCTTCGACGCGACCAGCAGCGGGAAAGCCGGGAAAATCTATCGCATGGGCGATGCGATCGTGATGGAGCCGCAGAATTTCCCCGACGCGCCGAACCAGAAGGGATTCCCCAGCGCGCGGCTCGATCCGGGCCAGACCTATCGCAACGTGATGACCTATCGTCTCACCACCGGCGCAGCGCCGCGCAGGAAGCGCTGAGATGCTGGCGGCGGAGCGATCGTTGATCCGCCTCGCCGCCCTGTGCGCGGCCGTTCCCATAGTACTGGGAGCGGCCGTGGTCGCGCATGACGCACCGACCGCGTTCGCCGGTGCCGATCCGGATATCGAGGTCGCGGACGGCCGTTACTGGATCTATCCGACCAACAGCGGCGAAGGCGGGGCGGCGCGGCTATACGCATGGACGTCACGCGATCTGCGCACCTGGCAGCGTGACCGCGAATTGCTGCGGCTGGACGATATCGACTGGATCGCTGACGACGGTGCGCCGCGCCATTTTCTCTGGGCTCCCGACATGGTCGCCGCCAATGGCCGCTATTATCTCTATTATTCGGTCGGCCCGCAGAACCCGACGCCCAGCCGCATCGGGGTCGCCACGTGCGATACTCCGGCTGGCCCCTGTTCCGACAGCGGCAAGCCGCTGATCACCGGAGGCAACGGGTTCGAGGCGATCGATCCGGCGGTCTTCGTCGATCCTCGCGATGGCAGCCGGTATCTCTATGCCGGCGGCAGCGCGGGTGCGACGTTGCGGATGTGGCGGCTGAACCCGGACTTGACGTCGCTCGACCGCGAGATGCCGGTCGAGACGCCACCGCAGTTCACCGAGGGCGCGTTCGTGCATGAACGGAACGGCACCTACTATCTATCCTACTCCCATGGCTCGTGGCGGCATGCGACCTATTCGGTCCATTATGCCACGTCGCGTTCGCCGTCGGGTCCATGGGCGTATCGCGGCGCGATCCTGACCAGCGATGGGCGCTTCAAGGGGCCCGGGCACCACGCCTGTCTGCGCGACCCCGGCACTGGCCGCTGGCACATCGCTTATCATCGCTGGGAAGGCGAGCAGGGCGACGGCCCCTATAAGGGCCAGCGCCGCATCGTCGTGCAACCGATAACCTATGGGCCAGACGGCGCGATCGAACCTATTGCGATGCAGTGACGCGGCTCAGCGAGCCGCGCCTGCCTCTGCCGCATCGATCAGTTCCAGCACGTCTCCGATCAGCTCACGCATCGCGGTGCGCGCGCCGTCGGGATCGCGCCCGACGATCGCATCGCGCACTGCCGCGTGATCGGCGACGCTGGCGCTGCGTCCCTTGATCCGGTTGGTGAAGCGGATCGACGTGCGCAGCGCAGTCGTCACCACCTCCCGGAACTGCGCGTAGAACGGGTTTCCCGAGCCGCGCAGAATCGCGATGTGAAATGCGATGTCCGCCTCAAGCGTATCGTCATGCCCCTGCTCCGCCGCCTTCATGCGGTCTAGCCCGTCATTGATTCGCTGGAAATCGTCCGCGTCGGCGAACCGCGCGGCAAGTGCGGCGGCCTCGGGCTCGATCGCGACGCGCAACTGGTTGAACTGCTTGAGCAGCTCGACCGAAAATTGCCGTTCGAGCAGCCAGCGCAGCACATCGGTATCGAACAGGTTCCACGACGTGGTCGGCTGAACCACCGTTCCCTGACGCGGGCGCGCACTGAGCAGCCCCTTGGCGGTCAGCATCTTCACCGCCTCGCGTGTCACCGAACGGCTGACACCATGCTGCTTTGCCAGTTCGGCCTCGGTCGGGAATGCCTCGCGTTCAAATCGGCCGGTCACGATCGCGCGACCAAGATTGTCCAGCAGGCCATAGGTCAGGTTGCGCCCAAGCTCCGGCCGCCCCTCACCCCGAACCAGCGTTGATAACTCCATGGTCAACTGAACCGCCTCCCGCTCCCGTCCCTTATTGGCCGGCGCAATCATTGATAAGCGGAATGAGGCGCTAGACAAGACCAATTAATCAGATAAATGTACGCCCCGCGGCTGGAACCACGTCGCGCATCCTTGGAGGGGACCACAGCGATGACGAGTCTGTCGCAAATCGATCTGATTGTTGTGATCGTTTATGCCATCGGCATTTTCGGCCTGGCCCAATGGGTTAGTCGTGAAAAGGCAGGTCACGTCAAGGACAGCTCCGACTATTTCCTGGCGTCGAAAGCGCTCCCCTGGTGGGCGATCGGCGCCTCGTTGATCGCCGCGAATATCTCCGCCGAACAGATCGTCGGCATGTCCGGATCGGGCTATGCGATCGGTCTTGCCATCGCATCCTATGAATGGATGGCCGCGGTAACGCTGCTGATCGTCGGCAAATGGTTCCTGCCGATCTTCCTCAAGAACGAAATCTACACCATGCCGCAGTTCCTGGAACAGCGGTTCGGTCCGACGATCCGGACCGTGATGGCGGTGTTCTGGCTCGCACTCTACATCTTCGTGAACCTGACCTCGATCCTCTGGCTCGGTTCGATCGCGGTGACGCAGGTCGCGGGCGTCAACCAGGACGTCGCGCTGGTCGGCCTCGGCGTCTTCGCGCTCGTCTATCAGCTGCGCGGCGGGCTCAAGGCGGTGGCGCTGACCGATATCGTTCAGGTCACGCTGCTGATCTTTGGCGGTCTCGTCATCTCCTACCTGACGCTCAGCCAGATCGGCGGCGACGCCGGCGTGCTCGGCGGCTTTACGCGCCTGACCACCGAGCTGCCCGAGAAGTTCGACATGATCCTCTCGCAGGACAATCCCTTCTACAAGGATCTTCCGGGCCTGTCGGTGCTGATCGGCGGCATGTGGATCGCGAACCTCAGCTATTGGGGGTTCAACCAATATATCATCCAGCGCGCACTGGCGGCGAAGAACCTGTCCGAAGCGCAAAAGGGCGTGGTGTTCGCCGCATTCCTTAAATTGCTGATGCCGGTCATCATCGTGCTGCCGGGCATCGCTGCGGTGCTTCTGGCTCCCGATCTCGCCCGCCCCGACCAGGCCTATCCGACGATGATGAGCCTGTTGCCGGTCGGCCTGCTCGGCCTGGTCTTCGCGGCGCTGGTCGCGGCGATCATCGCGTCGATGGCGTCGAAGATCAATTCGATCGCAACGATCTTCACCCTCGATCTCTATGCCAAGATGAAGGGCGTGGAGAGCCGTGCGCTGGACGCCGGCGGCGACGCCACGCTGACCGCAGGGCATGAAAAGCAGCTGGTGCTGGTCGGGCGGATCGCGGCGGTCGTAGCGACCATCGCCGCGATCCTGACTGCGCGCCCGCTGCTCGGCAGCCTCGATCAGGCCTTCCAGTATATTCAGGAATTCTCCGGCTTCGTGACGCCGGGCATCACCGTCATCTTCCTGCTCGGCCTGTTCTGGCCGCGCGCGACGGAGCTCGGGGCGCTGGTCGGTGCAGTGGCTTCCGTGGTGCTCAGCTTCATCTTCTGGTTCCCCGCCGATTGGGGCGGCGTCGCCGCGCTCAACGCAGTGCCGTTCATGAACCGGATGATGATCGTGTTCTTCGCCAGCCTCGCGCTCGCGGTGGTCGTCTCGCTAGCGCGACCTGCCCGCGCGGACAGCAACCGCATCACGATGCAGGGCGTGTCGTTCGGTACGACCACCAGCTTCAACATCGCTTCGGTCATCATCGTCCTGATCCTGATCGCGCTTTACGTCACATGGTGGTGAGGCGGGGCGAACCGTTCCTGGCGGTCGATTGGGGCACCACCAACCGCCGGGTCTATCGGATCGAACACGGCGCGGTCGCGGCGACCGAACGCGACGACCGCGGCGTCACCGCCGTCGCGGCTTTCGCTGCGGAGGCAGCGGCGATCCGTGACCGGTTCGGCGACCTGCCGATGCTGCTCGCCGGCATGGTGGGATCGAATATCGGCTGGCAGGTCGCACCCTATGTCGCTGCGCCTGCGGGCGTGGCTGACCTGGCCGCAAAGCTGCACCGCGTCGACGACCGCACCGCGATCGTTCCGGGCGTCTCGACGCTGGCAGGCGGGCGACCCGATGTGATGCGCGGGGAAGAGGTGCAACTGCTCGGCGCGGTCGCGGCCGAACTGGTGCCGGGCGATTCGCTGCTGGCCCAGCCGGGCACGCATTGCAAATGGGCCGAGATGGCGGGCGGGCGCATCGCCGGCTTCACCACCGCGATGACCGGGGAGCTGTTCGGGCTGCTGCGCCAGCACGGCTTGCTCGCCGCCCAGCTTCAGGGCGCGGTGAGCGCGAACGCCGCCTATCTGGACGGCGTCGAGGAAGCGAAGCGCCGCGATCTCACCGCCTCGCTGTTCGGCATTCGTGCGGCGAAGATGCTGGGCACGCGTGAGGACGCCGACGCTGCGGCATTCGCCAGCGGCCTGCTGATCGGCAGCGACGTGGTCGCGCGGATCGAGAGCACGACGCACGACCATATCCATATTCTCGCCGGCCCCGAGCTCGGCGCGCTCTATGCCGCCGCGATCGAGGCCAATGGCCGCGCCGCCCATATCGTCGACAGCCACGCCGCCTTTGCCGCCGGCATCATCGCAATCGGAACCGCACTCCCATGACACATCTTGCCAGCTTCGACGCCGCCTTTGCCCAATGCCCGCTGATCGCGATCCTGCGCGGCGTCCGGCCGGATGAGGTGGAGACGATCGGCGATGCGCTGGTCGATGCCGGCTTCACCCTGATCGAAGTGCCGCTGAACTCCCCCGATCCGCTCGACAGCATCGCGCGACTGGCACGGCGGCTGTCGGACCGGGCGATGGTCGGCGCGGGCACGGTGCTGCGCGAAGCCGATGTCGCCGCCGTTGCCGATGCCGGGGGTACACTGATCATCTCACCCAACGCCAATCCGGCCGTGATCGCGGCGGCCGCCGGGCGCGGCCTGATCTCGCTGCCCGGCATCGCCACGCCGACCGAAGCCTTTGCGGCGGTGGACGCAGGCGCGACCGCGCTCAAGCTGTTCCCGGCCGAAGCGGCGTCGCCCACCGTGCTCAAGGCGATGCGTGCAGTGCTGCCAAGGGACATGCGCGTGCTCCCCGTCGGCGGGATCGCGCCGGACACGATGCAGCCGTGGCGCGATGCCGGGGCGGCCGGCTTCGGACTCGGGTCGGCGCTCTACAAGCCCGGCCTTACCGCAATTGAGGTGGCTGAGCGTGCCGCCGTGTTCGTTGCGGCCATCCGCACCTGATCGCACCGGGGTTTTACCGGCAAGCGCAAGGCCCCATATTCGAGAGTGATGATGAAGCAAGCCGCCGCCCTGCCCGCCACCGCCCCCGAAGCGATGCGCCATATCCCGGGCGGCACCTTCACTATGGGCTCGGAGCAGTTTTACGAGGAAGAGCGACCGCTAAAGCGGGTCAAGATCGACCCGTTCTGGATCGACGAGACGCCGGTGACCAACGCGCAATTCGCCGCATTCGTCGAGGCGACCGGCTATCGCACCTTTGCCGAACTGCCGCCCGACCCCAAGCTCTATCCGGGCCTCGATCCGGCATTTGCGATGCCGGGCTCGCTGGTGTTCATCAAGCCGCCCGCCCCGGTTCCGCTCGACGATCATGGCAATTGGTGGGACTTCGTTGCCGGCGCGGACTGGCGCCATCCGACCGGGCCGGAGAGCTCGGTCGCGGGCATGGACGACCACCCGGTGGTGCATATCGCATTCGAGGACGCCGAAGCCTATGCCAAATGGGCAGGCAAGGCGCTCCCCACTGAAGCGGAGTGGGAGTTTGCGGCCCGTGGCGGGCATGAAGGTCGGGAGTTTGCCTGGGGTGACGAACTCGCGCCAGACGGTGCGGTGCTCGCAAATTATTGGCAGGGACTGTTTCCCTTTGCCTCAACCAAAGGGGGCGGCAGTTTTCGCACGACCCCGGTTGGCAGCTTCCCGATCAACGACTACGGCCTGTCGGACATGATCGGCAATGTCTGGGAATGGACGCGCGACTGGTACGGGACGGGCGCGCTGGCCAAAACCAAGGGAAGCTGCTGCGTCGCCGCCAACCCGCGCGGCGCTAGGCTGCGCGACAGCATCGATCCCTCCACACCACAGGTGAAGATCGGGCGCAAGGTGCTGAAGGGAGGTTCGCATTTGTGCGCCGTGAACTATTGCCAGCGCTACCGACCAGCGGCCCGTCACCCCCAGGCGATCGACAGCGCCACCAGCCATATCGGCTTCCGCTGCGTCATCCGCGAGCATTGAGGGGCACGACGGACGCGATCGATTGAAATTGTCTGTCGTCCTTGAGAAGCCGTGCTTTCGCTAGGCATTCTTCGGAGGGAAACTCAAAAGGCGGCCAATCGCTTTGGGATGGTGATGTCCCCTCTGTTTTTCCTCCAGATTGAGTGAGAGTTTTCCGGCCTTGTGAAGATTACGAGGAAGGAGCTGGAGATGAAGAAGTCGAGGTACACGGAAAAGCAGATCGCGTTCGCGTTGAACCAGGCGGAGACGGGGACGCCGTTGGCTGAAGTCATTCGTCGCATGGGCGTGTCGGAGCAGACCTTCTACCGTTGGAAGAAGGTTTATGGCGGGCTCGGCTTTGGCGAGCTGCGGCGGGTGAAGCGGCTTGAGGAGAACCGCAAGCTCAAGCAGCTGGTCGCTGATCCCAGCCCGGATAAGCACATTTTGCGGGACGTCCTGGCAAAAGCTCTGATGCTTGGGCGGCGGCGTGACATCGTCGCGCACCTCCATGGGCAGCAGATCAGTTCTTACGTCCTCGTCCCGGGCTTTCGCGATACGCGCGGTCCTCGTGCGCCGGCTCAGACCTGCGCCAAACCTCCGTCGACGAACACCTCGGCACCGGTCATGAAGCTGCTGTCTTCGCTGGCCAGGAAGAGCGCGACCGCCGCCGTCTCTTCGGGCTGGCCAATCCGACCTAGCGGTGTCTGTGCAGTCAGCCCGGCGACGAGCGCCTTTTCCTCTTCGGGCGAGCTTGCGAGGCCTTGGAGGCCGGGCGTCAAGGTCGCTCCAGGCGAAAGTACGTTGACGCGAATGCCGCTGTCCTTGAGATCGAGCGCCCAGCTTCGCGCGAAATTGCGGACCGCGGCCTTACTCGCGCTGTAGACACTGAATGCCGGCGTGCCTTTCGAACCGGTGGTTGAGCCAGTGAGAATGATAGCCCCACCCGATTGCATCAGAGGCAGCGCCTTTTGCACCGTAAACAGCGTGCCACGAACGTTGGTGTCGAAGGTGCGGTCGAACTGCTCCTCCGTAATCATGCCAAGCGGCGCCAAATCGCCACCCCCGGCATTGGCGAACACGATATCCAATCCACCACGCTTCTCGCGCACTAGGTCGAACAGACGATCGAGATCGTCGAGGCTGGCAACGTCGCTGCGAATGCCAATGACGGCGCCGCCGACCTCGTCGACGGCCTTGTCCAGTTCGGCCTGGCGGCGCCCGGTGATGAAGACGTGCGCTCCCTCAGCGACAAATTTCTTTGCGGTCGCGAGGCCAATGCCACTGGTGCCGCCGGTGATGAGGGCCGTCTTTCCTTGAAGTCTGTTCATGTGTTTCCTCCGAGCATTGAATGATGCGGAGCTAGACACGCACATTTCTTATTACTAGTATGCACCTTTTGGTAAGTGCCCGGAGCTGCCGATGCAGAGGAAGGTTTTCAGCTGCGGCCTTGATGTCGCGCTGGCGGTGATCGGCGGAAAGTGGAAGCCTCTGATCCTGTTCCATCTGGCGCACGACACGCGGCGCTACGGAGAGCTCAAGCGCGCGGTCGGCGGCGTGAGCGACAAGATGCTGATCCAGCAGCTCAAGGAACTGCATGCAGATGGTGTGGTCGATCGGCGCGACTACCAGCAAGTGCCGCCCAAGGTCGATTATTCGCTGACGCCATTCGGCAAGACGCTGGCCGATGCGCTCGTGCCGCTGTGTGCGTGGGGCACAGAACATATCACCACGGTCGAGAAACTCGTGGCTAATCGGGCGGCCAGTGATTTGAACGTCACTGCATAGGTTCGCGGCAGGGCCCTCAGGCGGTTTCCGGGAATATCGGTGCCCCACGAAGTGCATGAACCGCCGCCGCTTTTAGGACGACGCAAGCTGGCCCGAATGTCTGGATCAAGGTCCGAGCCACCGCAAAGCTGCCGGTCAGGAGGCGGCCCAAGCCGCGCCGTTTTACTGTACGCCAAAGTATGGCGAACGTTGCGATTTGCGATGCTCACCAGTCCCCCCAGCATCATGTCCGAACCTTGTATACAGGGTGGGTAGCAGAACCAGTGTGAGCAGCGTCGCCGAGATCAGGCCGCCAATTACTACGGTTGCCAGCGGCTGCTGTACTTCCGCCCCAGCGCCATGGCCGAGCGCCATGGGACCAAAGCCAAGCGAAGCGACGAGCGCGGTCATGGCGACCGGGCGAAAACGAAGCAGCGCACCCTCTCGCCCTGCCGTGGCGCGATCGGCGCCGTCGCGCACCAGCGCCTGGATCGAGGACAACATCACCAGACCATTGAGCACTGCCACGCCGGACAGCGCGATGAATCCTGCCGCTGCGGAGATCGAAAAGGGCATGCCGCGCAACCACAGTGCCACAACGCCACCGACCAGCGCGAGCGGCACGCCGGTAAAGACGATGCCGACATCGCGGACATTGCCGAGCGCGCCGTAAAGCAGGAGGAGGATCATGCCGAGGCACAAGGGCACCACCAGCATCAGCCGCTCCCGCGCGGAGGCCAGGTTCTCGAACTGACCGCCCCATTCGCGATAGATGCCGGCAGGTAGCCTGACGTCGGCCGCGATCTGTGCCTGTGCATCGGAGACCACGCCCGCCACATTGCGTCCGCGCACATTCGCCTGCACGACGATGCGCCGCTTGCCATTCTCGCGGCTGATCTGATTGGCGCCCTCAGTCACGCCGATATCGGCGACGCTCGCCAGGGGAACGAAGCCGCCCGAGGGCAGGGGCACCGGCACACGTGCGAGCATATCGGGATCGCTGCGCGTGCTGTCGTCGAGCCGGATCGTGACCGGGAAACGACGGTCGCCTTCGAAAATGAGGCCGGTATCGCGCCCGCCAATGGCCGCGGCGACGACATCCTGCACCGCCCCCGCCGACAGGCCGAGCTGTGCAATCGCGTCTCGGCGGGGCCGTATGTCGAGCATCGGCAGTCCTTCGGTCTGCTCGACCCGCACATCGACCGCGCCCGTGGTGGTGCGAAGGATATCGGCGACACGCTCTGCGGTTTCCGCCATCGCTACAGGCTCGTCGCCAAATATCTTGACCGCGACGTCGCCGCGCACACCGGCGATCAGTTCGTTGAACCGCATCTGGATCGGCTGGCTGATCTCATAGGCTTGCCCCGGCAGTTGTTCGAGTTCGGCCTCCACCTGCGCGATCAACACGGCCTTGGCGAGCCCCGGATCGGGCCATTCCTCGCGCGGTTTCAGGATCAGGAAGGTATCGGAGATATTGGGTTGCATCGGATCGGAGGCGACTTCCGCCGTGCCTGTCTTGGAGAATACAAAGCGAATTTGGGGCAGTTTCGCCAAAGCGCGTTCGAGTTGCGACTGCATCTTCTGGCTCTGTTCGATCGATGTGCCCGGCACGCGCAGCACCTGCACAGTCAGATCGCCTTCGTCGAGCTGCGGCAGAAATTCCTGCCCCAGCGTCGTAAACAGCAGCGCGCCCGTTGCCATCGCGCTCAGCGCGACGCCGATGGTAACGCGCGGTGCGCCCATCGCGCGGTCGAGAAGCGGCGCGTATCTGCGCTTTAGCGCGCTGATGATCCGGCCTTCTTTCTCGTTAACCGGTTTGCTGAGCCAGATGGCGATGGCCGCGGGCACAAAACTGATCGACAGCAGAAATGCGACGGCCAGCGCGATGATCACCGTGAGCGCCATCGGGGTGAAGGTCTTGCCCTCGATCCCCGACAGCATCAGCAGCGGTACATACACCAGGATGATGATCGCCTGACCGAACACCGATGGGCGGATCATCTCACGCGCGGCGCTTGCCACGGTTTCCAGCCGCTCGTCGCGCGTCAGTGTCCGGCTTTGGGTATGCTGGCGTTCCCCGATCCGGCGCAGTGCGTTTTCGACGATGATGACGGCGCCATCGACGATCAGTCCGAAATCGAGTGCGCCAAGACTCATCAAATTGGCCGACACGCCCGCCTGAAGCATACCGAAGCCGGTGAGCAGCATTGTCACCGGGATCACCAGCGCCGCGATCAGCGCCGCGCGGAAATTGCCGAGCAACGCGAATAACACGACGATCACCAGCAATGCGCCTTCGGTCAGGTTGCGCGTAACCGTGCTGATCGTCGCATTGACCAGCTTGGTGCGGTCGAGCACCGGCTCTATGACGATGTCGGTAGGGAGCGATGCGTTGACCACCGCAAGCTGACCGGCAACCGAGGAGGCGACGTCGCGGCTGTTCTCGCCGATCCGCATGATCGCAGTGCCGACAACGACTTCCTCGCCATTCTCCGACGCCGATCCCATCCGCAATTGCTGGCCAAGACGCACGCTGGCGACCTGGTCGAGCAGCACGGGCACGCCGTCGCGCGTGACGACGGGAATGCGGGCGAGATCGGCGATGCCCGAAAGCCGCGCATCGGAGCGAACACTCAGCCCTTCGCCATTGCGGTCGACCGTTCCCGCGCCGATGCCGCGGTTATTCTCGCGGATCGCCTGCGCCAGATCGTCGATCGTAAGCTGCATCGTCGCCATCTTCTCGAGGTCGGGGACGACAAGATATTGCTTTGCATAGCCGCCGATCGAATCGACCCCCGCCAGTCCCGCTACCGGCTTGAGCAGGGGTACGACGATCCAGTCCTGCACGGTACGCAGATAGGTCGCCTTGTCGGCATCGCTGACCAGATGCTCGCCCTCTGGCGTGATATAGCTGCGATCGGGCTGGAGGCCCGGCTGGCCGACGGGATGATCGTCCCCCGGTCGATGCGCCATGCGGACCGTCCACATATAGACTTCGCCAAGCCCGGTCGCGATCGGTCCCAGCTCGGGGGTTGCGCCGTCTGGCAAGTCGCCCTCGACAGCGCGCAATCGTTCGGAGACCTGTTGCCGCGCGAAATAGATATCGGTCGCGTCGGTGAACACCGCCGTCACCTGGACAAAGCCATTGCGACTGAGCGAGCGTGTATCCTCAAGCCCCGGCGTCCCGGCCAGTGCGGTTTCGATCGGGAACGCGATCTGCTTTTCGACCAGGTCGGGCGACAGGCCGGGCGCGCGGACATTGATCTGCACCTGGTTATTGGTGATGTCGGGCACCGCGTCGATCGGCAGCCGCGCCAGGGCGAAGGCGCCGATGATGACGACGATGACGGTCAGGAGCAGCACCAGCCAGCGCCGCTCGACGGAGAGCGTTACGATTCGTCCGATCATGGCTCAATGCCCGCCATGTTCGGCTTCGCCCTTGCCGAGTTCGGCCTTGAGGGTGAAGCTGTTGGCGCTGGCGATCGTCTCGTTGCCGGTCAGGCCCTTCGTCACTGCGACCATCTGTCCATCACGGCGACCGAGCATGACGGGTGCTGTTCGAAATCCGTCAGCGGTTCGCACGAACACGACCGAACGATTCTCGACGGTCTGCACGGCAGCCGCCGGGATCATCAAGATCGCGCTGCCGGCTGCGTCCACGCTGTTGCCACCGACGCTGATCCGCGCCTGCACCTGTTCGCCGACGCGCCAATGGCCCGATCGGTTGTCGAGGTCCGCGATGACCCGCACCAGCCGCGTTTCGGGGTCGAGCGCGGGCGCAACGAAGCGTACTGTCGCTTGCTGACGGCGTCCGGCACTGGCGACCTCCAACTTGCCACCGCGGCGAACCCGCGCTGCCTCGGCCGGAGGTAGCATCAGATTGACGCTCAGCTTGTCCAGCGAAGCGATCCGAAACAACTCGGTCTCCGCCGAATCGGCGGTGAAGCTTTGCCCCAATATCGCCGTGCGTGCGATCACATGGCCGGCGATCGGTGCGGCAATGACGATGCGATTGAGACTGCCGCCGCGAACGCCTGACGCGCTCGCCTGCTGCCGGGCGAGCCGCACCGCCACATCCGCTTCGCGAGCGGCCGCACGCGATATCTCCACCTCGCGCAACGGACGGAAGCCGCGCGCGTATAGCGCCTCATCGCGATTCAGCGTGGCACGGGCGAGCTCGGCGCGGCTGCGCGTACGCTCGATTTCGGCATGCAGCGACGCGGCCTCGCGGCTTTCGATCACGGCGAGCGTCTGTCCCCGCGCAACGGCATCGCCCAGATTGCGGGTCAGCGAAACGATTCGACCCGCGACCGGGGTAGCGACGATACGCGTTCGATCGGGATCACTCTCGATGATCGCCGATACTTCGATGGCTTCCGTGGACCTGCCGCCTATCGGTCGGACAAGCGCAATTTGGGCAGCGGCGATCTGTTCTGCCGTCAGCGCGACATCACCATCGGCATGGGTTTCGGCGGACTGCGAATTGGGTGCTGTCTCGGGTGCGGGCGAACCACAGCCGACGACAAGCGACGCGACGCAAAGCGCCGCGGGAAAACGGAACATGGTTTGAAACTCCTGAGATGACCGAATGCGCCGGGTGGGCGCGGAGAGTCGTCGTCAGGCGATGGGAGGGCGTAGCAGCGAAGCGGGCGGGCCGCGATTTGGCGCGGCAGCGGCGACTAGGCGCAGCATTCCCGCTTCGTCTGAATGCATCTGTGCAGCAGCAAGGTGCATCGGCGCCGCCAGGTCGTGGCCGTGGCAGATCGTGTGGTGATGCGGATAGCCGGCGTCACGATCAGCTGGCACCTGATCATGATCACCATCGCTATGGAGCCATTGGGTGGCTCCGCTAACTTCGCGCCCACCCGCCGTTTCGGCCGCATGCACGACCGCACCACTGACCAGACTGGCAAGCAGAAAAAAAGCGGCAAGAATGCGGAGCCGATGTCGCATCGGCGCCACTTAGCCCAAGCGGCGCGTGATTGAAACGCTAGAGCGCGGTCGCGCGATTGAATCGTGAGTGTCAGCTTTGCGTATACCGTTTTCCACAAGCTGACCCTCACAAACCGCCCAAAACCTGCGACGCAGCAATGCGCCCCAATGACCGCCGTGTGCTCGTGGCCAGCTTGAAAGCTGCCGCTCGCTTGGCGGTGAGCAAATAACCATGTTTCAGTAAACGCCGGGTTGGCGGCTATGGGGGGCGAAATTATTTCTGCCGCAAATGCTTTCGTGGAATGCGCCAACATAAGCAAATGGCCTTCTTGTCGAAGCTCAATCAGAATGCCTGGCCATAAAATCGAGGATTAGGCGCGCGATTTCATCGGTTTTCTCGTCGAGCGCAAAGTGGCCCGCGTCGAGCAAGTGTATTTCCGCGTCAGGCACGTCTTGCTTGAATGCCGTGCCGCCCGCAGCGATGAAGGAAGGGTCATTGGCTCCCCATACGACCAGCGTCGGCGGCTGATTTTCGCGTAGCCAAGCCTGCCACTGCGGGTAGGCCGCGACATTGGTCCGATAATCGTAGAGCAACGCCGACTGGATCGCGCGTTGGCCGGGTTTTGCAAGGTGCGCAAACTCGTTGCTCCAGGCCTCCGGATTGTAGCGCTCTGGATGCGATGTGCCCGCTGTATGACGTTGCATCGTGGTTTCGAAAGACAAGAAGGCTTCAAGAATCTCCGGATGACCTTTCGGATCATCCCAGAATTCAGCAATGCCGGGCCATTTCTTGCCCAAGCCTTCTTCATAAGCATTGCCGTTCTGCGCTATTAGCGCTTCCAATCGCTCCGGATGCGCCAGCATCATCCGGAAACCCACCGGAGCGCCGTAATCATGAATGTACAGGCTGTACCGGTTGATCTTGAGGCGCTCCAACAGGTCACTCATCACCTCAGCCAAACGATCGAACGTGTAGGGAAAGGCGGACGGGTCAGGTGCGTCGCTTTGTCCGAAGCCCGGATAATCCGGCGCGATGACGTGGTATCGCGTGGCCAGTAGCGGGATCAGCGCTTCGTACTGGCGAGACGAGGTCGGAAAACCATGCAGCAGGACGATTGTCGGCGCACCTTTCGGTCCGGCCTCGCGATAGAAAACCCCGACGCCGTCGATTTGCACCTTGTGATAGGTCGTGGTCGAATTGGAAGACGCCTGTTGAGCGGCCCACGCCGCCGGTGTGAAGCTGGCTAATAAGGTGGCAACTGCCGCCACGCTAAACAGCCAATTTTTCAGGTGAACACGCACACGGCAAATCATGAAAAGTCCTCGCTCGAGCCAATGTCAGGTTTATCGCGGCGAGCGATCCAAAAACAGCTTTTGGGGAACGCAGCACCCAGATAGATCAGAAATGTGGTCATGGCTCTGTATTCGCCCGGGGACGCTTGTCGGTTACATCAATGAGACTGCCGGATCCGTGGTGCGCGCAGAAGCTGCCGGGCAGTTGAGTTCCGAATGTCTCATTTCGAGCGCGGACTGCGGCCTGCGACGTAGATGGGCTTGAGAATGCGTTCGATCGCTCGAGTGCGGGGCCCGTAATGATGCGCTATCCCCTTACCCTTGGCATCTCTCGTGCGGTCGCCGGGGCAGTGCGGGGTGTCCCAAACAACGCCGGCGCCCGTTTTCAACAGAACACGCTCTAAGCCGGCCGTCCCGAGGGAATATGCGTCGCGTCAAAAAGAGACTGAGTTCGTGAGATGGGTCTATAGGCTGCGCGCGATAACGGCATGAGTATGGAATGGCGGACAAGCGGTTGATCCTTCTCGGCGCTGGTCACGCGCATCTGCTCCTGACCGAACGGCTGGAGACGTTGCGCGAGGCCGGGATCGATCCGGTTCTGATCGCACCGCGATGGTTTGATTATTCCGGGTTGGCCACGGGGGTACTTTCGGGGGCGTTGCCGTCAGATGCGAACAGGATCGATGTCGCCAGTCTGGCACGTCGGCGCGGGCTGGCCTTTGTCGAGGGCATGGCGACGGCAATCGACCGTACCGATCGTGTCGTGACGCTGGCGAGTGGTAGCCGCCATCGGTTCGACCTTCTCTCGCTCAACATCGGCAGCGTGGTCGGAGCCGCTGTAACCGGAGGGGATGTTTGCCCGGTCAAACCGCTCTCCGGACTAACAGCATTACGCGCCAGGATCGAATCGGGACGCGAATTTCCGCGCGTCTTGATTGTCGGCGCTGGTCCGAGCGGTATCGAGGTGGCAGCGGCGCTGCTGGGGCTTGCGGAACGGATTGGCGCGGTCCCGCGTGTGACGCTGGTAGCGCGGAGCGCGGACGATATGCGGGCGTGGCAAACGCTCCTGGTCCGGCTTTCCCGGCGGGGATTGAGGCTGCATTGCCTTGGCACAGCGTTGCCGGGTCATGACGTGATGATTGCCGCAACGGGGTTACGCGCTCCGACCCTGATCGACGCAGCAAAACTCGCAACGCACGCCGGTCGCGGGGCCGCGGTTGCCGCGACGCTGCAATCGACGATCGATCCGGCAATATTCGCTGCGGGCGATTGCGCCGATTTTCAGCCGCGTGCCATACAGCGGCAAGGCGTGTTCGGAGTTCGTCAGGCACCGGTGCTCATCGATAATCTGGCTGCGGTCGCTGTCGGACTACCGCTTCGGCCTTTTCGGCCGCAGCGCCGCTGGCTGGCGATCATGGATCTGGGCGACGGCACCGGTTATGCAACCTGGGGCCCATTGGCTTGGCAAGGACGCGCCATGTTGCGCCTGAAGCGGCACCTGGACCGTTCATTCGTCCGCCGATTTCAATGATCGGAATCAGCCCCAAAGTTCTTTGATGCGGGCATCCCGACCGCAAGACAGGCGGTAATAGCGATAACGAAGCGGATTCTTAGTGTAATAATTCTGGTGATAGCCTTCCGCCGAAAAAAAGCGCGTGCGCGGCAGGATGTCGGTTGCGATAGGTTTGCCTAGCGCCTTTGCGGCTTCGGCGGTGGCCGCCACTGCAGTCTTGCGTTCGGACGCGTCGCCGAAAAAAATCGCCGGACGATACTGGTCGCCGCGGTCGCAGAACTGGCCACCGCCATCGGTCGGATCGGAAGTGCGCAGCGCGTGCCGGGCAAGCGTCGCATAGCTTACCCGCGACGGGTCATAGATGACGCGCACCGCCTCGATATGTCCCGTGCCGCCTGCCGACACCTGTTCGTAGGTCGGGTTCGCCGTGTTGCCGCCGATATAGCCCGACGTCGTGGCGAGCACGCCGGGCACCTTGTCGAAATCGGATTCGGTGCACCAGAAACAGCCCGTCGCAATCACCATGTTCGCCTGGCGATTTTGCGGTGTCTGGGCCGGTGCCTGATCGGGGGTCGCAGCAGAACAGGCCGCAATGCCGACCACGGCGAGAATTACAGTCGGGGTGCGCATCGAATTAGGATCCTTTGGAAGAAATGTCATCGCCCTGCGCAACGGTTGGGGGGACTGCCCTGTCGAACCCAATTCGCTGCTACCGGCCGTAAGGTTACAGGATTGCCGACGATAATGGTGCTCGGCGTAATCAGGAGGGCCGTCCCGGTATCTGTAGTGTAACCTTTTACGGCTCGGAGGCGAACTAGGTTGCGAAGAGAAGACGCGCTCGATCTGCTTCCGATTGGCTCGCGTGCCTTCGTTACGGGGTTCCGCTCGCCAATTCTCACATCACACGATCAGACGTGAGTGGTGGTCGGTTGTTGACCCAGCCATTGCATCAAGGGGGATTTCGAGATGAATGATAGCGGCGCGCTCAAAGCCGGCTCCTTGCTGGCGCTACGCAGCGGGACCGGATCATTGCTGGTGTTGTGGGGCGCATTGCGCCTGGTCGCGCCTGCAACCGGACCAGGACTTGCGGACAAATATTATTCCGGCATTTTGAACATTCAGACGTTCCAGGTCGCCTTTGGTGCGGCCGAAGTCCTGCTCGGTCTTCTGGTCGTGCTGGGTCTGTTCCGCCGCATTACCTATTTGCTCCAGGCG
The DNA here is from genome assembly GCF_007833215.1 of Sphingomonas suaedae. Classification (NCBI taxonomy): domain Bacteria; kingdom Pseudomonadati; phylum Pseudomonadota; class Alphaproteobacteria; order Sphingomonadales; family Sphingomonadaceae; genus Sphingomonas; species Sphingomonas suaedae. The sequence continues at coordinate 2,929,330 of NZ_CP042239.1, forward strand.
TTGATCCTCGTGCCGGGTGCCCTCATTATCTGGCGCTATCTGCTCGACCCGATGGGTCTCTGGCTGATGTCGCGAGAAGATAGCCAGATCCTGTTCTTTCCATCGATCGCTGTAGCAGCGGCGGCGATCGTGCTGATCGCGTTTCGTGAAGACGATCGCTGGTCGCTCGACCGGGGCATTGGCCGCAGTGGTGCCGCGCGATGAAGGGCGCGGGCGGAAAGTTCGCGCTGCTGCTGCTGATTGTCGCCGCTATCGTCGCTTTCTTCCTCTTCGATTTGGGCCGATTCCTGACGATCGGTTATCTGCGCGAACAGCAAGGTGCGCTCGCGGGCCTGCTGGCGCGCGAACCGGTGCTGGTGATCGGCGGGTTCTTCGTTGCTTATGTCGCCGTGACGGCGCTGTCGCTGCCGGGGGCGGCGATCATGACGCTGGCGTCGGGGGCGGTTTTCGGGTTGATGATGGGCACCGTCATCGTCTCCTTCGCCTCGGCAATCGGTGCCGCACTGGCGTTCCTGTCGGCCCGATACCTGTTGCGCGACTGGGTAAAGGCCCGCTTTCCGAGCGCGGTACGATCGGTGGACGCGGGCGTGGCGAAGGACGGCAATTTCTATCTACTGACGTTGCGGCTGATCCCGATCTTTCCGTTTTTCCTGGTCAATCTCGCAATGGGGCTGACGTCGATGCGGCTCGTTCCCTATTTCGTCGTCAGCCAGATCGGGATGCTGGCCGGCACCATCGTCTTCGTGAATGCGGGCACCCAACTCGCCGCGATCGAATCGACGGGTGACATCCTGTCGCCCGCACTGATCGGATCGTTCGCCCTGCTCGGTATGTTTCCACTGGTTGCCAAATGGGCGATCGATGCCTGGAAACGGCGCAACGTCTATGCCGGTTGGACCAAACCCAAACATTTCGACCGAAATCTGATCGTGATCGGCGCAGGCGCCGGCGGACTCGTCACCGCCTACATCGCCGCGACGGTGAAGGCCAAGGTGACGCTGATCGAAAAGGCCAGAATGGGTGGCGATTGTCTGAACACCGGCTGTGTCCCGTCCAAGGCGCTGATCCGTTCCGCGAGGCTGGCGCACGAAATGCGCAACGCCGATGCATATGGTTTGACCGCGGCCGACACGCCGGTTCGCTTTGCCAGTGTGATGGCGCGCGTACGTAAGGCGATCCGGATCATCGAACCCGCCGACAGCATCGAACGCTATACCGAATTGGGCGTCGACGTGCGCCAAGGCCATGGCACCCTCGTCGATCCGTGGACAGTGGCGATCGATGGCGGCGAACGACTGACCGCGCGTGCAATCGTTATCGCGGCGGGTGGAGAACCGCAGGTGCCGGATATTCCGGGCATCAAGGAGAGCGGGTATCTGACCAGTGATACATTATGGGATGCGCTGGACGAACGGGAGGCGGTGCCTGATCGGCTGGTGGTGATCGGCGGCGGACCGATCGGTTGTGAACTGGCGCACGCATTCGCGCGGCTTGGCAGCAATGTCGTGCAGGTTGAGGGCGGCGCCCGCATCCTGCCGCGCGAGGATGCCGAAGTTTCCGCCTTTATCGCCGACGCGCTTCGCGCCGACGGCGTCGATCTGCGGCTGGGCGAACAAGCGCAGCGTATCGAGGGCAAGGCGCTGATGCTTGGCAATGACACCACCGTCCCTTTTGACGAACTGATCGTGGCCGTCGGGCGCACGGCGCGGATCGAGGGATACGGACTTGAAACGCTGGGCATCGAAACCGGCAAGACGCTTCAGGTCGACGATTTTTTGCGCACCCGGTTTCCCAATATATTCGCGGTCGGGGATGTCGCGGGGCCGTATCAGTTCACCCATTTCGCCGCGCACCAAGCGTGGTTTGCGGCGGTCAACGCGCTGTTCGGCCGGTTTCGCACCTTTCGCGCGGATTATTCGGTGCTGCCCTGGGTGACCTTCACCGACCCGGAAGTCGCGCATGTCGGTCACAATGAACAGTCGGCGCTAGAGGGGGGGATCGCTTATGAAGTCGTCCGCTACGACCTGAGTCATCTCGACCGGGCGGTTGCCGAAGGCACCAATGCGGGTTTCGTGAAACTGCTGGTCCAACCCGGCAAGGACCGCATCCTTGGGGCCACCATCGTCGCGCACAACGCCGGTGAAATGATCGCGGAGTTCGTGCTGGCGATGAAGCATGGCATCGGCCTCAACAAGATACTCGGTACGATCAAGGCGTATCCGACGATGGCGGAGGCCAACAAATACGCCGCGGGCGAGTGGAAGAAAGCGCGCAAGCCCGAACGCGTTTTGCGCCTGATCGAACGCTATCATGACTGGATGCGAACATGATCTTGGCGCTGTTCATCGCCACCCAGGCCTGGGTCGGCCAGTTTCAGACCGAAGGAACGCCGCCTGCGCCGTGGCGCATCGTCCGCATCGGTAACAAGGTGCCGCCGACCCGTTACCGCATCGTCCGGATCGACGGTGTCACCGCGATAGAAGGCGTCGCCGAGAAGAGCATGGCGCTGCTCGCCCGCCCGCTTGCCGTCAATCCCGACGCGACCCCGATCCTGTGCTGGCGCTGGCGAATCGAGACGCCGGTCGCAGCCGCCGATCTGCGCACCAAGAAGGGCGATGATTACGCCGCTCGCGTATATATTGCGTTCGACATTCCCGATGAGGCGATGAGCGGCGCCACGAAGTTCAAACTCGGTATTGCGCGTCGATTGTTCGGATCGGATGTGCCCGATGCGGCGATCAATTATGTCTGGGACAATCGCAATCCGGTCGGCACGCGCGCGCGCAGTGCCTATACCGATCGCGCGCATCTGATCGTGGCCGAAACCGGCTCGAACCGGGCCGGTCGCTGGGTGGCGGAGCGTGCGAATGTCGCCGCCGATTTTGCAAAGGCATTCCCAAAGGTGCCGGGCAAACCGATCCAAATTGCGGTCGCAGTGGACACCGACAATACCGGATCGACAGCGCGTGGAGCCTTTGCCGATCTGCATTTCGTGGCACGCGACGAGCCTTGTGCCTTTTGAACAGGATGATGCGATGATGATCTATCGTGGGGCAATGTGCGCCGCCGCGTCGGTGCTGGCGATCACGATCGGCGCGCCTGCACTCGCTCAACAGGCGGGTCTCCAAGTGGCGGTCGTGGATGCCGATACCGGCGCGCCGGTGACCGATGCCGATTTGACGATCCGTGATGATGACCGCTCGATCCTGCGGCGCGCGCGCACGGATGCGCGCGGCCAGGTTCGCCTCGAACCCCTCCCGACCGGAGGGGGCTATATCGTCGCGTTTGCCGGATCGGACGCCTTTGCCCCCGCGCAGTCCGCACCGGTCGCTTTGCGTTCCAACCACACCCGTTCGATCACACTGCGATTGGCCCCCGCCGACACCGCCGCAATCGTCGTGACCGCCAGCCGGACGGTGACCGGCATCAACACCGTCAATGCCGAGATTTCGGGATCGCTCACCGAGCGCGAACTACGCGACCTGCCGATCGAGGGGCGCGACGTGATCGGGGCGCTGGTGCGGCTGCCAAATGTCGTGCCATCGACAGGCTTTTTCCCCGAATCCCCTGTCATTTCGATCAACGGGGCCAACGGGCTGGAGACCAATTATCTGATCGACGGCCTCGACAATAACGAAAATTTCCTGGGTGGCCCCAAGTTTCCGGTGCCGCTGGGGTTCACACGCGAAGTCACGGTAATCGCAAATAGCTACTCGGTATTGTATGGGCGCACGCCGAACGGCTTGGTCAATTATACCACCCCATCGGGCTCCAACGAATGGCAGGGAGAGGCGTATACGCTGGTCCGCCCAGGTCGCCCGCTTGACGCAGCATCGGCCTTTCCCCGCCGCGATTTCAGCGGCAATCCGGTGGGTGAGAGTTTCGAGCGTTATCAGGCTGGTGGTGCGATCGGTGGACCGATCGTGCGCGACCGTACCTTCTTCTACGCCAACCTCGAATATACGCGTGACCGCAACATCCAGATCGTCGACGCACCCGCGCTGGGCGTGATTGAGAATGTGACCGGCAACAATCAGTTCATTCTCGGCTCGCTGCGCCTCGACCACCGGCTTTCGGACGACTGGACTGCGACGTTGCGCGCCAATGTGGGCCGGGTGACGATCGATCGGCCCGGCGGCGGGTTGGGCGGCGGCAACGTCACCTTTCCCTCGGCGGGCTCGACTCAGGATCGCTTCTCCACGCTCGTCGCCGGTTCAATCAGTTATGCGGGCCCCGAGTGGAGCTATGACGGCAGCGTCCAGTTCAGCCGGTTCCGCTGGGATTATGGCGAGGCGCGCGGCGGGCCAGGACCACAGGTAGCGATCCGCGACCAGAGCGGCCTGACAATTGGCGTGGTCGGGCATTCGGGCTTCGTCTTCGACGATCTGGAGGAAAGCTGGCAGACGGTTCAACGCGTTCAGCGCCGGTTCGGCGATCACCGGATCAGCATCGGTGCCGACCTGATCCATTCGCGATTCGCGCTGGCGGGCGGGGGCAACCCGGACGGTAATTACGTCGTCGCGCTGACCCCGGCACAGCTTGCCACCCTCAACGAAGCTGGACATGGCCTCGATCTCACGACAGGCGACGTGCTGGGACTGAACCCGCAGGTCATTGACTATGCCGTCGAACTGCGCCCCGCCACCTTTGGGCGAGACCAGAACCAGCTGGCCTTCCATGTCGAGGACGAATGGCGGCTGTCGCCGACGCTGACGGCGACGCTGGGCCTGCGATGGGACTATGATTCGCTGACCGCGCTGGGGGGCGGGGGCGGCGACTACGACAATGTCGCGCCGCGGCTGGCCGTCAATTTCCGTCCCGATGCGCGATCCTCAATCCGCTTCGGAGCGGGAATTTTCCACGGCAAGCTGCTCTATTCGGTAATTTCCGACGCCTTGCAGCGCAGTACCACCGCACCCGCCCTTTTAGGCCAGCTCGGCCAGTTGCAATCGTTGGGGATCATCCCCGCCGGGGTGCCGCTCGCGCCGCTCACCTTTGACGGCAATCTCGCGGTATCGGTACCCTGTGTCACCGCCAGCGCCTGTCCGTCGCCAGAGGCGGTGCAAGGGCTGCGCGACACCGCGACAATCAACGAAGTCCGCATCCTGAACCCCGATGGCTATGACAATCCGTACAGCCTGCAATTGAGCGCGGGCTATCAATATCAGCTGAGCGATTCCATCACGCTGGGCGTCGATGCGATCTATAGCCGGTCGCGCAACTTGGTTCGGCTGCGCGATCTGAACGCGCCTGCGCCGTTCACCCCCAATGCCGCCGCGCTGACCGATGCGAACTTGGCATTGCTCCGCGCACAGCCCGACAATGCGGCGCGATTTGCGCTTGCGGAAAGTCTGGGGCTGGTCCGCGGCCAGGCAACTGCCGACGCCACCCGTCCGGTCGGGCTGGTGCCTGGCGGCGGGCGTCAGATCACGGTTTCGGAAACCGAAGGCCGGTCCCTATACCGCGCACTCAATTTCCGTGCGGACAAGGCGCGCGGGGCCGACGATTATGCCTTCACTCTGGTCTATACGCTTGGCAAGCTGACCAACGATACCGACGACATCAACTTTCGCGCGTCAGACGCCAATAATTTCGCAGCCGATTACAGCCCATCGGCGAACGACCGGCGGCATGTGATCTCGGCGGTCGGCTATCTCTATCCGTTCGACGGGTTCACCGTAACCGCCGCCGGGCTGTTCCAGTCGGGCCAGCCGATCAATTTGGTCCCTGACGCAAGTATCTTCGGCACACAGGATCTGAACGGCGATGGCCAGTCGTTCGGCGAAAACTTCGTCGGCAATTCGGATCGCTTCCCCGGCGCGTCGCGCAATTCGGGGCGACTGCCCTGGTCGACAAGCATCGATCTGGGAGTGCGCTATGGTCTGCCGATCGCTTTCGGGCGGGTTGAGCTTTCCGCCGATGTCTTCAATGTCCTCAACACCAATAACGAGTCGGGTTTCGCCAACGCGGCGACGACCTCGAACCAGGTCCAGTTCGGGGGGGGCGCGCCCTTTGTTCAGCGCAATGCCGGACCGCCCCGGCAGTTCCAGTTCGGCGCGGCGTTCAAATTCTGATCGAAAGGAGTCGGATTGGCGATCATCCAGCAATTTCAAGGTTTGATCGGCATCGCATTGCTGTTGCTGGTCGCCTGGGGCTTGTCGGAGGACCGCGCCGGGCGACCTTCGTGGCGCTGGATCGGGGCGGCGTTATTGCTCCAGATCGGCCTTGCGCTGCTACTGGTGCGGGTACCGTTTGTCTGGAGTGTCATCACCTTGGCCAATGGAGCGGTCAGCGCCATCGAAAAAGCAACGTTGGTCGGGTCGAGCTATATGTTCGGCTATGTCGGCGGCGCGCCGTTACCCTTTGCGCTTGCCCCCGGACAGGCCGCTCCGGTCGTCATCGCGTTTCAAATCCTTCCGCTGATCATCGTGTTTTCCGCACTGTCGGCACTGCTGTGGCACTGGGGCATTCTTCCGCGCATCGTGCGCGGCTTGTCCTGGCTGTTGCAGCGCAGCCTTGGTGTCAGCGGTGTGGTCGGGCTGGGCGGCGGGGCCAATATCTTTCTAGGCGTGGTCGAAAGCCCGCTGGTGGTGCGCGCCTATTTCGCACGCATGAGCCGCAGCGAATTGTTCGCGATCATGGTGCTATCGATGGCGACAGTATCAGGCGCGGTGCTCGTGCTCTATGCCGCGACGCTGTCGCAATCCGTCCCCGATGCGACGGGGCATCTGATCTCCGCCTCGATCATCTCGCTTCCCGCAGCCCTGCTAATCGCGCGTCTGATGGTGCCCGGCAACAGCGATACAGGCACCGATGACGACGACATCGAACCCGCGCTGAAATATGACAGCAGCATCGACGCGATCGTGCGCGGAACGATGGACGGGGTGCAGTTATTTCTAGCGGTGCTCGGCATCATCATCGTCATCTTCGCATTGGTGGCGCTGGTCGACCAGATGCTCGTCGTCCTGCCGTTGATCGATGGTACTCCGGTCACCGTGGGGCGCGTATTCGGCTGGATGTTCGCCCCGCTGATGTGGACGCTGGGCGTGCCCTGGGATCAGGCGCCCCAAGCCGGCGCGCTGATGGGGACCAAGACGATCTTCAACGAATATGTCGCCTATCTCGAACTTGCAGCGTTGCCGTCGAACAATTTCGATCCGCGCAGTCAGTTGATCGTCACCTACGCGCTATGCGGCTTTGCCAATCTGGCCAGCATCGGCCTGCTCGTCTCGACCATCGGCACGCTTGCCCCGTCGCGTCGCGCCGAAGTTGCCGCGCTGGGGATGAAGAGCTGGGTCGCCGGCAATTGCGCGACGGCTATGACAGGCGCCGTCATCGGCCTGGTCACGTTGGGCTGAGGCACGCGATGTTCGACGCCCGTCTCCGCCCGATCATTGATCCGCCACTGAACCGCGCGGGGCGTGAGTTGGCGGCTTTGGGGGTGTCGGCCAATCTGCTGACCTTGATCGGGCTATGCATCGGTCTGGCGGCGGCAGTCGTCATCGGAATGGGGGCGTTCGGATGGGGCTTGGCGCTGATCCTCCTCAACCGCCTGTTCGATGGCCTGGACGGCGCAGTCGCGCGCGCCCGGAAGCCGACCGATTTCGGCGGCTATCTCGACATCGTCGCGGATTTCGCCTTCTACGTCTCGGTCCCGGTCGGATTCGGTTTCGCGGCAAGCGAGAATTTGCCCTACGCCTTGGTCTTGGTCGCGACCTTCGTCGTGACGGGCGTTAGCTTCCTTGCCTTTGCAGTTATCGCCAAGGAGCGGGGCGAACAGACTAGCGCGCATGGCCAGAAGAGCTTTTTCTATTCAACGGGCATCGCCGAAGGAGGCGAAACGATCGCAGCATTCATTGCGATGTGCATCCTGCCATGGGCATTCCCGGCGATCGCGACAGGGTTCGCGATCCTTTGCATCGTGACCGTGTTGCAACGCACGCTATTGGCGGCCAGATCTTTTCGCTGAGGTCGGACGATCATGATGCGGCAGGGTCGCCGCTAAAGCCAAGCAAGTATGGAAGCTCGTGACCTACACGGACGCCGCAGCGTTTTTGTGAGGCGCTCACGGCCAACGCAGCCCCGTTGCCATTCCCTCTAAGGACGTAGGTTGCGGGGCGTAAGGCTGTGAAGGCCCCCCGGTGTATCATCCGGGCGAAGGGTGGGGCGGCCATTCGGCGGCCTGCGTGGCCGGGGCAGCAGCATGTTCGACCGGTGTCAGCCAGCCAAGCGATGTGTGAGGCCGCCTCTCATTATAGTCCCGGCGCCGAGCCTCGATCTTGGCTCGAGCGCCGACGAAGCGCCGACAGAATGCGCCGGACCAGGCAGTCCGTCTCGCTGATGTGTCCCCCCCTGTGGGGCGCAATCCGGCTGAGCCACCCATTTGCAGATCCGTTGGCCACTGCGCGAACCGTATCGGCCACGGCGCGGCTCCACGATGCCCCCGCAAGACGCATACCCGAGATCGCGGGACACTTCGGGCATCGAGCAACAGCTGCGAATTCCATCACGCCTGCCGCACAATGCTGCTACAGCAACGACGCTTTGCCGGGAGTGCGCGGGGGCGTGGTTGACGAACGATCCTGACGAGCTCCTGGTGGTTGCCGCAGTAGCCGGGGACCGCGACGCGTTCGCCGCATTGGTGCACCGCCATTATGATCGCATCCATGGCCTTGCCTGGCAGCTCACCGGATCGCGCACCGACGCCGAGGATGTTGCGCAGGACGTGTGCTGTGCGCTGGTTGAGAAGATCAGCAGCTTTCGGGGCGAGGCGAAGTTCACCACCTGGCTCTGTGGCATCGTCGTCAATGCCGTGCGTGATCTGCACCGGCGGCGGCGTAGTTTTCGCGGGCTAACCGAGCGATTCGCAGTGGTGGCCGGGCTGGCCAAGGCGCCCGACGGACGCGACCTGCACGATGCGATGTGGGTGCGCAGCGCGGTCAGCCGGCTGAAGCCCGCCTATCGCGACGCCGTCGTGCTGGTGGTGGGGCAGCAGCTCAGCCACGCCGAGGCGGCCGACATACTGGGCGTCGCGGAGGCAACCATATCGTGGCGGATGCATGAAGTGCGGCGCATGCTGGCGGCTGAACCGGCGAGCTGAAGATTATTTCTCGAACTATCCAAGGATTTGCGCGCGAGCCGCGTCGAAGGAACATGCGGGCAATTCTGCCGCGCTGATCCAAGGGGAAAGTTCATGTCCCGTACCCGTCCAATCATCACCGCCACGGTCGGCGCGGCACTGCTGGCATCGTGCGCCGGACCGGCGGTCGAGGAGCCCGCCGCGACCGCCGCGCCGGCAGCCGCCGCGGAGATGGTCGTTACCGGTACCCGCATCCGCGAGCGCGCTGACAGCATCGTGGCTGAGGATATCGGCACCCTTCCGGGCGCACGCGTTGCCGCGCCGACTCCGCCACCGGCACTTGCCGTACAGGCGCTGACGCGTGCGCCCGGCCTCGCCTATGCGCCCGACCCGCGGCAGGTTCCGCAGTATCAGGACTTCGGGCGCGACACGTTCACTGCGGTCGCCCAGAATCCGTTCAAGGTCGTGCGCGAGGAGCCGGTCTCGACCTTCTCGATCGATGTCGATACCGCGTCCTATTCGTTCGTCCGCGCCTCGTTGACCCGGAACGTGCTGCCGCAGCCTGCTGCGGTGCGGGTCGAGGAGATGATCAACTATTTCCCCTACAACTATGCCGCCCCCCGCTCGGCAGACCAGCCGTTCAGCACCAATGTCGCGGTGATGCCGAGCCCCTGGACCGCCGGTCGCAAGGTCGTGCGGATCGGCATCCGCGGTTATGACGTCGCGCCCGCCACGCGACCGCGCGCGAACCTTGTCTTCCTGATCGACACCTCCGGATCGATGAACGCTCCCAACAAGCTGCCGCTGGTCAAACAGTCACTGGCGATGCTGCTCGAGCAGCTCGATGGGAAGGATCGCGTCGCGATCGTCACCTATGCCGGAAGCGCCGGCACCGCGCTGGAGCCGACGCCTGCCAGCCAGAAGGACCGGATCCTCGCGGCGCTCGATCGCCTTGGCGCGCGGGGCGGCACGGCGGGCGCCGAGGGCATTCGCCAGGCCTATGCGCTCGCGCAGCAGAACCTCGACCCGCGCGGCGTCAACCGCGTGATCCTGGCGACCGACGGGGACTTCAATGTCGGCATCACAAATCCGAACGAGCTGAAGGGTTTTGTCGAGCGCGAGCGGGAGAAGGGAGTGTTCCTGTCGGTACTCGGTTTCGGAATGGGCAATTACAACGACGCGCTGATGCAGACGCTGGCGCAGAACGGCAACGGCGCGGCCGCCTATATCGACACCGTCGCCGAGGCTCGAAAAACGCTGGTCGACGAGGCGAGCTCGACGCTGTTTCCGATCGCCAAGGACGTCAAGATCCAGGTCGAGTTCAATCCTGCCGCCGTCGCCGAATATCGCCTGATCGGGTATGAGACCCGGATGTTGGCACGCGAGGATTTCGACAATGATCGCGTCGATGCCGGGGAAGTCGGGTCGGGGCAGACGGTGACCGCCCTCTACGAGATCGTGCCGGTCGGCGGGCCGCGCGCCAATGGTGACCTGCGCTATGCCCGGCCTGCGCCGCAGACTCCTGCGCGTGCCCAGGAATATGGCTTCGTCAAGATTCGCTACAAACTACCCAAGGAGGCGAAGAGCCGCCTGATCAGCACGCCGATCGGGCGCACGGCCGAGTTCGCGCGGCTTGAGGATGCGCCGCAGGAAGCGCGCTTTGCAGTGGGCGTGGCGGCGTTCGCCGAACTGCTGCGGGGCGGCAAATATAGCGGCGCCGCCAGCTATGATGACGTGCTGCGGATTGCTGCTGGTGCGCGCGGGCAAGACCCCTTCGGCTATCGCGCCGAGTTCGTCCAGATGGTCCGCCAGGCGAAGACGGCAGCTTCGATGGCAAGCATGAGGCGCTGACGAGGTGAGGGGTGCGGCGGCGCGATGCCGCCGCACTTGCTTTTGCCGCTTTGCCGCATTCGCGCTGGCTGCGATTGCGGCTATAGGTTTTGGAAGATGCATCGTTCGCTACGCCCTCTCTTTGAGTGCTTGCCCGGCAGCTCCGTATCAGGGGCAGGCCCGTGAGCGAGCATGACGATCTGTCGCGGGCGCTGCCCGACGCGCCCCCGCCGCGGCCGGCGCAGCGGCGGGCTGCCATCGAGAAGGCGATGGCGCGGTTCGACGGGACCGAGGCGCCGACGCCCGCACGCGCGAAGGCATCGCGGGGCCCATCCGGGTGGCGCTGGCCGCAGCTCACGGCACTCACCACCGCGGCGCTGGTCGGGGCGGTGACCGTGTCCTTGTTGAACTCGGGCGACTATCGCGAGGCACCTTTGCCGCGCAGCCCTGCATCCCAGCAGGCAGAAGAAGCAGAGCAGACAGCATCCGTAAATACGCCCCCTCCAGCGCTGCGCGAGTTCGCCCCGGCGAAACCCGCAGCGGTACCGACCGCGCCGACCGCCGAGCCGACGCTCGAGCGCGTCCCACAGGTTGCCGCCACGCCGGTCGCGCCGCGCGCGACCGAGGCAGCTGCACCATCGCCGCCGCCAGCGGCCTACGCTCCCCCCCCGCCCCCGCCACCCCCCGCGCCTGCGCAGTCCGCGCAGAGTGCCCCGCGAGCGAGTGCGGACGCTGTCGCCGCCGAGGATATCGGCGCCCTCCCTGATAGCGAAGGGATCATCGTCACCGGCGCGCGGACACGGGAAGCATCCCGTCGGGTGCCGCCGCCCCCGGAGCCCGTGCTGAAAGCGCGGGCTGGGACAAAGCGTGGCGACTGGAATGCGTGTACGATCGAAGACCCTGCGCGCAGCCTCACAGCCTGCCGTCTGACAGTCGATCCTGCGGCGCCCGGAAACAAGGGAAGGGCGGACGCGCAGATCGCCGATGGGCTGATCCAGGCGTGGGCAGGAGATGCGCGCGGTGCGGCTGCCGCATTTGACCGCGCGGTGAACATCAGCGGTAAGTCTTCTCTCGCTTACCTTAATCGTGGCCTCGCGCGCGAGCGCAGTGGCGATATGCGCGGGGCGCTCGCCGATCTCAATAAGGCGGTTCGGCTCTCGCCAAAGTCGGCGCGCGCCTACTATCACCGCAGCTTGGTACGCGAGCGCAACGGTGACGGTAACGGCGCGCGCGCCGACGCGCGCCGAGCGCTCGCGCTCGATCCCGGCTACCGCGTCGTGATCCGCTGACCTTTACTGAGCAGGGCGGGAATACAGTCAGTTATTACACGTCGCGAACCGCAGACGGTGGTGAACGTGCGTGCGGGACTGGGTCGACGCCGGGCGTCGTGCTCGTTCCGGCGCGGCATTTTTTCGGACGATAATGAGCGATGACAAGCAGCGGCCCGAACTGACCCCTGGACCGATTAATGATTGCTTAGGCGATTAACGGTTAAGTCTGAGGTCTTTAGGAACGGTTGCGATGGACACCGCGACGCGCGGTAAACTCGGCCCCGGCGCTATATCCGTTCGGTGGTTGTTCGAGCCTGCGGGCGAGGTCAACGACGCCGGACGGTCGTTCCTGCTTGGGCAACTGCTCAGTGCGCCGGCCGCCGCGATTATGGGATCGTTTTGCGCAATCGTCGTCGTGACGGCGGCGCTGCTGCGCAGTGGCCACTCCGTCTATGGAATCCTGGTGGGTCTGGAATGTGCGCTGATCGTCTGGCGCTTTACCGACTGGAAGCGTCGCGAGCGCAATCTCAAGGTAGATACCGCACATGTGCCGACCATCGACACATCGGTACTTCTTTCCGCTCTTTGGTGCTTGCTGCAAGGCGCCTCCGCATTTGTGATCATGTCGGACGACGATCCGGTGCTGCGCGTGCTGTCGGCCACGCTCGTAATGGCACTGCTCGGTCCTATTTGCGCGCGCAACTACGCGGCGCCCCGGTTCGCCTTCCTGCTCATTCTCCTGTGCGATCTGCCGTTCGTCGCCGGTGCTCTCGCGTCTCGCGAGCCTTGGCTGGCAATCATCCTCCTTATCACGCCAGCGTTTCTCCTCGGTGCCACGCAGATTATTATAACCTTTCACCGGACGATGCTGCGGTCGCTCGCCGCTGAGGCCCGGAACCTCCGCCTTGCGCAACATGACTCGCTCACCGGCGTTCTCAATCGGCAAGGCATGGACGCGGCTCTCAGCGAGATCGTGCCTGACAATGAGCGCACGATGGCCCTTCTCGCGATCGACCTCGATGGCTTCAAGCAGGTCAATGACAGCCATGGCCATGGCGCCGGTGACCTCCTCCTGATCCAGGTGGCGCAACGCATCGAGGCAGGACTCTCGGGCGACCACCTGCTGGGGCGAATGGGGGGCGATGAATTCATGGTGGTAATGCGCAACGTCGCACCTGCCGAAGTGCGTGCATCCGTGGAAAGCTTGATCGTAGCAATTTCGCATCGGCCCTATGAACTGGGCAGCGGAGCGGTCGTGCGCATCGGCGCGAGCATTGGTTTCGCCTGCACGCCCGAGGATGCAACGACGACGGTTGATCTGCGGCTCCGCTCCGACGAGGCGCTCTATGCCGCAAAAGGAGCGGGGAAAGGCGTCGGGCTTCGGTACCGCGAGCATATCGACAATGTCGAGGTGGCGCAGCACGCGGGGCAGGCCAGCTCCAAATTTGCAAGCCTGGCTCCCCGCGCGCGCCGCCCCGGACAGAGGACGTGACCATCCACTAGTGCCCCATCCGCGCTTCGCTGCTCCCAGCTGGACTGGGGTTCGAACAACTGTCCCCGCCGACGGATGCTCGAAAGGTACTAAATTACTGAAGGCCTACGTCACTCAGCGCTCCAACCGGGCGCGCACGGCGCCGAAGCGGCCGACGAACAGGGCAATGTCGCGATTGGCCCGATTGCCACGTCGACATTGCCGAGAAACGCGCGCTGCAGGGGCCGCGCGGCGGGATTGCGGTCGCAGGACTCGGTGGCCTTTCCGCCAAAGCCAACGGCGCCGTCCCGCTCACGTGGGACAGCACGCCAGCGCCCAGCGGTGACACCGCAGGGCGGGGTCAGGCGAAAGCGGCTGTCGGGCAGAATCGCCAGCGTGCCGCCCCGCTCCGAAGGGTGAAGCGCATGCCGGAAAGGAGGCGAGTTGTGACTCCACTAGCGACCGGCGGGGCATCGTCCGTGCGGCGGAGGCGGACGGCGCCAACCCCGGGACAAAAGCAGCCGCCATATCCATTTTCGTCGAAAGTAAGCACGGGCGATCTTCGCTTGCAGCGATCTCAACCGGCCGTCGACCGTCGAATGCCACCCCTGCCACACATGCTTGCCAGCTTTAGGGATTGGGACGGCCCTGACATCAGCGACCGGTTGTGCAGTCATCCGGCCGCACCGTCTTTCGAGTAAGCGCAAGGGTCGATCGCCACCTGCTTGCCACGTGGATCGGTCATCAATTTTCGCGCCAATGGTCCGTGATCGTGCGCAGATTGCGATGCGCCATCTCAGCAGGATAAGCATGAACTCCGGTACCAAGTGCCCATCACGCCACTGGACAAGGCCGCCAGCCCGTCTGAAACAGGGTCGGAAGGGAATCGGTGTTGGCGTTTATCGATGAGCTCGTTGAGGACGGCGGAAATTTCGTTTTCAAGCGGACGGAGGGGGGCGCTTCGCTCAGTCCGGCCAGCGACCGTGACGCAGACATTGCTTCGTTTCAGAATCTGGTGCGCCGCGTTCGGGCGAACGAAGGCGACGGCTACGCGATTCACTTAGAGCATGTCTGTGCCGATCGGCCGGGTCATCTCGTGGATTTGGTCGTCCTGCAGATCGACGACTGAGTTGGTTGAAAGGGACCTGGCGGGTGGCGCCTGGATGTCTCTTTCGTATCCTGAACTCGTGGTGCCTAGAGGAGTAATGGCGCCGAAAGGCGACAGGTCGCATACGGCGATCGCATTTCAACGAGGGAAAGGCGCTGAAGGCAATCAGCCCTTTTTCAATTTGAGGAACCGAATTTATGCGTCAGCTTAAGCAAGCTAGACCGCTAGTTTCCTTATTTCTTTGCGCGCTTGCGCTGGGACACGGAACGGCATCTGCACAGCAGGGCAAGCCAGCGTCTCCCAAGGAGGTTTCCATTGAGGCCGATCTTGACCTCGATGGCCGACCGGACAGAATCACAGCCTATCTGCGGCCTGCTCAAAGGATGTACTGGGTCCATATCAAGCTGAGCACCGGGCGGGAGTTCAGGCCGTTGAGCGGGTATATCGATCCAAGACGCGCTCGTATTTCGCTTAGTTATCGCGGCGGCCAGAGGGGAGATATTCGCTGTGCCGAATGGCGCCCGACCAAATTCGGCGCAAGCTGCGGCGCGGGGGGAACAGACGCCGGACCCTATCGTCTGATCGCCTTCGACACCGGCCCGCAGATGTTCCTGATTTACTACACCGAAACCAATCGCCACCTGGATGGCTCGCCTCCCGATCACGAACTTGCCTATTTTAAGGTCATGTCGGCGATCGAAGGCAACATGATCGAATTCGCTGGCAACTAAAGCGACACGCACCCGATCCGGATTGCACGCGCTACGGCGCTATTCCCTCGCCGTTGCTCGTGTCCAGCTAGATTAATACCTCTCGCCGACCTGCTGCGCATCTGCGCGTTGGGCGGCGGCCTAGAAGATCCTGCAGTACCTTAACTATCTCAATCTGTTATATACGATTTATCATCTTGATCTTCGATTGTGTGAATGAGATGTTTCATAGAGCTGCCGGGGAAACTCGCAGCGGTCGCGTCACGCGAACAGGCGTAACGCTAGGAGGGGGTCGGCGATGTCGTTGTTCAATTCAGAAGATATGGCTTTGGCGAACGGCGGGTGGCTGGATCCGCGCCGTTCCAACTATGCCCATCTCGGTGAACTTGCGGAGGAAGAAATGCATCGGACACGACGCCTGCTGAAAGCCGCCGGATGGTTTCTTACGACAGCAACGGCTATGATAACGCCGGGGCTGGCGATGGCGCAGCAATCGACCCGCTCGGTAACACAGACTGTAACGCTGCATGCGGATATCGACGGCGACGGCAAGCCCGATCTGGTGACCGCGAATTTGCGCCCGCCCGCGCGAATGTTCTGGATCAACATCGAACTCAGCACCGGGCGTAAGTTCTCGCCATTGAGCGGCTATATCGATCCGGCGCGCGCGCGCATGGCTCTCACATTCCGCGACGAAAAACAGGGTGGGGACATACGCTGCGCAGAATGGCGCCCGTCGAAGAGCGGCGTTACGTGCGGCGCGCCGCGGCCCAGTCACGGCCTGGTACGGGCGATTGTCTTCGAAACGGGCCAGCAAATCTTTCTGATTAGCTACAGCGAAGGCATCAAATGGGGAGGGCGCGTGTCGGATGACCACGAGCATGCCTATTTCCAGGTCATGCCAGCCATCGAGGGCCCCTGGAGGCCGGCAGGTGGTGAATAAAGGTGGTGTTCTGCCGAAGCCTATCACGGTTGGGTATCACCCGCTTCGTCGCTGTGGCGACAGCAATATTCTGGACATCAGCGTAAGTGTCGGTGCGCCGGGGTAATCGGATGACCGGCATGGGCGCGACGCTGCTTGCTGACGATCAGTCCGATCACCCTGGGGCATGCGCGATCGCCGCATCGACTGAGGCACCGTGCTCGATAGCAGATCAGGTCGCTCGAAATGGCATTCGGCTCTCACCTTGGCGATCGAGCAGCGCCGTCTTGACGACGCCGACGCACTGCTGACGCGCATGAAGGCGATGACGTCGCAAATTTTTCCCCCGGCGCGGCTGATCCTGCTGGAAATGCAGCTACGCGTCGCGCAACGAAGGCCGGACGACGTACGCCAGCTTATCGCGAAACTCACCCCCTGGCCAAGCGCAACGTTGCCGCGGCACGTGGTCTTGCGGCGTTCCTGTTCGAGACCGGGCATGACCTGAAGGAGATGGAATGGCTTGAGCGCGCATATGCGCGCGACCCTGCGAACGTCGCGACGTTGCTGGCGATCGTCAACGTGTATCAAAAGCTCGGCCGCCGTGAACTGGCTTACGAGTTCGTCGCCAACGCGCTGAAGCAGGGGCGGCCGACTGCGGCGCTGATGCGGATCGCCAGCATGTATCAGGACGACGGTCGCGCCGAAGAGGCCGCGACGCATCTGCGTGAGGTGCTGGAAAAGCAGCAAAACCACCCGAACGTACTTGCCAGCCTGTTGATCAGCCGCACCGCCGACGACGATAAGGCTATCATTACCGCCGCGTCCGCCGTGATCAAAGACGATGCCCAGCTCAAGGCACCGCGTGCCGCAGTTGCCTATGCGCTGGCGTCCGCGTTCGATCGAAGCGGCCGCTATGACGAGGTATTTGCGCAGGCTGAAACCGCCAATCGCCTTGTGCGGGTGGATCATCCACATGATCTCGAGCCCCAGCGGCAGCGGTATCAGCGCGTCATGCACGACCTCATGGCGTTGAGGGCTTCCGGGATGGTGCGCGAGAACGGGGCGACGTCACCCCGATCTTCGTCGTCGGAATGCCGCGATCCGGTACGACGCTGCTGGACTTCGTCCTGGGCGGCCATCCAGACTGCACGGATATGGGGGAATTATCGCTGGTACCCTCCGCAATTGCGTCGCTTGGGTTCGGACGACCGCAATTCCAGTTTCCGACGCGGGCTGTGCTGGACGAAGTGGCGCAACGCTTTCAGGAGATGTTGCGGTTTCGACGCATCGGCACGCGCTATATCGTCGACAAGATGTCGGAAAATTATCGTTATCTGCCGTTGATCAAGGCGCTGTTTCCCGATGCCCCGGTAATCCACGCCATTCGTCATCCACTCGACAAGACTGCAGGCGGACGCCGTGAGTTGCGGATTTGTCACCGATCATGGGGCGGGGCCGTTAATGCTGCCGCATATCACCTCCAATCAGCCATTCGAGGCTGCGCCTGCTCAGTTCGGCTTCCCTTCGTTTACGCGCTGCTCAAGATCGGCGATGCTTTCCGTCACCGCCTCGAAACTGGGCGCGGCGCCGAAGATCATACCGGACATCGCCCCATAGTCCTGCCTTAGCGCATCGTACATCTCGCCTTCGGGCATTAGCGTGAAAGTCGGCGGGACCGCGCTCGCCAGGTCGAAGGCCGGCCGGTTGAAGAACATGCGCGCGTGCGCGACGCAGGCTGCGCCCAGCGCGGGATCGGCGATTGCCTGCGCGCCCAGCGGCGCCTGCATCAGTTCGTGGAGATCATAATAATGCCGCGAGATGCGGTTGCCGCCACCGCGCAGAACGCCCTTCGATTCATACCAGTGGCGCAAGCCGTGCAGAATGACGATCTTGTCCCAGAAGGTCCGTTCGGCATCGACCACCGTGACGTTCGGAACCCCGAGATCGAGCCCTGGTGCATCCTGCTCCAGATAAGGGCGGATCGAGCGGATCGAGTTCGGGTCGAGCGCCGACTTGGCGCCGGATTCGATCTTCACGGCCTTCGGGATATAGACGTCATACTCCGTCGCGGTCGGATACTGGACAAGCAGGGTCTGCCTGTCCTTGGGACCCGGCGTGATTTTCAGCTGGCCGGCGGCGATGCCACATCGGGCCGATGCCTCGACGGCGATCCGCGTGAGGTTGTCGAGCAGGGGGCCGTTGATGAAAGCCTCGCACGCTTCGCGAATGGCATCGAGCGCCTTTTCCCGTTTCTTGCCGGTCATCCCCTGCAGGTCCTCGACCGAATAGCCTTCACCAAGATCGTCGCGAAACACCGTGACGTCGATATCTTCCGAGAAGCGGCGGATCAGGCCGAATCCCTTCGAAAGTGAGGTGCCGCCCTTGAACAACAGGCGCGGACCTTCGGGCAGACCATTGAACAACGCATCGAGTGCCCAACACACCCAGAAATCCTTCTCGACATTCTGCGGCGTCGTGCCGATCCGCTGCGCGGTGGCCGCGAACAGACCGGCGCGGGTTTCGGCATCGGCGGAGAGGATCGTGTCATAGGCGGGGTTCATTTGGTGCGCCTCGCGGTCAGCAGGGGTTTCAGAAAGTCGTGCATCCAGGTGGGCAGGGTCGATAGGCCGTCGCGCAAATCGTTGCGGACCCTGGTCGCGTTCGGGCCGCTGTGCAGAATGTCGTCGAGCCGGTCGCGCAGATCGTCCCGGCTGTCGGGATCGCCCAGCGTGTCCCGCAGCCAGTGCAGCGCCTGCACGATCCGCATGGCCGGTCGGCCCGCCCAATAGAGCTTGCTTGCTGCGGCCGGCTTGAACATGATGGTCATGTTGCCGAGATGGACCGAGCGAAGCCGTGCGTCGGTATGCACGACGATCTTGGACGGCACCGCGTTGGTGAGGCCGAGATCGTTCGCAGCGGTCATCCCGTCGACCAGCACCCGGATCTGATCGCGCCGTGCGATCGCATCGATCACCTCGCGCGGGTCGGGCGCGGTTGGCTGACGGGTGAGGCTGTTGATGCTCGGCTTGTCGTACAGGCCACGATCGATGCGCCGCAGGTCGCCCGCTATAGCCAGGCGCTGCAGGGCTTTGTCGACCGCGTCGCGCGTGCCGAGATCGAGAAAATCGACGGGCGTCCAAACCTTGCGCGGCGCTGCCTTGGCGACGCGTCGCACGATCTGAGCCTTTAGATCTGGTGTGACCATGTCCGAAACTTGCCTACATATTTCGGACTGAGCTGTTATCCGGTTGTCCGAAAAACAACAACAAATTTCGGACAAGTATTAAAGGTGTCGATCCCAAGACGGTTCAACTGCCGAGGTGTTGCGCGAATCTCCGTTCAGCCACAACGGGAGCGTCCGATGAGCGAAGTCAAACTGTCCGCCACCCTCAAGGGCAACGGTTACCAGGCGACCGTCACCTTTCCCTCCGGTGTGTCGATGAGTTCGGCCGAATCCTACCCCACCATTCCAGAGGCGATCACGGCGGCTGCGCTGAAACTGCTAGATATGCCTGAACGGATTGAAACGCTGGCGTCCGGCACGCTTTGAAATTGAACCGCAGCCAACCGGGTCTGCAGCGACAGATCCGGTAGGGGGAAAGCCTTCCCCTGATGGCCAGCCGTGTCTAGCCATACCCCTTCTGCGGGGGCGCTTCGCCCCCGCAACGCCCCCGGAGAGGAAGAGAGCGGCCGGTCGGCCGTGACGGGTCAGGGCTGAGAGAGAGTCTCTCGGCGCCCGTCGCGGAGAATTTCCATGGCGACTGTCCTCAACCACGTATCCGCGCCGCCCCGGCGTCCGGGTCCCTACAAGGTCGATATCTCGCGAGGGTCTCGCATCGGGCGCGTCTCGTCCGAATGGTTCTCGCGCCCCGACGACGAGCGCTATCTCTCGCTGCGCGAGCTCCATGCCGCCACGCTGGCGCGCGCACGGCGCGCCACGACCCGCACCGTCGAGACCCGTGAGGTCAGGGTGGAGGCGAGCCGCGACAATGCCGAACGCCTCGCCTTGATCGTGCCGGGCCGTGACGAGCCGATCGCGCCGACCCACTGGTCGTTCGGCCAGCTCTGCAGCCTGGTCGGGGCGCCCTCGGGTTATCTGCGCGCGCTGCCCGAGCCGCTCGCGGGCATCAACCTGCAGCACGGGCTGCTCAACCACCGCGTCGAGCTGATGAAGACGCTCGAAACCGAGGATGGGCGTACCGAACTGCGCGCTGTGACGGGTCCCGATTACGGCCGGATCTGGGATCATGAGCTGGTCGCGGCGGTCATGAAGATCGCCGGCAACGGCACTGGCGACACCCGCTGGAAGGTGCCGGGGCTGCTCGACTGGTCGACGATGATGCACAACCCGAATGTCGAGATCACCAAGGACACCACCACGCTTTATGCGAGCGATCGCGACGTGTTCCTGTTCCTCGTCGACGACGCCCATCCAATCGAGGCCGGCCGGCTGCCCAATGGCGACCCGGACCTGTTCTTCCGCGGCTTCTACTGCTGGAACAGCGAGGTTGGCGCAAAGACGCTCGGCATGGCGTCCTTCTATCTTCGTGCGGTCTGTATGAACCGCAACATCTGGGGCGCCGAAGGCTTCGAGGAGATCAGCATCCGGCATTCGAAGTTCGCCGCTAACCGCTTCGCGCATGAGGCGGCGCCGGCGCTGGAGAATTTTGCGACCTCGTCGCCGCAGCCCTTTCTGTCCGGCATCATGGCCGCTCGGCAGCGCATCGTCGCCCGGACCGATGAGGACCGGCAGGACTTCCTGCGCAAGCGCGGCTTCTCCAAGGTGGAGACCGGCAGGATCATCGCAACGGTGCTCGACGAGGAGGGGCATCCGCCCGCCTCGGTCTTCGACTTCGTCCAGGGGATCACCGCGCTGGCGCGCGACAAGCCGCACCAGGATGCTCGGCTCGAACTCGAAGGGAAGGCCTCGAAACTCCTCGCGGCCGCGCACTGATCCACACCCGTTTCGCCAGGCGGCGCAGCCCTCCTCCTAGAGGTAGAGGGCTGCGCCGTTTCCATGGCGGGATGAAGGCCGGAGGAGAGTCTCCCGGTCACCCGCCATGTGGAGAACCGACATGGCAAAGCGCCAACCCAAGCTCGTCCTTGCGCCCGCGCAGGGGATTCCCTTCAATCAGCTGGTCCTGTCCCAGTCCAACGTCCGGCGGGTCAAGAACGGCGTCACCATAAACGATCTCGCCGCCGACATCGAGCGACGTGGACTTCTGAATGGACTCAACGTCCGGCCCGAGCTGGACGCCGAGGGGCAGGAGACCGGCAAGTTCGAGGTCCCGGCCGGCGGCCGCCGCTTCCGTGCGCTCGAAATCCTCGTCAAGCGCAAGCGTCTGGCCAACGACGCGATCGTGCCCTGCGTGATCAAGCCCGCCGACAGCCAGGTTTCGGCGGAGGAGGACAGCTATGCGGAGAATGTGTTCCGCGAAGCGCTCCACCCGCTCGACGAATTCCGCGGCATGAAGCTGCTGGTCGACCAGGGCGACGACATCGAGACCGTCGCCGCGCGCTTCCGCGTGACCCCTGCGGTCGTGCGCCAGCGTCTAAAGCTGGCTTCGGTGTCGCCGGCACTGCACGAGGTCTATGCCAGCGACGGCATGACGCTCGAGCAGCTCATGGCGTTCAGCGTCTCCGAGGACCATACGCGCCAGGAGCAGGTCTGGGAGCTAGTTCAGCAGCACCCCAATCAGTCGGCCTGGTTCATTCGCTCCCGGCTGACCGAGGCGACCGTCGCCGCCACCGATCCCCGCGTTCGCTTCGTCGGCATCGACGCCTATGTCGAGGCCGGCGGCTGCGTGCTGCGCGACCTGTTCGAGGAGGATCGCGGCGGATGGCTGCAGGATGCCGCCCTGCTCGATCGCCTGGTGCTCGAGAAGCTCGGCGCCGCAGCCGAGCGCATCCGCGGCGAAGGCTGGAAGTGGGTCGAGACCGCAATCGACCTGCCCTATGGCTTCAATCACGTCATGCGGCAGATCGAGCCGATCCACACCCCGCCGACCGAGGCCGAGCTCGCCGAGGTTGCGACGCTTCAGGCTGAGGCCGACGCGCTCGAGGCCCAATGGTCGGGTGAAGATGCCATCCCGGACGAAGTCGATTCGCGGGTGACCGAGCTCGACGAGCGCATCGGCGCGCTCGCCGGCGGCAGCTGGGCTTACGACCCTGCCGAAATGGCGATCGCCGGTGTGTTCGTGTCGTTCGACAGAATCGGGTCGTTCGAAATCGAGGCTGGCTGGGTACGTGCCGAGGACAAACTGGCGATCGAGTCCGAACCCGCCGCGAACGAGGGCGAGCGTCCCGACGATGCAGACGAGGAGCCGGCGGCGCCTGCGGGCGGGGATGAGGCACCGTCGCAGAGTGAGGAGGAGGACGACGGACTGAAGCCCTTGCCCGACCGGCTAGTCTCCGAGCTCACTGCCGAGCGCACGCTCGCGCTCCAGGAGGCGCTCGCCTGCAATCCCAAAGTGGCGTTCGCGGCGGTGCTGCACAATTTCGTGCTCGCTTGCTTTTATCATGGTCGCGCGGAGAGCTGCCTGACGGTCAATCTCTCCAGGGTCAGCTTCGGGGTTCAATCTGCGGGCATGAGACACAGCGCGACCGCGACCGCGATCGAGGCCCGGCACGAGCGGTGGAACGAACGGCTGCCGGAGTCCGATCGTGACCTCTGGGACGCCCTCCAAAAGCTCGACGGCGACGAGCAGGCCGAGCTCTTCGCACACTGCGCCGCCTATTCGGTCAACGCGCTGTTCGAAGTCGCGCCCAGATACGATAATGGGCGCATCTCGGCGCACACCGTCGAGCGGCGACTCGCGCATAGCCACGTCCTCGCCCGCGCCGTCGGGCTCGACATGGTCGCAGCCGGCTGGAAACCCACCGCCGAGAATTTTTTCGGCAAGGTGACCAAGGCGAGCATCCTCGAGGCCGTGACCGAAGCGAAGGGCAGCGAGGTCGCGGGCCGGATCGACCATCTCAAGAAGCCGGAAATGGCGCAGGAGGCCGAGCAGCTGATGGCGGATGCCAGCTGGCTGCCCGAGCCTCTCCGCACTCCCGAGCTGCCGGCGCAGGCCGAGCTGCCCGGTGTCGTCGCGGAGGCCGCGACTGTCACCGAAGCGCCCTCCGGCCCGGACGCGTCCGGCGAGGACGAGCCGCTGGCGATCGCGGCCGAATGACCGACTGGGGCGGGGCGCTTCGCGTCTCGCCCTTTTTCTTTCCGCGTCGGCAGCTCCTGGATCTCCGACGCTGCATGCGAGATTTGGCCATGGAGCATCCTGCGAGCGCGATCGCACGCGAACTGGCCGACCAAGCCGAACGGCTATGCCGGCGCTATCTTTCCAACGGACGCCGCGAAGGCAATTACTGGCAGGTCGGCGATGTTCGCAATACGCCGGGCCGCAGCCTCTATGTTCGCCTCCGCGATAGTCCCGACGGCACCGGCCGGGCGGGCAAATGGACCGACGCGCAGTCGGGCGAACATGGCGACCTGCTCGACATCATCCGCGCATCGACGCTGACCGGAACGCTCGCTGAAGCCCTGGTCGAAGCGCGGCGCTTTCTCAGCCAGCCCGACACCCCGGTCTCCGCCGGCATGAAGGCGACCCGCGACGTTTCGACAGGATCTCCTGGAGCAGCTCGGCGCCTGCTGGCGATTTGCAAGTCGATCGCCGGCACGCAGGTCGAAACCTATCTGCGCGGTCGCGGCATTCCGCCGATGCCCGGACTGGATGCCCTGCAGTTCCATCCACGCTGCTGGTATCGTCGCTCGATTGATGACAGCGGCGATGTTGCGTCCGCCATGCCGGCGATGATTGCCGCGGTGACCGACATCGCCGGCAATATCACCGGTGCGCATCGCACCTGGCTGACTTCGGACGGTTCCGACAAAGCCCCCGTTGCGTATCCGCGTCGCGCGATGGGTCATCTGCTTGGGCACGGTGTCCGCTTTGGCATCGCTGGTCCGGTCATGGCCGCAGGCGAAGGTATCGAGTCCACACTTTCGCTCTGTGCCGCCGTTCCGACGCTGCCGTCGATCGCGGCCCTCTCGTCGGCGCACCTTGCAGCCCTCATATTCCCGCCGACGCTGCGCCGGCTCTATATTGCCCGTGAGGCTGATCGCGCCGGGCACAAGGCGTTTGCCACGCTTATGCGCCGCGCCGTGCAATTCGGGATCGACGTCTGCCCGCTCGACTCCCGGCTTGGCGACCTCAACACAGACCTGCGCACGATTGGCCTAGAGGCGGTGCGCAGCGATCTCCTCGCGCAGATGCGACCCGAAGACCGGCCCTGATACGCGATGGTCGCGATGCATCGCCGCCGTTGCTCCGCCGACGAGAGTCCGCGCCATGCGCCTTCCCAGAGGGCGACGGGTCGGCATCGCCCGCGATCACGCAACCCGTCCGTGCAGCTATTTTCCGCCGCGGGCTTGGGGCCCGCTTTGCATCGCGAAGCAAAATAGCCGCGCTCCCGGGTCCTCCGCTTGCGCTTCGGCGCCCGCCGGCTTTGCCGGCCGCTTCGCTCGGGCGTGCGCGGTCGCGGGCGCCACCGCCTCTTGTCGCCAGGAAGGCCGCAAGGACGCGGCCTCAGCTTGGAGCACTTCGGATGGACGATTTTCACGACATGACGGGCGAAGGCGGATCGCAGTTCGCCCATTTGCTGGAGGAGCTGGAACTGTTCGGCCGGCGGCCGTTCGACGACGAGCTCGATCCAAGACCGCTACCCGAGGGCCGTCTGGTCGAGGCGGCCGCCGCCGACACCTTCGATGCGATGGGTGCGAGCCTCACCGACACCCGCCTCGAGCCCGAACTCGAGGAACTCCTCTGGGGTTTCACCAACGTCTTCCACCGCGCGACCGAAAGGGTCGATCGGCAGCTGGATAGCAACGAGCTGACGCAGAAGCGCTTGCAGCGCGAGCAGGACGGCTCGGAGGTCAAGTCGGTCGAGCTGGAGACGCTGATCGCCGAAGGCCGGTCGATGATCGAACGCCGCGATGCGATGGAAGCGTACCGCGAGGCCTTCGCCGAGCAGTTCCGTCACTATTTCCACAAGCCCTGGCTGCCCAAGAGCGGGTCTATGCTCAATCGCAGCGCGATGACCGCAGCGGTGATCGAGAGCCGGGAATTCGTGAACGAGCGACGCTGGACCGATGCTCAGCTTCTCGTTCCGCCCGGTGAGCGCATCTATGTGAGCGGCGGTACCGATTACATGGATCATCGGGCGATCTGGCAGGTGCTCGACAAGGTCCATGGTCGCCATCCCACGATGGTCCTGATCCATGGCGGGTCGAGCAAAGGCGCCGAGCATATCGCTGCCCTCTGGGCGGGCAAGCGCAAGATTCCGCAGGTGCCGTTCAAGCCCGACTTCGTGAAGCACAACCGCGCATCCGCCCCGTTCAAACGCAACGACCGTGTGATTTCGATCATGCCCCGCGGCATCATCATTTTCCCGGGTGGCGGCATCCAGGACAATCTGTTCGACAAGGCGCGCACCGCCGGCATCGCCGTGATCGATCATCGGCGGCGATGATGTTCCCACTCTCACGATGGGCAAAGCCTGGCGACCCCGTACTGGGCCCGCGCCGGCGGGCCGCAACATGGGGCCCGGGGGCCCCAGTCCTCCACTGCGTTCCAGCCCAGGGGTGCGCCCCACCTCCTTCGCGGACCCGCGCGGGGTCTGCCGCCCGGCTTCGCCCTCGATGACAAGGAGATGTGTCATGAATCGCAGACTTCGCTACAGGCTCCAGACCATGCCTGAGCCCGAACGCGCGGTGTTCGATCGAGCCCGCTATCGCGACCTTGATTACATCCAGATCGCAGCCGAACTCGACATCAGCGTCGCCGAGGTTCAGCGCCGCTTGTCGAGCGCGATGCGGCATCTTGTCGGCTGGAAATAGCGACTGGCAGGAACATTGAGGAAACTCTCCAGCACAGCTAGGCTTCGATCATGCGCGTTGATCTCGATCACCTCCCGGATACCCAGCAGGCCGAACTTGCTCGCGTGCGCGACACGCTCATGGCGGAATTTGCGCAGGCCATATCCACCTCTACTCAGCCGTGGAAGAAGAACGGCAAGATCCTCAAGATCATCCTGTTCGGCAGCTACGCGCGTGACGACTGGGTTGATGAGCCCGACAACGGCTATCAGTCCGATTTCGACCTGCTGGTAATCGTCAGCCATGAAGACCTGACCGATATCGCCGCCTACTGGTATATCGCCGAGGACAAGATTCTGCGCGACCCCGCCGTGCAGCGCCCGGTCAACATCATCGTTCATACGCTGGATGAGGTGAACAAGGCGCTCCAGCGCGGAGAGTATTTCTGGGTCGATATCGTTCGGGACGGGGTGGTGCTGTACGAGCTGCCCCAGCATGCGCTCGCCTCTCCGAAGCCGCTAACGGCTGCAGATGCGTACGAGATGGCAGAACGCTATTTCGAAGAGAAGCTTGGCGATATTGGAGTTTGGCTTGAAACTGCGGAAGCGCAACGTTCGCGAACTGATGACTCAGTTCGCTATCGCCGCCACGCAGCGTTCAACCTACATCAGGCGACGGAGGCCGCATATGCTTGCTTTCTGCTGGTGCGGACGTTGTACTTTCCTCGATCCCACAACATCAAGTTCTTGCGCTCTCTGGCGGAGGACAAGGAATCTCGCCTGATAAGCGCTTTTCCCCGCGAAACGCGAATTGATCGCCGCCGCTTCGAATTGCTAAAGCGCGCTTACGTCGAGGCGCGATATTCGCCAAGCTACGTAATTGGAACTGAAGATCTGGCTGCGCTCGCCGCATCCGTGAAGCGGCTACGCGATGTTGTCGAGTTGTTGTGCAAGGAGCGGTTGGCGCAATTGCGGTCAGAGGTAGCCGCCTGACGGCTTCGATCCCCCGCTGGAGTAAGGCGTTTCGCGCCTCGCCAAAGAGTTAAGTTGTGACACGCTGCGGAGAGCCCGTCCGACGATCCAAGGTTTGAGATCTTAGCCGTGCTCCCGAGACGGCAGCTTCGCACCGAAGGGTAGGTCGATGCGGATCTCCACGCGATTGTCATTGTCATCTGAAATTGCCTTCACAATGACCGCTTTCGTTTTCGCCGGCACCGGTCCCTTGACCGTCATGCGTCTGGCCGCCGCCACGACCACCAGTTGCGACGAGAGTGCCAGGCCATATCGCCGCCCTTGAGCCCCGGCCCCCTTGCCGACCTTGTCGGGATTTGCCGCCGTGCCATGATACTTGTTCTCGATCAGGACCTGCCGTTCAACGAGCAAATCGAGCTCGCCCCCGGCGACTTCGGTCCCTTCATCCACCTGCAAAGTAACCCGCAGATGTTCTGTGAGCAATTTTTGCAGTTCGGCCTCACTAGCCAATTCCGATGTTGTGCGTGGGCCGACATACCATCCATCGACAAAACGCCAGAGGGCCTCCAGCGTCTTGGTGAGCGCGTCACGGCCGGCGGCCATGAGGCCACCTTTAAGATGACGGTTCAGTTGGCCAGCCATTCGAGACGCGAAATCCGGGTCTTCGGCCAGCCACGCATCAGGCACGGCGAGATCCTCCGCTCGGACGCGGAGGAGCGAATGTCTTTCCGAAGTCAGCAGCGCGGAGGTATCGACGTCGATGAGGCCGGCGGCGATCAGCCCTTTCAGCCAGGCAGTATCGATCGTCTGCCCCGCCTTGATATAAGCGTCTGCATCCTTGGCCATGACAATGCCAAAGCGCCTCAAAAAGGCGATGCGGCTCGCAAGCGCGACGACAGGGAGCACCGTTCTGGCGCAGAATACATACCCCGTCCGCTTTTGCAGATCGTAGGCGTCGGCCCATTTCTGAGGATTGAAGGAGAATTCCGGCAGCTTTAGCGAACCATCGGGATAGCGCGCGAGGATCCGGATTGCCCCCGCCTTGCGCCCGGGCAGATCCACGATGATCTGCTCCGGTCCGGTCTCCTCCAAAGCCTGCGCCATCACCTCCATCTCGGCACGGTCGATATCGGCGGATGACAAGACCTCCGTGATATCGCGCGCGAGCGCGTAAATTTCGGCGCCGAGGTCATAGCGCGCGTGCAGTCCGTCGAGCCGCTTTACCACCTCTTTCCACTGCGCGTGCCGGTTGGCGTCGGCGTTCTCCGCCCCCAAACCCGGCGGCGCGGCGATAAATCGGCCGCGGAACGCGAAGGCACGGTGCAGCAAGTCTCGCTCGAGAATGCCTTTCGCAAGAGCCGAAGCCGGTGCTGATGAAAGATTCAGCTTGGGATGGGTGATTTCGCCGGCAACGAGTCGAAGGAACGTGTCATCGCCCACCGACAGAAATATCTCGGCGAGATCGAATCGCCGACCTCGGTCGCGTTCCGCGACAAGCAGCATGCGCTGTGCCATCGCTTCGGCGGCCCTGACCTTGTGATGATGATAAAGACGATCATAGAGGAATGTTCGCCCGATCAGCATTTGCTCGAACGAACCATAGCCGGATGCCGCGATCCCCACTTGGTGGATGACGTTGTTCTTCGCACTCGCAATGCGCTGCCGCATGGAGGGGTCGGCGCTCTCCAGATTGCTGTCCCGTATCTGCAGGATCTCAAGCTTCGACAAGAGCCGTTCGGTATCGAATCCTATCTCAAGACCCGAATGATGCGCATCCCGCTGCAGGAAATCGAGCCGGTCGGCATCCACTTGCCCCGAAATAACAGTCGAGAGATGAGTGACGCCAGGCCCCGCCACACCTCCGATGATGCAGGCGATAATGCGTTCCTGCACCTCGATCGCGTCGAGGTTCCCGAGCCGAAAGGCGCCAGAACGCAGTAGCTCCGTAACCGGCTCCGACGTGACGATCATTACCGCGATCACTTCCGACGTCGCCGGACGACTGTTGAGGCTGTACCGCTTGGACAGGAGGGCGCTCGCACCCTGCAGTTCCCGCCGCCATTCGCCACCGTCACGTGCAGTGCTGTCGAGGGGAGAAGTCAGCTCCAGCACGGGTTCCAGTGCGTGGCTGAACGGACCATGGCCTAGGTCGTGGAACATCGCGGCAAGGCGCAGCGTCGCCCGCTCATCCTCATCCACCCCGGGAATCATTTCACCATTCTGGTCTCGCTTGAACTCGCCATTGCGACGCGCGACTTGGCGCTCCAACGCATCCGCCATCCTGTCGACAGCGCCGACCACCCCCATGATGTGCTCCAGCCGGTCATGAGACGCGCCAGGAAAGACAAGCTGTGCCAGTCCGAGCTGGCGCACCCCGCGCATGCGCTGCAGCATCCGTGAATCGAGAAGCGCCACCTCGCGGGGATGCAGTTCGATGGTGCCCCAGATCGGATCGTTGAGCTGCTTTGGTCGAAACCGTTGTGGGGCCTCGTCGAGACTCGCGCGCAGGGTTCCCAGCCACTCCTCGCAAAGGCTGTCGATCTGTTCGGCTAGGGAAGGCGATGCGTCACGTAGTGCGCTTCGAATAGGCATATCTGCCAAAAATCAGGCCTCCGCCAGAACCTCCTCGGCCGGCTCGTGCGCCCGCAATACAGCGTCGCGCAATCGACCCCCAATCTCCGCTGCCTCGGCTGTCGACAGGTTGTAGGAAAGCACCGTCTGGCGCGCTTCCTCATTGTCGAGCGTGACGATCGTGGACAAATAGGTCGGGTTCGGCTCGCTCGTCAGCATCGCTTCCTGGGCGGCGAGCAGGATATCCGGCAGTTCCAGACAGCGCAGACCGACGCCGGTGACGGAAAAGGTCAGCCCTTCGGTAAGCGCCGACGGGAGATTGTCCAGTTCGTCGCTGAGCGCCCGATCAAGAATGCCATGAGAGGTGGGCATGCGCTCATCCTGGGCGCCCAGCTTCCAGATAGCCGCCAGAAGCTCAGCACGTTCGTAACGGTTGGCCATAGCTCCCTCCATCTGGCATATCTCGCAACTTGGGGTTAACACCAAGTTTAAACGGGCTCAACCCCAACTGAGTTCCGTATACCGCATTTCCATGGGCCGCCAATGAACTTCACCCACGCCCAAATTCTCGAGCTGACAGGGATGACGCAGGAACGCCTGCGCCATTGGCGCCGCGAAATTCCTGGCTTGAAGACGCGAGCGTCGCGTCGAGGCATCGTGACCTTCGAGGAGGTAGCCCTGCTCGCGGTTTTAAGCCGCGCGACCGACGAAATTGGCTTACCCGCCTCACTCATTGCGGCTCATTATGAAGACCTCTTAGATATCTTCCGGGAAAATCAATCTGTCGGTGAGCCTGACTTTGTGCTCTGGCTCAGCCTCGACTCGGCAATCGTATCACCGATAACCGAGCCGCCCGAGTTCGAAATCGCCGCCGTGGTTCGGCTCGCACCCGTCATTGGACAGCTATACACCAGTGTCCATCACACGGGCACAAGACAACTGGCTTTGTCGCTCGGATCCAACGCTTAGCCGGCGACCAACGCCCTGACGCGTTTTGTCATGATTGAGGGCGCTGGCCGAAAAAGAGGCTGATGACGCCGATCGTTGGGCCGCACTGCAGTGCTTCTGCATGCCCAAATTAGCGCCGGGCCATGCGCGATCCCAGCAAACCTCCTCTCTAGCCTTTCCAAGGTCCTGCGTTTAGACTTGAACGATGTTCCTTCGCCATCTCGCCGTCACCAATTTGCGCTCGATTCGCGAACTCGACATGAGTTTTGTCAGTGATGACCAGACGGCGCGGAAATGGACCTACCTCCTCGGCGAAAATGGCACCGGGAAAAGTTCGATTTTGCGCTGTCTGGCGCTCGCCCTGGCGGGAAGCGATGCCGCCGCCGAGCTCGTGGGAGAACCCGATAGCTGGATAAAACTTGGCCGGGACGAAGCGCAGATTCGGGTCGAATTTGCCAATATCGAAGGCCAGATGCGCCAATCGGCGTTGATCCTCCGCCGCGGCATGAGCGCGCTCGACTTCGTTGATCACAATCGCTCTCACCTCCAGCAAATCGATGCCGCCGTGGCCAAAGCCGACCGCAACTATTTTGTTGTCGGGTATGGCGTGACCCGCCGCCCACAGGGCTCACGGCACTCTTTCGGTGAGGCGACCTCGCTCTTTCGATCACCGCGGGCGAGATCGGTCGCGACGCTGTTTAGCTCCGAAGTCACCCTGATCTCGCTTGAACAATGGGCGATGGATCTCGAATATCGGCGAGGGCGTTCAGGCCTTTCCGCTGTTCGCAAGGCACTCGACACTTTGCTGCCCGACGTGAAATTCGAAGGCATCGACCGTGAGCAACGCCGACTCATGTTCAAAACGCAGGATGGAAGTCTGCCGCTCAATGCGCTGTCGGACGGCTATCAGGCCATGGCCGCGTGGTGCGGTGATTTGCTGTGGCAGATCACCGAGACTTTCGGCGATTACAAGGAACCGCTCAATGCTCGTGGGCTCCTGTTGATCGACGAAGTTGATATTCACCTCCACCCCTTGTGGCAGCGCCGGCTGATGTCCTTCCTTCAGGAAACATTGCCCAACGTCCAGATTGTCGCAACGACGCATTCGCCTCTCACTGTCCACCAGGCTGGAGAAGGAGAGCTCTTCGTCCTCAAGCGCAATGACGAAGGCGCGACGATCCAACCCTATGAAGGCGCTCCAAACCGCCTCCTGTTGCCAGAGCTCATTCAAAGTCCGCTATTCGGACTGAGCTCGCTCGATTCCCCTCAGGTGCAAGATCTGCGCGAAGAGCTTCGGCAACTGCAGGCGGGGTCTGCAAGCCGACGACCCACGCAGAAGGTCGCGCGGATGCGAGAGATCGAGCGCGAGCTGAAGAGCGCCTCAAACTGGAGCGACGTGCCGCCCTATCTGCAACGGACCAATCGTCTGCTCGAGAAGCTTGCCGACAAAATGCTCCCGGAAGTGGAAGGTCGCGAAGCCTTGGAGGCAATCACCCAAGCCTCAAATCCGGAAAACGGTTAGCCCCCCGTGATCCGTCTCAGGCGTCGCCGAACCGCGGCCCATGTGCCGAAAAGCTTCCAGCCGCCGAAGCTCGCGGTGACAGCGGGCAAACTTGCTGAAATCTATTACGCGGGCCTTCTCAGCGGCAAGATGGAGTTTTCGAGCAATGCCTGGAAGCCAGCCAAGGGCAGGCTCAAGGATGACGCGGGCGGCAAATGTGCCTATTGTGAAGCTTCGACCGCCATCGTCGCCCATGGTGATGTCGAGCATTTTCGACCCAAATCGGTCTATTGGTGGCTTGCCTTCGCTTTCGACAACTATCTGTTCAGCTGCCAGATCTGCAATCAGAGTTACAAGGGAGATCGCTTTCCCATCAGCGGCCTACTCGCCGGCGCCCCGGCGATGCCGCCCGCACTTCCCGCCGGCCAGGATCTTGATGACATCCTCGAAGCGTTAATCCTTGATGCGACGGCGGTGGACGATGATCATCTGAAAGCACTTTGGGATGATGAGCGTGCCGACTTGCCCCATCCCTATCTGGAAGACCCCGAGCCATTGTTTCGATACGAACCGGATGACGGCAATCAGGAAATCTGGCTGAGATCGGCCGGCGGCGATCGCGCCGATCGCGCGCTGAGCGCCGTGGAGACAGTGCTTGGGCTTAACCGTGAGGAATTGCGTCGGCAGCGATACAACGACTACCGCACCTTCGCTCTGCTCCGCACGATGACGCTCACGCCGCTTAATCCCTCCACGCGCCAGCAAGTCGTCAACGAGCTGCGGATCCAACAGGGGCGAACCCAGCCTTTTGCGGGGATGAAGCGGTTTTTTGCAAAAAGCTGGGCGCTGCCCGGGCCGTATTCGCCATGAGGCTGGGCGGCGTTGCTACGACATTTTCCCGCTCAAGACTTGTGTATCGACCACGCGCAACTTGCCGTGTGGCGGCAAATTCGTCGGCGTGTAGTCGCCCGCATCGCACCGGACCTGCACCGATCGATGGATGACCGCGTCATCGGGCACCGCACGCGGCTCTCCCGCAGGCAGATAATAGCCCAGCAAGTCGCGGCGTTCAGGCCATTCCTTCATTCGCGCGCGCTTCGGGATCCATTCAGGAATCCACCAGCCACCTGCCGGCTGCTGATGGATCGGTCCCATGGCGTCGGCCGGGCAGTGAACGAGTTCCCCGTTCGCACGTCTCTGGCCGTGACAAATGCGGTTCAGAGTCGCAGTGTCAAAGCGCAGTCCTGCGGAATGCGCTTCGCCAGCCATCCATAAGAGGGAATGCTTGGCAAGGCCGCTTTCCAGTTCCGGATGACCTCCGCCAACATCCCCATGTCCACCGGCAAACCAGACCTCCAGCGCATCCTGCGCCGCAGTCGACGAAGCAAATGGGTCCGGTGCATAAGGGCCAGCCCTCCACCCGTTCAAACGAAACATCCGTCGTCGTTCGTCAATTGCCATTGCGTGGCGTACGATTGCGACGGAAGGGTTGGTGCGGGTGTACGGAAGGTGAGTAAGTCCGAGCCCGACGCGATCCTTGAGGGGCGCGATCATCGACCCCACCGTATCCCATAGGCCGAGAAAATGAATTGGCACGCGCCGAGTTTCCAGCGATCGGGCAAAACGCCAACCTACCGCTAGTTCGTCTTCATCTGCCGACTGCTTGTAGGCCTTTAGCGCAAACTCCGCGATGTTGGTTTGCTCGGCGCGCAGCAAACCAACGAGATAGACCAGCCCGGCTACCACGCGCGCTGTATATGCGCCTCGGCTGAACCCGAAGATGCTGATGCGGTCGCCAGGTAGATAGCGCTCGCAGAGGAAGCGATAAGCGTCGGTCACGTGGGCGTCGAGGCCATACCCTGTTGCTTGAGCCAAAAGCGCTTTGGCCCTGTCGGTGCGCCGCTTCCATAAATTGAGGATGCCAGTCGTGCCGATTCCCGGATCATAATAAACCAGTTGAGTGTCGTCTTTGTCGAGCGCACGGAACAACCGCACGACATTGGTGGCGGCAGGCCCGGGCTCATTGCTGGTGCCGTCGCAGCAAAGCACGAGATTACGCGGCCCGCGAAAAGCTGCTGGCCGTGGACTTTTCGTCATTCTCCACTCCTCATGCAATCTTTGTCGAAGCCAGTCTGCCAGCACGCAATAAGCGGGAAAGATCAGATTCAATCAATGCGTAAAGGCCCAAATCCGATCATGCGCTGGCGACGGCGATCTGATCGATCGCATCCATTGTTGGCTTTCCCGGAGCTAAGACGCATGAACTTTATGTCGAGTTCGACGAAAGAGATGGTGCGGGAACGTCGACGCGCACGTTTAGTGACAAGCGCTTCTTCAGGCGCCTGAGCCAGGACGGGCGCTGGCTGGTTGGGCGCTTCGGCGCAATCCGCTTCGGCTTAGAACTACAGTCGGAGGCAGACGGAATAGCAACTCACCTTCAGCTCGTCTTGTTTGCGAGCAGGTGTTTTCCGGCGGCGATCTCGGACTGACGGTCCTTATACTGAAGTCGACTCCTTGTCATCGACAGCGAGTCGGTCCGCAGAGCCCCCAACTTTCCTTCGGGACGGTGAAGACGCAGGATCCGAATCCTTTCCCGGGACTGGGCAGCGTGTGGATAAACCCTCCGGTAATTTTGGGTCAGGCGCGCACGCGGACCGCGGTACGCACGTCCTGCGCGTTGGCCTGGCCCGTCTGCAGATGTTGACGCAGTTCCCGAAACACCGGGGCTTGGCCTTTGGGATCCTCGATCGTGAGCAACACCGCGAATGGAACCCCCTCTGCTGGGAAGCGGGTTTCGGCCCGCACGAGGCTGGTAACCTCGAGCCGCCACTGTGAGGAGGCGCCAAGCTCGCTGAACGTTGAGAGATATTGTTTCGACGGCCACCATTTCAGCCCGTGGTCAATCAGAGCCTTCTCGGGGACCGCGAGATGAGCCGACTTTGGATAATAGAGCGGGTCGATCTGATTGAGGAAACGGGGGCTACCATCCTTGCTGGGCTCGGTCTGCAACTGTTTGAGCGACGCCTCGAGGTTTACCCGCACAAACTCAGCGCCGAACGCGGGGTCGAGAGGTGGAGCGTAGACGAGCGTGATGCGCGCACGCCCCGAGCATTTGCCCTCGCTGTCCGCCATGCTTGCCGGCCACGCGAAGGGAAAGCGCAGGATGACCGGCTTGCGCTCGCCGATGCTCAGCCGGCTCTGGAACAGCAAGGTGATCTGGTGATCGCCAGTCTCGAGCATGTCGACGACAGAAGCCGGCTGGCCGAACCCCGCGAATTGCCGCGCGAGATCCTTCAGGCTTCGCCGTCTGAGGGGTTCGGGGAGGGTTGAATGGTGCAGCAGCATCGCGCGCAATGCCTCGACGTTGAGTCCGCCGTTAGTTGCTGCATCGAGGCCGGCCAGAGTCCGGGAGACGAGAGGCGCTGCGAAGCTTGTGCCGACCACATCCTGCCGCCGACCCTCGACGTCAATTGAGGAGAGGCCCGTCGAGGCGCCCGGAGCCGTGACGCCCGCGCCGCCATAGGCAACGACGTCAGGCTTCACGCCGACCTGCAATCCGGGTCCCCGGGTTGTGTACACGGTGGGCGCGCCTTCGAGATGCGCAGTCTGCGGCGGATTGATCGCGCCGACCGAAATAGCGCGCACGCTTTCGGAAGGCTTGTAGATCGTATCTGATGTGGTCCGCGACGAGAAATACCGCACGGTCTCGCCGGGCTTTTTCGACCAGGGCGCGCGGGCCTGAGCACGGGCGAGATTGCCGACGGTGTTGACGAAGATAACGCCGTACGCGTCGGCGATCTGATCGAGCCGCGAAGCGTAGATGCTGTACCGGTACCGCTCGACATCGGACACTGCATTGATCGACAGATTGAAGATGCGCACGCCGTGTTCGCGTTGGCCTTCGGAAACCGCCTGTTCGACCTCCTCGAGAAAATCGACGAACCCGCGATAGCGCGCGGAGAACGGCCCAGAGGGAAACAGCGGCACGTCGAAGATTCTGCAACCGTCCGGATCGGCCACGACTGAGGCCGGATTGGTGAGGCGCGGGACGCTCACGAGGCCGGCGACGGCGGTGCCGTGAACGGCGTCGAACTCGCCCGGGGCGAGATAGTCAAACCGTCCCGCGACCCAGTCGTCGAGCGCGGCCGCCACCCCGGAGTCGATCACGCCGACAATCGGATAGGTTGCGTCCGCGACCGGCCCGGGGATCGCGATCGGATACGGGGTCAGGTCGAGACCGAGGTCCGAGGGTGGCGGGGTCTGCTCGTCCTCGATCTGAAGGAGAATCGGCGGCAGGACTGCGCGCACCAGCGGATGGGCTTGGAGCGCGTTAAGCGCGGCCTCATGCCGGTCCGGGCTTCGATCCACGCTCGTAGCTGGCAGGGCCGGTGCGATCTCCCCGCCGACGGGGCTGGAGCGGTTGTCGATGAGCGCCGGCTGGCCGTCGGTCGTGAGCTGAAGCTCAAGAACAGGCGTGCGCCCGATCGAGCGCTGGATGAACGCGCGCGCGCCAGGTCCAAGGCCGATCAGCATTCCCTCAAAACTTCTCAGCAGAGCGCCCCGGCCGATCGGATCGTCGGCGATCACCGGGTCGGCAGGCGCGTGGAACAGCTCGATCTGATAGCCCGAAACCGCGCGGGGATCGTTGAGCGCGGCGAGCGCAGCCGATACCGAGAAGCTGCGCTTGCGCTCGGGCGGGGCGATCTCGAGCGATTCGATCGCACCCACCTCGGCGCGTGCCGCCGTCGGAGCCTTGTAGGGCGCGCCGTCTGCCTGCCGGTATTTGGTCTCGACGACGAGCTCGGCGGCCTCGATCCGGGCGCGCAGCGCCGGCAAGTAGATGAGCGGCGCCTCGAAATAGAGCGTGCCGACGCCCTCGGCCCCGACGCACGGAAACTGGTCACGTTTGAAGAGCCACCAGACCGGGCGGTAGGATTTTGCCAGGGCCTCGCTGCGCATCTGTACCCTTAGATAGGCAAGCGGACCGTATGGGCTCGCCCGCAACTGCGCGATGATCGCGTCCACTGCGTCCAGCAGCGACGCCCTGTGGGCGGCAAAGGCCGCGTCTGCCTTCTCGAAAAAATCCTTGTTGCGCGGGGGCTGCGCCGGTTCCGGGGCCTGATGAAAGTCCCGATCGTTGAGGATGATCTGGACCGGGTTGTTAGCCATGGGCTTGGTCCATCAGCGCGGCATGCTTGCGCGATCGCTTGAGATCGCTGATGCGCGACTGGCCATAACCCGTCGCCTCACCAATCTCGGTCTGCTTCAGCCCCAGGTCGGCATCATTGGCGATCAGGCTGACAAAGGCTTCGGGATCGAAGGCAAGTATCCGCGCCGGGCGACCGCCCTGGGCAGGCGCCCTGGCCAGCACCGCGCCGAGCGCGCGAAACAGTCCGGGGCCGTCATGCGACTCGCCGCTTAACGCCAGGTGTCGCTTCACGGTCGCGCAAAGCCGCTCGATATCCGCGCCGGAACTGCCATCCAGGCAGTAAGAAAAGATTCGTATCGTCGACAGCTCGGCCTGGACCGGCTGCAGGAAGCGGGGCAATCATTCGCTCGCGTGCCACGGCCTCGGGTTCGCCGACATGCACCTGCGTTTCGAAGCGTCGCCAGACAGCCGGATCGAGCAGCCGGTCATGGTTTGTGATCGCGATCGTGATTCCCCGCTCACGGCGGCGGTCGAGATTTTGCAGCAGCGAATTCACTACCCTTTTGATCTCTCCGATCTCCTGCGCGTCATCGCGCAGCTTCGCGAGCGCATCGAACTCGTCGAGGAGCAGGATGCAGGCGTAGCGGTTGGCGAAATCGAAGAGATTGGCGATATTGCGCGCGGTCGTCCCCAGAAAGGACGAGATCAGCCCGTCAATTCGAGCCGTCACGAGCGGCAACTGCAGGCGCGCCGCGATATAATGCGCCGTCACGGTCTTGCCCGATCCGGGCGGCCCGAAGATGAGCAGCGAACGCGTCGGCTCGACGCCGACCTCGCGCAGGGCGGCTTCGTTGCTCCATTCCTGCAAGAGCCCCTCGACAGTCGAGCCGATCGCATCACCGTAGATCGGGACAACGAGGTCCGGACTGCCGAAGCTGATCGAGCAGAGCACCGCGCCCGTTTCCCGGTCGATCGGCGGGCTGACGTCGCGGGTCAGTGTCTCGCCAGACACCATCGCTCGCGAGACTTCTACCCGACTTGGCGCCAGATCCTGCGCCTCAAACTCTAGACGTTCGAGCCGGCGGAGCGCCGCAGCCTCCTTGACCGCACCGCCCTTCTCCAGCCGCTCACGGAGCCGCGAAACCTGCCGCTCGAGCCCTTCACGGTCACCGCTACGCGCTGCCCGCACGATGCTCTGTACGACCGCGAAATGTTCCATAAGCCGAAATCCCAATACCAACTCGATTTCCGGCGTTGATATCGCTCTGTCGACGATTCAGCAAGTTTTAATGAGGGGTGTATCGGCGTTTCGGCGCCCTGAATCGGCATTAGGCCGAATCGAATCGGTGAAAAGCTCATCAGAATCTGGGAAAAAGCGCCGATGTCATTCAGCGGGAGGTCACATGGACGCGTAGTTTCTCCTCAGGCCGACAAGGTGCTTCAGCAGGCTTATCCCCGATGCACAGAAAACCCTCCTCAGACCGTCGACGCCGCCGGGACAGATGGAGGTCTGGATTGGGCGCGACCGCATCGTCTGCAACTGATGCTGTGGACGGCTCTCCACCCCCTCCTGCGGTATAGTCCGCGGGGTTGAGCTGGAAGGAGAGCCACAATGGACAAGGTTGCGACGATCGGTCTAGATATCGCGAAGTTGGTGTTCCAGGTGCATGGAGTTGCTGCGGATGGCGAGGTTCTGATCCGCCGCCGGCTGACACGGGCGAGGATGCTGCCATTCTTTGCGAAGCTGCCGCCGTGTCTTGTCGGCATCGAGGCCTGCAACAACTCACATTACTGGGCACGCGAGCTGACCGCGCTAGGTCACGATTTGAAGCTGATGCCGGCACAGTATGTGAAGCCCTACGTCAAGCGCGGGAAGAACGACGCTGCCGATGCCGAGGCGATCTGCGAGGCAGTGACGCGCCCGACAATGCGTTTCGTCGCGGTGAAGAGCCCTGAGCAGCAGAGCTTGATGATGTTGCACCGGGTGCGGCTGATGCTGAACCGGCGGCGTACGCAGATCTCGAACGCGATCCGCGCTCACATCTCTGAGTTCGGCGGGGTTGCTCCAGTCGGCAGGCTCGGCGTCGACCGCC
Organism: Sphingomonas suaedae; assembly: GCF_007833215.1. Taxonomy (NCBI): domain Bacteria; kingdom Pseudomonadati; phylum Pseudomonadota; class Alphaproteobacteria; order Sphingomonadales; family Sphingomonadaceae; genus Sphingomonas; species Sphingomonas suaedae. Next base: position 2,968,828 of record NZ_CP042239.1, read on the forward strand.
TACTCCAGGTGGTTGCCGATGCCGGCGACGATCGCATCCCGGAGGATGCACGCCTTTGTCTGCAGATGCTGGCAGCGCAGCTCGAAGTCGTGAAGCAGCAGATCCTTGAGAACGACCGTCGCGTGCTCGCGAGTGCGCGGCGGACCTAGCTCGGAGGTAGGCTGATGGATATCCCCGGTGTCGGACCGCTGGCGCCGGATGCGAACAAAACGGACGAGACCGGCATGAATTCTGCGATTGAGGAGATGAACGAGACAACGGACGCGCCAGCGGACGCTGCGCCGCTGCCCGAGCAGCTCGACCAGTTACTCCGCAGCGACGACGGTCGCGGCGCGCCGCAGCGAACCGCTAGCGCCGCGGCCGCCAGCCAGCGGCTTCAGCCTCGCTGGCTGAGCAGAACCACCGCTCGCCTTCCCCAAGGTTGATGCGCACTTGATCATAGCCCTGTGCGCTCGGCAGATGATAGATTCGGGCGCCGGATGTGGCGATATTGCCCTTGATCGGACAATCTGCGCGCGGCGGCACTTGTGGCGGCAGCGCCTGGCGCTTGCTTGCGCGATAGGCTTCGGGCGGCTCGAAACCGGTCCGCCACAAGCCGAGCTGCGCGGCGCGCGCCGTCGCTTCTTCGCGCACATAAGCCTCGCTGTAGCGGCGATAGGCGATCGCCCACCCTTGGGCCACCATCGCCGCGTTCAGATCGCGCTTGCCGACGCGGCAGGTTCCGAGCGGCCGGTCATAGCGGTCGCGCTCGCGCCAGTTGCAGGTGACCCGGTTGCCAGCGGTCAGACGGCGCAGGGCCTCGCTCGCCTCGATGTCACACGGCGTGCGTGCCGGCCCGCAGCGCTGCCCGTGCTCCGGCGCGTCAATGCCAAATAGCCTTACGCGCTCGCCTGCGATCACCAACGTGTCGCCATCGCTGACTTTCGCAACACCGGTCACCTGCTGCGAACCGCTCTGCGCGGGCGTTGGAGCGCACGAGCCCAGCAGCAGGCTGGCAATTGCCAGCGCGGGCGGGCGCCCGCCACTCACCGCTGTGCAAAGTCGAGCATGCGCAGGAATGCGACGAGCTGCCGCACTTCTTCATCGCTAAGCGCGCTGGGCAGCGGCTCGCGCGAAGCCGGCCCCATTCGCGCATACAGATCGGCCCGCGCACGCGCGCTCATTTTGGCCGGGTCGACCAGGCGCAAGGGGTCGAAATGGGCGACGATCGCATCCTCAAGCCGCACCACCGAACCCGAGTGCGAATAGGGCGCGGTCTTGGACACATTGTAGAGCGGCGGGGTGCGGAACAGGAAGCGGTCCTTGGGATCGAGCGTCGCATTATAGCGTCCTTCATCGACCCCGAATCCATTCTTGCCGAAGCCTGCTTGCGGAAAGGCAACCGCATGGAAGCCAAGATCGCTGAAATAGGGGCCGCCGTGGCAGGCCGAGCAGCGGCCGCGGCCATAGAAGAGCAGCCCGCCAGCCAACTCGTCCTTGGAGATCGCGCCCTGTTCGAACACGAAACGCTCGAGTTTCGTCGGGCGAATGCGAAATTCGTCGCGGATGAACGCAGCGAGCGCATCGACGACCTCGCCGAAGGTCAGGTGTTCAGGTGCCACGCCATAGGCTGCGGCGAGTTTGGGTCCGATCGTTCGATCGCCAGCAAAGCGCCGCGCGAGCTCGGCCTGGAGACGATGCGCGCCAGCCACATCTTCCTGGACCAGGCGCTCGTGGATGTCGGGCGTGTCGATCACCATCTCGCGAATTTCCACCGACGGGAGATGCGCTGCCACGATCAGTGGGTCGCGTGATGGCGGCTTGTCGCCGAACTGGCTGATGATGCGCTCGCCATCCAGGCGGACGCGGCCGTCCCAGAACAGCGTGTCAAAGCCCTTGCCGCCTCGGCCCCAGAAGGGGAGCACGTTGCGGGGAAGGATTTTGCCGCCGCTATGCATGCGTTCGCGGCCGATGCCCTTGGCGCCGGCGCCGAACGCATTGGGAAGCCCGTCGGTCGAGCCGAACTCGTCGCGGTGACAGTCGCGGCAGCTGATATCGCCATTGAGACTCATGATCGTCGAATCGAAAATCAACGCGCCGACCTCGCGGCGGGCCTGCTCGACCGGAATCCTCAGCTCGCTAGCGCGAACGAAGCCATTGGCGAGCGCCACGCGGCGCAAGGTCGCGAGCCGCATCGCCTCGCGCACCGGATCGGCTGGCGGCGAACTGCGGCTCGGCGTCTGTTGTGCATCGTCCTGGCGCCCGCATGCGGCAAGCACCGCAGCCGTTAACAGGAGCGCGGCGAGTGCGAGGCAGCAACTAGAAACGAATTTCATGCGTGCTCACTACCTCGTCGAGATCATCGGCGCGCGCTTCAATCGCCTTGAGCCGCATCTGGCCGAGCTCGGTCTCGCGCAATCCCCATTGCATCAGCCGCTTCTGGTACAGGTCATAGTCCTGGCAGATGATGAGCCCGACCTCGCTTGCCTGCAGCGCCATCCCGCTCGCGCGCGAAGGCGCCTCGGCAGCCTGCGCCTTGGCCTGATAATGGTCGCGCATCGCGCCATCGCATTGCTCGACCAGCACGCCATAGCGGGTCTGGTTGAGGGCCATGACCGCTTCGCGCCAAAGCGGCAACGCCACCCAGGCGCCCATGACCCCGGCGACCAGCGCGACGCCATGCGTGAGGAACCTATTGCGCGGCAATGCCAAGCGCATCGAGCGTCTCGGGGGTAATCGTGCCAGTCACGTCAAGGCCGTTATCGGTCTGGAAGCGCGTGAGTGCGGCGCGCGTCTCGCGCCCGACCAGGCCGTCGATTGCACCGCGATAATAACTGCGCGCCAGCAATGCGATCTGCACCTGGCGCACCACCGAGCTGATTTGCGCGCTGCTCGGCGCCACCGCGCGTGGCGCGGTCTCGGGCGAAGCGGGCAGGATCGACTGGCGTGGCGTGCTGCGCTCGTTGCGCGACGGCGCGGGCGCAGGGGCGGGCGTCGCGCGCGGGCGACGGGGCGGCGGCGGCGTATAAGCGGGGGCACGGGGGCGGCCTGTCGAGCCCGAGCGATGGCTGCTGTGGGAGGAATGGCTCGAATGCGAGCGGTGCTGCGCGAGCAGGAACCGATGTTCAAGCGTGAAACGCTTGACCAGCGCGTCGTCGGGATCGGGCGGCGCAGCGCCGCTACCCATGCCGCTTGTATCCGCCTGGGCCGGCGAAACGGGGACGATGCCGGCCATCACCAGCGTTGAGATGAGGAAGCGTCCCTTCTTCATAGCGGCGTGACCTCCTCAACGAGTATATCGGGATGCCATTCGAAAAAGCCCGAACAGTCCGGCTTCGCGCTGCAGCCGTCGCAGGCTTTGGCGAACCGCTGCTTCCAGTCCGAAATCGAGGCGACCGCGAGATGGCGATAGGCGGGCGGCACTTGGCAAAGCGGCATGTTGAACAGCCGCACCGGTACCCCGTGCAGGATCGCCCGGTCGATCGCAGCAGCCAGGGGCGCAAAGCCCGTGCGCAGATCAACCTGCAGTGCATCCCATCGCTGGCGCGCAAAGCCGATATTTTCGAGCCCCATGATCGACCATTGCTCGATATGGGCGAGGTTGAGCGTGACCGCGCGTGCAAGCGAAAGCAAGCCCGGCAGCGTGTCGCGGGTCACGACCGTGCGCAGCTCGATCCGCGCGCCGGCGCGCAGCAGATGCACGAGCGATTGTTCGAGCCGGTCATATGCACCCTGCTTGCCGACGATCGAGTCATGATCGTAAGGCTGAGCGGCATAAAGCGGGATGCCCCAGGTGACGCCGCGATAGACGGGCGAGCGCAGCCGTTCGACATGAGCTTGCGTAAAATGCTGGCCATTGCTGAGGATATGAAACTGAACATCGTCGCGCGCGGCGCGCACGGTTTCGACCAACGCGAGCAACTGCGGGAGATACAGCGTCGGTTCGCCCCCGCTGATCCCGATCGTCATCCCGTGCGGGGCAAGCAGGCACGCCTGGGTCAGCAGATCGAAGCGATCGACATGGGTTTTTCTGGGTGGCTGCGAACACATCACGCAAAGCTGGTCGCAGCGCTCGGTCACGAGCAGCGTATTGTGCCGCGAGGTCGCGCGGATGAGCCGCTCGACGCGGCGCGCGGCAGGATCGACCAGCACGATGTCGCCCAGTAGCGCCGCGCGCGGGTGCGCGATCTCCATCAAGCCGTTGGCGCCACACCACAGGCTGTGTTCGGCGCTGCTCGACAGGCAAAAGCTGTCGGTCGTGCGGTCCGATCGCGTGGCCGCAAGCCGCGTTACGAACGGCGCGCGTGCGTCGCTTTGCGCCGGCAGCGCGAGCGCGATCATGCCGGGTGTCCAAGCGTTAGATCATCGCCGGGCAGGCCCAGCCAGCGCCGCAGCGAATATTGCACGACCGGGTCGGTGTCATGGATGAGCTCGAACGCGAGGTCGAACAAATCGAGGTGGCGGCGGCAAAAGTCGGTATCGGGCCGCGGCAGGGCTATCGTACCGTAGCGTGACAGATCGTCGAAGATGTCGCGCCCGCAAAAAGGCTGGTAGACGCAGTGTTCGCAATCGGGATTGTCGGCATTGGTCGCGGCGGCCTCGAGGGCAGCGCGTGCCGGCGTGTCCCAATTCGCCGCGGTGCCGATCGCCAGATCGATCACCCCCGCCCGCGTCAGCATGCGCGCCTCGTCGGAGGGATAGGCCAGTCCATCATGGTCGATCACGATATAGTCGCGGCCCATTGGGTTCGGGCTGCGCAGATCGACGTGCCGATCCTCACCTGGCCGGAAGATGCGGCGCAACAGCAAGCTAAAATAACTTTCTTCAATCAGCTGGCTACGGTCCGCCCAGTTGCGCTCGATCAGGTGGCGGATGAACGCTGTATGATAGTCTCGCCACGCCGCGCCGACTTCGATCGCGCGCGGATGGCGCTTGCGCGCGAAACCCTGATAATTGATCGGGCGGAGATAGATCGAGGTGAACCCGCGCGCCACGAACGCCTCGACCAGTGTTTCGATCACAGGTGGCGCCACCGGATCGACTGTCGGCAGCGCCGAGACCTTGCCCGGTCCGTAGCGGCGCAGCACCAGGTCGAGATTGGCGAGAAACGGGGTGATCGCATCCCTCTCGCCATGCCGCTGCCGCGCGTGCACATCGGCTGCGCCGTCGAGCGACGTGCTGATCTGGACATCAGGCCGGTCGAACAGCGCGAGCAGATCCGCGTCCAGCCGCTGCAGATTGGTGCAGATGACGAAACTGGCCTCGACCCCGTCCGGCACTGCGTTCATGACGGCGCGAATGAGATCGGGGCGAAGCGTCGGCTCGCCTCCCTGAAACTCGATCTTGACCGTTGGTGCTTCGAGTCCGCGCACAAGCGTGAGCACCTGCGCGAGTGTATCGGGCGTCCAGTCATGGCCGCTCGCATCGAGCGCGGCGCGCGACACCTGGCAATAGCTGCAGCTCAGATTGCAGCGCAGCGTCGGCACCAGGATGAGATAGTCGAGCGGTCCAGCCGCGCATTGCCGTCGTTGCGCCGCGAACCGCGCGGCAAGCTGTTCAAGCTGTGAACGGGGCCAAAGGCCATGCGCCTCGAGTAGCACTTTGTCGGCTGCACTCGGCCGACGGTCGCGCAGCCGCTTGGCAAAGTCAGGCGCGCCGAGCAGGAAGCGCCCGGCGCGATCGGTCACCAGCGAACAGCCGTTCAGCGCGCGCTGGCGCAGCGGAGGTACCGCCTCGCCGTCGTGCACATGATGCGATTGCTCCTCAACCAACGTCGCCATCGCCGCAGCCCCCCTTGCACCACCCGTGCAGCCTACGCTGACTTACGCGCTATTGGAAAGAACCGACTGCTTTTGGCGCGCTATCATGTCGGCGTATCGCGAGGCAAAGATCGAACGGTCGGGAATTGCATCCGTTTCGGAGAGATTGTGTCGAAAACTGCTCACGCTTCGCGGCGGCGGAATCGCGAGCGGTCGTCAACGAGTGCTTGTTTCTGTCAGCGTCACGACGCGGTTCGAGCGGAGCCCCCGGGGCTGGGTCGGCCGCGGGGCGGGCGTGACCAAGGGATGCACCAAACCGGTAGCTGTTTCGGGCACGCATGATTTGCGCTGGCAGGACTTTGCAGACCTCGGCACAGAACGCGGACGCTTGCCCTATCTGTACTTGCCGGAAGTCCGGGCCCGCCGCGATGGCACAATTCAGGATGCGAACGGGAACGGCGGCTCTCCAGTGTTGGCCACCCGGAACCTGACCGTCTCTTCATGGCCCAATTTCGGTCACGTCTATGGAACGCGGGGACCAGCGGAGCGCGCACTGGCGGCGCCTTTGGCGCCACCAGGGTTCGCATTCCTTTTTGTTGCCGCGTGGCACGCTCGCGCGGCCGGAGGTCAGGACGGCGGCTGGCCCACAGGCCCGCGCGCACGCCGTCCTGCCGGCCGGCCTTTCGCGAGAGTGCGCTTTTTGTTGGCCTGCGACGGGGATCAGGTGATGTCGGCGCCTGTTTCGAGATCTCGAGGCGCCTGATCCCAGTGGGCATTCGCTCAGCCACCGCTGGTCGCGAAACCGATGCTCGTGGGTACGCGTAAACATTAGGGCGCTTTGGGGGTAGATGGGTGCCGATAAGCTGTATGAAATCCGTACCTTAATCCTAACACTGGAGGGGTATCTTGTTAGCAATAGCCACGCTGTTATCTAACGGGGACGGGCGTACCCATGTCTGCATTGGCCGATGGGATCATGAAGCGCATCCGCGACAACGAACGCGGCTGAGTGTTCACGCCGAGGCACTTCCTCGACTTTAGCAGCCGCGGCGCGGTCGATATGGCACTCTTCCGCCTCATTCAGGCCGATGCGATACGGTGCATCGGCAGGGGCATCGACGACTATCCCGCGTGCACGACAACGACGCCGGGTGATTCCACACTCCTCGAAAGCCAAGCCAGAGGCCGCGAAATCGGCTCAGCTTAGCGCCGCGCTCGTTGCTCTGAGGATGGGCTATTCCACCTCGACCGCTGTTCGCTCCGCACGCGTCCCCGCTCTTGGAGGCACTTCCTTGGCCCGGCGAACGGCCTGACGCCATCAACCCGTAAAGGGTCCGCTATGCTGTGCATGCGGCCGCTTGCCTGCGGTTGCGCGGTGATTGCGGCCGTGCGCCGGACACTTCGGGCGCCTGTCGAGCGGGGACGGTCCTCGCTCCGAGACAGGAGCTTCGAAATGCCGCTGAACCTCGCCCAAAGAAACGCCTGGAGCCTCGCGCGGACCCTCATGACCATCGTCGTGGTTTTCCGGATCGACGGCGGCAAGTTCGGCGTCGCCGAAGCCCAAGAGTTCGACGGTGACCCATCGCTGATCGTCCGCGAATACGATCCCTTCGCGCGCTGATCATGCACTGATGGCGTGGCCGGGCGTCCGTTTCCCGGCGATGCGGCTTCATGGACAAGGGCCCGCGCGGCGGTGCGCGAAATCATCATTTCGTGCCGCAGTATTATCTGAAGGGCTTTGCGACGCCGCGCTCGAAGGACGGCTGGCTGTCCGTGTTCGATCTCAAGGAACAGAAGTCCTTCAAGACCTGGCCGCGCAACGTGGCGGCCCGCCGGGACTATCACCGCGTCGATATCGAGCGCGTCGATCCGAATATCGTCGAGACGCAGCTGGCGAACCGCGCAGTCATCCATTCGGCACTGGCGTCCGCTGATCGCTCGGTCCCCCTGCCATTGGCGCCGCCGGCCGGGCGGAGCGCCTTGGCCTCAACTGTCAGGACCTGAGCGCCGGGCGAGGGCAATTTGGCATATGCCTCATCGCTCTAGACACCGAAGAGATTGTCGACGCGGCGGTTGGCGGGTGTCCGCTGCCCATCGGATCGGCACTTCGAGGGCTGGTTTGTCGTGGGGCACCGAAATGCGCGGCGGAGCTTAGACCGTGAGGGGGCCTCTCGTTACAGGCGGTTTCTCCGGGGGGTTCGGACCCATGCCGGCGTGGGATCACAAGGCGGCCCCTCCCTTGCCGACGGCCGTGATGTGCGTGGGTTCGCCACGTTCGTCCAGTGCTGCCAGGCCGCCCCTGTGGCCTCGTTGATGGCTGTCTGGCCGGGCGACGGCTGCGCCTCGCCTGACTAGCCGCAACTGCGTCTCCAAACTTTCTTCCCCTGGGCTGTGCCCATTCCTCGCGAGACAAGAAAGCCCGTTTCCTCAGTCCTTCGCTTCGCTTCGGGCAAAGCTGCGGCGTCATGCGCACCCGGCCCTTGGACGCCATCGAGGCCGCATGGGGCGGTCCCGAAAATCAAGGACTAGTACCATGGCGAATATCGGCAACTTCAAGAAGGTCGGCGAAGAGTTTCAGGGCTCGATCGTGACCCTCAGCGTCCAGGCAAAGGGCGTCCGCATCGTTCCGGAGGACAATCGCGCCAACGAGAACGCACCCACCCACCGGGTCTATGTCGGCCGCGCGGAAATCGGCGCCGCCTGGGCCAAGACTTCCGCCGAGCAGCGCGACTATCTCTCGGTCAAGCTCGACGATCCCAGCTTCACCCAGCCCATCTTCGCGAACCTCTTCGAGGACGAAGGCGGTGAGGCCCACAGCCTGATCTGGTCGCGCCCTCGGCGCTCCAGCAACGACTGATCGAGGCCAAGGCGCCCCGCCGGACCGGCGGGGCGCCTTTCGCTTGTCTGGGATTCGCTGGTGGTTTTCGGCGTTGGCCGCTTCGGGGGAGAAGGGCTCGACGTCGCCGGGCCTTCGACCGGCTGACGCAAAATGGCGGGCTGGCGTCGGGAATAGCCCCGAGCCGGAGCCTGCACCGTCGCCATCCGCCCGCCTCTGCCGGCGCATCCCGCCGAACGGTTCGCGAAGCATGATCGCGCCGATTTCGCGCAGGAATTCCTGCGGCGAAACCTCCGCTATCGCGCGACCTGGACGGCCTCGCGCGATGCGTTGTCGGCTGGAACAGCGGGAATTGTACAGGACCAAGCGCGGCGCTGGGGCCTGACCACATTGTTCGATCCTGCCCGTTCCGTGCGGTCCACGCCGGCGATCTGGCGCGCCGACTGCACCTCGCAAATCGTCTCGCTTGCGCAGGTGCCTGGCGATTTCCCCGGCGCCGCGCCGCTCCCCGATGCCGCGCCATTGGCCGAGTTTCATGACGGCTACACGCGTCAGCTCGTGCTCGACATGGCCGACGTGCGGCATCGGTTACACGTCTGCGCGGCAGAGGAGAGGGCGCCGCTTGCGATCCTTTTGCCGCCGCTTTGCGATCCGCTGGGCGCCGCCTCATGCGAGGCCGTGCGCCGCATGTTCGCGGGCTTGAGCCTCGCCGAGCCGGCGCAGGCGATGCGGCCGAGCGCCTTGCAGCGCCAGCGGCTGGCGTTGCTCCTGTGCGTCCTCGACGCGTCGCTGGCGGGCGCCAGCAACCGCGAGATCGGCATTCGCATCGTCTATCCCTGGCTTGCCGGAACCGATGCACTTTCGTGGAAAGCGACGAGCGAACGCCGGCGTGTGCAGCGGCTCGTCGCGGAGGCCCGCGACATTGCCGCGTCGGGTTATCGCGCGCTGCTCAAAGCCTAGGGGCGACATTTTCCGGGAGGCGCTTTTGGCCGCTCCCTCGGCCCCACCATCTGCCGCCATTGGATGCCCGTGATTGGAACGGGCCCTCAGCACTTGCCGGGCCAACGCCCGGAGAGCCTGAATGAACACCCAGCCCGCACAGCGCCTGCTGCGAACACCCGATGCCGCGCTGCTCGTCGGCCTGTCGGCGCGCACGCTTGAGAAGCATCGCTGCTACGGAACCGGACCCGCCTATCGCAAGCTCGGCGGGCGCGTCGTCTATTCGGTCGAGGACCTGCTGAGCTGGGCCGATCAGGGCGTTCGCCGCTCGACCTCGGACACCACCGCCGGCACCGTCCACCCCGCCAAGCGCATCGATACGAGCGTGCTCGACCAGAAGGGCGCGGTGCGGCGATGAGCGCGGCCACCGTCTCCGCGCCGCCGCGCGTCGCTATCCCTGCGGAAGCACAACGCTCTCCCTTTTCGGGGACAACCACGGTCGAGCTGACATGGGTCGAGCAAGCCACCGAGCGCTGGATCCGCTTCGGTGTTCCGGTGCTTGACCAGGTTGTCGATCGGCGCCGCCGCCTGCTTTCGTTCGCCGCGGACAACGTTTTCGCGTTCGTCCGCTGGGCGTCCAACGACTATGGGACCTTGCTGTCGCGGCTCGATATCGTCCGAACGGTCGGCCCCGGCGAAGCCTATTCGACCTTGCCGTGCGTCTCTCCCGGCGGCGAACTGCTCCTTCACCTCGGCGGCTGGCCGAAGGTGCGTGCGTGCCTGGAATTGATCGACGAAATCGAGGATCTTGGTGTCGATCCGTGCGCTGTCGCGCCCGATTATTGGCGGCACGCGCATAATCGCCTGATCGCGGGCCACACGCCCCGCGCCTATTCGCTGGCGCGTCATCGCGCCTGGCTGCTTCGCCGTGAGCTCACGGCATGACTCGCTTTGGTATCATGCTCACCGGCTATTGCGCGATCGCCGCGGTCGTCCTCCCGGCGTTCCTTCGCCCGGCACCGCGCCTCGTCTGGAACGCCAGCGCCAGTGTGCCGATCGGCCTCTATTCGACGCGGCCTGCGGCCAGCGCCAGACTTGGCGATCTGGTCGCGGCGTATGCGCCTGCGCCGGTCGCGCGGCTGATGGCGGAACGCCATTATCTGCCCCTGCGCGTGCCCATGCTGAAGCATGTCGCAGCGGTCGCCGGGCAGACGGTTTGCCGCTCCGGCCTTACCATTCTGATCGACGGTAAACGGATCGCCGAGGCACGGCCGCGCGACCGCATCGGCCGTCCGCTGCCGAGCTGGAGCGGCTGCCGGCTGCTGCGCACTTGCGAGGTTTTCCTCCTCAATCCCGCGTCCAACGCCAGCTTCGACGGACGATATTTCGGACCGGTGCCAGCGCGCGGAATTGTCGCAGTGCTCGATCCACTTTGGCTTCCCGGCGGCGGCGCAGCCGCCTCGGCAAGCGCGTCCGATGGACGCGAAATCTCCCCTGAACCGAGCACTCACGGAGGCTTTCATGATCAACATCGGTGAATTTCACGAGCGCGGCGACGGCTTTGCCGGGCGCCTCGAAACCTTCACGATCGGGGCGGCTTTGACAATCGTTCCCGCCACGCGGGGCGACATCAGGAATGCGCCCGACTACCGCGTTCATGTCGGTGAGAATGGCGACGGACCCGAGGTCGGCGCGGGCTGGAAGCGCACCGGCGAGAAGGCCGGAGCTTATGTCGCGATCGTCATCGACGATCCCGCTTTCCCCCGCCCGATCCGCGCCAATCTGTTCCGTCCTTCGATCGAAGGGCAGCCGCATCTGCTCTTCTGGCAGCGCAATCAGCGCCGCCGCGAAACCGAGCAGCAATAATGCGTCGTGCGATCGGCCATCGACAGCAGCGCTTTCTGGCTGTGCTGGCATGCCTCGGCGCTGCCCTGGCGGGCGGGCACGCACGTCCCGCTGCGGCGGCCTGTTCGTCGGGGATGGCTCTCGACGCGCCGATCGCACGCGCTTCCCAACGCTTTGTCTTGCCCGATACCCTCATTCGCGCGGTGATCGCGGTCGAAAGCGGCGGCGCAGTCTTCGCGGTCTCGCCCAAAGGCGCGATGGGATTGATGCAGCTGATGCCTGGAACCTGGGCCGAGCTGCGCCAGCGCTATGGACTCGGCGCCGATCCGTTCGACCCATGCGACAACATCTTTGCCGGCACCGCTTATCTTCGCGAACTGCTCGACCGCTACGGCGATCCCGGCTTTCTCGCGGCGTATAATGCAGGGCCGGGGCGGTACGAAGCCTATCTCGGCGGCCGTCCGCTGCCGCCCGAAACCATCGCCTATGTCGCCACATTATCGGGGCGGATGATGGGCGGGACGGCTCCAGTTCCCGTTCGCGCATTGCCAGATCCCGACGCGTGGCGGCGCGGAGACCTGTTCGTTCGCGCGCCCAAACCTGCAGCGGAATCGTCGGATCAACCAAGCGAAACTTCGTCTCCCGAACCGCAGCGGAAGCCCGACTTACGTCCGTCCGAGCTGCCGCGAAATTCCATCTTCGTGCCTCGGACAGGAGTTCCGAAATGACCCGCTGGTTTGCGGCCATCTATGTCCTTGGTCAGTTCAGGAAAGGGGCCGAGGGAAGCAGTCGGAAGGCAGCAGGTAAGGGTAGCTGGGGATGGCGAGATAAAAGCGCCGCCGTCGGCTGGGGCGCATGTGGTTGTTCCTGTTGCAGAATTTGCGCCGTCGCCTGCCACCTGCTGCCGTCGCCTCCTCGATTTTTTCTTGGAAAATCAGAGCTTGAGGCGCTGGCAGCCTCGCCGGGAGTGCACTCGTGACCGACGAGGACGACTTTCGGGTCAAACCCGGAAAGGGACGAAGCCGGGGGTCGGGCAGCGTCAAACCGCAGAGCCTGGCCGCGCAGGTCAGGCGCGCGGCCGCCCGTGCCGGCTTCGCGCGGCGGTCGGCGCGTCGTGGCGCCGGCACCGGACGACTGGGGCGCGGCCGTTCGGCTGCGCTCACCGGGCGCCGTTCAGCCATGTCGCGCCGGGTGGTGATCAAGGCACGGGTCGTGCGGCACGCGGGGCCGCGATACCGCTCGGCGCCGCTTGCCCGGCACATCGCCTATCTCGAGCGCGACGGCGTGACACGCGACGGCCGCGATGCGTCGATGTTCGACGCGCGGTCCGACCAGGCGAGCGGCGACGCGTTCGCCGGGCGCTGCACCGACGATCGGCACCATTTCCGCTTCATCGTCTCGCCCGAGGATGCCGGCGAGCTTGCCGAGCTGAAGGCGTTCACGCGCGAACTGATGGACGACGTCTCGAAGGATCTCGGCACGCGGCTCGACTGGGTCGCGGTCGATCATTGGAACACCGACAATCCGCACGTCCATGTCCTGGTTCGCGGCGTTGCCGAAGACGGCACCGACCTGGTGATCGACCGCGACTATATTTCCCATGGGATGCGCGATCGCGCCGAAGCTCGCGTGACGCTCGAGCTCGGTCCCCGCAGCACGCGCGAAATCGACCAGGCCCTGGCGCGCGAAGTCGAGGCCGACCGCTGGACCAGCCTCGATCGCTCGTTGCGCGCGCGCGCCGGCGAGGATGGGATCGTCAACCTGCGGCCAGAGGCGGGAGCTACCCCTGACCGCCGCACGCAACTTTTGACTGGCCGCGCCCAGAAGCTGGAGCGGCTCGGTGTCGCCGCGCCTGCAGGACCCGCGTGCTGGATTCTCAAGCCGGATATCGAGTCGAGGCTGCGCGAGCTCGGCGACCGCGGCGACATCATCAAGACGATGCACCGCGCGATGCGCGAAGCCGGGCACGCAATCGGCGAGGGGCGGCTCGCAATCCATCCGTCCGGCGACAACGCTCCGGTAATCGGTCGGCTGGTCGCGCGCGGGCTGCAGGACGAGCTGACGGGCACCGCCTATGCGATCGTCGACGGGGTCGATGGCCGACATCACCATCTGCGCCTCGGCGACCTCGAGCTCACCGGCGACGCCGCTCCCGGCGCCATCGTCGAACTCCGCAGTTGGCAGGACCGCGGCGGTGCAAAGCGCAGCGCGCTTGCGGTGCGCAGCGACTTGCCTCTCGACCAGCAGGTCACCGCGCGCGGTGCGACCTGGCTCGATCGCCAGCTGCTGGCCCGCGACTTTGCGCCCGCCAACCAGGGCTTCGGGGCCGAGGTGCGCCAGGCGATGGCGGCGCGCGAAGAGCATTTGATCGCCGAGGGTTTGGCATCCCGGCGCGACGGCCGCGCAGCCCTTGCCCCGAACCTGGTCGATACGCTGCGCGCAGCCGATCTGCGCGAAGCGGCTGCGCGGATCGCGCAGCGCACCGGGCTCACCCCCTACGAACCCATGCCGGGATCGGCCGTGGCCGGCACGTACCGGGAAAGAGTGACGCTCGCCTCGGGCCGCTTTGCAATGATCGACGACGGGCTCGGCTTTCAGCTCGTGCCCTGGCGTCCCGCGCTTGATCGCCAGCTCGGCCAGAGCGTGACCGGCACCATGGCCGCGGGCGGCGGCATCGACTGGACCTTCGGCCGCAGCCGCGGCCTTGGCCTATAGGAGACCCCGAAGTGCAATCGACCAAGATCCTCTGGGGCCAGGTCACGATCGTCTTACTGATCGTGCTCGGCGCCGTGTGGGGCGCCACGCAATGGACCGCCGACGCGCTGGGATATCAGAGCGAACTCGGTCCGCCCTGGTTCGTCATCCGCCGCTATCCGGTCTATCCGCCGCCAGCCTTTTTCTGGTGGTGGTTCAGCTTCGACGCCTATGCGCCAGCAGTCTTCGTTCGCGGTGCCTATATCGCGGCCTCGGGTGGGATCGCGGCGGTAGTCGTGGCGATCGCCATGTCGGTGTGGCGCGCCCGCGAACTCAAGGTCGCGCAGACCTATGGTTCGGCCCGCTGGGCGACGTCACGCGAAGTCGAACAGGCTGGCCTGCTCGGCGACGACGGCGTCGTGCTCGGCCGGCTCGACAACGCCTATCTCCGTCATGACGGACCCGAGCATGTGCTCTGCTTCGCGCCGACGCGCTCGGGCAAAGGCGTCGGCCTCGTCATCCCGTCACTGCTGACCTGGCATGGCTCGGCGATCGTCCACGACATCAAGGGCGAGAACTGGACGCTGACCGCAGGTTTTCGCGCACGGGTCGGCAAGGTGCTGCTGTTCGACCCGACCAACCCGGCCTCCGCCGCCTACAATCCGTTGCTCGAGGTCCGCAAAGGCGAGTGGGAAGTGCGCGACGTGCAGAATGTCGCCGATGTGCTCGTGGACCCCGAAGGCTCGCTCGAGCGCCGCAACCATTGGGAGAAGACCAGCCACGCACTGCTGGTCGGTGCCATCCTCCACGTCCTTTATGCCGAGCCCGACAAGACGCTTGCCGGCGTCGCCGCATTCCTTTCCGATCCGCGACGTCCGATCGAGGCGACGCTCGCCGCGATGATGTCGACCAAGCACCTGGGCGGGGCCGGCGTCCACCCCGTGGTCGCGTCGGCGGCGCGGGAGCTGCTCAACAAATCCGAGAACGAGCGATCGGGCGTGCTCTCGACTGCGATGTCGTTCCTCGGCCTCTACCGCGATCCGGTTGTCGCCCGGGTCACCAGCAGATCCGAGTGGCGGATCGCGGATCTGGTCGAAGCCGATCGCCCGGCGACGTTGTACCTGGTTGTGCCGCCCTCCGACATCAGCCGGACCAAGCCCCTGATCCGCCTGCTCCTCAATCAGATCGGGCGGCGGCTGACCGAGGAGCTGAAACCCAGCACCAGACGCCACAAGGTGCTGCTGATGCTCGACGAGTTTCCGGCGCTGGGGCGGTTGGATTTCTTCGAGTCCGCGCTCGCCTTCATGGCCGGCTACGGGTTGAAGGCGTTCCTGATCGCCCAGTCGCTCAACCAGATCGAAAAGGCGTACGGCCCCAACAACGCGATCCTCGACAATTGCCACGTCCGGGTGAGCTTCGCGACCAACGATGAACGTACCGCCAAGCGGATCTCCGATGCACTCGGCACCGCCACCGAGATGCGCGCGATGAAGAACTATGCCGGGCATCGGCTGTCGCCCTGGCTTGGCCACCTCATGGTGTCGCGCACCGAGACCGCGCGCGCGTTGCTCACCCCGGGCGAAATCATGCAGCTGCCGCCCGACGACGAGATCGTGATGGTGGCGGGCGTCCATCCGGTCCGGGCGATGAAGGCTCGCTATTATGCCGATCGGCGCCTGACCGCCCGAATCAGCGACCCGCCAGCGGCGGTGAAGCGGGGCGCTCGCGCCAACGACTGGACCGGCCTGCCGATACCCGGACGGACCCATTCCGCAACCGAAGCGCAACGCGAGTCGGATGACGCGGCTAATGGCGGCATCCGCCGGGAACCAGCATTGCCCAAGGAACAGGAGATCGTTCCGCCATCGCCACCGCCGCCCGGCGAATTCGAGTTTGATGATAGCGCCGGCGACGATGCGGCCACGGCGCGGCGCCTCAATGACACGATGCGCGGCAATGCTCGGCAGGCATCGCTGGATCCGAACGACGGGATCGAACTATGAGCAAGCTGCGGATCAAGCACACGTTTCGCCTGCCGCCTGACTTGTCGGCGCAGCTCGCGGACTACGCTGCGCGAAAGCGCGTTACGCAGGCGCTGGTCGTGGAGACCGCGCTTTCGTCCTTCCTGTCCGGCGACAGCAGCGAGCATCTTGAGGCGGTGCTGAGCCGCCGGCTCGATCGGTTATCGCGCCAGGCCGATCGGCTGGCATGGCATGTCGAGCTCAGCAACGAGACGCTGGCCCTGTTCGTGCGCTTCTGGCTCGTCAACAATCCGCCGCTGCCGGACACCGCCCTCGCGGCCGCGCAGGCGATGGGGAAGGATCGCTGGGAGCGGTTCATCGAAACGCTCAATCGCCGGATGGAGTTCGGGCCGCGGCTGAAAAATGAGATTTCGGAAGACGTGGCGGGAGCCGGGGGCAAGCGGCAATGAGCAAAGCCGGGTGTACCGTCTGTGGCTTCAAGGCGGATTCAGCGCCGCCACAGGAAGAGGGTCGGCATGCCCCCAGAAGCGTATGATCGCTCGTGCATACCGGCTCAGATCCTCGCCGCTGATCCGAAGCAGGTCGCTTGCCGGAGCCGCGCCTGGCGCAAGGTCATGATAGTCTGACGCTTCCTCATCCCAGAGTTGGGGCGCCAGTACCTGTAGTTCCTTACACGAGCGGCCTTCGCCATGGCGAACCACGTTGGCGACCAGATGGAGTTCTTTAAGGTCATCGACGAGCCCCGCCGTTGCCAGATCGAAAGATGCGATCCCCGCGCATGTCGGGAGCGCCGTCTCCATGCTGCTGGCCTTTTTACCATGGGTATGGGCCCACCGGCAAAGCTGGCGCTCGAACAGCCCATCCATCGTCAGCGCGAATGCCCTCGCAGCTTCGAAGGCCGTGTGATTGTCGACTTGCTCCGAGCAGCGGTTCAATAATTCATCCATGCTGCTGGCCTGTCCGCTAACAAGCGGGTCGTGCATAGGGAGTTGTTCGAGCACCGGCACGACGATCCGCTGAAAGAAGCGGTCGATATTGGCCTGGAATATTCGCGGGAGTTGATCGGCTACATTCATGCCTCCAACATATGCTGACCTGCGGGCGCAACCAAGCATCCTCGACTTTGCGCTATGCGTTCGTTCGAAGCGACTCTACCCTCCGTGCGATGGCAAGGGCGGCATGACAACAGGACCCTCCGAAATTCCCGACGACATTCTCGCATGGATTGAATCGCGGGTGCGTGTGCGTGGCCCCGTGCCGCTGGTCGACCAGATGTTTCAGCACGGCCGCCACTATCATGAATGCGCGTTGCGCTGTCTCGAGCTTCGGGGGGACGGTCAGACATTTCTGTTCCCGCCAGCGCTGGTGCTGCTGGCGTTCGTCGTGGAAATCTACCTCAAGTCGCTCCTCGCGGCCGAAGGCAAGACCGGCAAGGATCTTCATGGTCATCATCACGGCGATCTCTATGGTCGCCTGTCCGCGGAAACCCAGGCGGCGATCGCCGAACGTTACCAGCAGCGCCATGGCAAAACCCTCGCCGACGATTTGCCAGGATATGCCGACCTGTTCGTTAAGCATCGCTATGCGTACGAGTTGGAAGGCTCCCATGAGACCGACATGTCGGGCGTCGCCCAGCTGGCGTCGAGCCTCTACGAGGTAGTGACCGAAATTCGATCCGATCTGATTCAGTCCGGTCTGGTCCACGACCGCATCACCGCCCAGAATCAGGGAATCCCGATCATCATCGGCAGCTAGGCCACCGACTCAATGCGAGTCGCTCTCCAAGGCACGGTATCCAAGTCAATTTTACTCTCGGAAATGCCGAGTGCCGGATCTGCGAATAGCCGATCCTTCCTGTCTTTTCGCTACGGTACGCCTGACGCAACATCCTGTTGCCAAGAGTGAATTTGGTGCCTCCTTAGTCACCCCTGTCGCCGGAGCAACTTAGCACCGGCCTGAGAACAGGGTGCCGATCAGTGAGTGCTGCTACAATCCGTTCAGAAGCTTCGCGCCGCGGCGCGCGCATGCTGCGGACCGCGCTCGGCACCTCGATCGCTGCCTGGCTGGACGATCCCGAGATCGTCGAGGTCATGCTCAATCCCGATGGCCGGCTTTGGATTGATCGGCTTGGTGCTGGGCTGGCGGACACCGGGATGACCGTGCCGGCGGCCGACGGTGAACGCATCATTCGCCTGGTCGCGCATCACGTTGGCACCGAGGTCCATGCCCGCTCGCCGCGCGTGTCCGCCGAGCTGCCGGAATCGGGCGAACGCTTCGAGGGGCTGCTGCCGCCCGTGGTGACCGCACCCGCCTTTGCAATCCGCAAGCCTGCCGTCGCCGTATTCACCCTCGACGACTATGTCGCGTCAGGCATCATCTCCGCCGGGCAATGCGCGTCACTCCGCGAAGCGGTGACCGGACGCGAGAATATCCTGGTCGCCGGCGGCACGGGCACCGGCAAGACCACGCTCACCAACGCGCTGCTCGCCGAGATCTCCGACACTCGCGATCGGATCGTGCTGATCGAGGACACGCGCGAGCTTCAGTGCACCGCGCCCAACCTCGTCGCGATGCGGACCAAGGAAGGGGTGGCGACGCTCTCCGATCTGGTGCGCTCCTCGCTTCGCCTCCGACCCGACCGGATTCCGATCGGGGAAGTTCGCGGTGCCGAAGCGCTCGATCTCCTCAAGGCCTGGGGCACCGGGCATCCGGGCGGCTTCGGCACCATCCATGCCGGCACTGCGCTCGGCGCACTGCGCCGGCTCGAGCAGCTCATCCAGGAAGCCGTCACCACCGTGCCCCGTCCGCTGATCGCCGAGACCATCGGTCTGATCGCGGTGCTGGTCCGCGAAAGCGCCGGCCGCCGCCTCGCCGAACTCGCCCGCGTCCAGGGTCTCGAGCCCTCGGGAGAATACCGCCTCCACTTCCTCACCAACGGAGAGTCCGAATGAACGTCTCACTTTCCGCTGCCCGCACCTGCGGGGCGGCACTCTACACCAGCGCCTTCGTCGCGCTGACCGCCGGTCCGGCACAGGCGTCGGGATCTTCGATGCCTTGGGAAAGCCCGCTCCAGTCGATCCTGGAGAGCATCGAAGGCCCGGTCGCGAAGATCATCGCGGTGATCATCATCATCGTCACCGGCCTGACCCTCGCATTCGGCGAGACCTCGGGCGGGTTTCGCCGCCTCATCCAGATCGTGTTCGGGTTGAGCATCGCGTTCGCCGCCAGCTCATTCTTCCTCAGCTTCTTCAGCTTCGGCGGCGGGGCGCTGATCTGATGGAACATCTCGACTCCGGTGCTGCCATCCCCGGCTACTTCGCGCCCGTCCATCGTGCGCTGACCGAGCAGATCCTGCTCGGCGGCGCACCGCGTTCGGTCGCGATCGTCAACGGCACGCTCGCCGGCGCCGTCGGGCTCGGCCTGCGGCTGTGGTTGGTCGGCCTAGTCATCTGGGCAGTCGGCCATGCCGCTGCGGTCTGGGCGGCGCGCCGGGATCCCCAATTTCTCGAAGTCGGTCGGCGGCACATGCGCTACCCCGCCTTCCTGCGCGCGTGAGTCGGCCATGATGTCCCTTCGCGAATACCGCGCGCGCGGTTCGAGTCTTACCGACTTCCTGCCCTGGGCAGCGTTGGTCGCGCCGGGCCTCGTGCTTAACAAGGACGGCTCGTTCCAGCGTACCGCCGCGATCCGCGGTGCAGACCTGGACTCGGCGACGCCCGCCGAGCTGGTCGCGACCGCCGGACGTCTCAACAGCGCGCTTCGCCGGCTCGGTTCCGGTTGGGCCATCTTCGTCGAAGCACAGCGCGTGCCGGCGCACGACTATCCCGACAGTGACTTCCCAGATCCGGCCTCGGCCCTGGTCGAGCGCGAGCGCCGTGCGCAGTTCGCCGAGGAAGGAGCGCATTTCGAAAGCGCCTATTTCCTGACGCTCCAATGGATGCCGCCCGCCGAGGACGCCGCGCGCGCCGAAGGCTGGCTGTACGAGGGCCGGTCTCGAAGCGGTGTCGATCCGAATGAGTTGCTCGCCAATTTCGCCGATCGGAGCACTCGCCTGTTGCATCTGCTCGAGGGCTTTCTGCCCGAGGCGCACTGGCTCGATGATGGCGAAACGCTCACCTATCTCCACTCGACGATTTCGACCAAGCGTCAGCGCGTCCGCGTCCCCGAGACGCCGATGTACCTCGACGCGATCCTGGCCGACGAGCCGCTGGTCGGCGGCCTCGAACCACGGCTGGGCAGCCAGCATCTTCGGACCCTGACGGTTACCGGGTTTCCGAGCGTGACCTTTCCCGGCTTGCTCGACGATCTCAACCGGTTGGCCTTCCCGTATCGGTGGGTGACGCGCGCGATCACGCTCGACAAGACGGACGCCACCAAGCTGCTCTCTCGCATCCGCCGCCAATGGTTCGCCAAGCGCAAGTCGATTGCGGCGATCCTCAAGGAGGTGATGACCAACGAGGCGTCCGTGCTGGTCGACAGCGATGCCTCGAACAAGGCGGCAGACGCCGATCTCGCGCTCCAAGAGCTTGGCAGCGACATGGTCGGGCAGGCCTATGTGACCGCGACAATCAGCGTCTGGGACGCCGATCCGGGGCTCGCTGCCGAGAAGCTTAGGTTGGTCGAGAAGGTCGTCCAGGGTCGCGACTTCACGGTGATCGCCGAAGGCATGAACGCAGTCGAGGCGTGGCTCGGAAGCTTGCCCGGCCATGTCTACGCCAATGTTAGGCAGCCTCCGATCTCGACGCTCAATCTGGCGCATATGGTGCCGCTGTCGGCGGTCTGGGCCGGGCCGGTGGCCGATGAGCATTTCAACGCGCCGCCGCTTTTTTTCGCGCGGACCGAGGGCTCGACTCCGTTCCGCTTCTCGCTGCACGTCGGCGATGTCGGCCACACGCTGATCGTCGGGCCGACCGGTGCCGGCAAGTCGGTCCTGCTGGCGCTGATGGCGATGCAGTTCCGCCGCTACGAGAATGCGCAGATCTTCGCGTTCGACTTTGGCGGATCAATCCGGGCCGCGGCGCTGGCGATGGGCGGCGACTGGCAGAATCTTGGGGCTACGCCGCAGGATGAGAGCGCGCATGGTGTTCGGCTGCAGCCCCTGGCCAGAATCGACGACCTAGCCGAGCGCAGCTGGGCCGCCGAATGGCTCGCCGCGATCTTTGCCGCCGAAGGCGTGGTGCTCGACCCCCAAGGCAAGGAGCATCTCTGGGCTGCGTTGAACTCGCTGGCATCCGCGCCGGTGTCGGAGCGGACGCTCACCGGACTTGCGGTGCTGCTCCAGTCGCAACAGCTCAAACAGGCGCTCGGCCCCTATTGTGTCGGCGGCCCCCACGGCCAGTTGCTCGACGCGGAGTCCGAGCATCTTGGCGACGCCCGCGTCCAGGCCTTCGAGACCGAGGGATTGATCGGGAGCGCCGCAGCGCCCGCGGTGCTTTCCTACCTGTTCCACCGGATCGAAGCCCATCTCGACGGCGCCCCGACGATGATCATCATCGACGAAGGCTGGCTCGTCCTCGACAGCCCGGCGTTCGCGAACCAGCTGCGCGAATGGCTGAAGACGCTGCGCAAGAAGAATGCGAGCGTCGTGTTCGCGACCCAGAGCCTCGCCGATATCGAGACGTCGGCAATCGCGCCAGCGATCGTCGAAAGTTGCCCGACCCGCATCTTCCTTCCCAACGAGCGGGCGTTCGAGCCGCAGATCGCAGCCATTTATCGCCGGTTCGGGCTGAACGAACGCCAGATTGAGATCCTCGCCAGGGCGACCCCCAAGCGCGACTATTACTGCCAGTCGCGCCGCGGCAACCGCCTGTTCGATCTCGGACTGGGCGAGGTCGCGCTCGCTTTCACGGCCGCTTCGTCGCGCACCGACCACCGCCGCATCGCCGAACTTCTCGAGGCCCATGGCCGCGCCGGTTTCGCCGCCGCGTGGCTGCGCGCCCGCGGTCTCGATTGGGCCGCAGATCTTCTCCCCCTCACTGCCCAGGAGTAATTGTCATGCGTTCTTCATCGCTTCGCCGCCTCGCGCTTTCATGCGGCTCCGCCCTGCTGATCGCCTTCGCCGCGGCACCGGCCCACGCTCAGTTCGGCGGGGTCGTCTACGACCCGACCAACTATTCGCAAAACGTGCTGACTGCGGCCCGCACGCTCGAGCAGATCAACAACCAGATCAAATCGCTTCAGAACGAAGCTGAGTCGCTGATCAACGACGCCAGGAATCTCGCATCGCTGCCGACATCCGCGCTCGCCGAGCTTCAGTCCCAGGTTCGGCAGACCCAGCAGCTGCTGAGCAACGCGCAGCGCATCGCCTATTCGGTTCAGTCGATCGATCAGGCCTTCAACAGCCGGTATCGCGGTTCCCCCATGTCGGCGACTGACAAGGCGCTGGTCGATAACGCACGCGCCCGCTGGGAAGACACTGTCGCCGGCTTCGAGGATGCGCTCAAGGTCCAGGCCGGCGTCGTCGGCAACATCGAGGGCTCGCGCGACGCGATGGAGCGAATCGTCGGCTCCAGCCAGTCGGCATCGGGCGCGCTCCAGGCCACACAGGCCGGCAATCAGTTGCTCGCTCTCCAGGCGCAGCAGCTTGCCGACCTGACCGCGGTGGTGGCGGCGCAGGGCCGGGCTCAGGCACTCGAAGCCTCGCAGCGCGCGGCCGCGCAGGACCAGGCCCGCGAGCAGTTGCGCCGCTTCCTCACGCCCGGGACCGATTATCGGCCGACCCCGGTGCAGATGTTCCACCGCTGAGGCTTGGGTGATGAACCTCCGGCTTCCGGCTCGCATCGGTGCATTTGCGTGCATCGGCGTCGCACTCGCAATGGGTCTGCTCGCCTTGCGCGAGGAGCCGAAGCCGGCATCGCCGCCTCAAAATTTCTCGACCGACCTGCCCACAGACCCGCTCCAGGCAAAGCTTCGGAGCTGCCAGTTGGCCGGGCAGGCGGCGGGCTCGGACCCGGGCTGCCTCGCAGCCTGGGCCGAGAACCGCCAGCGCTTCCTCGGGCAATCGCGATCACCCCCAGTTGTGCCGGATGCGGACGATGCGCCCGGCAAATCCTCCGAGCCGGCGATCTTTGCAGACGATCCGATCACCAACACCCAGCAGGAGCAGTGACATGGGCGGCACTGGCGTCATCGACCGGTTTCTCCAGGTCTTCACCTCGTACATCGATTCCGGATTCGGCCTGCTTCAGGGCGAAGTTGCGTTCCTGGCGACCACGTTGATCGTCATCGACGTGACGCTCGCGGCGCTGTTCTGGACCTTGGGCGAGGGCGACGACATCATCGCCAGGCTGGTCAAGAAGACGCTGTTCGTCGGCATCTTCGCCTACATCATCGGCAACTGGAACATGCTCGCGAGGATTGTCTTCGAGAGCTTTGCCGGGCTTGGCCTGAAGGCCTCCGGCACCGGATTTACGGCCGCCGAGCTGCTGCAACCGGGCCGCGTCGCGCAGGTCGGACTCGACGCAGGACGTCCCATCCTCGACTCGATCTCCGGATTGATGGGCTACATCAGCTTCTTCGAGAATTTCATCCAGATCGTCGTCCTGCTGTTCGCCTGGGTGATCGTGCTGCTCGCCTTCTTCGTGCTGGCCGTGCAGCTGTTCGCGACGCTCATCGAATTCAAGCTGACGGTGCTGTGCGGCTTCGTGCTGATCCCGTTCGGGCTGTTCGGGAAGACCGCGTTCATGGCCGAGCGCGTGCTGGGCAATGTCGTCTCCTCGGGCATCAAGGTTCTGGTGCTCGCGGTGATCGTCGGCATCGGCTCGACGCTCTTCTCTGAATTTGTCGGCGCGATCGGCAACGCACAGCCGACGATCGAGGACGCGATGGCAATCGTGCTGGGTTCGCTATGCCTGCTGGGCCTCGGTATCTTTGGTCCAGGCATCGCCAGCGGCATCGTCTCCGGAGGCCCGCAGCTTGGCGCAGGCGCCGCGGCCGGCACCGCACTCGCGGCAGGTGGCGTGATCGCAGCCGGCGCGGCTGCCGGGGGCACGGCGCTCGGCGCTGCCGGCGGCGCGCTCGCGGGCGCAGGCCGAACCGTCAGCACCGCGACCAGCGCCTATCGTGCTGGAGCCGCAGGCAAGTCGGGCATGTCCGGTGTCGCATCGGGCCTGGGCAATGTCGGCCGCACCGCTACCCAAAGCGCCATGTCGCCGCTTCGGCGCGCGGCTGGCGGATCGTCCAGCGGATCTGCTGGAGCGGGCGCCGGCCCCGGTGGTGGATCTGGCGGCGGCGGGGTTGGTGGTGGCCCAGCGGCGGCTGTCGAGCGGGACTCGGGCGGCGTGCCCAAGCCTCAAACTGGCGCAGGCCCCGTCGAGCGTGACAGCGGCGGCGTTCCGCTACCCCAGTCCGAAGCGTCTCCGGGCGCCTCAGCGTCCGCCGTCTCCGAGCCAGCATCGAATGCGGCTTCACCACCGCCCGAAGCTCCCCGCAGCGAACCTCCCGCCTGGGCCCGGTCGATGCGCCGCCATCAGGCGATCGTCCACGGCGCCAGCGGCGCCACCCACACCCTGCGCGGCGGTGACAGCCGAGGTCCCGGCGCCTCCGTCAGCGTCACCGACAAGGAGTGAATTGCCATGTTTCGACGATCGACCGTGCGCTACGGCGCGACCCCCGAGCCCGAGACCCCCTATCAGCGGGCCGGGCAGGCATGGGATGACCGTATCGGCTCTAGCCGGGTTCAGGCCCGGAACTGGCGGCTGGCCTGCTTCGCCGCGCTCGCGCTGTTGGCGCTGTCCATCGCCGGACTGATCGGCATGGCCATGCGCGGCACGATCACCCCCTGGGTCGTCCAGATCGACAAGATGGGTGAGGCTCAGGCCATTGCACCCGCCGACGCCGACTATCGCCCGAGCGACCCGCAGATCGCGTACCATCTGGCACGTTTCGTCGAGAATTTCCGGGGGATTCCAGCCGACCCGGTCGTTCTCCGCCAAAGCTGGCTGCGGGCCTATGACTTCACGACCGCCAAGGGGGCGCTCGCGCTCAACGACTATGCCCGCAACAACGACCCCTTCGCGCAGGTCGGCAAGTTCCAGGTCGCGGTCGACGTCTCCAGCGTGATCCGCGCGTCGGACAGTAGCTTCCGCATCTCGTGGACCGAGCGGCGCTACCAGGACGGGAGCCTCACCGCGACCGAGCGCTGGTCGGCGATCGCAACGGTCGTGATCCAGACCCCACGCACGCCCGAGGCGCTCCGCAAGAATCCCCTCGGCGTGTTCGTCAACGCCCTCAACTGGTCAAAGGAGCTCACGCAATGACCCCGATCCGCACGGCGATCCTGCCGGCCCTGCTGACGCTCGCGGCCTTGCCGCTTGCCGCATGCAGCGCGTCCCATGCTCAGACACGGTCCCTGACATTCGAGGCCGCGCCTGCCGCCGCACCCGAACCGGAGCAGCCAAAGACAGTCGAGATCATCCGCGTCCCCGAACCGCTCCCTCTACCGGGGCAGTTGAAACCGATCTCGGCAGCATCCGTGCCGGAGCCCGCCGACCCCAAGACCCGGATCGGCACCGCCAATGCGGCGGCGCGCATGCAGCCCGTGCGCGACGGCTTTCTCAATGCGATCCAGCTCTACCCCTGGGCGGAAGGTGCGCTCTATCAACTCTACACCGCGCCCGGTCAGGTCACCGATATCGCGCTGCAGGAAGGCGAGCAATTGGTGGGACCTGGCCCAGTAGCAGCGGGCGATACCGTCCGCTGGATCATCGGCGACACGATCAGTGGCTCTGGTCCGGGGCAACGCGTCCACATCCTGATCAAGCCGACCAGGGCCGGCCTCTTCACCAACGTCGTGATCAACACCGACCGACGCACCTATCATCTCGAGCTGCGCTCGACGCCCGAGACCTATATGGCCTCAGTGTCCTGGACCTATCCGCAAGATGCGTTGATCGCACTTGCCGCCCGCAGCCGCGAAGCAGCCGCTGAGGCGCCCGTCGTGCCAAACATCGACATCGATGCGCTCAATTTTCGCTATCGGATCGAAGGCGATCGTCCGTCCTGGCGACCCCTGCGCGCCTTCGATGATGGCCGTCAGGTCTTCATCGACCTTCCGTCGAACATCGGCCAGAGCGACCTTCCGCCGCTGTTCGTCGCCGGCGCCAAGGGCGAGGGCGAGCTCGTCAACTATCGCATCCGCGGGCGCTATCTGGTGGTCGATCGCTTGTTCGCTGGCGCTGAGCTGCGGCTTGGCGCCGGCAAGTCCGAGAAGCGCGTGCGCATCCTTCGTGACGGCGCCATGCCGGTGGAGAAGGTGAAATGAACGCCGCTGCTGAACCCGCTTCAGCGGGCGCGCCCGACCTTCGGCTGCGCGGCGATCCGCCCCGCGTGATGCGCCTCTCGCGCAAGGCTCTCGCAATTGTCGGGTTGGTGACGACCGCCGGCATTGGCGGAGCGCTGGTCTACGCTCTTCAGTCCTCAGCGCCGAAGAGCCAGACCGAGCTCTATGCGACTGACAATCGCGCGGCGTCCGACACCCTTGCTGGTGCACCGAAGGACTATTCGCAGGTGCCCAAGCTTGGCCCGCCACTGCCAGGCGATCTTGGCCGGCCGATCCTCTCGGCGCAGCAGCGCGGCGTCGATGTCCCGCCGCCGCCAATGGGTACCGCACCGCCGACCCCCGCTGGTCCTGCCGCCAACGCGGCACAAGCCGCACGCGAGCGTGTTCGTCAGGAGCGGGACGCCGCGCGCACCAGCAAGGTATTTGTCGGGGGAGAAGGTGCAGCCGCCTCGACCGGCGCCGGAGCCGCTCCGCCGGTGCAACTG
Organism: Sphingomonas suaedae; assembly: GCF_007833215.1. Taxonomy (NCBI): domain Bacteria; kingdom Pseudomonadati; phylum Pseudomonadota; class Alphaproteobacteria; order Sphingomonadales; family Sphingomonadaceae; genus Sphingomonas; species Sphingomonas suaedae. The sequence goes on from NZ_CP042239.1 coordinate 2,995,626, forward strand.
CCGGCAGTCGTGAGTGCCGTCGCAGCGCCGACAGCACCCTCCAGCGGCGATTCCGATCAGAGCGGCAAGCGCAATTTCCTGCGCGCTTATGAAGGTGCGCCGACCGAGAGCGGCCATCGGGTGACCCAGCCGACCTCACCCTATGTGGTGCAAGCGGGAAGCGTCATTCCCGCCGCATTGATCACCGGCATCCGTTCCGACCTGCCCGGCATCATTACCGCGCAGGTGACCCAAAACATCTATGACAGCGTCACCGGTCGCCACCTGCTTATCCCGCAAGGCAGCCGGCTCATCGGCGAATATGATTCGCAGGTCTCGTTCGGTCAGAGCCGCGTTCTGCTCGCTTGGGATCGTCTGATTCGTCCCGATGGGCGCTCGATCCAGCTTGACCGGCTACCCGGCGCGGATGCCGCGGGGTATTCTGGGCTGCAGGATCGAGTAAACCAGCATTGGGGCGGGATACTCCGTGCAGCGTTGATTTCGACACTGCTCAATGTCGGCACCGAGGTCGGCAACGGCAACGACGACGATCTCATCCGCGCGCTTCGCCAAGGCACCTCGGAATCGATCGGCCGCACCGGCCAGGATCTCGTCCGCCGCCAGATGAGCGTGCAGCCCACGCTTACAATCCGGCCCGGATTCCAGCTCCGCGTGATCGTGACCCGCGACATCGTGATGACGCCAGCAGGAGATGTAAAATGACGCTCAAGCTGGGGCCGCTCGCGGACGACAAGCCGGTCAAGGTGACGATCGACGTTCCGGCGGAAGTGTATCGAGATCTGACAGCCTATGCCGAGGCGCATGCTGTAGCGACTAACCAGACGTCGCAGGGTCCGGCCAAATTGATCGTGCCGATGATCGCCCAGTTCATGGCGACCGATCGCGGGTTCGCGAAGGCGAGGCGATCGTGACAAGCTTTTCTCTGAGGGTTTGGGCGCGCGCAATGACTTTAGCACCAGCACAGTCCCTCGCGACTAACATCGCCAGGACTCTGCGCTAGATCCGCGCGGGGAGGTTTGCGCCCCCTGAACCTCCCCATCGCGGGGAAAGGCCGTCACGATCCCCTCCTCGTGGCGGCCTTTCTGACTCCACCTGACCCATAATGTCCCTCATGGTCCTTCCATAACGATGGGCGACAAGCGCCAGGAACCGGGCGAGCGCCGGGTTGGGGTTGTCTTCCCGCCAATGCAGGACCTGGTCGATCCGCGTCGGACCGAAAGCGTCTTGGACGGGTCGCAGCACGATTGCCGGATCAGCCCTGACGACTGCGCCGGCCGTGATGGCCACGCAGTTGCCGCCAGCGAAGCTCAGGAGATTGCTGCGGCTGACATTCTGGTGGGATATGCTTGGGGTGAAGCTGGCCCCCAACATGCGCGCGCGGATCATCGCGGCAATCAGCGGGCCCGGATCTGCCACCGTTACGAGGAAGGAAGCGTTGCGCAGATCGGTCCAATAGAGCTGCGCACGCGTTTCGAGCGGATGGCCTCGCGCCATTGCGACGGTGAGTGGCTCGCTCCACAGGCACAGCGAACGATGACCGGGCTCTCCGGTATCGCCGGCGACGATCGCGACATCGAGTCGGTCGCGATCGATCTGGGTCAGGAGCGTATCGCGTGCACCTTCCATTGGCTCGAGCGCGACTTCGGGGCAGGCGGTCCGATACGCTTCGAGGATCGCTCTCAAATCGCCCGCGGCGAGCGAGCTCTGAAAGCCGATCCGCAACTTGCCAGCATTCCCCTTGGCGAGGGCCTCCGATTCAATCGACAGCGCCTCCAGATCAATCAGGATGGCACGAGCGCGATCGAGGAAACGCTGACCGACTGCGGTCGGCGCGACCCCTTGTGTGGATCGGTCGAACAGCGATAGGCCCAGGCGGAGCTCAAGAGTGCGGATACGTTTGCTAAGCGTGGATTGCTTCACGCTGAATTTCCCGGCGGCCCGGCTGAAACTACCGGTCTCCGCAGCCGCCAGCGCATAGCGCAGGAGGTGAACGTCGATCATGGCGCATCCCTGTCCGTCTTGCCCCGGTGATCGGGGGCGCGCAGTGAGCCAGCTAGGCGATCAGAAGTCTGCGTGCCAATTACAAGAAATGGGGAGGCGTGCTGCCCCAACGCCGCCTCTTTGCTGGCACCTCTTCCCCTTTTTCGTCCAGTTGGACTTCACCGGATATCCGGACGTTCGGAACGAAAAGGTGTACAGGCGGCGCACCAGACGTCCGCAACATTGTCGTGAACCTGTGGCATGCGCGGATGCGAAGGCAAGACCCATCGCGTCCGCACAGATTCAGTCATCGGCGTCGGCCTGAATCAGCAGCAGCATCGCCTCAGCCATGCGCCGTTCGACCTCGGCCACCGCGACACCGGGACGCGCGGCGATCTCGACACAGCCAAGGCTATCCAGCCGATGCATCAGGAACACCGCGCGCGTCGTGGCATCCATGCGCCGCACGCGACGCTCCAGCCGGGCTAGCTCGACGTCAACGCCGGACGCCTGTCGCCAGAATTTCCACCGCATCGGCCCCGGGAAAGGGGTGGGCGGCAAGGAGCGCACCGCAGTCCCGCCGATCGAGGCGGGTCGCACCCAAAGGGCCGCAGCACAGCGAAGGACCCGGAGCAGCCGGGTTGCGGCACGCTGCGGCGGGACTAAGGGCAGCGACCGCCCAGCCCCTTTGCCGGGGGCGAAACCAGCGCCGACGCGCATAGCGCGGCGTCCACAGATCCTGCGCGCCAGCGCAAGGCTCCAGCGGAGCCCATCGAGTGTGTCACGCGGCAAAACAAAGATGCTGCGGACCCTGGCGGCTGCTTCGCAGAAGTCCGCCCGCGCACGCTCATCCAGCTCCACGTTCGATCTGCCGGCAACGCCGACGCGTCAGCGACCGCAACCCGCATGGGCCGAGACGCGCAGCGACTCGGCGACGCGACAGCGCCCTAGAGCGCGACCGCGCGACCGCGCGACCGCGCGGGACGCCGACACGCCACGGGCATGAGATCAGCTCACGCTAACGTTGGTTTTTCTTCCCGCCAGTTCGATTAAGCGAGGCAGCCCTTGCGAAATTCTGAGGGAACCTGCCTGTTCCTCTGACCAACTCCGCGAGCCAGTCATGCCCGAGCCTATCGACCGAATTCTCCGTCTTCCTGCGGTACTCGACGCCACCGGCCTCAGCCGCTCGACGCTGTATCGGAAGATCAATCAGGGGACGTTCCCCAAGCAAATCGCGATCAGCGCTCGATGCGCTGGCTGGCGCCAATCTTCTGTGAATGCCTGGCTAATGAACCCGATCCACTACACCTGCTCGGAGGACTCCTGACCCGACGCCGCCACATGCGAGGCACTGGCATTCCACCGCAAACACACCCGAAGTCGATAGCGGTAAGGTCGAGTAAGGCGACATGCCTTCACTTGACGCATCAGGTTGGAGCCATCGAAAGCGACGCATTCCCGTTGGTGCATGTGGTCTCGACCTTCGAGAAGGTAACGCGGGACTGCTACCGAGTTGGCGGCCCCATCTCCTCGGCGAGGTTTTCCCGCATCTTTGCGTCGGGAGCGTTCATGTTGATCCCGCTTGGGAGAGCCCACGCCTCTGTCTGCCGAGCCGCCACGGCGGCCTGCGGCGGCGGGAGCTTGGCAACGCGCTGATTTCGGCCATGGCCGACTTCGTGTTGACGCGCGGCATCGACCACATCACTGGCGTCAGGCTATGACGGTGTAGCGGCTGCATCCCCGCCCACAGCTTTTCCAGTGGAACCGCTTCCACACACGAACGCGCCCCATTGCGCCATCATCAGCCTACGCTTGTCGAGAAAATCGGTGCGCCGATACGCAGCCTCGACCCTATTGGACACCGCGTGCGCCAGCGCAGCTTCGGCCACCTCTCCTGGATAATCGGTCTTGTCCGCAACCCAGTCCCGGAAAGCAGAACGGAACCCGTGAACTGTGACGGCAAGCTCCATGTCGCGCAAAATCTTGAGCAAGGTCATGTCGGACAGCGGCCTTTTCACATTCTGTCCTGGAAACACGAGGTCGCTCGCTCCGACCTTGAAGGCGTTCGCCCGCTCGAACACGGCGACGGCCGCATCGGATAGCGGCACAAGATGAGTCCGTCCCATCTTCATGCGCTCGGCGGGGACCGACCAGATGAGGTTCTCCAGATCCAGTTCCGACCAGCATGCGCCGCGAATCTCCCCTGACCGTGCAGCGGTCAGGATGAGGGCTTCGAGCGCAACTCGGCCGACCGACTCCCGCTCCTGCAGTTTCTCGACGAACGCCGGGACATCGGCATAGGACATCGCGGCAAAATGCCGATCCTTCTTGGGCTGGCGCGGCAGACCCTTCGCAATCGAGCGCATCGGCGCCTCGGTCGCCCTGAACCCCTTCGCGCATGCCCAGTCGAGAACCGTGGCGATCCGCTGGCGCACGCGACGTGCTGTCTCCGGCTTGCTCAACCAGATCGGGGCGAGCACGTCACGAATGGCAGGCCCTTCAATCTCGTTCACCGGTCGATCGCCGAATGCCGGAAAGGCATAGGACTCCAGCGTCGAAATCCACTGCTGCTGGTGCTTTCCATTCTTCCATGCTGCGCGGTGTTCCTCATGAACGCTGTTCGCCGCCTCGCGGAACGTCGGAACCGTGATCCGCTCCTGCTTGCGCTCCTCCACGGGGTCGATTCCCTGAGCGATCTTGCGCCGCACTGTGAATGCCGCCTCGCGCGCATCGGCGAGCGATACCGACTTCAACGAACCAAGTCCGATATCCCGCCGAATCTTGTTCACTTGAATGCGGAGGAACCACCGCGCTGAGCTTTTTCCGTCCAATTGGAGGAAAAGGCCGTCGCCATCGGAATATTTACCGGGCTCGGTCAACGAGCGGATCTTGGCCGCCGTGAGCTTCCCCATCGCTTCCTACTCCATTTTACCCCACACTTTGCCCCACACTTCGTGTGGGATGGTGTGGAATTGGGTGAAACGCAGCGGAACGAAAAAACCGCTGATTTCCGGGAGTTTTTAGCGGTTTTTTAGGGGCGTGGCGACCTAAAAAAGGTCCAAAATGGCGGAGACGGAGGGATTCGAACCCTCGGTACGGTTCCCCGTACGACGCTTTAGCAAAGCGTTGGTTTCAGCCACTCACCCACGTCTCCGGATGTCTGTAGCGAGCGGGCGCTATAGCGAGCGTCGCGCGTGCGATCAATGGGCCGTTTTGCGGCGGTTTGGCGCAAATTCGACTCGGGTCATCGCCGGTTCATTGCCGCGAGTCCAGGGCGAGTCCAAAGCGTAGAATGCGGGAGGGTTTGAATGCGACGATTGTTGATCTGGATCGGGATGGCGCTGGCGGTGCCGCCAATGATGGCGGGTCCCGCGCTGGCGCAGAGCATCCAGACCGTCGATCCCGACAGCGCGATCGACGCCGATCTCGACCGGCCGCAATCGCAGATACCCGACGAACAAGCCTATCCAGGCGAACCGGTCGATCCTGGCGCCCCCTATGCCCCGCCCTATGACGGGCAACAGGATCAACAGCCCGCGCCGCCGCCCGCGGCACCCGCAGGGGCGCCTCCCGTTGCGGGGGGCGAGTTGCAGAAACCCGAAGTGCCGACCACCTTCGATCAGGTCCGGCTCGTCGCCGCGGCTGAGGGCGTGTTCGGCAAAGGCGCGTCAGGACTCGCCGCGCTGATCGAGGATATCTTGAAGGAACAGGGCGAGCCCAACGCCTATATCGCCGGGTCCGAAGGATCGGGTGCGATCGTCGTCGGACTGCGCTATGGTTCCGGAACGATGGTCCATGCGGTCGAGGGCGAGCGCGATGTGTACTGGACCGGCCCTTCGGTGGGATTCGACGTTGGCGGCGATGCCAACAAGGTGTTCGTGCTCGTCTACAATCTCTATGACAGCCAGGAACTCTACAAGCGTTTCCCGGCGGGCGAGGGGCGACTCTATTTCGTGGGCGGTTTTTCCGCCACCTATCTGCGCCGTGGCGATGTAGTGCTGATCCCGGTACGACTCGGCGTCGGATGGCGTGCGGGCGCAAATGTCGGCTATATGAAGTTCAGCGAAAAGCGGCGCTGGCTGCCGTTTTAGGTTCGGCTCAGCTGGGCTGAACCGGCTGCGGTGCCAGCCCGCTCCCCCACCCGGCCACCCAATAGATTACTGACGTTGGATGGCCGGGTGGGGGAGCGGGCTGGCGACCTCTGGGGCGCATAAGGCGGTTCTCATCGCGCCTTTCCGCCGCTAGGCGGGGCCGATGCCTGTCAGCCAAGCCGATATCGATCTCGCCCAGCGCCTCGCCGATGCGGCGGGGGCGGCGATCCGCCCCTATTTCCGCGCCGAGCATGGGTTGGAGGCCAAGGGCGATTCGTCGCCTGTGACGATTGCCGACCGTGAAGCCGAAGCCGCGATGCGACGCCTGATCATCGCAGAACGGCCGATGGACGCGATTATCGGCGAAGAAGAAGCTGAGCGGGCGGGTTCCAGCGGCCGCACCTGGGTGCTCGATCCGATCGACGGGACGCGCAGCTTCATCGTCGGTCGGCCGATCTTCGGCACGCTGATCGCTCTGCTGGAGGATGGCTGGCCGGTGCTGGGCATCATCGATCAGCCGATCATCGGCGAGCGCTGGCTGGGCGTCACCGGGCGCACGACCTTGTTCAACGGCAAGCCCGCGCACGCCCGCACCTGCCGCGAACTCTCCCGAGCGCTGCTCGCCACCACCTCTCCCGCCTTGTTTACCGACGGCCAGCTTCATGCGTTCGAACATGTCGATTCGGCGGTGATGAGTACGGTGTTGGGGGGTGACTGCTATAATTACGGGCTGGTCGCGTCGGGACATCTCGACCTGGTGATCGAGGCGGGGCTGAAGCTGCACGATTTCGCGGCGTTGGTGCCGGTGGTCGAGGGCGCGGGCGGGCGCATGTGCGACTGGCAGGGCGATCCGCTCCACGCTGACAGCAATGGCGAGGTGATCGCGGCGGGCGATCCGGCGCGAATCGAGGAACTCGTCGAACTGCTGGGGTGCCAAGGCAGCGCGCACTGAATAGTTGCGCGCCTCACGGCGCGCGCGGCACCGGCCCACTCCCCACCCGGCCACCCATCGGCAGGATATTCTGGAATGGGTGGCCGGGTGGGGGAGTGGGCCGGTGCCGCAGAACGCGACAGCGTTCTCACGCAAACAAGCATCGGTTGCAAAACTGCCTCAAACCGACTATCGGCCCGCCTTTCCGCGATTCAGGGGAACCGCCCGGCTAACAAGGGCTGCCGGGGCTGTTCGTGATCGTCGCGCGCAAAAGGAGACGAAAATGCCCAAGATGAAGACCAAGAGCGGTGTGAAGAAGCGCTTCAAATTCACCGCAACGGGCAAGGTGAAGCACGGCGTCGCCGGCAAGCGTCACCGCCTGAGCAGCCATAACGCGAAGTATATTCGCACCAACCGCGGCACGTCGGTCCTGTCCGAAGCTGATGCCGGCCATGTGCGCCTCTGGGCGCCCTACGGCCTCAAGTAAGGAGTAGCAGACCATGGCACGTGTCAAACGTGGTGTAACCACCAAGGCGAAGCACAAGCGGATTTTGGATCAGGCGAAGGGCTATTATGGCCGTCGCAAGAACACCATCCGCATCGCGCGCCAGGCCGTCGAAAAGGCCGGCCAATACGCCTATCGCGACCGCAAGGTGAAGAAGCGCAGCTTCCGCGCCCTGTGGATCCAGCGCATCAACGCCGGCGTCCGCGCCGAAGGCCTGACCTATTCGCAGTTCATGCACGGGCTGAAGCTCGCCGGCATCGAACTCGACCGGAAGGTCCTGGCCGATATCGCCATGCACGAAGGTGAGGCGTTTACCGCCATCATCGCGCAGGCGAAGGCGGCTCTGCCCCAGGCCGCCTGAGGCAGCCTGTAGCGACCGAATAATGGGGCGCCGGTGGACATCCACCGGCGCCCTTTTTCTTGGTCCAAGGCGGACCACCCTCCGTTCGTCACCCCGGACTTGTTCCGGGCCCCACCGGGAGGCGGGCGATACGCGAGAGGCTCCGCCGCCGCGCTTGCGGCACGGTGGACCCCGGCACGGAGGCCGGGGTGACGAATTGGGTTTGAAGGGAACGATTGATGACGCTCCAGACCTGGTGGCTCTATGTCACCGCCGTGTTCCTGATCTCCGCGACACCGGGGCCGAACATGCTGCATGTCATGGTGCAGAGCATTCATCACGGCGCGCGCCGCTCGATCGCCTCGATGGCCGGGCTGATGACCGCCAACCTCGTCTGCCTGCTCGCCTCCGCCGCTGGCCTTGGCGCGCTGCTCAAGGCGTCGCCGATGCTGTTCGATCTGCTGCGCTATGTCGGCGTCGGCTATCTGGTGTGGCTGGGGATCAAGGCGTGGCGTGCGCCGGTCGGCGGCGATGCCGAAGCGGAAAAGCCCGCCCCGCCCTCGCTCACCGCGATGTTCGGCGCCGGGCTTGGCACGGGATTTTCCAATCCCAAGCTGATCATCTTCGCCGCCGCGCTGTTCCCGCAATTCATCGACACCAGCGCGCCATTCGCGCCCCAGCTCGCCATTCTGATCGCGAGCTTTGCCGCGATCGAGGCGTTCTGGTTCGGCATGTATGCGCTGGGTGGCCGCTCGTTCGCCGCCTGGCTCGCGCCGGCCAACCGCCAGCGGCTGTTCAACCGCGTGAGCGGCGGCGTTTTCATCGCGTTCGGCGTCGCGTTGCTGGGTAGCCGGACTTGACCTTCGCGCCTGACTGCGGTTCGGACCACTAGACCATTGAACGGAATTCCGATGACCGATCTCGACCAACTCAAGACCGACCTTCTCGCCGCGATCGACGCGGCTTCCGGCGTCGATGCGCTGGAGGCAGTGCGCGTCCATGCGCTGGGCAAACAGGGGGCTGTCACCGGTCTGCTCAAGACGCTGGGCGGCATGAGCCCCGAGGAGCGGCAGGAGACGGGTCCGCGCATCCACGGCCTGCGCGAGGCGGTGACCGAGGCGATCGCGGCGCGCAAGGCGGCGCTGGAGGGCGCGGCGCTGGAGGCGAAGCTCGCCAGCGAGACGCTCGACATGACCCTGCCGGTCGATGGCGTCCCCGCCGGAACCGTCCATCCGATCAGCCAGGTGATGGACGAGTTGGCCGAGATCTTTGCCGATATGGGCTTTGCCGTCGCGACGGGCCCTGAGATCGAGGACGACTGGCATAATTTCACCGCGCTCAACATTCCCGAGACGCATCCGGCGCGGGCGATGCACGACACCTTCTATCTCGCGGGCGAGCATGACCGGCCGATGGTGCTGCGTACCCACACGTCGCCGGTGCAGATCCGCACGATGACGTCGACGCCCCCGCCGATCCGCATCATCGCGCCGGGCCGCGTCTATCGCAGCGACAGCGACGCGACGCACACGCCGATGTTCCACCAGATCGAAGGGCTGGTGATCGACAAGGGGATCACGCTCGGTCACCTCAAATGGACGCTGGAAACCTTCCTCAAGGCCTATTTCGAACGCGACGACATCGTCCTGCGCCTGCGTCCAAGCTATTTCCCGTTCACCGAGCCCAGCGCGGAAGTCGATGTCGGGTTCACCTGGAAGAACGGCAAGCGCGAGATTGGCGGATCGGGCGACGCCGAGAATGGCGGCTGGATGGAGGTGCTGGGCAGCGGCATGGTCCATCGCCGCGTGATCGAGGCGTGCGGGCTCGACCCCGACGAATGGCAGGGCTTTGCTTTTGGCACCGGGGTCGATCGCCTCGCGATGCTCAAATACGGGATGGACGATTTGCGCGCATTCTTCGACGGCGATCTGCGCTGGCTGAAGCATTACGGCTTCTCGGCGCTCGACGTGCCCACTTTGTCGGGGGGAGTCGGCGCATGAAATTCACGCTGAGCTGGCTCAAGGAGCATCTCGACACCGACGCGGACCTGACCGCGATCGTCGATGGCCTCAACCGCATCGGGCATGAGGTCGAGGGCGTGGAGAATCCCGGCGCCGCGCTGGCCGCGTTCAAGGTCGCGCGCGTGCTGACCGCCGAGCGCCATCCGCAGGCCGACAAGCTGCAGGTGCTGACCGTCGATGCTGGCGATGGCGAACCGCTGCAGATCGTGTGCGGCGCGCCCAATGCCCGCGCGGGCCTGGTCGGCGTGCTCGGCCTGCCCGGCGCGACCGTGCCGGCCAACGGCATGGTGCTGAAGGTCGCCGCCGTGCGTGGGGTCGACTCGAACGGAATGATGTGTTCCAGCCGCGAGCTGGAGTTGGGCGACGATCATGACGGCATCATCGAACTGCCCGAGGATGCGCCGGTCGGCACGCCCTATCCCGATTATGCGGGACTCGACGATCCGGTGATCGACGTCTCGATCACGCCGAACCGTCAGGATTGCATGGGTGTGCGCGGCATCGCCCGCGATCTCGCCGCCGCTGGGCTTGGCACGCTGAAGCCGCTCGATGCGGTGGTGGCCGGGCTGCCCGCGATCGATCCGCAGGGCGATGGCCCGAACGTTCGCACCAACGATTCCGAAGGCTGCCCCGCATTTTACGCGCAGAGCGTGCGCGGTGTCCGCAACGGTCCATCGCCCGACTGGCTGCAACGCCGGTTGAAGGCGGTGGGGCAAAAGCCGATCAGCGCGCTGGTCGACATCACCAATTTCGTGATGCTGGGGCTGGGCCGCCCGCTGCATGTCTATGACATGGCGACGCTCAAAGGCGGGCTGGTCGCGCGCCGGGCCAAGGCGGGCGAAGCGGTGCTGGCGCTCAACGGCAAGAGCTATGCGCTGGACGAGAGCATGACGGTGATCGCCGATGACGCGGCGGTGCACGATATCGGCGGCATCATGGGCGGCGAGGATTCGGGGTGCAGCGACACCACCACCGATGTGCTGATCGAATGCGCCTATTTCGATCCCGCGCATATTGCCCGCACCGGGCAGAAGCTGATGCTGACCAGCGACGCGCGCACCCGGTTCGAACGCGGGGTCGATCCCGAATTTCTCGATGACGGGCTGGCGATTGCCACCCGGCTGGTGCTGGCACTCTGCGGCGGCACCGCGAGCAACGTGACCCGCGCGGGCAAGCCGCCGCGCGTCGGCGCGATCCTGGGCTATGATCCGACGCTCGCCGAGGCGCTGGGCGGGCTGGCAATCCCGGCGGAACGGCAGCGCGACATTCTCGAATCGCTGGGCTTCACCGTTCAGCCGCTCGACGCCAATGGCGACCCGTGCGAGCTGGACGACGCCTGCGACGGCTTTCGCGTCACCGCGCCCAGCTGGCGGCGCGACGTCGACGGACCTGCGGACCTGGTCGAGGAAGTGATCCGGATCGAGGGGATCGACAAGGTCCCCTCCACCCCGCTGCCGCGCACGCCCGGCGTCGCCAAGCCGACCGCGACACCCGAGCAGAAGATGGAACGCCGAATCCGCCGCACCGCCGCTGCGCGCGGCCTGAACGAAGCGGTGACGTGGAGCTTCATCGCGCAGGACGAAGCCAACGCGGTCGGCGGTGGCGCATGGACGCTTGCCAATCCGATCAGCGAGGACCTGAAGGTGATGCGCCCCTCGCTCCTCCCCGGCCTGATGATGGCGGCGGCGCGCAATGTGAAGCGTGGCGCGACGAGCGTGCGCCTGTTCGAACTCGGCCGCCGCTATCTTGGCGATGGCGAACGCCTGACCCTCACCGTCCTCCTCGCGGGCGAGCGCAGCCCCCGCGGCTGGGCGAATGGCAAGGCACAGCCTTTCGGCGCGTTCGATGCCAAGGGTGAGGCGCTGGCGCTGCTCGAAGCCGCCGGTGCGCCGGTCGGCAACCTTCAGGTAATGGGCGAGGCCGGTGCAGCCTGGCATCCCGGCCAGTCGGCGACGCTGCGGCTGGGACCGAAGATGGTGCTCGCCGCCTTCGGGATGGTCCACCCGAGCCTGACCAAGCGCTTCGACCTCGAAGGCCCGGTCGCTGCGGTCGACCTCTTCCTCGACGCGATTCCCGCCAAACGCGCGACCGGGTTCGCGCGGGCCCCCTACACGCCCCCGGCGCTGCAGCCGGTGACGCGCGACTTTGCCTTCATCGTGCCGACGAGCCTGGCGGCAGGCGATCTCGTCCGCGCGGTCAAGGGTGCGGACAAGGCGGTGATCACCGATGCGCGGCTGTTCGACCTGTTCACCGGCGCAGGCGTCGAGGAGGGCAAGAAGAGCCTCGCTGTCGAAGTGACGCTGCAACCGGGCGAGAAGAGCTTCACCGACGCAGAGATCAAGGCGGTGGCGGACAAGATCGTCGCGGCGGCGGCGAAGCTGGGCGCGAGCCTGCGGGGGTGAAGCTCTTTTTAGTCACCCCGGCCTTGTGCCGGGGTCCACTCCGCCGCTAGCGCAGCGCTCGAGCCAATAGGGTCGCGCGTGCGGCCCGGTGGACCCCGGCACAAAGCCGGGGTGACTAGCAAGGAGTAACGCCATGCCCACCGTACTCATCACCGGCGCCACTGCAGGGATCGGCGAAGCGGCGGTCCATGCCTTTGCCGATTCGGGCTGGCATGTCGTTGCGACCGGACGCCGCGCCGACCGACTGGCGGCGCTTAAGAGCGACATGGTCCATACGCTGGAATTCGACATTCGCGACGAGGCTGCACGCGACGCAGCGCTCGCCTCGATGCCCGAACCCTTCGCCAAAATCGATCTGCTGATCAACAATGCCGGGCTCGCGCGCGGGCTGGAGAAGGCGCAGGACGCCGATCTCGATAACTGGAAGACGATGGTCGACACCAACGTCACCGCGATGATGTCGATCACCCACAAATTGCTTCCGATGCTCATCAAGCGGAAGGGCGCGATCATCAACCTCGGTTCGGTCGCGGGCAGCTATGTCTATCCGGCAGGCAATGTCTATGCGGGGACCAAGGCGTTCGTGAACCATTTCAGCCTCGCGCTGCGTGCCGATCTGCACGGCACCGGGGTTCGCGTCACCTCGATCGAGCCGGGCATGGTCGAAACCGAGTTCATGACCGTGCGCACCGGCGGCGACCGTGATGCCTCGGACAAACTCTATGCCGGGGTCCATCCGATGACGCCGGAGGATATCGCCGAAACCCTGCTCTGGGTCGCGACGCTGCCGCCGCATCTCAACATCAACCGGCTGGAGCTGATGCCGGTGAACCAGGATTTCGCCGGTTTCGCCGTCCATCGCGAGGGGTGAGATGATCGCGATCGGCAACGCGGCGCTGAGCGCGCGGATCGACCCGCTGGGCGCCGAACTGGTCAGTCTGCGCGATGCCGAGGGTCGCGAGCTGATGACCGATGCTGATCCCGCCTATTGGACCGGCCACGCGCCGCTGCTGTTCCCAATCGTCGGGCGGCTCAACGGGGATGTGTTGCGGGTCGATGGCCGCGCCTATCCGATGCAGCAGCATGGCTTCGCGCGGCGGCGCATGTTTGCCGTGACCGATTCGGGCGAGACCCACGCGACCTTCACCCTGCGCGACGATGCGGAGACCCGCGCGACCTATCCCTTCGCGTTCGAACTGCGCGCGACCTATCGCCTCGACGGCGCGACGCTGGTCACGGAGGTCGAGGTCATCAATCCTGACACGGCGACGGCACTTCCAGCGAGCTTCGGCTTCCACCCCGCCTTTGCCTGGCCGCTGCCCTATGGCGAGACGAGGGAGGAGCATCGCCTCCTGTTCGATCGCGAGGAGCCCGGAGCGCTGGCCGCGCTCGACAAGGGCCTGATCGCCCCGGGCGAGCGCGAAAGCCCGCTCGAGGGGCAAACCCTGTGGTTGCGCGACGACCTGTTCCATGACGACGCGCTGATCTGGATGGCGCCCGCCAGCCGCTCGCTCCGCTACGGCACCGTCGATGGCCCTCAGCTCGATATTGCGTTCGAAGGCACGTCGACCCTCGCCATCTGGACCAAGCCCGGCGCGCGCTTCATATGCGTCGAACCCTGGCAGGGCCATGCCGATCCTGCGGAATTTGCGGGCGACATCCGCGACAAGCCGGGAATGATCGCGATCCCGGCGGGGGAAACGCGACGCTTCGCCATGCGCGTGACATGGATGCCGTGCTAAACCGTCCCACGCTGGTATGGATTGGTGCTTGCACTGGCGCACAGCGGCAATAGCCTGGCTGCGGGGGGACATGGGGCTTGGAGTCGATCGATCCCGGCAATGCATGCGCGGCGTTCGGCGAGGATGACCTCGTCGAACTTCTCGCTATCGCCGAATATCATGAGGATGCCGGAAGCGTCCTGATGAACCTCGCTGCCCAGGCAGGCAAACAGGCTGATAACGTCGTCGAGTGGCTGCCGGACGATTGGGAAGCCAAGCTCCAGGGAATGCTCGATCTCGCGCTGCGCCAGAGCTACGCCTTTGCCTTTCGTACCAACAGGTCCACCCGCCGTGCCCCCGGCGACGCCCGCCCGGTCAAGAATAGCGAAGGATTTCATCGCTTTGCAGCGGGGTTCACCGGAGCGATCGGGGGCATCGGCGGGATCGGTATGACGCTTGCCGATCTCGCCGTCACCACCACGCTGATCCTGCGCTCGATCCAGCAGATTGCCGCTTATTATGGCGAGGATATCGACGATCCGCAGGTGCGGGCGCAGTGTATCGCCGTGTTCGGGCTGGGCGGGCCGCTGACCGACGACGACGCCACCGACACCGGACTGTGGGCGGGGCGGATCGCGCTCAGCCACCAGTCGGTCTCGGGCGTCATCGGCGCGGTGGTGCCGCGCATGGGCCGCACCTTCGGCCAGTCGATCGCAGCCCGTGCGGCGCCAGTGATAAGCGCGGCGGCAGGGGCGGCGATCAACACGGTCTTCACCCGCTATTACCAGAAAATGGCGCATGTCCATTTCCGGCTGCGGCGGATCGAACGGCGCCATCCGCGCGAACAGGTGATGGCCTGTTTCGAGCGGATCGTGTTGCTGGAACGCGAGCGCCGCAAGTCGCGCAAGCGCCGCAGCTGAACGCGGCGGACCGGCGACCGGCCCGCCACGCCGAACTCACCCCTCGATAAAGGCGAGCAGATCGGGGTTCACCACCTCGGGATGCGTCGCGCACATGCCATGCGGCAGTCCGTCATAGGTTTTGAGCGTGCCGTGGCGGAGCAGGTCGATCGCCTTCATCGCCGAATCATGGATCGGCACGATCTGGTCGTCGGTGCCGTGCATCACCAGCACCGGAACGTCGATCGCCTTGAGATCCTCGGTAAAATCGGTTTCGCTGAACGCCTTGATGCAATCGTAATGCGCCTTCGCGCCGCCCATCATCCCCTGGCGCCACCAATTGTCGATCAGACCCTGGCTGACCTTCGCGCCCTCGCGGTTGAAACCGTAGAACGGGCCGGTCGGTACATCGATGTAGAATTGCGCGCGGTTGGCGGCCAGCGCGGCGCGGAAGCCGTCGAACACCTCGAGCGGCAGTCCCTGGGGGTTGCTGTCCTTCTGCACCATCACCGGCGGCACCGCACCGATCAGCACGGCCTTTGCCACGCGGCCGGGTTCGGCGCGCGCGACATAGTGCGCGACCTCGCCCCCGCCGGTCGAATGGCCGATATGGATCGCGCCCTTGAGATCGAGCGCGGCAGCCAGCGCGGCGACATCGGCGGCGTAGGTGTCCATCTCGTTGCCGGTGTCGGTCTGGCTCGACCGGCCATGGCCGCGCCGGTCATGCGCGATGACGCGATAGCCCTTGGCGAGGAAGAACAGCATCTGGTTGTCCCAATCGTCCGCGCTCAGCGGCCAGCCATGGTGAAAGACGATCGGCGTGGCATCTTTCGGCCCCCAATCCTTGTAGAAAATCTCGGTGCCGTCGCTGGTGGTGATGGTGCTCATGGCTCGCATCCTTCGCTCTGTACGCCCCGCAGCAGGCGTGGCGTGCGCGAAGGATGACACCGGTCGCCGAGTCGCGACAGTGCAAGCTGCGCAAGCGAGTGTTTCGCAAATCGCGCCCGTGGATTCATCGGCCGCTTGCCGCTAGAGGGCCGCGATGCCCGAACATCCGACTCCCGCCAAGATATCTTCTGGCCGCCGTACCTTTGCGATCATCTCCCACCCCGACGCCGGCAAGACCACGCTGACCGAAAAGCTGCTGCTGTTCGGCGGCGCGATCCATCTCGCCGGAGAGGTGAAGGCGCGTGGCGCTGCGCGGCGCGCACGATCGGACTGGATGAAGATCGAACAGCAGCGCGGAATCTCCGTCACCAGTTCGGTCATGACCTTCGAGCGGGACGGGGTGACGTTCAACCTGCTGGACACGCCGGGGCACGAGGATTTCAGCGAAGATACCTATCGTACCCTGACCGCGGTCGATTCCGCCGTGATGGTGATCGACGCGGCCAAGGGCATCGAGAGCCAGACGCGCAAGCTGTTCGAAGTATGCCGCCTACGCAACGTGCCGATCATCACCTTCGTCAACAAGGTCGATCGCGAAGGCCGCGAGATGTTCGAGATTCTCGACGAGATCGCCGACCTGCTCGCGCTCGATGTCGCGCCGATGACCTGGCCGGTCGGGATGGGCGGGCAGTTCGAAGGAATATACGATCTGGTCGACCACCGCCTGCTGCTGCCCGAGGGCGACAGCCGCGAATTCCAGGGCAAGGTGGTGCAGACCAGCGGCCTCGACGATCCGCAGCTCGATACGCTGATCTCGGCACAGACGCTCGCCAAGGTCCGCGAAGAGGCCGAACTGGGCCTTGCCGGCTATGCGACGTTCGACGGCGACGCCTATCGCAATGGCGACCTCACCCCGGTCTATTTCGGCTCCGCGCTCAAGGAATTCGGCGTCGATTCGCTGATCGACGCGATCGCGCGCCACGCGCCGCCGCCGCACGCCCTGCCCGCCGAACCAGCGCCGGTGGCGCCGGACCGCGACGAGGTCACCGGATTCGTGTTCAAGGTGCAGGCGAACATGGACCCCAATCATCGCGACCGCATCGCCTTCATGCGGCTCGTCTCGGGGACGTTCAAGCGCGGCATGAAGCTGACCCCCACCGGCCATGGCAAGCCGATCGCGATCCATTCGCCAATCATGTTCTTCGCCCAGCAGCGCGAGCTGGCCGACGAGGCGTTTCCCGGCGACATCATCGGCATCCCCAACCACGGCACGCTGCGCGTCGGTGATACGCTGAGCGAAAAGGCGAGCGTGCGCTTCACGGGCCTGCCCAATTTCGCGCCCGAAATCCTGCGTCGCGTGGTGCTGAAGGACCCGACCAAGACCAAGCAGTTGCGCAAGGCGCTCGACGACCTTTCCGAAGAGGGCGTCATCCAGGTCTTCTATCCCGATATCGGGTCGAACTGGATCATCGGCGTGGTCGGCCAGCTCCAGCTCGACGTGCTGCTGTCGCGCCTCGATGCCGAGTATAAGGTCGGCGCCAACCTCGAACCCGCGCCGTTCGACACCGCGCGCTGGATCGGCGGCGAGGCGGGGGATGTGAAGGAGTTCATGGAGCTCAATCGCGGCGCGATGGCCAAGGACCGCGACGGCGACCCCGTCTTCCTCGCGAAGTCGGCCTGGGAAATCGGCTATGTTGCCGAGCGCTATTCGAAGGTGAAGTTCATGGCGACGCGCGAGCGGTAGCGTTGTTTTCAGCTTCGCTGACGCGGCACCAGCCCGCGCCCCCACCCGGCCACCCCCCGGCCACCCATAGAATATACTATCGTTGGGCGGCCGGGTGGGGGCGCGGACTGGTGCGGTCTAACTGAAACGAATCGAATTACTCCGGCCGCGCGCGCGCCTGTGGGTAGGTGCCGAGCAGCCGCATCGACTTGGTGTGGAACTTCAGTTCCTCCAGCGCGCGATCGACCGGCGCATCGCCCGGCCGTCCGACGATATCGCAATAGAATTCGGTCGCAGCGAAGCTGCCGCCGCGCTGGTAGCTTTCCAGCTTGGTCATGTTGACGCCATTGGTCGCAAAGCCGCCCAGCGCCTTGTAGAGCGCGGCGGGGATATTCTTCACCTCGAACACGAAGGTGGTCATGTATGGGCCATGGTCGGGGAGCGGCGGCGCATTGCGCGCGAGCACCACGAAGCGGGTCATGTTGTGATCCGCATCGGCGACGTCGCTTTCGAAGACCGTCAGGCCATAGAGCGGCGCGGCGCCCGGCGGGGCGAGCGCGGCTAACGCGGGGTCCTTGGCATCGGCCACCATTGCCGCAGCGCCCGCCGTGTCGGGGTAAGAGAGGGGTGCGATCCCCTGCGCCTTCAGCCAGTGGCGGCACTGGCCCAGCGCCTGGGGGTGGCTCATTGCCTGACGCACCCCGGCGCGGGTACCCAATCCCATCAGCGCATAGCGGATCGGCAGGAAATGCTCGCCGATGATGACCAGCCCCGATTCGGGCAGCAGGAAATGGATATCGGCGACGCGGCCGTGGAGCGAATTTTCGATCGGGATCATCGCTCGGTCGGCGCGCCCATCGCGCACCGCGTCGATCGCATCCTCGAAGCTGAAACAGGGCAGGGGCAGGCCGGTCGGGAAGGCTTCGAGCGCGGCGATATGCGAGTTTGCGCCCGGCGCGCCCTGGAACGCGACCGCCCGTCCGGGTTCCGCAAGCGCGGCCTGCGTCATGCGTTCGACGATCGGGCGGGCGGGGGCGGCGAAATTGTCCATTGGCGCGCGCGCTTACAGAGCGGGCGAAGTTGCGGCAAGCCCGGGTTGCGGTGCGCAAAACCGCGCACTAAAGGAACCGGCCAAGATCAACACGGGGCAGACGGGCGCGCAATGGACAATCGCATGAACACGATCGCAGGCTGGGTCCTGTTCGGCTGCGCGTCGGCCCTGGGCCTGTCGATCGTCAGCGGGATGCTCTATCACAGCGAAGCTCCTGAAAAGGCGGGCTATCCGGTCGAGAGCGCCGATGGTGCCGAGGGTGAAGGCGGGGCTGCCACGGTCGAGCCGATCGCCAACCGTCTCGCGGCGGCCGATGTCGCCAAGGGCCAGGCGTCGTTCGCCAAATGCGCGGCGTGCCACACGATCACCCAGGGCGGCGCGAACGGCGTCGGCCCGAACCTGTGGGCCTCGATGGGTAAGCCGCACGGCCATGTCGCAGGATTCGCGTATTCGGAGGCGCTGAAGGCGGTTCCCGGAAACTGGGACTTCGCCGCGATGGACGCGTGGCTGGCCAGCCCCCGCAAATATGCCCCCGGGACCAAGATGACCTTTGCCGGCCTGTCGGACCCGCAGGAGCGCGCGAACGTCATCGCCTATCTCAATGCACAGGGATCGAACCTGCCGCTCCCCGCCCCCGAAGCAGTGCCCGCCGAGGGCCAGGACGCGGCGGCAGGCAATGAAGTGGCCCCGACCGAGCTTGGTAATGCCGGAACCCCGGCATCGGGCGCGCCATCGGTCGATCCGGCCGCTGCCGAGGAAGCCGCGAAGAAGGAATAAACCGTATCGGGTGAAAGGCCGTCCCTCAGAGGTTGGCGTTCAGTCGGCGCGCTGGGTGGCGCAGGTTTCAGTCTTGACCGCGACACTGGATCCCGGCGTTCGCTGCGGCGCTAGGGCATCGCGCGTCTAACCCGACACATTCTGCCGTTTGTGCTGAGCTTGTCGAAGCACCGCTCCCGCGCTCAGCGACGACAGGGTCCCGCCCTTCGACAAGCTCAGGGCAAACGGCTGTAGAGCGATACAGTCTAAACGCTCGACGGTCTTGGCTTGGGTCAACCTTCGCGATCCTCCCAGAATTTCTGGACAATCGCCCAGCCTTCTTCGGCCGTCTCGCAGAAGTGGAACAGGTTTAGATCGCGGGGACTGATGACCCCCTCCTCGCACAGCGCCTCGAAATTGACGACGCGGGTCCAGAATTCCTTGCCATAGAAGAGCACCGGGATCGGATCGATCTTGCCGGTTTGGATCAAGGTGAGCAGTTCGAACGATTCGTCGAACGTTCCGAACCCGCCCGGAAACACCGCCACCGCGCGCGCGCGTAGCAGGAAGTGCATCTTGCGCAGCGCGAAATAGTGGAACTGGAAGCTGAGCGAGGGCGTCACATATTCGTTGGGCGCCTGTTCGTGCGGCAACACGATGTTGAGCCCCACCGATTCGCAGCCCTTATCCGCCGCGCCGCGATTCGCCGCCTCCATGATCGACGGTCCGCCGCCCGAGGTGACGACGAAATGCCGCTGGCCGTCCTCGTCGGTCGGATAGCAGCTGGCGAGATGCGCCAGCTCGCGCGCGACGTCATAATATTTCGACTTCTCGATCAGCCGCTCGGCGATCCGCCGTGACTGATCGTCGGTCGCGAGATCGAGCAGCGCCTGGGCCTTGGCCGGTTCGGGAATGCGCGCCGACCCATAGATGACGAACAGCGAGGCGATCTTCGCCTCGTCCATCAGCACGCTCGGCTTGAGCAGCTCCAGCTGGAAGCGGACCGGTCGCAGATCCTCGCGCAGCAGGAACTCCATGTCCTGAAAGGCAAGGCGATAGGCGGGGTGTTCGGTCTGGGGGGTGGAGACGGCGGTACGCGCAGTCTCCGCATCCTGGCTCGCGCGGGCAAAGACGCGCGATGGCACTTTCTTGTCGGTCATCGACGGGCGATTAGCGGGTTTCGACCGCGACGCAAAGCGCCGTGCGTCAGCGACAATATGGCTTGCCGCCCATATCGAAATGGAAGTGATTGGCGTGGGCGCTGTTATATTCGGGGCCGAGGACCGTCTTGAAGCGGCGACAGGCCGAACGGTGGACGACGCGCAGAAATTCGCGCTCCTCCGCGCTTCCGCCCGACCAGTCGCCCAGCACGCTGATCTTGCGCCCGTCGCGCAAGACGAAGGCGGCGACATCGACGGCATTGCCCAGCCCGTGCTCCGAAACCTTGAGCGACGAGGCGGCACTGCCCCCCACGATGCCGCGACACGCATAGGTGCCATAGGTTTCGACCCGCACCAGCTCACCGTCCAGAATTTCGCGCGCCGCCGGAACCGCAGCGTGTCGCATCCAGGCGACGAAATTGCGCGCGAGCGGGCAGCGCATCGCCTTCAGCCCAGAAACGGGAATGCCGATATCGATCAGCTGCACCGCACCGATCACCTGGCATCCCCCGCCATAGTCGCGATCGGGCAACGGGCTGAACCGGACCCGTTCGCGCGACAGATCGGCGAAACATTGCTGCGTTTCGCGGCTGGTCGGCACGTCGAGCGTCACCGGGCCGCGCGGATCGGGGCGAATCGGTCCCTGACGCGGCGCCACCCGAGCGCCATCGCCGCCAAACAGGCATCCGGCGAGCAGCATCGGCAGGAGCGAAACGAGAAGGATACGCACATACATGACGCCTTCCTAACCCATTTTGGTTAACCTGTACTTATCCTGCGCGCTCCGGCAGTCGGTTTCACGCGATACCTTGATTCGCTTGACTTGCCGTCCCCCATCGTTAGGGCCGCCGACGGGCCACGCGGTCCCAACGCCGCGCGTGCTCTCTGCAAGGAGAGACTGACATGACTGAGTTTGTTGCCGCCGACGCCGGAACTGCGTCCATTGCAAAGCCCGCTACGAAGCCGGCTCGCCCCCATTTCTCTTCGGGTCCCTGCGCCAAGCCTCCGGGCTGGGACGCGTCGAAGCTCGCGACCGAAGTCCTTGGACGCTCGCACCGCTCGAAGCTCGGCAAGGCCCGCCTCCAATATTGTATCGACCTGATGCGCGAGATGCTGCGCCTGCCCGACACGCACCGCATCGGCATCGTCCCCGGTTCCGACACCGGCGCATTCGAAATGGCGATGTGGACGATGCTCGGCGCGCGCGGCGTCACCACGCTCGCCTGGGAGAGCTTTGGCGAGGGCTGGGTGACCGACGCGGCCAAGCAGCTCAAGCTCGATCCGACGGTCCTGCGCGCCGATTATGGCCAGCTGCCCGACCTGTCGCAGATCGACTGGAACACCGATGTGCTGTTCACCTGGAACGGCACGACCAGCGGCGTGCGCGTGCCCCATGGCGACTGGATTCCGGACGACCGCGCGGGCCTGACCTTCGCCGATTCGACCAGCGCGGTGTTCGCCTATGACCTGCCCTGGGACAAGATCGATGTCGCGACCTTCAGCTGGCAAAAGGTGCTGGGCGGAGAGGGCGGCCATGGCGTCCTGATCCTCGGCCCGCGCGCGGTCGAACGCCTCGAAACCTACACCCCCGCATGGCCGCTGCCCAAGGTGTTCCGCCTGATGGCCAAGGGCAAGCTGGCCGAGGGCGTGTTCAAGGGCGAGACGATCAACACCCCGTCGATGCTGGCGGTCGAGGACGCGATCTTCGCGCTCGAATGGGCCAAGTCGCTCGGCGGCCTCGACGGGCTGATCGCGCGCAGCGATGCCAATGCCGCCGCGCTCGACCAAATCGTCGCGGAGCGCGACTGGCTCGGCCATCTCGCCGCCGATCCGGCGTCGCGGTCGAAGACCAGCGTGTGCCTGACGGTCGAGGGCGCCGACGAAGCGTTTATCAAGAAGTTCGCATCGCTGCTCGAGGCCGAGGACGCCGCCTATGACGTCGCCGGCTATCGCGACGCCCCGCCGGGGCTGCGCATCTGGTGCGGCGCAACAGTCGACACCGCCGATATCGCCGCGCTCGGCCCCTGGCTCGACTGGGCCTACGCCACCGCGAAGGCTGCCTAACCCAATAGCCCTCTCCCCTTCAGGGGAGAGGGTTGGGAGAGGGGCAGTCCCTCTCGAATTTTCCATATCATTTGACAGGGCCGGACGAGACACTGCCCCTCTCCCCGGCCCTCTCCCCTGAAGGGGAGAGGGAGATTAGAATGCCCAAAGTACTCATCAGCGACAAAATGGACCCCAAGGCCGCGCAGATCTTTCGCGAGCGCGGGGTCGAGGTGGACGAGATCACCGGCAAGACGCCGGAGGAGCTCAAGGCGATCATCGGCCAGTATGACGGCCTTGCCATCCGCAGCTCGACCAAGGTGACGAAGGACGTCCTCGACGCCGCGACGAACCTCAAGGTCGTCGGCCGCGCCGGCATCGGCGTCGACAATGTCGATATCCCCGCCGCTTCGGCAAAGGGCGTGGTGGTGATGAACACGCCGTTCGGCAATTCGATCACCACCGCCGAACACGCCATTGCCCTCATGTTCGCGCTCGCCCGCGACCTGCCCGAGGCGGACAAGTCCACTCAGGCGGGCAAGTGGGAAAAGAACCGCTTCATGGGCGTCGAGGTGACCGGCAAAACGCTGGGTCTTATCGGCGCGGGCAATATCGGGTCGATCGTCGCGGACCGGGCGCTGGGCCTCAAGATGAAGGTCGTCGCCTTCGATCCCTTTCTCAGCCCCGAACGCGCGCTGGAAATCGGCGTCGAGAAGGTCGAGCTCGACCAGCTGCTCGCCCGCGCCGACTTCATCACGCTGCACACGCCGCTGACCGATCAGACGCGCAACATCCTGTCCGCCGAGAATCTGGCCAAAACCAAGAAAGGCGTGCGAATCATCAACTGCGCGCGCGGCGGCCTGATCGACGAGGCCGCGCTCAAGCAAGGGCTCGATTCGGGCCATATCGGCGGCGCGGCGCTCGACGTGTTCGTGACCGAGCCGGCCAAGGAATCGCCGCTGTTCGGCACCCCCAACTTCATCTCGACCCCGCATCTCGGCGCATCGACCAACGAAGCGCAGGTCAATGTCGCGATCCAGGTCGCCGAGCAGATGGCGGATTATCTCGTCAATGGCGGCGTCACCAACGCGCTCAACATGCCGAGCCTGTCGGCGGAGGAAGCACCGCGGATCAAGCCGTACATGGAACTCGCCGAAAAGCTCGGCAGCCTGGTTGGCCAGCTGGCGCATGGCAGCATCGGCCGCGTGTCGATCCACAGCGAAGGCGCGGCAGCGGAGCTGAACCAGAAGCCGATCGTCAGCGCGGTGCTCGCCGGCTTCCTGCGCGTCCATTCGGACACGGTGAACATGGTCAACGCCCCCTTCCTCGCCAAGGAGCGCGGGATCGAGGTGCGTGAGATCAAGACCGAGAAGGAGGGCGATTATCACACGCTCGTCCGCGTGTCGGTCAGGACCGATGCCGGCGAACGCTCGGTCGCGGGTACCTTGTTCAGCAACCGCACCCCGCGCCTCGTCGAACTGTTCGGGATCAAGGTCGAGGCGGACCTTGCCGGCCACATGCTCTATGTCGTCAACGAGGACGCGCCCGGCTTTATCGGTCGGATCGGCACCACCTTGGGCGATGCCGGCGTGAATATCGGCACCTTCCACCTCGGCCGACGCGACGCGGGCGGCGAGGCGGTCCTGCTGCTGTCGGTCGACGAGGCGGTGACGCCGGACCTGATCGCCAAGGTCCGCGCACTGCCGGGCGTCAAGACCGCGATGGCGCTGAAGTTCTGACGATCATAATCGTCACCCCGGACTTGTTCCGGGGTCCACAGTGCGGCAAGCGCCGCGCATGAGCCTGGGTCTTCGCGCCGACGGCTCAGTGGACCCCGGCACAAGGCCGGGGTGACGAGGTTTGATGGCATGAACGGACTGCTTCCCGAGGGTTTTCACGACCGCCTGCCCCCGTTTGCCGATGCGGCGGCGGCACTCGAGGCGCGGGTGCTCGATGTCGCGCGGCTGCACGGCTATGAGCGCGTCGATCCGCCGCTCGCCGAGTTCGAGGAAGCGCTCGGAACCCGTCTGAAGGCGGCGAGCGGCAAGGATGCGGTGCGCTTTACCGACCCGGTCTCGCGCCGCACGCTGGCCATTCGCCCCGATATCACCGCGCAGATCGGCCGCATCGCTGCGACGCGAATGGCGCATCACCCGCGCCCGGTGCGTCTCTCCTATGCAGGGCAGGTGCTCAAGCTGCGCGCCAGCGAATTGCGCCCCGAGCGGGCGATGCTGCAGATCGGCTGCGAGCTGATCGGGCGCGATGGCGTGGCGGCGGTGCGCGAAATCGTCACTGTCGCGGTCGCCGCGCTGGAGGCGGCGGGGGTTCCGGGCCTGGCCATCGATTTCACCCTGCCCGATCTGGTCGAGCAGCTGGCCCCCGGCATGGCGGCGGATCGGCTCGCGGCGCTGCGCGATGCGCTGGACGCCAAGGATGCGGCCGGCGTCGCCGCGATCGACGCTGCATTCCTTCCGCTGATCGAAGCTGCGGGTCCGTTCGACGCGGCGATCTCGCGGCTGCGTGCGCACGATAGCAGCGGCGCGCTCGCGTCGCGGCTCGATGGGCTGGAGGCAGTTGCGCAGGCGGTGGAGGGCCGTGTCGCACTGACGCTGGACCCGACCGAACGGCACGGTTTCGAATATCAGAGCTGGATCGGCTTTTCGCTCTTCGCGCAGGGCGTACGCGGTGAGATCGGGCGCGGCGGCAGCTATTCGGTGATCGGCGCGCAGGGCGACGAACCGGCGGTCGGCTTTTCACTCTATGCGGATCCGCTGCTCGATGCAGGGATCGCCAGGCCCGAAAGACGGCGGCTGTTCCTCCCCTTCGGCACCGATGCCGACACCGCCACGCGACTGCGCGGCGAAGGCTGGGTCGCGGTCGCAGCGCTGGACGAAGCGGACACTGCTCAGGCGCAGCTCTGCACCCATCTGCTGACCGACGGTGAACCCCGCCCGCTTTAGTCCAGCGGCGCCGCCAGCAGGTCCGCCCATTCGGGGTGCTTGCGGATATAGGCGGCGACGAACGGGCATTGGGGAACCACGCGCAACCCCCGCGCCCGCGCTTCGGACAAGCCGTGGCGGATCAGGCCGCTCGCAATCCCCCGCCCCTCCAGCGCGGGCGGCACGATCGTGTGGGTGAAGGTGATGACATCGCCTTCGACCCGATAATCGGCATGGGCGAGATGCCCGTCGATCGTCACTTCGTACCGATGCCGGTCCGTATTGTCGCGAATCGCGTCAGATTCCATCACCCTTGCTCCGATTGCCGCTGATCCGGCGCGATGGTAGCGATACGCCATTGGAGAGCAATCGCGTGACCTTCCGGCTTGTCGTTCCCCTGCTCGCGCTCCTGGCGCTGACCGGAGCAGCGCAATCCGGCAAATCCGTGCGGGATGGCCAGAAGATCGAATGGGCGATGGCGGATGGGCGCCAGGTGTTTCGACAGGGCGATGTCACCGCAACCTTCGCGATGGTGCAATGCGCACCGCTGGGTGAGGACTGCGAAGATGGGGACATGAACCCCGTCCTGACGCTCAGCCGCGCGGGCGGGCCGCCGCTCACCCTCGACGGTTCGTCGATGCAGAATTTCCTGATGATCGGCCGGCTGAGCAAGGATGGCGGAATCGCCGCCTTCTTCCAGACCTATAGCGGCGGAATGCACTGTTGCCAGATCCTGCGCGTCGCGCTGCCAGAGGGCGGCGCGGGCTGGAAGCTGGTCGAGCTGGGCAGCTATGATGGCGAGGCGCTTGGCTGGCCCCGCGACCTGGACGGCGATGGCGTGCGCGACTTCGTCGTCCGCGACGACCGCTTCCTCTATGCCTTTGCCAGCTATGGCGGCAGCTGGTCGCCGCCGAAAATCCTCAACATCGTCGATGGCGCGGTACGCGACGTCTCGGCCGAACCGCGCTTCGCCAGGGCATTCGAGAGGGCCGCCGCCGAAACGCGCAAGGCTTGTATCGAGGACGAATATCCCAATGGCGCCTGCGCCGCGTACGCCGCCAATGCCGCGCGGCTCGGTCAGTTCGACGCGGCCTGGAAGACCATCCTGGCCGAATATGACCGTAAGAGCAGGGTATGGCCGGACTATTGCAAGGTCGTGCGCCGCGAAGAGGATGGCGAATGTCCCGAGGGGCAATTGATCGAATATCCCGATTACCCGACCGCATTGCGCGCGTTTCTTGCCGACCTGGGATATCTGCCCGAATCGGCGTAATCCGGGACAATCATGCCGCCGCGAAATCCCCCTCCGGGGTGAAGTCGGGCGCGCGCGGGTTGCTGCAAGGCAGCCGCGCTGACTAGAAGCGAGGGCGATCCTTACACCTTGGAGAGGGGGACGACGTCATGATGCCAAGCGCGATTATCGCTTCGCTCGCAGCGGGTGCGCTGACTGCCAGTGCCCCGATTGCGCCGCGCGCGATGCTGGACGCCACCGAAACGCAAAAAGCCCTCTCCAGGCCGGGGCCAGCAGCCAAACCGGTCACCCAGGCGGATGTCGATGCAGCGATCGCTGCGGTGCCGAAGGCCAAAGCGGTACTGAAGGCCGGTCGCCACCGCGATGCGATCGCGATCCTCCAGCCGCACGTCGCCACCTATCGCGCGATCGTCAAAGGCGCGCATCGCGATTTGCGCGCCGAACAGCTCCACGCCCAGGCGATGTCGATCCTGTTCGCCGCCAGCTATGCG
Organism: Sphingomonas suaedae; assembly: GCF_007833215.1. Lineage (NCBI taxonomy): Bacteria > Pseudomonadati > Pseudomonadota > Alphaproteobacteria > Sphingomonadales > Sphingomonadaceae > Sphingomonas > Sphingomonas suaedae. The sequence continues at coordinate 3,022,819 of NZ_CP042239.1, forward strand.
ATGGAAGCAGCCGGAACCGAGCCGGGCGCGGACCCGCTCGCCTATCTTAACGAAGCCAGGCGCAGCCTGAAAAAGCTGGTCGATGGCGAGGCCACCGCGCCTGTCTGCGCCGAATATCTTCGCCAGTCCACCACCGCCGCCGCAATCGTAGCGAAGCGCGCCAAGACACCCGCCTCGGAATTCGCCGCGACCCTCAGTCTCAAGGAGCGGATGCGGTCCGATCTCTTTCCGTATCTCACTTCGGCATCGGCTACCGCATTGCGCTGCGCGAAGCGGCATCCCGCCGTGCCCGCGGTCCTGCGCCCCGCCTTCGCGATCCTCACACAGCTCTTCATGCTGAATCGGGACGTTGAAACCGGGACTTCGGTCATTGAGGTGGGAGAAATGCTGTCGGCAACCGGGAAGATCGAAGCGTCTGAGAAGACCCGGCTGGATAGGGTCCGACAGGTGCTGAAACACGATCGTGACCAAGCGCCGTTCCCCGACTGGACGGAGGGAGCGGACTGAGCCTTGGCCCAGGATTTCCCGCGCAAATGACACGACATCGGCGCGGACCGGGCTATAGGTTGCGGCGATGAACCCCCAGGACGTCCTTCGCACCACCTTTGGCTTTCCCGACTTTCGCGGCGTCCAGCGCCAGGTGGTCGATCGCGTGCTCGCCGGGGAGCGCACGCTGGCGGTGATGCCGACCGGCGCGGGTAAGTCGCTCACCTATCAGCTGCCCGCGACGATGATGGAGGGGACGTGCGTCGTCGTCTCGCCGCTGATCGCGCTGATGCACGATCAGCTGCGCGCTGCCGAAGCGGTGGGCATCCGCGCCGCGACGCTGACCAGTGTCGATACCAACCGCGCCGAGACGATCGAGCGATTCCGCGGGGGCGAACTCGACCTGCTCTATGTCGCGCCTGAGCGCGCATCGAACGAGGCGTTTCGCAACCTGCTGCGCGCCGCGCCGCTCGCGCTGTTCGCGATCGACGAGGCGCATTGCGTCAGCGAATGGGGGCATGATTTCCGCCCTGACTATCGCCTGCTGCGTCCCTTGATGGACGCCTTTCCTGACGTTCCCCGCCTCGCGCTGACTGCGACCGCCGATGCGCACACCCGCGACGATATCCTGAACCAGCTCGGCATTCCGCGCGACGGGATGATCGTTGCGGGGTTCGACCGGCCCAATATCCGCTACGCCATCTCCCCGCGCGACAATATGACACGACAGGTGGCCGACTTCATCGCCGGACAGACGGGCCCCGGGATCGTCTATGCCCAGACGCGCAAGGCGGTCGAGACGCTCGCCGAAAAGCTCTCCGGCAATGGGCGTCCCGTGCTGCCCTATCATGCGGGACTCGATCCGGACGTGCGTCGCCGCAATCAGGCGGCATTCGTCGAGTCCGAGGATATGGTGATCGTCGCCACCGTCGCATTCGGCATGGGGATCGACAAGCCCGATGTCCGCTTCGTCGCCCATGCCGGCCTGCCCAAATCGATCGAGGCCTATTATCAGGAGACCGGGCGTGCGGGGCGCGACGGCGACCCTGCGGTGGCGCAGCTGTTCTGGGGCGCCGACGATTTTGCCCGCGCGCGCCAGCGGATCGGCGAGGTCGAGTCCGACCGCCAACCCGGCGAACGTGCCCGCCTCACCGCGCTTGGCGCGCTGGTCGAGACCGCCGGGTGCCGCCGCGCGATCCTGCTCCGCCATTTTGGCGAGACGCCGCCCGAACGCTGCGGCAATTGCGACAATTGCCTCGAAACGCCCAAGTCGATCGACGCCAGCGTCACCGCCCAGAAATATCTCTCCGCCGTGTTCCGCACCGGCCAGACCTTTGGCGCGGGCTATGTCGAAAGCGTGCTGACCGGCCAGTCGAGCGAACGCAGCCTGATGAACGGACATGAATCGCTGTCGGTCTGGGGGATCGTCGAGGGCGACGAGGCAGCGTTGCTCAAGCCGGTTGGCCGCGCGCTGTTGCTCCGCGACGCGCTGCGCACCAATCCGCATGGCGGGCTGGAATTCGGACCCGGCGCGCGCCCGATCCTGAAGGGCGAAGCGGGTCTGGATCTGGTATTGCCGCCGAAACGTGAGCGGCGACGCAAGGGCAGCGGCGCAGTCGCCAACCCGGTCGGCGATCCGCTGTTCGAGGCGCTGCGCGACAAGCGCCGCACATTGGCGCAGGAAGCGGCCGTGCCGCCCTATGTCATCTTCCACGATTCGGTGCTGCGCGAGATGGCGGCAACGCGTCCCGCGACGCTCGCCGAATTGTCGCGGATCCCAGGCATTGGCGCGCGCAAGCTTGCGGCGTATGGCGAAGCGTTCCTTGAAGCGATCCGCGAGGCTGTCGATGCGTAGTGCGATGTTGCTGGCGATGCTCGCGCTGTCGGGCTGCGCGACGCTGCCCCTGGCCCCGGCCCCCACCGAACCGGTCGGCCTGACGATCAAGAGCTGGGGCAAGCCGCTGTTCGACTGGACGCTCGGCCCCGATGGCACCGGCGTCTATACCTATGCCGATGAAGGTCCGACCAAGGCGTTTCGCGATTATGTGCTGAAGACCAAGCGGATCAGCGTTGGGCGCGACGGCTATGCGCGGCTCGCCGCGCTGCTCGCGCCTGCGCGCCGCTATGCCGGCGCCACACTGCCGTGTCAGCGCACGATCACCGACATGCCCTATGGCGTGATCAGCTGGGGCGCGACGCCGGATCTGCAGGTGAAATTCGATCTGGGATGCCAGTCTGCGGAGATCAAGCCGGTGCATGAGGGGCTGGTACGGGCACAGGATCTGATGAAATCATGGGCGGACGCGGCTCCTGTCGTCGAAACCCGCCCCGGCAGCTAGGAGTGGCGCACTGATGCGAACGATCGACGAGACGATTTCGGTTTCCTCCCAGATCACCCCGGCCGAACTGACCGAGATCGCGCGTGCGGGGTTCAGGGCGATCGTCAACAACCGCCCGGACGAGGAGGAGCCAGGCCAGCCATCGGGCGACGCGATCCGCACGGTGGCGGAAACGCTGGGCCTGTCCTATCATGCGATCCCCGTCACCCATGCGGGTTTCTCGATGCCGCAAGTCGAGGCGATGCGCGGCGCGTTGGAAGGCGCGGGCGGCCCGGTCTTCGCCTTTTGCCGGTCGGGGACGCGTTCGACCAATTTGTGGGCACTGGCCGAGGCCAGCCGCGGCACCGATCCGGACACGCTGGTCGGCAAGGCCGCGAACGCAGGCTATGACATCAGCAGCATCCGGCCGATGCTCGACGCATTGTCGGGTCAGGCCTGACCCCATGAACTGGTGGCTCGCCGCTGGGTCGCTGGCGGCGGTACTGGCGCTGGCGGGGATCGCCTGGCTGCTGAGACTCGGGGGGACTCAGCGTCTGGAGTCGGGCGACGACGCTGTGAAGCTAGCCGAGGCGCTGGTATCAGGATTCGACGCCAAGGTCGGCATCGTCTCGGCGAGCGGCGAACTTGCTGCGGTCACGGGCGGACCCGGCGACCTGGTGCTGATCGAACCGCTCGGTGCCCGCCATCGCGCCACCCGCTTCGCCGACGTGCGGATCGCGATGGCGCATCCGTCCCCCGAGGGCACCACGATCACGCTGCAGCTTGAGCCGGGCGCGATGTTCCGGATCACCGTCGCCGATGCGGAAGCGGCCCGCGCTTTTGCCGAGGCGCTGGCCCCGGATTGACCCATTGCCAGACCATGGCATTGGCGCTTATTTACATAAGTGTAAGGAGAGCCGATGCCGAACCTGCCGGACCCGGTCGATCTTGCCGTCCCGGCCTTCGTCCTGCTGGTGCTGGCGGAGATGGTGGTCGCACGGATCAAGGACCGCAGCCGCTATTGTCCCCGCGACACGCTGACATCGCTGATGCTCGGCTTCGGGAGCACCATTGCAGGTGTTCTGGCGGGCGGGCTGGTGTTCGGAATGGCGGTGTGGGTGCACCAATTCCGCCTCTTCGACATCGGCTATGCCTGGTACTGGTTCATCCTTGCCTTCGTGCTCGACGATCTGGCCTATTATGTCTTCCACCGCTCGGCGCACCGCGTCCGCTGGTTCTGGGCGAGCCATGTCATCCACCACAGCAGCCAGCATTATAACCTGTCGACCGCGCTGCGGCAGACCTGGACCGGCTTCTTCAGCCTCGGCTTTCTCTTCCGTCTGCCCTTGTTCCTGATCGGCTTCCCGCCGGCGATGGTGTTCTTCGTCGCGGGGCTGAACCTCGTCTATCAATTCTGGATTCATACCGAGGTGATCGGCCGGATGCCGCGCTGGTTCGAGGCGGTGATGAACACACCGTCGCACCATCGCGTTCATCACGCGACCAACCCGCGCTATCTCGACAAGAATTACGCGGGTGTCTTCATCATCTGGGACCGGATGTTCGGGACGTTCGAGGCAGAGCGCGACGATGATCGCCCGCGCTATGGCATCGTCAAGAACCTGCCCGACTTCAACCTGATCCGCGCCGCCTTCCACGAATGGTGGGGGATCGCGAAGGATGTGTGGACTGCCCCGAACTGGCACGCACGACTCATGTACATGATCGCGCCGCCCGGATGGAGCCATGACGGCAGTCGCGATACATCCGAGACCATCAAGGCGCGCTGGCTGGCGCGGGAAGAGGCGGGGACAGCGTGGAAGAAGCCGATATCGTCGTCATCGGAGCCGGGTCCGGAGGAAGCGCCGCCGCAGGTCGCCTGAGCGAGGACGGTCGCTACTCGGTCGCGGTGCTGGAAGCAGGCGGGCGCAACACCAGCTTTCGGACGCTGATGCCCGGCGGCATCGCGATGCAGACCCCGGCGACCAACTATGCGTTCGAGACGGTGCCCCAGCCGGGATTGAACGGGCGTCGCGGCTATCAGCCGCGCGGGCGCGGTCTGGGCGGGTCGAGCGCGATCAATGCGATGCTCTACATCCGCGGCGTGCCATGGGATTACGATAATTGGGCGGCGCTTGGTTGCACCGGCTGGGGATGGGACGATGTCCTTCCGGTCTTCAAACGCAGCGAGGCGAACCAACGGGGCGCCGACGCATGGCATGGCGCGGACGGGCCGCTGCACGTCTGCGACCAGAGTCATGTCCATCCCGGCACCCGTGCCTTTGTCGAGGCGGCAGCCGCGCTGCAGATCCCGCGCAATGACGATTTCAACGGCTCGCGCCAGGAGGGGGTCGGCGTCTATCAGGTGACGCAAAAGGACGGCGAACGCTGGACCGCCGCGCGCGGCTATCTCACCGACCGCTCCAATCTGCGGATCATTTGCGAGGCGACGGTCGAGCGCGTGCTGTTTGAGGACGGGCGCGTGTGGGGCGTCGCCTACACACGCGGTGGACAGACGCGGATGATACGCGCCCGCCGCGCGGTGGTGATGGCGGGCGGCGTGTTCGGCACGCCACAGACGCTGATGCTGTCGGGCATCGGTCCCGGCACTCACCTCAAGGAGATGGGGATTCCCGTGCGGGTCGATCGGCCGGAGGTCGGCGGCAATCTTCAGGATCATCTCGATTATGTCGCGGCGTTCGAAACGCCAGGGAATCTGTTCCTCGGTCGATCGCTGCGCGGCTCGCTCGCAGGGCTTGGCGGCATGTGGCGCTGGCTGCGCAGCCGCAGCGGCATGATGACCTCTCCCTATGCGGAGGGGGGAGCCTTTCTCAAGACCGATCCGGCGTTGGAAATGCCCGATATCCAGCTCCATTTCCTGATCGCGATCGTCGAGGATCATGGGCGCGCGAAGGTCAAGGCGCACGGGTTCAGCTGCCACGCCTGCGTTCTGCGTCCCGAGAGCCGGGGCACCGTGCGGCTGAAATCCCCCGACCCGCGCGCCGCGCCGCTGATCGATCCGCAATTCCTGTCCGATCCGCGCGACCTGGCCGGGCTGATGAAGGGGACGCGGATGATGTACCGCATCCTTGAGCAGGCGCCGCTCGCGGCGTTCGGCGGCAAGGACCGCTACCCGTTCGACGACGACGCGACGCTGGAGCGGCTGATCCGCGCGCGCGCCGACACCATCTATCACCCGGTCGGCACCGTCCGGATGGGATCGGACGACGGCGCGGTGTGCGACCCGCGCCTGCGCGTGCGCGGGGTCGAGGGGCTGTACGTGGCCGACGCCTCGATCATGCCGCGCCTGATCGGCGGCAATACCAATGCGCCGAGCATCATGATCGGCGAGCGTTGCGCGAACTTCGTCAAGGCTGACCTCGCATAAAAAAAGGGTCGGCGCTTTCGCACCGACCCAGTTGTCCGCAGGAGGAACCCCTGTGGGGCCGCACCGCACGGGGTGCGGCCCGATCTTGTCAGTAGTTGTAGGCGCGCTCGCCATGCTCGCCGAGGTCGAGGCCTTCCTGCTCGACTTCGGGGCTGACGCGCAGGCCGGTCAGTGCCTTGGCGATGGTGAAGGCGATCGCCGAGCCGACACCGGCCCAGATGATGGCCACACCAACCGACTTGATCTGGATCCACAATTGCGCGCCCAGTTCATAGTCCGCAGCGCCCGGCCCACCCAGGGCCGGAAGCATCGTCACGGCCGTCAGGATCGACCCGATGATGCCGCCCAGCGCGTGGATGCCGAAGGCGTCGAGCGATTCATCGATCTTCAGCTTCGGCTTGATCGAAACGACGAAGATCGCGCAGATCACACCGGCAATCGCGCCGAGCAGGATCGCCCCGAACGGACCGGAATTGCCCGCCGCCGGGGTTACCGCGACCAGACCTGCGATCGCACCCGAACATGCGCCCAGCAGCGACGGCTTGTGACCCAGAACCCGCTCGGTCAGCATCCAGAACAGCACCCCGGCGGCGGTCGCGACGAAGGTGTTGATGAGCGCAAGGCCCGCCGAGCCATTGGCTTCGAGCGCCGAACCGGCGTTGAAGCCGAACCAGCCCACCCACAGCAGACCGGTACCGATCAGCGTCATGGTCAGCGAGTGCGGCGCCATACGCTCGGTCGGATAGCCGGTCCGCTTGCCGAGGATGATCGCACCGACCAGCGCCGAAACGCCCGCGTTGATGTGAACCACGGTGCCGCCCGCAAAGTCGAGTGCGCCCCAGCCGAAGATCAGACCGGTCGCCGCATCGGTGCCGCCCAGATACCAGACCATGTGCGCGATCGGGTAATAGACGATGGTGAGCCAGATCAGCGCGAACACCATCAGCCCCGAAAATTTCATGCGCTCGACCAGGCCGCCGATGACCAGTGCGACGGTAATCGCGGAGAAGGTCATCTGGAACGCGATGAACACGAATTCGGGAATGACCACGCCATCGGTGAAGGTGGCGACGTTGGAATCGGCCGTCACCCCGGCGAGCAGGAATTTGCCGGTCGAGATGAACTGGTTGGCGTCCCCGCCGAACGACAGCGCATAGCCGTACATCACCCAGAGGAGCATCGCGAACGCCGCGACGCCGAGCACCTGCGTCAGCACGGATGCCATGTTCTTGGTGCGGACCAGGCCGCCATAGAATAGCGCGAGGCCCGGAACGATCATTGCCATGACCAGTACGGTGGCGGTCATCATCCAGGCGGTGTCGCCCTTGTCGGGCGTCGGCGCCGCAGCGGCAGCCGCGTCCTGTGCCCAGGCGGGCATCGCCGCAAACAGCGCGACACTCGCGCCGGCGGCAATCTTCAAAGCAGTTTTCATCATTACCCCCTTCACAGCGCGGTCTGATCGGTCTCGCCGGTGCGGATGCGCACCGCCTGACCGACATCGAGCACGAAAATCTTGCCGTCGCCGATCGCGCCGGTGTTCGCCGCAGCCTGGACCGCTTCGACCACCCGGCCGGCCAGATCGGAGGCACAGACCACTTCGATTTTCAGTTTCGGCACCATGTTGGTGCTGTATTCCGCGCCGCGGTAGATTTCGGTCTGGCCTTTCTGCCGCCCGAACCCCTTGACCTCGGTCACGGTCATGCCCGCGACACCCAATTCGGTGAGTGCCTCCCGGACGTCATCGAGCTTGAACGGCTTGATGATGGCGATGACGAGTTTCATTCCGCCCCCTTTCGCATTTGACCCGGAGACCAATCAGCAAGGGGCGTGCCAGAGTCGGAATCGGCGTGATTCCGCCGATCCGCATCGAGGCGGTCGTTACCGAAAGGTAAAAAATTGTGCAGGCGCGAACGGCTGCCTAATTTTTAGGCTGAAGAATCGCCTGCCCGCGCAATAGGCAGCCTTCAGAGCTGATGCCCCGTCCGGTCGCGCTTGGTGGCGAGATAGCGTTCGTTATGCGGATTGGGCGGCAGACGATGCGGCACCTGCTCCACGACCTTCACGCCCGCCGCAGCCAGACCGGCCACCTTGTCGGGATTGTTGGTCAGCAGCCGCACCCGGTGCTGCCCCAATTGGCGCAGCATCTGTCCCGCAACTCCGAAATCGCGCGCATCGACCGCAAAACCCAGCCGGACATTGGCATCGACCGTATCGAACCCCTGATCCTGCAACGCATAGGCGCGCAGTTTGTTGACCAGGCCGATCCCGCGCCCCTCCTGCCGCAGATAGAGCAGGATGCCCCAGCCATTTTCCGCAATGGCATGGATCGCGGCATGGAGCTGGGGTCCGCAATCGCATTTCAGGCTGCCGAGCACGTCGCCGGTGAGGCATTCGCTGTGCAACCGCACCAGCGGCGGTGCGCCATTGGGCTGGCCGATCAGCAGCGCCAGATGCTCGTCGGGTGATTCGGGCGTGCGGAAGGCAACAATCTCGGCATCCTCCGCTCCTGCCACCGGCAGCCGCGCACGGGTGACGAGGCGCAGCCGCGCCGGATCCTGATGGGAATCGATATCGGCGAGCGTGATCGCCTCGGCGATCCGCCGCCCGGGCGCCTCGGGATGAACGAAGAAGGCGGGCAGCAGCCCCGCAATCCGTGCAAGGCGCAGCGCCGCCGCAGCGGCGTCGGGCACCAGCGCCGCGGTCGCGCGGAACGGGCCCTTCATCGGCGTGGACAGGTCGAGCTGCGGATCGGCGAGCGCGACCGCTGTGTCGAAATCGAGCCAGGGGCGGCGCGCGATCATCACCGGCGCATCCGGCACTGCGGCATCGCGCTGATTGGTAAGCTTCAGCGTCACCGCGCGCCCGGCGGAGATCAACAAGGGTGCCGCGATGTGCGGGTCGAACGCGGCAAGTCGCTCGGCATCGGCGGTCTCGACCGCGAGCAGCGACAGGGCGCCCTCCCCGCCCCGGATCGCGATCGGCCAGCCACGGCGCATCGCGTCGATCGCCCGCGCGGCGGCGCGGGGATCGGCGGGGGTGGCGGCGCTCAAAAGTCGAACTCGGTGACGATCGGAACATGGTCCGATGGTTTGAGCCAGCCGCGGCATGGCTCGCACACCCGATGCGCGGTCGCCTGAGCCGCGACATCGCCGCTCGCCCACATATGGTCGAGCCGCCGTCCGCGATCCGACGCCGCCCAGTCCTTTGCGCGATAGCTCCACCAGGTGAAACAACGTTCGGGCGCCGGGATGAAGGTTCGCCCCAGATCGACCCAGTCGTTTGCCGCCTGCATCCGCGTCAGCGCATCAACCTCGACCGGGGTGTGGCTGACCACGCCGAGCAATTGCTTGTGGCTCCACACATCGCATTCGAGCGGGGCGATGTTGAAATCGCCGGTCAGGATCACGGGCAGGTCGCCCAGCCCCTCCGACCAGCGCGTCATCCGCTCGACGAAATCGAGCTTCTGGCCGAATTTGGGGTTCGTCTCGCGGTCAGGCACGTCCCCACCGGCGGGAACATAGACATTCTCGAGCCGCACCCCGTTCGGCAGCCGCACGCCGACATGCCGGGCCTCACCATTGGCCTGCCAGTCCAACCGGTCGTCCTCGACCAGCGGAACGCGGCTGATGATCGCGACGCCGTGGTGCATCCGCTGGCCATGGATGACGATATGGTCGTAGCCTAGCGCGCGCAGCGGTGCGTGGGGGAAATCGCCATCGACAACCTTGGTTTCCTGAAGGCACAGGATATCGGGCGCTTCCTCGCGGAGGAACTGCTCGACAATCTCCATGCGGAAGCGGACCGAATTGATGTTCCAGGAGGCGATTTTCATGGGAGGGTGATCTAGGGACGATCGCCCGATGGCGCTAGCCAGACATTTGTCTGATTGCGGTTCCAGCCCGCTCCCCCACCCGGCCACCCAACGCCAGTATCCTATGGGTGGCCGGGTGGGGGAGCGGGCTGGAACCGCGAACCGCCGCGAACGCGGCGCACCAAAACGCCAAAGGCCCCCGCTCCGGGGGCATGGAGCGAGGGCCGACCTGGCGTTCGTCACGCAGGCAGGATGGGTACACCTTCGGGCAACAGGGGGAAAAATCCCGAAGCCCCATCCGCAAATACCGGTCTAGCGCGGTAAAGCTGTCGCCAGCATGAATGCGCGCGTCAGCGGCGCCCGCCCTTTTTCCGCGGATCGTTCCAGCGGAACGCTCCGTCGCTGATCTTCGCGTTGAACTTCTGGTTCGACAGGCGAACGGTGGTGCGGTTGTTTTGCGAATCGAGCGCGACCCAGCCCTGAAGCATCAGCCCGCCCGGCGCCGAAGCGTTGCGCGCGAACACCATGGTGATGCGGCCGAATTCGGGACGCTTGGGATCATGCGCCTCGATGCTCACCACGTCCGGATTGCCGGTCGGCAGCACCTTCGCATAGCGCGCGACGTTGCGCTCGGGATCGAGCAGGATGCCGAGCGGCGAATCCTTGACCGGCCAGCGCGATACCTGTCGCACGGAATAGTCGATAAACCACAAGGCGCTGCCGTCGCCGACGATCAGCAACGGGACGCCCTTTTCATATTGAAAGCGGACCTTGCCGGGCTTTTTGAGCGTCAGCACACCGTCGAGCGTCTTGCCCGCGCGATCGGTCTGGCTGAACGCTGCGGTCATGGTCTGGGTCGCCCGGAGGTGCTGCTGGACCTGCGCGAGCGTCCCCTGCTGCGCGGTGGCGGGCAGAGCGAGCGGAAGGGTGATGGCGGCGAGTGCCGCCAGCGGTCGGAGTGTCATGGTTGTGCCAAACATATCCAACCTCTGACGGTTCGGCGTTGAACTCGGCGTGAACCGGGCTTGTGTCTTGCGGCACCGACCCGCTCGGCGAAGCCGAAAATTAAGCTTCGCTGCGCGCCGTGACGATCTTGCCCGGCTCACGCGGGGGCTCGCCCTTGGGCAGTGCGTCGACATTCTCCATGCCCTCGGTCACCTCGCCCCACACGGTATACTGGCCGTCAAGGAAGGTGGCGTCGTCCAGGCAGATGAAGAACTGGCTGTTGGCGCTGTCGGGATCGTTGGTGCGCGCCATCGAACAGACGCCGCGCAGGTGCGGCGCGCGGCTGAATTCCGCGGGCAGGTTCGGTTCCTTCGATCCGCTCATGCCCGTACCGGTGGGATCGCCGCCCTGCGCCATGAAGCCGTCGATCACGCGGTGAAACACCACGCCATCGTAAAAGCCGCTATCGGCGAGCTTGACGATCCGCTCGACATGCTTGGGCGCAAGATCGGGGCGCAGGCGAATCTGCACCTCGCCCGTGTCGAGGGTCATCACGAGGCGGGTCGGAAGATCGGACATCGAAACTCATACTCCGGAAGAACAACTTTGTCGGTCCCCTAGGGCCGCACGGCCCCGGTTGCAAATCGCGCACGCGCTGCGGCGGATTGGCAGCGGGATTCGAGCACGTTAGAGGGAGGCTGGGCGCGCAACCGGGGAGGCTCGATGACCGACGAGACCGAAACCGCAGTGGCAACGCCCGAATCGCACGCGCCCGAGGCGCAGGATCGGCTAAGTCCCGATTTCGTGCGCGCCATTCTCGACCTTGTCGAAAGCGGCGATGTCGAGGCGGTGCGCGAGAAGGTCGAGCCGCTCCACCCTGCCGACATCGCGGACCTGGTCGAACTGACCCCCGCCGATCAGCGCCAGCCGCTCGCCGCCGCGATCTCGGGACTCATCGACGGCGAAGTGCTCGCCGAGATGAACGACTGGGTGCGCGATGCGCTGATCGATTCGCTCGAACCACACGAACTCGCCGACATCGCCGCCGAGCTCGATACCGACGACGCGGTCGCGATCATCGAGGATATGGAGGAGGCCGACCAGCGTGCCGTCCTTCGCGCGCTCGACCCCGACGATCGCGCCGCGATCGAGGAGGCGCTGTCCTATCCCGAGGAATCCGCCGGTCGCCTGATGCAGCGCGAGCTGATCGCGGTGCCCGAACATTGGACCGTCGGCGACGTGCTCGACTATCTGCGCGGCGAGGAGCAGCTGGCGACCGATTTCTGGGAAATCTTCGTCGTCGACCCCGCGCATCACCCGGTCGGCACCTGCGCGCTGTCCTGGATCCTGCGCACCCCGCGGCTGGTGTCGATCGCCGATGTGATGAAGCGCGAACAGACGCTGATCCCGGTCGATATGGACCAGGAGGAAGTCGCGCTGATCTTCCAGAAATACGCGCTGATCTCCGCCGCGGTGACCGACGATAGCGGGCGGCTGGTCGGCGTGATCACCGTCGACGACATCGTCCATATCATCTCCGAGGAGGCCGGCGAGGACGCGCTGCTGCTGTCGGGCGCGGGCGATGGCGACATCAACGAGCCGATTCGCGACACCTATATCGCGCGGGTCCGCTGGCTGATCGCGAACCTGTTCACCGCTCTGATCGCCTCGTCGATCATCGCGCTGTTCGGCGGGGCGATCGAACAGATGGTGGCGCTCGCGGTGCTGATGCCGATCGTCGCCTCGGTCGGCGGCAATGCTGGCACACAAACGATGGCGATCGTCGTGCGCGCGCTCGCCACCAATCAGCTGACCCAGTCGAACACGGTACGCATGATCCGGCGCGAAATCCTCGTCGCGCTGCTCAATGGCGGGACGATCGCCGTACTGCTGGGGCTGGGCGCGGGACTCGTCTTCGGCAATCCCGCGCTGGGCGGGGTGATCGCAGCGGCGATGATCATCAACATCCTTGTCGCCGGGCTGGCCGGGGTGCTGGTCCCGGTCGCGTTCGACCGGATGGATCAGGACCCGGCGGTAGCATCGTCGGTGTTCGTGACCATGGTGACCGATTCGATGGGCTTCCTTGCCTTTCTGGGGCTTGCCGTCGCGTCCGGACTCGTCGGCTGGTAGCTTGACCCGGGGCCATGCCGCTCCCAGATCGCGGCGATGGCGCTCCATCTCACCAAAGTCGCGTTCGGCAATCCCAGCGTCGCGCATCTGCGCGAGCGGCTGGCGCTGCGCGGACTGGACGGGCCGGTCGCGCTCACCACCCGCTATCTGCCCAAGCGGCACGAAGAGATTGCGGGACAGGGATCGCTGTTCTGGATCCTCAAGCACCAGCTTGTCGCGCGCTCGCCGATCCTGGGGTTCGGCGAGGCGGAGGGCGGGGGCTGTGCGATCCTGCTCGATCCAGACCTGGTGCAGGTGGTCCCACAGGCCAAGCGCGCGCATCAGGGCTGGCGCTATCTCGAAGCTACCGACGCGCCCGCCGATCTGGGGACCGGCGACATGGCGTCACTACCGCCCGAACTGGCGGGAAAGCTCGCCGAACTCGGCCTCGCCTAGAGTCGTTTTCGGTTAGGCGGCACCGGCCCGCTCCCCACCCGGCTACCCATTGAAGATACCTTGTGGGTGGCCGGGTGGGGGAGCGGGCCGGTGCCGATTCAGCTCTGCTGAAAACGACTCTAGCGGGCGAGGCTCGGGAACGCCGCCCGGAACGCCGCGACCTTGGGCTTGTCCCAGCGGACGATATAGGGATGCGCGGGGTTGCGCCGGGCGAAGTCCTGATGCTCGGCTTCGGCGCGATAGAAGGCGCCCTCTTCGATTTTCGTGACGATCGGCTGCGGCCAGGCGCCGGTCTTGCCCAGCTGCGCGATATAGGCGGTCGCAACCCGCTGCTGCCCCGGATTTTGCGGAAAGATCGCCGAGCGATAGCTCGGGCCGGTGTCCGGTCCCTGCCGATTCAGCTGCGTCGGATCATGCGCGACCGAGAAATAGATGCGCAGCAGCGTCGCATAGCTGACCACGCGCGGGTCATAGACCATCCGAATCGCCTCGGCATGGCCGGTTCGGTCGGTCATCACCTGTGCATAGGTGGCGGTGGCGCGCGTGCCCCCGGCATAGCCGCTGGTGACGGATTTCACGCCCTTCACCTGCTCGAACACCGCCTCCATGCCCCAGAAACAGCCGCCCGCCAGCACCGCGACCTGATCGCCCGTTGCGGGCGCCACATCGATCGTCGCGGCAGGAATGGCGACCGCCTTGTCCCCGCCGCTCCCTGCGAACACCGGCGGCACCAGCCCCGCCGCTCCCGCAAAAGCGAAAGCCCCAAGGCCCGCAAGGCCGAGCGCGGAGGCGCGCAGCATCAGAAGAACGGGGTCGCCGCGACCTGTTCGGCATGGAGCGCGACCATGCCGATCGCGCCCAGCGAAAACCCTGCCACAAACCGGCGGAGGAACTGCGATTTCAAGGCCGCAAACATGAGGTCAATCCTTATTGGTTGGCGCGGAGATGGGGTCCCCGGCGACGAATCCAAGCAAAGATTAGCTTCCGGTCGATGAACCTGCGCTGGCCCAGTGGTTCATCCTGCCGTTCAGCGAAGCGCTCTGGCCCGTTTCGTTTCTCCAGTGCAAGCTGAACCCGTCTTTCTAGCGCAACGCCGCGCACGCCTCCTGGATGCGCCCGCACGCTTCGGTCAGCACATCCTCGCTGGTCGCATAGCTGATCCGCAGCGCGGGCGAGAAGCCGAACGCTGCGCCGTGCACTGCCGCCACCTTGGCGTCATCGAGCAGATAGCCGACCATCGTCTCGTCGCTGTCGATCGTCACGCCCTTGGGCGTGGTCTTGCCGATCAGCGCGCTGAACTCGGGATAGACATAGAAGGCGCCTTCGGGGCGGGGGCAGTTCATTCCATCGATCGCGTTCAGCATGTCAACGACGAGATCGCGACGCTTCTGGAACGCAGCGGCGCGGTCCTTCAGGAACGACTGGTCGCCGGTCAGCGCCGCGACCGATGCCGCCTGCGAAACGCTGCACGGGTTCGATGTCGACTGCGACTGCAGCTTGCCCATCGCCTTGATCAGCCATTGCGGCCCGCCGGCATAGCCGATGCGCCAGCCGGTCATCGCATAGGCCTTCGACACGCCGTTCGCGGTCAGCGTGCGGTCGATCAGCGTCGGACAGACCTGGGCGATCGTTGCGAATTCGAATCCGTCGTACAGGATATGCTCGTACATATCGTCGGCGAAGATCAGCACGTGCGGGTGCCGTTCGAGCACCGCACCCAACGCCTTGAGCTCGGCGGCGCTATAGGCCGCGCCGGTCGGGTTGGACGGCGAGTTGAGCACCACCCATTTGGTCTTCGCGGTGATCGCGGCGTCGAGCTGCTCGGGCGTGATCTTGTAATTCTGGTCGGCGCCCGCCGCGACGAACACCGGCTTGCCGCCCGCGAACTGGACGACATCGGGATAGCTGACCCAATAGGGCGCCGGGATCACCACCTCGTCCCCCGCGTCGATCGTGGCGCAGAAGGCGTTGAACAGCGTGTGCTTGCCGCCCGAATTCACGCTGATCTGATTCTCCGCATAGGTCAGGCCGTTTTCGCGCGCGAACTTGCCGACGATGGCGGCCTTCAGCTCGGCGGTACCATCGACATTGGTATATTTGGTCGCACCCTTGCGGATCGCCTCGATCGCCGCGTCCTTGACGAAATCGGGCGTGTCGAAATCGGGTTCGCCCGCACCAAGGCCAATCACATCGACCCCGGCACGCTTCAGTTCCAGCACACGGCTCGTCATCGCGAGCGTGGCGGAGGGCTGGATGCGGTTGAGCGCAGCGGAGGTCTGCATGGAAAACGCCTCTCTGAAGGGAAAATCGGGCGCGCTATAGAGTGGCGATGGCCCGGTCCGCAACCGTAACAGCCGAAACAAGGCCGCGAACGGCATTGCCGATGAGGAAGCCGCGCTCGAGGTCTTCGGGCCGCAGGTCGGCTTCGACCGCGCGATCCGTGGCCAGCAACTCCGCCCGCAATATCCCAGGTAGCAACCCTCGCGTCAGCGGCGGCGTGCGCAACACACCATCGGCGCGCGGCACGAAGATCGAGGTGAAGCTGCCCTCGGTCAGATAGCCCTTGTCATCGACATAAAGCGTTTCGAACGCCCCCGCGATCCGGGGCCAGGGGCGGCGGTCGCTGGTCTTGTGCGCCAGACGGAAGTCGCGCGGCGCGACTTGGCGGCGCGCCAATGCGACGGTGACCGGTCCGGCAGGAGCCTCGGGCAACGGCGCGGTGCCGATCGCGATGCGCCCCTCGGCCGACAGCAACAGCCGCACCCGCGCGGGCGCGCGCAGCCGGAAGGTCGCGGCCTGAAGCTCATTGCGCACGCCATGGCGATCGAACGCGATACCGAACACGTCCGCGCTCGCCTTCATCCGCTCCAGATGCCGGTCGAGCAGCGCGATGCCGTGCGCCGGGTCGAACGCCATCGTCTCGATCAGATCGACGCGGCGCTGGCCCCGCGTCAGGAATGCCCCCTTGGCCAGGCACTCGTCCCATTCCTCGCCCGCGCGCGAATCGGCGACCACGCCCGATCCCAGCCCGATCGTCGCCTCTTGCTCCCCGTCGCGCAGATGCAGCGTGCGGATCGCCACGTTGAATGCGGCGTCCCCCGAAGGATCGATCCGTCCGATCGATCCGGTATAGGCGCCACGCGCGTCGGGCTCGACCGCCGCGATCACCTCCATCGCCCGGATCTTGGGCGCGCCGGTCACCGATCCGCAGGGGAAGATCGCCGAAAGCGCGGCGGCCGGGCCGATATCGCGCGCCAGCGTCGCCGACACGGTCGACACCATCGTGTGCAGCGTCGGATAGGTTTCGACCTTGAACAATTCGGGCACCGCGACGCTGCCCGGCGCGGCGATGCGGGTCAGGTCGTTGCGCATCAGATCGACGATCATCAGGTTTTCCGCGCGCTGCTTGGCGTCAGCCGCCAGCGCCGTCCGCGCTGCTTCATCCTCCTCCGGAGTCGCACCACGCGGAGTCGTCCCCTTCATCGGCCGGGCGATCAGCTTGCGGTCGCGCAGCGCAAAGAAGAGTTCGGGCGAAAAGGAGAGCAGCCAGTCGCTCCCGGTCCAGACGATCCCGCCATAGCCCGCCGCCGCCCGCGCGCGGATCGCGGCATAGGCGGCCAGCGGATCGCCGATCAGCCGCACCGCCGCGCGAAAGCTGAGATTGGCCTGATAGATATCCCCCGCCTCGATCCAGTCATGCACCCGGGCAAAGGCGGCGTCATACTCCCCGCGCGAAATCTGCGGCTCCGGCCGCCCGACCCAGGCACCCGCCGGATCAGGGAGCAGCGACGCCACGTCCCCCGCCGCGATCTCGCGACAGCCCTCGAACACTCCGAACCACAGCAGCGGCCCGTCGCCGCGGCCCGCCAGCGGCGCCAGGCGCGGTTCCAGCGCATGGCCCGCCTCATAAGCGAGATGTCCCGCCGCATAGAGTCCGTCTCGACTCGCCGTCTCCAGTTCGGCCAATGCGGGAGCTACATCCTCCGGCGTGTGCGCCGCGACCACCCGCAGCGGCGCGGTGTACAGGCGCGCGGCGACTCCCCCGGGCCGGGCATCGTCGAGCAGCACGAAAGGGGCGTCGGCACGCATCGCATCGGCCATGCAGGGCGAAGCGCCCGCCCGCAAGCCTCTGTTGCCGCTGGAGCCCGCCCGGCCTATCTCCGGGCCATGTCCACGCCCCCGCTGCGCGCCGCCATCGTGCCCGTCACCCCGCTTCAGCAGAATTCGACCCTGCTGTGGTGCACCCGCACGATGCGCGGTGCCTTCACCGATCCGGGCGGCGATCTCGACCGGCTGAAGGCGGCCGCGCAGCAGCATGGCGTCACGATCGAGAAACTGCTGATTACGCACGGCCATATCGACCATTGCGGTCAGGCCGGGAAACTTGCGGCAGAGCTGGGCGTCCCGATCGAAGGGCCGCACGAGGCCGACCGCTTCTGGATCAGCCGACTCGACGATGACGGACGCAATTACGGCATCGATGGCAAGCCGTTCGAGCCCGACCGCTGGCTGGTCGATGGCGACACCGTCACCATCGGCGACCTGACGCTCGACGTCTATCACTGTCCGGGCCACACCCCCGGCCATGTCGTGTTCCACCACCCCACCAGCCAGCTCGCCATCGTCGGCGACGTGATCTTCCAGGGATCGATCGGTCGCACCGATTTCCCGATGGGCAATCATCAGGATCTGCTCGACGCGATCACCGGCAAGCTCTGGCCGCTCGGCGACGAAACCGTCTTCGTCCCCGGCCATGGCCAGCCGAGCAATTTCGGGCAGGAACGCCGCACCAACCCTTTCGTCGCCGATGCGGTGCTTGCACGAAGTTAAACCGATCGGTTGACAGTTCCGTGGGCGCCGAGTAATTCAACCAAATGGTTGAACGACTCGACATGACCTTCCACGCGCTCGCCGATCCCACCCGGCGCGGGATCCTCGCCAGCCTCGCGCGCGGCGAGAAGAGTATCGGCGAGCTGGCCCAGCCCTATGCGATGTCGCTCGCGGGTGCATCGAAACACGTCCAGGTGCTCGAGCGCGCCGGCCTCGTCACCCGCCGCCGCGACGGCCGCACCCATCGCTGCACGCTCAATGCCGCCCCGCTGGCCGAAGCCAACCAGTGGCTCCAGCAATGGGCGGGCTTCTGGAACGCCCGGCTCGATTCGCTCGAAACCCTGCTCCGCGACGCGAAAGGAGACGCCGAATGACCCGGGCCACCCCGTTCCTGATGTTCCAGCACGGCAAGGCGCAGGCCGCGCTCGATTTCTATGTCAAACACATCCCGGACAGCCGCATCGAGTCGGTCGAGCGCTTCGGCCCCGACGGCCCCGGCCCCGACGGTACGATCATCCGCGCCCATGTCATCATCGCCGGGCAGGCCGTGATGGTGCACGACAGCTTCATCGCGCACGGCTTCGACTTCACTCCCTCCTGGTCCTTCTTCCTCGACTGCGACGACGAAGCCGGGTTCGACCGCCTGTTCGCGACCTTGTCGGAGGAAGGCGGCGTTCTGATGCCGCCCGGAAATTACGGGTGGAGCCGCAACTTCGCCTGGGTCAGCGATCGCTTCGGCGTGGCCTGGCAGCTCAATCTCGCCTGACGGAGGCCCATCATGACCGCACTCGAAATCCTCGCCCCCGACACGCTGCGCATCGAACGCGTTCTCGACGCGCCGCCCGAAACGGTGTGGCGCTATCTGACCGAGGCCGATCTGCGCCGCCGCTGGTTCTCGGGCGGCACCGATGCGCGCGCGGGCGAAGAGGTCGAACTGGTATTCGACCATGACAATCTCTCCGCCGACCCCGTCCCCTATCCCGAGAAATATGCCAAGTGGAAAGGCGCGGTCGGGCGCGAGCGGGTGGTCGAATATGACCCGCCCCATGTCTTCGCGATCAGCTGGGACGAGGGGAAGCAGGGCACCGCCCGGTTCGAGCTGTTCGCCGAGGGTGCGGACAAGACCCGCCTCGTCCTGACCCACAGCGGCATCACCGGCCCCGGCCCGATGGCCAATTTCGGCGGCGGCTGGCATTCCCACCTCGCCGTGCTTCAGGGGCTGCTCGCGGGCGACCCGGTCCGCGACTTCTGGGCGCTGCACGCCGAGTCGGAGGCCAGGGTGGCCTCCATCCTCGCACAGGCTTCGACAAGCTGAGGATGAATCCCTAGATCGGCGCGATGCTGATCCTCGGCCTCGAATCGAGTTGTGACGAAACCGCCGCCGCGCTGGTGACGGACGACCGCCGCATCCTCTCCCACCGCCTCGCACGGCAGGATGAGGCGCATCGCCCGTTCGGCGGCGTCGTCCCCGAAATCGCCGCACGCGCCCATGTCGAGGCGCTGGGGCCGCTGATCGAAGCCGCGCTGCAAGAGGCGCAGGTCACGCTTGCCGATGTCGATGCCATCGCGGCCACCGCCGGTCCCGGGCTGATCGGCGGCGTGATGGTGGGCCTCGTCACCGGCAAGGCACTGGCGCACGCCGCGAACAAGCCGCTGGTCGCGGTCAACCATCTCGAGGGCCACGCCCTCTCCCCGCGGCTGTCCGAACCGGACCTCGCCTTCCCCTATCTACTCCTCCTCGTCTCGGGCGGGCATTGCCAGCTGCTGCTGGTCGAGGGGATCGGCCGCTATCGCCGCCTCGCCACCACGATCGACGATGCCGCGGGCGAGGCGTTCGACAAGACCGCAAAATTGCTCGGCCTCGGCTTTCCCGGCGGCCCGGCGGTCGAACGCACCGCGGCGCTCGGTAACCCCCATGCCATCCCGCTGCCGCGCCCCCTGGTCGGATCGGGGGAGCCGCATTTCTCCTTCGCCGGCCTCAAGAGCGACGTCGCGCGCAAGGTGGGCAAGTTCGCGCCCGAGGATCTCGCCGCCTCGTTCCAGCAGGCGGTGGTCGATTGCCTCGCCGATCGCACCCGCATCGCGCTCGCCAAGGCGCCGGAGGCAACTGCCCTGGTCGTCGCTGGGGGGGTCGCGGCCAACACCGCCGTCCGCGCCGCGCTCACCACGCTCGCCGCCGACCATGGCCTGCCGTTCATTGCGCCGCCGCTCTGGCTCTGCACCGACAATGCGGCCATGATCGCCTGGGCCGGGGTCGAGCGGTTCGCGCTCGGCCTCACCGATCCGCTCGATCTGCCCGCGCGTCCGCGCTGGCCGCTCGATCCGGATGCGGAAAAGGTACGTGGAGCGGGGGTGAAGGCATGAAGATCGGGGTGCTGGGAGGCGGCGCATGGGGCACCGCGCTGGCGCAGGTGGCGGCACGGGGCGACCAGCCCGTCACGCTGTGGGCGCGTGAGGATGACGTCGTGACGTCGGTCAACACTCGCCATGAAAACAGCAGCTTCCTGCCCGGCGTCCCGCTGTCCCCCGCGATCCGCGCCACCAGCGACCTTGCCGACCTGTCCGATTGCGACGCGCTGCTCGTCGTCGTTCCCGCCCAGTTCCTGCGCGCGGTCCTGTCGCAACTCCCCGCCGGCAACCGCCCGCTGGTCCTGTGCGCCAAGGGGATCGAGGCGGGGACGCAGAAGCTCGTCGCCGAAGTCGCGCGCGAACTGCACCCCGATGCCCCGGTGGCGGTCCTGTCCGGCCCCACCTTCGCGCATGAGGTAGCGAAGGGCCTGCCCACCGCCGTCACGCTGGCGTGCGAGGACGAGGCGCTGCGCGACGCGCTCGCCGATCGCCTCGGCAGCGCGACCTTCCGTACCTATGGCTCGTCCGATGTCGCGGGCGCGGAGATTGGTGGCGCCGTCAAAAACGTCCTCGCCATTGCCTGTGGCGTGGTCGAGGGCGCCGGGCTCGGCCTCAACGCCCGCGCCGCGCTGATCGCACGCGGCTTTGCCGAGATGACGCGGTTCGGCGTCGCGCGCGGAGGCCGGCCCGAGACGCTGGCGGGCCTCTCCGGCCTTGGCGACCTCGTCCTGACCTGTTCCTCGACCAATTCGCGCAACTTCTCGCTGGGCGTCGGGCTCGGCCAGGGCAAGGCCGCGTCCGAGCTGCTCGCCGACCGCCGCACGGTGGCGGAAGGTGCAGCCACCGCCCCGGTGCTGCGCGAGGCGGCCCGCGCCGTCGGCGTCGAAATGCCGGTGACCGAGGCGGTCTGCGCCCTGCTCGACGGCACGCCGGTTCGGACCGTCGTCGATGCCCTGCTCGCGCGCCCCATGCGGGAGGAAGCGCGGTGAGATGGGCCGCCATGCTGCGGGGAATCAATCTAGGCAAGCGTCAGCTCAAGTCCGTCGAGTTGAAAGCGGTTGTCGAAGGGCTCGGCTTTACCGACGTCAGGACCCTGCTCGCGTCGGGTAATGTGGTCTTCACCGCCCCCGATGCCAAAGCGGATTTGCTCGAATCTCAAATCCACGACGCGCTCGCCCAGGCGACCGGCCTGAAATCCGAAATCTTCGTGCGCACCCCCGAAGACATGGCCGCCCTCGTCGCCGCCAACCCGTTTACGGAGGCGGCGCGCGACCGCCCCAGCTTTCTCGTCGTCACCTTTCATCGCAAGCCCGTCGATGCCGACGCCGTCGACGCGTTGATGACCGACCATGACGGCCCCGAACGCGCGCGGGCGATTGACCGCGAACTCTATATCGACTTCCCCGAGGGGCAGGCGCGCTCAACGCTGCACGCGCCGCTGGGCAAGGCAACACGCGACCCCGTCACCACCGCACGCAACTGGAACACCGTACTGAAGATACGCGACGCGCTTTAGGTGCCGCCTAACTGAAAACGACCCTAACCCATCGCCCGCGCCGCCAGCCCCTTGCAGTCCGCATCGGTCGCCAGCGGCGGGCGGTCGCCTGCAATCGCATCGCCGATCATTTTGAGCACACCGCCGACATTGGTCTTCTCTCCCGGCACGCGCGGCTCGGGTCCCTTGATCGTCCCGCGGATCGGCACCGGCTTGGTCAGGCGCAGGATGCTGTCCTTCTTGGGCGATCCCATCATGCTGAGGGCGAGGCTTTCGGTCGCAAGGTCGATCGTCCCCGAAAAGCGCGATTGCGAGCGCGAGGTATCGACCAGCAAGGGGTTCATCTGCGCCGTTCCGTCCTTCACGTCCATCCGCACGATCAGACAGCGCAGCGACGCCACCGCATCCTCATCCGCAAACACGCCGCGCCCGACATCCAGCCCCAGGAACGATGCGAGCTTCGACGGGATTCGCCCGGGTCCCGACACCAGCGCAACCTGCCCGGTCGAACGCCCGACCGCCTGACGCACGGTTTCTCCCGTCCCGGTCAGCTTCGCCATGCCGCGCAGCGTCGCATCGATCTCGCCGCCCCCGGCAAGCGTGCCGATGGTCGTGCCGTCGAGCGTCAGGTCCAGGTTGAGCGTCGGTTCCGCTGCACCGCCCCGCTGATCGACCACCACGCGCCCGCCCAGCACGCCGCGCACCATGCCAACTTCGAACGGATCGACGGTCAGCCGCGCCTGGTCCAGCGTCAGGGTCGCCGAAATCTTGCGAAACGGCTCCTCATATCGCGAGACGAGCCGATCGACCTTCACCTTCAGCACACCATCGACATCGTCCAGATTGCTCAGATCGATCCGCGTCGCCGGAACGATGCGGGGTCCTGCTTCAGCGCGCTTTGCAGCGGCGATGGCGCGGCCACGATCGTTCGCCAGATCCTCGAAATCGAGCACGGCCAGCCGCAGCGTACCGTCGATCTTCGTCCGCTCGGTTCCCTTGTCGACGGTCGCTACCGCGCTCGACAGGCGCGAGCGACCGATCGTTCCCGACAGCCGCTCGATCCGCCACACATCATTCTTGCGCGAGACGCGCCCAGCCACGGCCACCGGCTGCGTCCCGAACAGTCCCGCCTCGATCACGCGATCGATGTCGAGCAGATCGTTGCCGCGCGCGCGCAGGTCGAACGCCATGTCGCGCGTATCGAGCGGCGATGCCGTCGACCCCTGCGCCACGATGCGCGTGCGCGTGCCGATCAGCGCCGCACCGAAGGGCCAGCGCGCGCTACCCGCAATCGGCGCACCGCGGATGGCGATCTCGATCGGCTCGTCGGCCAGCCTCCCGCGCCCCGATGCGCGGAAACCACGATCGTCCGAATCGACCCGCAGCACGGCGCGCCGGTCCTTGAGCGCATCGCGATAGTCGAGCGTCAGGTTGCGCACCATGAGCGAATCGAGTCCGCCACCCCCACCGCTGCGCCGTTCGGGGCGCCGGTCCCAGTTCTTGCGCCCGTCCTTTGCGCGGATCAGCACCAGTCGGCCATTGGTCGCCGCCAACGGCTCCGGGCGCACGCGCCCGATCAGGATCGGCAGCACCGGCAGCCGCACCGCGACATGGTCGACCTGCACCATCGCGCCGTCCCCGGCCCATCTCGGCTGGGCAATGCGAAGGTCGCGAACATCCAGCATCGGGTTGAACGAGAACCAGCCGGTCCGCTCGATCGATCCGATCGTCACCGGTGCATCGAACCGCTCCGCCAGCGCGCGCTCGGCGCGGCCCTTGAACATCCCCCAGGGCATCATCGCCAGCAGCAGGATCAGGACCAGTAATGTCGCGCCAATGCCGATGGCGATCCGGGTGATCAGGGTGCGGGCGCGGGGAGTCATCG
The DNA here is from genome assembly GCF_007833215.1 of Sphingomonas suaedae. Classification (NCBI taxonomy): domain Bacteria; kingdom Pseudomonadati; phylum Pseudomonadota; class Alphaproteobacteria; order Sphingomonadales; family Sphingomonadaceae; genus Sphingomonas; species Sphingomonas suaedae. Next base: position 3,046,891 of record NZ_CP042239.1, read on the forward strand.
CCGCTCGACGCGCTGGCTCCGCTTTCGTTCCGCCAGCGTTTCAGAAATCGACGGCGATGCCCTTGCGCTCCCAGTCGCCATAGCGGGTCGGATCGGCGCCCAGCGGGTCGGTCTCCGCCTTCGTCCCCGCGCCCGGTTTGGGCAAAGGCGAGCTCTTGGAAAGATAGGCGGGCGGTTTCAGGTGCGGGGGGCGCTTGCCCATGCGATCCTCGATTGAAGCAAATGGCGATCGATCCCACATTGGGGGCGCAAAGGAGCGCATACAAGTGAACGGTTTCAAGACGACGATGCTGCTGGCGGCGCTGACCGCTTTGTTCATGGCCCTGGGCTTTACCATCGGCGGACGCGGCGGGATGATCCTGGCGTTGTTGTTCGCGGTGGGGATGAATCTCTTCACCTATTGGAACGCCGACAAGATCGTCCTGAAGATGCACGGCGCGCGCGAGGTCGATGCGGCCAGCGCCCCCGAATTCCACGGCCTCGTCGCCGGGCTGGCCCAGCGCGCGCAGCTGCCGATGCCGAAGGTCTATATCATCGATTCGCCGCACCCCAACGCCTTCGCCACCGGCCGCAATCCGGAAAATGCGGCCGTCGCCGCGACAACCGGTCTGCTCAACCTGCTCAACCGCGACGAGATTGCAGGCGTGATGGCGCACGAACTCGCGCATGTCCGCAATCGCGACACGCTCATCATGACGATGGTCGCGACGATCGCGGGCGCGATCTCGATGCTCGCCAATTTCGGCCTGTTCTTCCGCGGCGGCGGGGACAATCGCGGCGCGATGCTGGCGACCATCCTCGCGGTGATCGTCGCGCCCTTTGCCGCGATGATCGTCCAGATGGCGATCAGCCGCACCCGCGAATATGGCGCGGACAAGGGCGGCGCCGAAATCTCCGGCAACCCCCGCGCGCTCGCCTCAGCGCTCGCCAAGCTCGCGCGCGGCGCGGCGGCGGTCCCCAATCCGGTCGCCCAGCGCAACCCGGCGGCGGCGCAGCTCTATATCGTCCCCGGCCTGTCGCGCGGCGACGACAGCCTGTTCTCGACCCATCCCGACACCGGCAACCGCATCGCCGCGCTGGAGGAAATGGCGCTGGCGATGGGCGCGAGCGCGCCGCTGGACGCCTTCGCCGCGCCCGAGCCGGGCAAACGCCCTTCGGCGCTCGGTGTTCGACCCGCACCGCGTCGCGGCAGCGCACTCGATCCCCACGGGCGTGGATGATTGACGACGCGATCGGTGAAGCGGTCGGTGAGGTCGTCGGTGCGGTGGTCCAGCACGCCGGTGGCTTCGTCGTCGATGTCGTCGTCGCCGGAATATTCTCGGGAAGCACCGCGCGTTTCTTTCATGGGGTCGGACGCCGCGCGATCGGCGCGGTGACTCTGGGCCGCGTTCGTATCCCTTCGTCGCTCCGGATGGTGCCGCGTGGCGTCCGTGCGCGCCCGCGCCGAAGCGACTGGCTGGCGCTCTGGATCGGCATCGCGCTCTGGTTTGGCCTGTTCGCTGCTGTCTGCATGCCGCTCGCCATGCTGCTTTGGGGGTGAACCCTCGCCATAATCGGCGTAGGGGCGGCTGATGCCCCGGCCTTCCAACCACCGCACCCCGTCCGATCCCCCCGGCACCCCTGCACGCCGCGCCGCCTTGCGACTGCTCGACGCAGTCCTGCGCCGCGGTCTCGCCATCGAACAGGCGCTCGACGGTTCGACCCAGGGACTCGCCCCGTCCGATCGCGGCCTTGCCCATGCCATCGCCGCCGAAGTGCTCCGCCGCCTCGCCGACCTCGACGACCTGATCGACAGCGCGACGCGCAACCGCCTGCCCGACGATGCCAAGGCGCGCTTCGTGCTGCGCATCGCGCTGGTCCAGGCGTTGCGGCTCGGTACCCCGCCGCACGCCGCGATCTCGACCGCGCTGCCGCTGGTCGATGGCGGCCCGCGCAAGTTGGTCCATGGCGTGTTCGGCACGTTGATGCGCCAGAATGCGGTGCTGACCGATCCGCCAGCGCTCCCCGGCGCCGTCTATGCCCGGATCGCGGGCAATTGGGGCGAGCGTGTCGCCGACGCCGCCTGCGCCGCCATTGCTGCCCCGCCCCCGCTTGATCTGACCCTGCGCGGCGCAACCCCGGTCGCGGGCGAAAGCCTGCTCCCCGGTCATGTCCGTATTGCCGCGGGCACCAGCATCCCCGAGCGCGAAGGCTTTGCCGAGGGCGAATGGTGGGTACAGGACATCGCCGCCTCGCTTCCGGCCCGGCTGATCGGTGCCAGAAACGGAAGCGGGAGCGGCCGCGCGCTCGACCTGTGCGCGGCGCCGGGCGGAAAGACGCTCCAGCTGGCCGCCGCCGGATGGGATGTCACCGCAGTCGATGCCTCCGAAAGTCGTCTGGCGCGACTTCATGAGAATCTCGAACGCACCGGCCTCTCCGCCACCGTCATCGCCGCCGACCTGCTGAAATGGGCGCCGGACTTCGAGGCCGATGCCGTGCTGCTCGACGCACCGTGCAGCGCCACCGGTATCTTCCGCCGCCATCCCGACGTTCTCCACCGCGTCCGACCCCGCCTGATCGCCGAAATGGCCGAGCTACAGGGCCAGCTTCTCCCCCGCGCCGCGCGCTGGGTGCGGCCTGGCGGGCTGTTCGTCTTCGCCACCTGCTCGCTCGAACCGGAGGAGGGAGAGGCGCAGATCGAGCGGTTCCTGACCGACCACCCGGAGTTTGCGATCGACCCGGTGCTGCCCGACGAGCTGCCCGAGGGGCTGGTCGCCCACCCACGCGGCTGGCTGCGCACCCTGCCGGGTATGCTGGCGGAACAAGGCGGGCTGGACGGCTTTTTCATGGTGCGCCTGATGCGTGTTGCGGGCGATTCATGAGGTGATAAAGGGACAGAGATGAACCCCGTGCGCATTGCCCCGTCCATCCTGTCCGCCGATTTCGCCAAATTGGGGGAGGAAGTGCGCGCGATCGACGCGGCGGGCGCCGACTGGATCCATATCGATGTGATGGACGGCCATTTCGTGCCCAACATCACCATCGGCCCGGCGGTGATCAAGGCGCTGCGCCCGCACAGCGCCAAGCCGTTCGACGTCCATCTGATGATCGCCCCGGTCGATCCGATGCTCGAAGCCTTTGCCGAGGCCGGCGCCGACTGCCTGTCGGTCCATCCCGAAAGCGGCCCGCACCTCCACCGCACGCTCCAGACGATCAAGGCATTGGGCAAGCGCGCGGGCGTGGTGCTCAATCCCGCGACCCCGGTCGATGTCGTCGATCACGTGATGGATCTGGTCGACCTGATCCTGGTGATGAGCGTCAACCCCGGCTTCGGCGGACAGAAGTTCATCGAAAGCCAGCTTGCCAAGATTTCCGCCCTGCGCGCGCGGATCGACACCAGCGGTCGCTCGATCGATCTCGAGGTGGATGGCGGCGTCGATCGCACCAATGCGGCGCGCGTCATCGCTGCCGGGGCCGACGCGCTGGTCGCCGGGACCGCGGCGTTCAAGGGCGGACCATCGGCCTATGCCGACAATATCCAGGCGTTGAGAGCCGGGTGAGCGGGGGCGGCGATGACGATGCCGCCGACGGGCTGGGCGCTGACGGGATCGCGCATGGCAAGCGCCTGATCCGGATCGGTGGCGATCGTGGCCTCTCGCTCGCGGACCGCATCTCCGATCGCCTCTTTCGGATGAGCTGGCGCACTCCGATCCATTCGCTGCGGCTCCGTGGCCGCCATCCGCTTAAGCTGATCGCGGTTACCGACGATCCGTTCATGGGCGATCCCGCGCGCGGCAATGCGTTGCTCGAAGGGCGGCTGATGTTTCACGGCGAAAGCCATGACGTGGTGACGCTCAACCCGGCCAAGCCCGACTGGTCGGCCCCCTTTGCCGACTATTTCCATGGTTTCTCCTGGCTGCGCGACCTGTCGACCGTCGCCACCCGCCAGCAAGCGGCGCCCCGGGCCGAGGCGCTGATGCGCAAATGGCTGGGCGCACATGCGGGGCGCGTCGCCGATCCCGCCTGGCGCGCGGACCTGTGGGGGCGACGCATCCAGTTCTGGACCGCCCACGCACCGCTGATCCTGTCGAGCACGGACCTCGTCTATCGCTCAACCGTCCTCCACGCCCTCGCCCGGGGTGCGCGCCATCTCGACCGGGCGGCGGATCGCGCGCCGGTGGGTGCGCCCCGCATTGCCGCCTGGTGCGGCGTGCTGACCGCCGGGTTGATGATCCCCGGCGGCGATCCGCGCCGCGCATTCGGCGAAGCGGGGCTCGCCCGCGCGCTCGCCAGCGCGATCAGCCGCGACGGCGGCATCACCGGCCGCTCGCCGCTGGCGCTGCTCGACGCGATCCAGCTGCTGACGCTGCTGCGCGAAACCTATGCCGCACGGCGACTCGACACGCCCCACTTCGTGGTCGAAACGCTGGACCGGATGGTGGCCGCGCTGCTCGGCGTCTGTCATGGCGATCGCGGACTGGCGAGCTGGCAGGGCGGCATCCCGCTGTCCGGCGACGTGATCGACCAGACGATCGAGGCGACCGGAGCGCGCGTCCGCCCGCTGCGCCAGGCGCATGAATGGGGCTATCAGCGGCTCGCGCAACAGCGCACCGTCGTCATCATGGACGCCGCCCCGCCGCCAATCGCGCGGGTAATGGCGGGCGGCTGCGCCTCCACCCTCGCCATCGAATTTTCCGACGGGCCGGAGCGGATCGTGGTAAGTTGCGGCGGCGCGCGCGGCGCGGACCTGCGCCTGCCCGCGGCATTGACCGAGGGGCTTCGCACCACCGCCGCCCACTCGACGCTGATCGTGCGCGACAGCAACTCCACCGCAATCCACCCCGACGGCACATTGGGCCGTGGCGTGGTCGAGATGGAGCTGAGCCGCACCGAGACCGAGACGGCGAGCCGCATCGATGCCGCGCACGACGGCTATGCCCGCCGCCACGGCGTGATTCACCGCCGCACCGTCGCGCTCGGCACCGACGGACGCGACGTGCGCGGCGAGGACAGCCTGCTCCCTGCCGCCAAGCGCGGCGGCAAGACCGGCGACGTTCCCTTCGCGATCCGCTTCCACCTTCACCCCGGCGTGGAGGCATCGCCGACTGCGGATCATTCGGGCGCTTTGCTGCGCACCCGCTCCGGCGCGGTCTGGCAGTTCCGCGCGCGCGGCGCATCGCTGGCGATCGAGGAAAGCGTCTGGATCGACGGCAAGGGCATTCCACGTGAAACGCAACAGATCGTCCTGACCGGAGAGGCCCCCGTCGGCGGCGGGAGCGTCTCCTGGCTGTTCCACCGCGCGCGTTAGCCTGCAAGGAGAGCGGGCCGGTGTCGAAACTCGGGGCTTGCAGCGCTAGCCCCGAGCGGTAAAGCCCGCCGCCATGACCAGCATCCCCATTCGCCGCGCGCTCCTCTCGGTCTCGGACAAGACCGGCATCGTCGAACTTGGCCAAGCGCTTGCCGCCAAGGGCGTCGAACTCGTCTCGACCGGCGGAACTGCCAAGGCATTGCGCGACGCGGGGCTGGATGTGCGCGACATCTCCGACCTCACCGGCTTTCCGGAGATGATGGACGGCCGCGTCAAGACGCTGCACCCGGTGGTCCATGGCGGCCTGCTCGCGGTGCGCGACGATGCGGGGCATATGGCCTCCGCTAGCGAACACGCGATCGGCATGATCGATCTGGTCGTCGTCAACCTCTACCCCTTCGCCCAGACCGTCGCCAAGGGCGCCGACCGCGATGAGATCATCGAGAATATCGATATTGGCGGCCCGTCGATGGTCCGCTCGGCGGCGAAGAACCACGCCTATGTGGCGATCGTCACCGATCCGGTCGATTACGCGATCGTCGCCAAGGGCGAAACCACCCTAGACGACCGCAAGCGCTTCGCTGCCAAGGCCTATGCCCTGACCGCCCAATATGATTCGACCATCGCCAGCTGGTTCGCCTTTGCCGACCAGGGCGAGCGCTTCCCCGAAACGCTGCCGCTGGTGTTCAAGCGCGGCGAGGAGCTGCGCTATGGCGAGAACCCGCACCAGTCCGCCGCACTCTATCTGCCCACCGGTCCCGCCGCGCCGGGCATCGCCCAGGCCGAGCAGCTGCAGGGCAAGGAACTCTCCTACAACAACTATAACGACGCCGACGCCGCGCTCGAACTGGTCAGCGAATTCCGCGACGGCCCGCCGACCGTGGTGATCGTCAAGCACGCCAATCCGTGCGGCGTCGCCACCGCCGAGACGTTGGTCGATGCGTACAAGGCCGCGCTCGCCTGCGATTCGGTCTCGGCCTTCGGCGGGATCATCGCGCTCAACCGCCCGCTCGACGCCGACACCGCACAGGCGATCACCGATATCTTCACCGAAGTTGTCGTCGCCCCCGGCGCCAGCGACGAAGCGAAGGCGATCTTCGCGACCAAGAAGAACCTCCGCCTGCTGATCTGCGGCGAATTGCCCAACCCCGCGCGTCCCGGGCTGATGCTCAAGACGATCGCCGGCGGCGCGCTCGTCCAGTCGCGCGACAGCGGGCGGGTGACGCAGGACGCGCTCAAGGTGGTGACCCAGCGCGCGCCGACCGGGCAGGAGCTGGCCGACTGCCTGTTCGCCTGGACCGTAGCCAAGCACGTCAAGTCGAACGCGATCGTCTATGCCAAGGACGGCAGCACCGCCGGTGTCGGCGCGGGCCAGATGAACCGCCTCGAATCCGCCCGGATTGCCGCATGGAAAGCCAAGGACGCCGCTGAAAAGGCCGGCTGGGCCGAGCCGCGCACCATCGGCAGCGCAGTCGCGTCCGACGCCTTCTTCCCCTTCGCCGACGGGCTGCTCGCAGCGGTCGAGGCAGGCGCCACCGCGGTGATCCAGCCCGGCGGCTCGATCCGCGACGAAGAAGTCATCGCTGCCGCCGACGATGCGGGCCTGGCGATGGTCTTCACCGGAATGCGCCACTTCCGGCATTGATTGGGACGCCCAGCCAGCCGCTTGCGCTGAGCTTGTCGAAGCGCGGCTCCCGGATCTTCAGGTCAGGATCGGCCCTTCGACAGGCTCAGGGCAAACGGGAGTTGGGACTCAAACCTTCTCGTCCGGCAGCGTCGGTTCGCTCTTCGGCATCTTCTTGAACAGCTGGCGGTCTTCCGGCCCGAACGCCCATTTGCCGATCACGGCGAAATAGACGAGGAAGATCGCCGGAACGCCGACCGACAGTTCCAGCCACTCCAGCTCGTGCGGCAGCCGGGTGAACCCCCATCCGACCAGTCCCGCGACCAGGATCGCCGCGACGAAGCCGGGGCGCAGGCTGAACACCGACGCCTTGGTCAGGCGCGACAGCATCCAGCATTTGATCGTCGAGCCGAGCGCGAGCGTCAGCGCCAGCGCGACCGCCGGTCCCGCCGCCTGCACGTTCACGCTCCACCCGAGCGCGCGCATCTGGAACACCAGCGCAAAGCTCAGCGCCGCCTGGAATCCGAGCAGCAGGATCGACACCATCAGGTTGCGGTGCCGCGCCATATAGACCAGCCCCGCCTCCGCCACCGCGCCGGGTGACGCCAGAACCTCCGCCGCGAGCAGGAAGCAGAGCGCCCCCGCGCCCGCGACGAATTGCGGCCCGACCACGCCCATCACCCCCTCCGCCGGGATGCCGCCCATCAGCAGCAGCGCCGCCTGCGCGGTGATGATCCAGAAGCCGACCTGCTTGACCTGATGCGCGATCGCGACGCGATTGCCGGCGGCCAGGTTGCGCGCGATCACCGGCCCCAGGATCGGGTCGAAGCTGGTCTTGAGCTTTTGCGGGAGCGAGGCGACCTGTTGCGCCATATAATAGATGCCGACGATCGCCGGCGGAAACAGCAGCCCCAGGATGAAGCGGTCGATATTGCGCGTCCCCCATTCGATCGCGTCCGCGCCCGCCAGCGGCACGTTGCGTCGGGCCAATTGAAGCAATGGCGTCACCCGCGGCGACCAGCCATGCGGCAGGCCATAGCTGCGGATGAAGGGGATCAGGCTCGCCACCAGCGCCGCCGCCATCGACAGCACATAGGCCATGATGAGTCCGTCACGGGCCGAGACATAATAGAGTCCCCAGGCGGCGATGCTGATCGTCCACGGCTCGACGATCGCGCGCGCCGTGACGGTCGCCTTCACATTGTGGCGATAGGCAAGCGCTGCGAGGCTGACGTCCGACCAGGCGATCGCGAACACGATCACCGCCAGATAGCGGTCGAGTCCGGTGGTGCCGCTGTTGGGGAACATCAGCTCGGGAAAGACGAACAGGATTGCGCTGGCCATCATCGAAACGATGAAGGCAACCACCATCCCGTCCCACACGACATGCGCATGGGGCCGATCGGTCGAGGCAAGTGCCTGCGCCAGCCCCCGCTTGAGACCAAGCGTGGCAAGCAGCGCCGCCAGTTCGACCACCACGATCGCAAGCGCGAACCGGCCGACCGTATCGGCGCCATAGAGGCGCCCGGCGATGAACAGGAAGGGCAGCCGTGCAGCCAGCCGCAGCGCAAAGCCGAGGATATTGGTCCGCCCGCCCTTGGCGAGCGCGTTCAGATCGTCATTCTGCTTCACGCGGCCTTCACCCGCCCGCGCTCGACCAGCCGCATCGCCGGGGTGGCGGTGATCCCGTGGAACAGGATCGAGATCAGGATCACCACGCCGAGCGCCCCCCACAGGCGCACTGGCTCCTCAAACTGGCCATGATTGATCCCGTAGGCGAAATAAAAGACCGATCCCAGCCCGCGAATGCCGAAGAAAGCGATCACCGGCCGTTCGAAGGGCGAGAGGCGGCATCCGGCAAGTGCGATCCACCCCGCCAGCGGCCGCACGACAAAGAGCGCGACCAGCGCAAAGCCCAGCTCCGCCCAGCCGATCATCGAGAACAGCCCGCCAGCGGTCAGCATACCGCCGAACATGACCAGCAGCGCCATCATCAGCAGCCGTTCGGTCTCGTCGGCAAAATCGTGCATCCGCGCGTTGAAGTCGTTGTCGCGCGCAGCCCGGCGCAGCATCAGCCCCGCGACGAACACGGCGAGAAACCCGTAGCCATGGGCAATCTCGGTCACCGCATAGATGGCGAGCGTGGCGCCCAGCGCGACGAATCCGTCGCCGGTGCGCGACAGCTGGGTGTCGCCGGGCAGGCGATAGATGATCTTGCCGAGCGCCCAGCCGCCCGCCCAGCCCAGCGCCAGCCCCACCGTCATGCGGACCACGACCGCATCCAGCGCCCATGCGGCGAGAGTCGACACCGCCCAGCCTCCGGCCGCCACCGCGATCGCGAGATGCACGAAGGGAAAGGCCAGCGCGTCGTTGAGTCCGGCTTCGGAGGTCAGCGCGAACCGCGCCTCGTCATCGCTGTCCGATTCGGGCGCTTCGATCTGGACATCGGACGCCAGAACCGGATCGGTCGGTGCGAGCGAGGCGGCGAGCAGCAGCGCCGTCGCGAGGCCTACGCCCAGCACCGCCTGACCCAGAAAGGTCAGCGCCAGGATCGTCAGCGGCATCGCGATGGCGAGCAGTCGCACGCACAGCCGCCAATTCTTCCAGTTGAGCGCGCGGTCGATCTTCAGCCCCGCCCCCATCAGCGAGACGATAACGATCAGTTCGGCGGCCTTTTCGACCAGAAACGGCCCCTCGATCGGGTGCAGCGCAAATGGGGCGAACCGGTCGAACGAGAACAGCAGCGCCCCAACCCCGACACAGATGATCGGCAGCGACAAGGGCGCCTTTTCGAGCAGCAGCGGCAACCAGGCGACCATCAGGATCAGGACGCCCGCGCCCAGCAGCAGCGGAATATACAGGTCGATCAGCGGTGCGAAGCTGGCTTCGACCGCGGTCAATGCGCCGCGCCCCAGCTCGGCCCGACGCCGATTTCGACCCCCAGCGGCACCGTGAGCGTCACCGCCGGTTGCGCTGCGGTTTCCATCACCCGGCGGATCACCGCCGACGCAGCCTCGACATCGCCCTGGGGCAGTTCGAACACCAGTTCGTCATGCACCTGCAGCAGCATCCTGACGTCATGCAGGCCGGCGTCGGCCAGCGCGGGGCCCATGCGGATCATCGCGCGCTTGATAATGTCGGCGCTGGTGCCCTGGATCGGCGCGTTGATCGCCGCACGCTCGCTGCCCGCACGCTCATTCTGGTTGGGCGCCTTGATCCGCGGAAAATGTGTCTTCCGTCCGAACAATGTGGTCGTGTAGCCCGTTTCCTTGGCGCTGGTCAGCGTGTCGGCGATATAGCGGCTGATCCCCGGGAAGCGTTCGAAATAGCGGTCGATCATCGCCTGTGCCTCGTCGGGCGTCACGTCGAGCCGGCCCGCCAGTCCCCAACGCGAGATGCCATAGAGGATCGCGAAGTTGATCGTCTTCGCCCGTCCGCGCGTGTCGCGATTGACCTCGCCGAACAGTTCGGTCGCGGTGCGGTTGTGGATGTCCTCCCCCGCCTCGAACGCTTCCCGCAGAGCGGGCACGTCGGCGATATGCGCGGCGAGGCGCAGTTCGATCTGCGAATAGTCGGCGGACAGGATGACATTGCCCGGCTCGGCGACGAATGCATCGCGGATCTGGCGCCCCGTCTCGGTACGGATCGGGATGTTCTGGAGGTTCGGGTCGGTCGACGACAGCCGCCCGGTCTGCGCGCCGGTGAGGCTGTAGCTGGTATGCACCCGCCCCGTCTCCGGGTTGATCTGCGCCTGAAGCGCGTCGGTATAGGTGGATTTGAGCTTTGAAAGCTGCCGCCAGTCGAGCACCTTCACCACCATCTCGCGTCCCGGCGAATCCTTGTCCGCCGCGATCCGCTCCAGCTCGTTGACGTCGGTCGAATAGACGCCGCTCTTGCCCTTGCGCCCGCCCTTGATCCCCATCTTGTCGAACAGCACATCGCCCAATTGCTTCGGGCTGCCGATGGTGAATTTGAACCCGGCGATGCCGTGAATCTCCGCCTCCAGGCTCGCAATCTGCTTCGAAAATTCATCCGACAGACGGGCAAGTACGGTGGCATCGACCTTGATCCCCGCGCGCTCCATCCCGGCGATCACCGCGACCAGCGGCCGGTCCACCATCTCATAGACCCGCGTCGCGCCTTCATAGGCAAGCCGCGGCCTCAGCCGCCGCCACAGCCGCAGCGTGACGTCGGCATCCTCGGCGGCGTAGCGGGTCGCCGCCTTCAGATCGACTTCGGCGAACCCGATCTGCTTCTTCCCGCTCCCGGTCACATCCTTGTACGCGATGCAGCTGTGCGACAGATGCGTCGCCGCCAGCTCGTCCATGCCATGGCCGTGCAGCCCGGCATCGAGATCGAAGCTCATCACGATCGTGTCGTCATAGGGCGCGACGTCGATTCCCAGCCGCCCCAGAATGATCAGATCATATTTGAGGTTGTGGCCGATCTTGAGCACCGAGGGGTCCTCGAGCAGCGGCTTGAGCTTCGCGATCACGGTGGCGCGGTCGAGCTGCACCGGTTTTTCGGCGAACATGTCGGTCCCGCCATGCGCGACGGGGATGTAACAGGCGAGGTTGGGGTGCAGCGCCATGCTGACCCCGACCAGCTCGGCGCGATGCGCATCGGTGCCGGTCGTCTCGGTATCAATCGCCACCCAGCCCTGGTGCCGCGCGACCGTGATCCAGCGATCCAGCGCCGCTTCGTCGGTTACGGTCTCATAGGCATCATGGTCGCAGGGCGGATCGGGCTCCAGCCCGGGAACCTCGACGCGTTCGACCGGCGCATCCGCCACCTGTCCCAGCCGGGCGAGCAGCGACTTGAACCCGTGATGCTCCAGAAATGCGCGCAGCGGCGCCTCCGGAATCCCGTTCAGCTCCATCGAATCGAGCGGGTCGGGCAGCGGCACGTCGCAGGCGAGTTCGACCAGCTTGCGCGACAGCCGCGCCATATCGGCATGTTCGATCAGATTGTCGCGCAGCTTGCCCGGCTTCATCATTGGCGCGGCGGCCAGCACTGCCTCGACATCGCCATGCTCCAGAATCAGCTTGGCCGCAGTCTTCGGCCCCACCCCCGGCACACCCGGGACATTGTCGACGCTGTCGCCCATCAGCGCCAGCACCTCGCCCAATTTGTCCGGCCCGACCCCGAATTTCTCGACCACCGTATCGGGACCCATGCGCCGGTCCTTCATCGTGTCGAGCATGTCGATGCCCGGTTCGGTCAGCAGCTGCATCAGATCCTTGTCGGAACTGACGATCGTCACCTGCCATCCCTGCGCCAGCGCCGCCTTGGCATAGCTGGCGATCAGGTCGTCCGCCTCCCAGCCCAGCTCCTCGATACAGGGCAGGCTGAACGCGCGGGTGGCGTCGCGGATCATCGGGAATTGCGGCACCAGATCCTCGGGCGCGGGCGGGCGGTGCGCCTTATACTGGTCGTACAGCTCGTTGCGGAACGTATGCTCGCTCTTGTCGAGGATCACCGCAAGGTGCGTCGGCCCATCCGCCTTGTGCAGATCGTCGGCCAGCTTCCACAGCATCGACACATAGCCATAGACCGCGCCCGCGGGCTCCCCATGCTTGTTCGTCAGCTTGGGAAGCACATGATAGGCGCGAAAGATAAAGCTCGAGCCGTCGACAAGATAGAGATGGGGCATCGCGCGGAGATAGCCGAGCCGTCCCGTTGAACAAAGCCCCAAGGCGCTGTCTTGCGGATCGCCCCGAAAGGCTTGCTCAGGCCATGACGATGTTGGCGAGCGTGAACTGGAACGGTTGTGCGGTTGGCCCCGCGCCGCCGCCGGTCATCACGATATCGGCGCTCGCGATGCCGAGCAGCGAAATCTCCGTATTGATGTCCGACAGGATGGCGCTGTTCATCACCTGCCCCTCCACGACTTGGGAGACGACGCCGATCCAGATCGTCGGCTTGAATTCGAACACCGCCTTTTGCTGCGGCACGATGCCCGATTGGAGCGCGAACAACCGGCCATCCTTGTAGACGCCCGCATTGACCGCGCCCTGCGGCAGCGCGTTGAGCAGTTCGATCTCCGCAGGCGCGTTCGCAGCCCCCTGAAGCTTGAGCTGCGCGCCGGAAGCGTCGAGCGTCATCGCGAAACGCTGGCCCGGACAGGCGGTAAGCGACGGCGAATGATTGCCCCACGCATCGCTACAGCCGAGTTGGGATGTCATCGGATAGACGAAAGGGTGGCTCCACCCCTGCCCACAATTGCGGATCACCGTCCAGGCGATCGCGATTTCGTCGAAATCGGTGCTGACGTTCCGGCTGAAAATGACGACATCCGAATTATTAATGTCGTTCGAGTGATTGACGAAATTCAATTTGACATCGGAACTTGCCGAAACAGTCGGGGAGACCTCGGCTTCGCCTTCGACAACGATCAACGAAGGATTTTCGCTCTCATTCGTCTGTGCGGCAAGGTCGGTCTTGGTGGCCATCGACTCGCTCCCAATGATGACAGGACGCGGGCAATCTATCCGATCCGGCGAATCGCGACGACAAAATTGTTGGTTTACATCGCGCGATGCATAAAAATGCCGACATGCGCAGATTCACGGCGCAGGGGCCGTGTTTAGAGCATCGCGCGTGGAACCCAACTCATTGCGCCGTTTGTGCTGAGCTTGTCGAAGCACGGATCCCGCGCTCAGTGACGACGGGGCACCGCCCTTCGACAATGACCGGGTGGAAGGTCCTCCGGACGTTCCATCAAGGCAAGGGCCTGTAGAGTATTCCAGGCTAAACGCGCGGCGCTCAGCGGTGGTTGGCCACGACCGAAGTAACCACCGCCTGCATCAGTTCTTGGCGTTCGCGCACCGGTCGTGACGTATCCCCGATCATCACCGCAATCGAATAGGCCTTGCCATCGGGGGCGGTCAGGACGCCGACATCGTTGAAGCCGGCGGTGCGTGCACCCAGATCCTGGCCGGTGCCGGTCTTGTGGCCCCATTTCCAGTCGGGCGGGGTGGCGCCCTTGATCCGTGCGCGACCGGTGCGTGCGCCCTGCATTACGTTGATCAGAAAATTGCTCGACGCGGGCGACAGCAACTCACCGGCCTTGAGCCGCGCCAGTGCCAGCGCGATCGCCGAGGACGAGGCGCCATCGGGCGGATCGGCGATATAGGCGTCGAACGATGCGCGCCGCACGGTGACCGGCAACGCGGCACGCGCCTGATAAAAGGCGTGGCCGATCGAATATTCGGGCTTCCACGCCAAGCCCGCAGTCCCCGCCTGCAACAACCGCTCGCCCGGGCCGAATCGGATCGCGCCCAGCCCCTTTTCGGCGATGAAGGCGCGGACCGCCTGTGGCCCGCCGACCAGGGTCAGGAGGCGGTCATTGGCCGTATTGTCGCTCGACTGCATCGCGCGGAGCAGCAATTCGCGCACGGTGGTGCGATAGACGCCGTTCTTCACCACCAGCGATGCGATCGGCTGATGGAACAGGGTCAGATTGTCGCGCGTCACCGTCACCGGATCGTCCAGCGTCAACCTGCCCTTGTCGCGCGCGTCGAGCACGGTCATCGCGACCCATAATTTGCTCACGCTCTGCTGCGGCATCGGGCGCTGGCCATTGGCATCGACCTGCCATCCCCAGTCGAGGCTGCGGACCGAGATGCCGACCACCCCGCCAAATTCCTTCGCCAGCGACGCGATCGTCGCGGTCAGCGCGGCGGGAGCGGGAAAGACGGGTGCGGGCTGCGGCGCGGCCGGGATCGGCATCGACACGCGATAGCTGGGCGGCGTCAGATTTTCGGGAAGGTCGTCACGATGCACCCCCGCGCCGATCAACAGCGCAGGCGCAAGGCCGGCCAACGTCAATGCCCGCTGAAGAATCGTAAACTCCTGCATCCCCAACACGATACCACGCCCCTTGCCCAAAGCGATCATGCGGCGTCGCAGCGCTTCGGCTCAAGAGTCCGCGACACCATCTGCGACGAATCCGGGGATTATGACGGCAAAGCGTGAAGATTCATCCAAAAATTCAGGGAACCAATACAGTATCGCGCGCCTCCGGAGCGGTTTCCGGATAATCGAGCGTGTAATGAAGCCCGCGGCTCTCATGCCGGTTCAGCGCGGAGCGGACGATGAGTTCGGCCGACTGGAGCAGGTTGCGCAGCTCGATCAGGTCGGGCGTCACGCGGAAATGGCCGTAATAATCCGCGACCTCCTCGTTCAGCATCTTGATCCGGTGGGCGGCCCGCTCGAGCCGCTTGGTCGTCCGAACGATGCCGACATAATTCCACATGAAGCGGCGGATCTCGGTCCAGTTCTGCTTGATGACCACCTCTTCGTCCGAATCGGTAACGCGGCTCTCGTCCCATGGCCGGATCGGCGGCGGCGGCGGCAGATCGTCCCAGTTGGCCGCGATATGGCGCGCCGCCGCCTCGCCGAACACGAAACATTCGAGCAGCGAGTTGCTGGCGAGGCGATTGGCGCCGTGCAGCCCGCTTTCGGTACATTCGCCTGCGGCATAGAGCCCCGGCAGGTCGGTGCGCCCGTCCAGGTCGACGACGATCCCGCCACAGGTATAATGCTGCGCGGGCACCACGGGGATCGGCCCCGTCGTCATGTCGATGCCCAGGCCGATCAGCTTGTCGTAGATGTTGGGGAAATGCCCCTTCACGAATTCGGGCGGCATATGGCTGATGTCGAGATGGACATAATCGAGGCCATCGCGCTTGATCTCGGCATCGATCGCGCGGGCGACCACGTCGCGCGGCGCCAGTTCCATCCGTTCGGCATCATAATAGCTCATGAAGCGTTTGCCGGTCTGCGGATTGATCAGCCGCCCGCCTTCACCGCGCACCGCTTCGGTAATCAGGAAATTCTTGACGTCGAGATTGTAGAGGCAGGTTGGGTGGAACTGCATCATCTCCATGTTCGAGATGCGACATCCCGCGCGCCACGCCATCGCGATGCCGTCCCCCGTCGCCCCCTTGGGCGCGGTGGAGAAGAGGTAGGTGCGCCCCGCCCCGCCGGTCGCCAGCACCGTGGCATTGGCGGTGAACAGCTCGACCCGCCCGGTGGCGCGGTTGACCGCATAGACGCCCCAAACCCTGCCCGCGCCCGAATAGCGCAGCTCGTTGCGCCCGGTCGCAAGGTCGATTGCGACCATGTCGGGGACGAGGGTGATGTTGGGATTGGCGCGCGCGGCGCGGATCAGCGCCTCCTGCACCGCCCAGCCGGTCGCATCATCGACATGAACGATGCGCCGCGCGCTATGCCCGCCCTCGCGCGTCAGGTGCAGCGCCCGATTGCCTTCGGGGCCGTCCATGTTGAACGGCACGCCCAGTTCCACCAGCCGCGCAATCGCTGCAGGGGCGTTTTCGACCACCAATTCCACGGTCGCACGGTCGTTCAGGCCAGCGCCCGCGACCATCGTGTCCTCGATATGGCTCTCGAACGTATCGCCCGGCTCCAGCACCGCCGCGATCCCGCCCTGCGCCCAGGCGGTCGACCCCTCGTCCAGCCCGCCCTTGGCCAGCACGGTCACCCTGAACCGCTCCGCCAGATTGAGCGCGGCGGTCAGCCCGGCGGCGCCGGAGCCGATGACCAGGACGTCGGATTGATGGGGATCGTGAACCAAACTCGTTCCTTCGCGCACCGATGGCGGGCAGCCGCTATGCGACAAAGCGCGGCGAAATCAAACAAAGGGTGGTTGCCGCGCCCTTACCTCTTATTGTCACCCCGGCCTTGTGCCGGGGTCCACCGCGCGGCAAGCGCGAGACAAGAGGTTCCAGTCCCGGATCTGGGTACCGTGGGCCCCGGCACAAGGCCGGGGTGACCAGCTTGCTTATGGGCTGAATTGCCCGTCGTTGGAGAGATAGCTTGCGCCTGATCCTCGCCGCCGCCGCATTGCTCGCAGCGATCACTCCCGCGCTGGCGGCCCCAAGCTGCCCGGTCGCACCGGGCACCACGGCACGGGTGACGGTCGGCGACACCGGGCGCTCCATGCTGCTCCACGTCCCCGCGCGCGCGAGACCGGGCCACCTCCCGCTGGTCTTCGCCCTCCACGGCAGCGGTGGCGATGGCGCCGCGATCCTGGCTCAGTCAAAGCTGGAAGCGAGCAGCGACCGCCACGGCTTCCTCGTCGCCGCGCCCGATGCCGGCATCCCGGTCGAGCGGGGCTTCGTCTGGAACATTCCCGGCGTCCCCACCGTCACCGGCAAGATCCCCGGACCGGGCGATGCCGACGATGTCGCCTTTCTCAAGACCGCGATCGACTGGCTCGCGGAACAGGGCTGCGCCGACCGTACCCGGGTCTATGCCACCGGCCTTTCGGGCGGCGGACGGATGACGTCATGGCTGGGTTGCGTCGCGTCCGACCGCTTCGCCGCCATCGCCCCGGTGGTCGGCCTGCGCGCGGGCAACCCGCTGGCGAGCGACCCGACCCGCCCCGATCCGGCGACGTGCACCCCCAGCCGCCCGATGCCGGTGATCAGCTTTGCCGGCGACGCCGACGGCACCAATCCGGTGCAGGGCGGCGGCGCGGGATACTGGCAATATACGATGGAAGCAGCGGAAACGCGCTGGGCCGCGCTCAACGGCTGCCGCGCGGGGCCGCTGCGCCGCGACCTCGCCGCCAATCTCTACGAACGTCTTCACACGCAATGCCGCGCGGGCGCCGAGGTGGTGTCCCATATCCTGCGCGGCGGCGGCCATGTCTGGACCGCGGACAATGACGTCATGTGGCGCTTCTTCGACGCGCATCGCCGCTAGGCTATCGCGCGTATCTGACCCACATTTCCGTTTGTGCTGAGCTTGTCGAAGCACCGTACTTGCGCCCACGAAGGCGCGACTACGGCCCTTCGACAAGCTCAGGGCAAAGGGATGTAGAGCGTTCAGTTTAGCACGACGCGCCGTTCGCACTCCCCGCGCGACAGACGAACGAATCCGCTTTCCTACAGACCCCGATTCGGCATATCTGAATGGTCCGATGCGAAATCCGGACACCCTCGCCGCGCGGGCCTTTGCGCCACCCGCCCTCCGGGTCCCGCGAAACGGCGGCGATAGTGTAGAGTCAGTGTCAACTTCCGCGCGCCGACGGCGCGGGTCACGCCGCATTGGCCGCCCGCGTCAGGCTCAGGAACACGTCCTCCAGATCCGCCTCGCGCGTGCTGACGTCAACGATGCCGAACCCCGCCGCCTGCACCGCGCCCAGCACCTCGCCCGCATTCGCGCGATCCTTGCGATAGGTGATGACCAAAGTCCGCTCGCCCTTCGCCTCGATCTTCTGGAAACAGGCATTTTCTGGAACGGTACCGATATCCCGGTCGACGACCACCTCGACCGCCTTTTCCTGGGTCTTGCCGACCAGCTCGCGGGTCGGTTCGTTGGCGATCAGCCTGCCCTGGTTGATGATCGCGATGCGATCGCACAATTCCTCGGCCTCTTCGAGATAATGGGTGGTCAGCACCACCGTGACGCCCTTGTCGTTGAGATCGCGGACATAGGCCCAGAGCTGCTGGCGCAACTCGATGTCTACCCCAGCGGTCGGCTCGTCGAGCACCAGCACCGGCGGCGAATGCACCATCGCCTTCGCCACCATCAGTCGGCGCTTCATGCCGCCCGACAGCGTGCGCGAATAGGCGTTGGCCTTGTCCTCCAGATGCACCGCGCGCAGCAATTCCATCGTGCGGCGCGCGCCCTTGGCCACGCCGTACAGCCCGGCCTGGATCTCCAGCGTCTCGAACGGGGTGAAAAAGGGGTCGAACAGGATCTCCTGGTTGACGATGCCGATCGCCCGCTTGGCGTTGCGCGGCTGGGCATCGATGTCGAAGCCCCAGACGCGCGCCATCCCGCCGGTCTTGTTGACCAGGCCGGCCAGAATGTTGATCAGCGTCGACTTGCCCGCGCCATTGGGTCCCAACAGCCCGAAAATCTGCCCGCGCGGCACGGCGAAACTCACCGCATCCAGCGCCTGCTTGCCCCCGGAATAGACCTTGGAAAGGCCCTCGATCTCGATCGCCGCGTCGCTCATGCCGCGGAAGTGGGACGGGGCGCGCCGATTGGCAAGCGAATCCGCATCCAACAAGCCCCAACAAGCCATTGCCGCCCCTCCGGCGCTTTGCTAACCGCAGGTCCATGATCGCGCCGCCCGAAGTCACCCGCGTCACCCATGCCCGCGTCGTCTGTGACGGCGCCCATGCGGGCATCCCCGCCGCGCTCGGCCATCCGCGCGTGTTCCTGCAGATCGACGAGCATGGCTATGTCGATTGCGGCTATTGCGACCGCCGCTTCGTACTGATCGGCGGCCCGGCCGATGGGGCGGACCAGAGCGCGTTGCCCGATATCGCGTCTGGCGCCAGCCTCTAAGGCCCCTATATTCGGCGGATGTATTCAGATCCCCGAGGCTTTCTCTACCGCAACGGTTTCGATGCCGACGCCGCGCAACGCCTGACCGCATCGATCCTGGGCAAGGCCGAGGATGGCGAGCTCTACCTCCAGTATCGCAAGTCAGAATCGTTCGGCTTCGACGACGGGCGGCTGAAGACCGCGTCCTACAACACCGATTCGGGCTTCGGCCTGCGCGGGGTCAGCGGCGAGGCCACCGCCTTTGCCCATGCCAATGAGATCAGCGAAGCGGCGATCCTGCGTGCGGGCGAGACGATGGCGCTGATCGATCCCGCGACCGGGCCGAAAGCCGCTCCGCCGCCGCGCACCAACCGCCACCTCTACACCGACGCCGACCCGCTCGGCCTGGTCCCGTTCGCCGACAAGGTGAATCTCTGCCAGACGATCGACGCCGCCGCGCGTGCCCGCGATCCGCGCGTGGTGCAGGTCTCCGCAAGCCTGCTCGGGTCATGGTGCGTGGTCGAGATCGTCCGCCCGGACGGCTTCATCGCCACCGACATCCGCCCACTGGTCCGGCTCAACGTCTCGATCGTGGTCGAGTCAAACGGGCGGCGCGAGACCGGCAGTTTCGGCACCGGCGGCCGCGCCCTCTATGACCGACTGTTTCAGCCCGAAGTCTGGAACCGGGCGATCGACGAGGCGCTGTCGCAGGCTTTGGTCAATCTCGACGCGGTCGACGCGCCCGCGGGCGAGATGACCGTGCTGCTCGGTCCGGGCTGGCCCGGCATCCTGCTGCACGAGGCGATCGGCCATGGCCTGGAAGGCGACTTCAACCGCAAGGGTACCAGCGCCTTTTCCGGCCGCATCGGCGAGCGCGTCGCCGCGCCCGGAGTCACCGTGGTCGATGACGGGTCGATCACCGACCGCCGCGGATCGCTGTCGATCGACGACGAAGGCACGTCGACACGCGAGACGGTGCTGATCGAGGACGGCATCCTGCGCGGCTATATGCAGGATCGCATGAATGCGCGGCTGATGGGCGTCGAGCCCACCGGCAACGGCCGTCGCGAATCGTTTCAGCACGCACCGATGCCGCGCATGACCAACACCTTCATGAAGGGCGGCACGGACGATCCCGCCGAACTGATGAGCCGGGTGAAGAAGGGCATCTTCGCCAAGTCGTTCGGCGGCGGTCAGGTCGATATCGTCTCGGGCAAATTCGTCTTCTCCTGCACCGAGGCGTACAAGATCGAGGACGGCAAGCTGGGCGCCCCGATCAAGGGCGCGACGCTGATCGGTGACGGGCCGACCTGCCTGACCAGAGTGATCGGCATCGGTAACGATTTCGCGCTCGACGAGGGCATCGGCATGTGCGGCAAGGGCGGCCAGTCGGTTCCCGCTGGGGTGGGCCAGCCGACGCTTTTGCTGGACGGGCTGATCGTCGGCGGAACGGCCTAAGCCAGCAGTCGCGCGACTTCGGCGAAGTCGTGCGCGATATCCCGGACGCCAAGGGCGCGGAGCCGTGCGCCGTGATCCGGTCCGCAATGATTGCCCGCGCACAGGCCGAGGACATGCGCGCCCGATGCGACCGCGCCGGTCGCGCCGACGGGCGAATCTTCGAGGATTGCACAGCGTTCGATCGGCACCCCAAGTTGCGCAGCGGCATGGAGATAGATGTCGGGCGCAGGCTTGCCCCGTGCAACATGCTCCCGCCCACTGAAGATCCGCCCGTCAAAGGCATCGCGAATGCCGAGATGGTCGAGATGCGTCGCGATCCAGTGGCTGTTGCTCGACGACGCGATCGCGCGCGGCAACGCTTCCGGGAGCGCGCGAACGAAACGGATTGCCCCCTCCACCTCCGCCACGCCCTCGGCCAGCGCCCGGCGATTCTCCGTCTCGCGTGCGCCGTGAAAATCCTCCGGAAGGCTCCGCCCGATCCAGGTCTCGATCGCATCGATGAACTCGCGCCCCGCCAGCCCCATGAAATTGGCCATCGAGTCTTCCGGCGAAGTCGGATGCCCGATCGCGGTCAGATACTCCGCGATATGGCGGTTGCCCTCATACTCGCTTTCGAGAAGCACACCGTCAAAGTCGAAGATCAGCGCGTCGAACCGGATGGAAATGCTCATGCGCGAGTCCCGAAGAGCGCGGTGCCAACACGGACATGGGTGGCGCCCAGTGTCACCGCCGTCTCGAAATCGTCGGACATGCCGATGCTCAGTTCCGATAGACCAGCCTCTCGCGCCAGCTTTGCCAACAATGCGAAGTAAGGCGCCGAATCAACCCCGATCGGCGGGACCGCCATCAGGCCCACGACGGGAAGGCCCGCGGCACGTGCCGCGTCCAGCAGTGCGGGAAGCTCCATCACGGCCACGCCGCCCTTTTGCGGCTCGTCGCCGATATTGACCTGGATGAAGCAGTCCGGCCGACGCCCGCTCTCGGCCATCGCTTTTGCCAGCGCCGCAATCAGCGAAGGGCGATCGACCGAATGGATCGCGTCGAACAGATCCACCGCCTCGCGCGCCTTGTTCGACTGGAGCTGACCCACCAGATGCAGGCGGATATCCGGATATTCGGCGCGAAGCTCCGGCCATTTCGCCGCCGCTTCCTGTACCCGATTCTCGCCGAACAGCCGCTGGCCCGCGTCGATCAGCGGGCGGATCGAATCGGCTTCGTGCGTTTTTGAAATGGCGATCAGCGCGACATCGCCAGGCTCGCGTCCCGCCATTCTGGCGGCACGGTCGATTCGGGCATGGATATCGGCGAGGCGGGATTGCGCGGTGTCGGACGGCATGTGCGACGCTATAGGAGGGGCGATGCCGCCCCGCCACCCCCGCAACGCGCCGCTGCCCCGCCGATGGTTGATGACCGACGAGCGGTTGGGCGACGCGCTTTGGAATGCGCTGGAAGCGCTGCCCCGGGGTTCGGGCGTGGTGTTCCGCCATTATGCGACGCCCAGCGCGGATCGGCGCGCGCTGTTCGACCGGGTGGTCCGGATCGCGCGGCGCAAGCGACTGACGCTCGTCGTCGCAGGAAGCGTGCCGGGTCGCGGCGCCGACGGGCGGCACGAACGCCGGGCAGGCGCGCTCACCGCTCCGGTCCATTCGCGGCGTGAGGCGGTTGCGGCGGTGCGCGCGGGGGCGAAGCTGCTGTTCGCTTCCCCCATCTATGCCACGCGCTCCCATCCCGGCACGCGCGCGCTGGGCCGGGTCCGATTCGGGCTGATGAGTCGCGGATTGCCAATACCGGTGATCGCCTTGGGGGGAATGGACGAGCGCCGCTGGCGCGCGCTCAGGCCGCTAGGCGTCTATGGCTGGGCGGGAATCGACGCCTGGGCACCGGATCAGAAGCGGATCGCGGTTCCGACATAGACCGCCTGGCTGTCGCGGCGGTCATCGGTGAGCTGCGGGAGGCGATCCTTCTCGCTCTTGTACCGCACGCCTGCGGTGACATCGATCTTGCGGGTGATCGAATAGGAACCGCCGACATCGATCGAATAATTCGGATCGGCGGCGATCAGGCGCGGTGTCTGTTCCAGCGGCCGTTCGGTCGCGGCCTTGATCCGGGCGGAGGCACGCTTGCCCGAATAGGTGACGCCCAGATCGAGCGATTCGCGGCTGCCCGGCTGACCCGCCAGGTCGAGCTTCGAGAGGTCGCCGGTGATGGCGAACCGCTTCCACCCCACCGACACGCCGAGATTATAGGCGATCGGCTGAAGCGTGACCGAAGTGGGCGCCGCTGCGCCGCGATCGGCAATAGCATTGGCAGCCGGACGTGCACTGCGCGCGCGGACGGCGACGGTGACGCTGCGGTTGCCCGCCCCGCGCGGTTCGGCAGGGGTGAAGCGGAAGCCGGTCCCCGACAGACCAGCGCGGGCCAGCGCGGCGGCGAGCTTTGGATCGGCGGCCGCAGGCGTGAAGGTTCCGATGCCCAGCGGGGCCGAGCGCTTCGTAACCACCCGCTGTTGCGGGTTGGACGTCTGGGCGAGCAGAGCGGGCGCGGCAACGAACCCGGCGACGCCGAGCGCCCCAAGTGCCGTTCCAGCAATGATCCGACCTGTACGCATCAGAACCCCTAACTCGTCTGTAGCGCCTACCATGATTCGGCCGCAATGTTCCACCGCCCGAATCCGATTTTGCCGGGGGTGTTGCACAAGGCGCACAGGGGCGCGCACAGGGGGGCGCACAGGAGGAGAACGGCGGCTTGCGCTTGCGGCGCGCGCGCCAGCATCTATAGATGCACTCCGCTTCATGAGATTTCCCATAGGAAGATGCCGATGAACCGCCAGTTGCGCACCGCGATCCTGGGCAGTGTCGCCCTCACCCTCGCCGCGTGCGGCGGAGGCGATCGCCCGCGCGCAGACCTTGCCGCGTCGAAAGTCACCACGATCGGGGTCAACGCCTATCTGTGGCGCGCGGCGCTCGACACGATTTCGTTCATGCCGATCGTCCAGACCGATTCGAATGGCGGCGTGATCGTCACCGATTGGTATGTGAACCCGAACCTCGCCACCGAGCGGATGAAGGTTACGGTGACCATCCTGGACCAGGATTTGCGCGCCGACGCACTGCGCGTGACCGCGCTGCGCCAGGTGAACCAGGGCGGCCAATGGGTCGATTCGCCGGTCGAGGCGGCAACGGTGCAGAAGCTGGAGGACATCATCCTCACCCGCGCCCGCGACCTGCGCCGCGCCGCCATCGCCGGAGACTGAATTGGTGGCGGGCGCGGTCCCGCCGCCTAGCTGAATGAAGGAATGCCCGTGTCGCGGTTCAACGCGCTGAAAGCCGATTCGGCGTGGCAGAAGCTGTGGGAAGAGCGCCGCACCTTCGCTGCGGACGATCATTCGCCCAAGCCCAAATCCTATGTGCTTGAGATGTTTCCCTATCCGTCGGGGCGCATCCATATGGGGCACGTCCGCAACTATACGATGGGCGACGTTCTGACGCGCTATCGGCGGATGAAGGGCATGGAAGTGCTCCACCCGATGGGCTGGGACGCGTTCGGGATGCCCGCCGAAAATGCGGCGATGGAGAAGAAGGTCCATCCCGGCGGCTGGACCCGCGACAATATCGCGACGATGCGCGCGCAGCTGAAGCGCCTCGGCCTCGCCATCGACTGGAGCCGCGAACTCGCGACGTGCGAGCCGGACTATTACGGGCACGAACAGGCGCTGTTCCTCGATCTGTTCGCGAACGGCCTGGTTTATCGCAAGGAATCGACGGTCAACTGGGACCCGGTCGACATGACCGTGCTCGCCAATGAGCAGGTGATCGACGGGCGCGGCTGGCGATCAGGGGCGCTGGTCGAGAAGAAGAAGCTCAACCAGTGGTTCCTCAAGATCACCGACTTCGCCGACGAGCTGCTCGATGGACTCGAAAGCCTCGACAAATGGCCCGACAAGGTTCGGCTGATGCAGGAAAACTGGATCGGCAAGTCGCAGGGCATGCAGTTCCGGTTCGCGCTCAGCGACGGCGGAAGCGTCGAGGTGTTCACGACACGCCCCGACACGATTTTCGGGTCGAGTTTCGTGGCGATCGCGGCGGATCACCCGATCGCGCAGGCGCTGGCCGCGAAGGATCCGGCGGCGGCGGACTTCATCGCGCAGTGCAAGCTCGGCGGGACCACCGCAGCGGAGATCGAGACGCAGGAGAAGCTGGGCTTCGACACCGGCATCCGCGCGGCGCATCCCTTTGATTCCGCATGGGAATTGCCGGTCTATATCGCGAATTTCGTGCTGATGGACTATGGCACCGGCGCGGTGTTCGGGGTGCCGGCGCATGACCAGCGCGATTTCGAATTCGCGACCAAATATGGCCTGCCGATCCGCCGGGTCGTCTCCGATGGCGAAAAAACCCAAAGCGAATATTTCGAGGAAGAAAGCTTCACCGGCCCCGGAACGCTCGTCAACTCTCACTTCCTGAATGGCATGGATGTCGCCGACGCGAAGCGTGAGGTGATCCGCCGCGCCGAATCCGAAGGATGGGGCAAGGGAACGACGGTGTGGCGGCTGCGCGATTGGGGCGTGTCGCGCCAGCGTTATTGGGGCACGCCGATCCCGATCGTGCATTGCGAGATTTGCGGCGCGGTGCCGGTGCCCAAGAAGCAGCTGCCGGTGGTGCTGCCCGAGGATGTCAGCTTCGATATCCCCGGCAACCCCCTCGACCGGCATCCGACGTGGAAGCATGTCGATTGTCCGCAATGCGGCAAGCCCGCGCGGCGCGAGACCGATACGCTCGACACCTTCGTCGATTCGAGCTGGTATTTCATCCGCTTCGCCAGCCAGCCGGGCGACAAGCCGTTCGACCGCGCAGTGGCCGAACAATGGCTGCCGGTGAATCAATATATCGGCGGGGTCGAACATGCGATCCTGCACCTGCTCTATGCCCGTTTCTGGACGCGCGCGCTCAAGCGAATCGGAATGATCGACATCGCCGAGCCGTTCGAGGGGCTGTTTACCCAGGGCATGGTGACGCACGAGACCTACAAGGCGAGCGACGGCCGCTGGCTGTCGCCGGGCGAGGTGGTGCGCAAGAACGACGTTCTGATCGAAGCGGAAGGCGGCGGCCCGGTCACCGTCGGGCGCATCGAGAAGATGTCCAAGTCCAAGAAGAACACGGTCGATCCCGAACCGATCGTGGACCAATATGGCGCGGACGCGGTGCGCTGGTTCGTGCTGTCAGATTCGCCGCCCGAGCGCGATCTGGAGTGGACCGAGAACGGCATCGAAGGTGCCTGGCGCTTCGTCCAGCGCCTGTGGCGGCTGTTCGACGGGCTGCAGGCATGGGAGGGCGAGGACAAGGGCCTCGACCGCGTGCTGCACCAGACCATTGCGGGCGTCGCTGCGGATATCGAGGGGCTGCAGTTCAACAAGGCGGTCGCCAAGCTCTATGCGCTGGTGAACGCACTCGAAAAGGCTCTACCCAGCGCGTCGCGTGCCCATGCGATCCGCACCGCGATCCTGATCGCCGCACCGATGGTGCCGCATCTCGCCGAGGAAGCCTGGGCCGCGATGGGAAGTGACGGCCTGATCGCCGATGCCGCATGGCCGGCGGTCGACCCGGCGCTGCTGGTCGATGACGAGGTCACGATCGCGATCCAGGTCAACGGCAAGCTGCGCGACACCGTCAAGGCCGCCAAGGGTGCCGACAAGGGCGATCTCGAAACGATGGCCTTGGCAAATCCCGCCGTGCAGCGCATTCTGGAGGGTGCAACTCCGAAAAAGGTCATCGTGGTGCCCGACCGGCTGGTGAATATCGTCGCATGAAGCGCGCAACGCTCCTGATCGTAATCGCCGCGCTCGGCCCCGTTCTTTCGGGCTGCGGGCTGCGGCCGCTCTATGGCGGGGGTGTCGGCGGGCCGGTGCAGACAATGCTGTCCGGCGTGGAAGTCGCGCCGATCGAGGGCGAGGCGGGCTGGCTGGTCTCCAACGCCGTGCGCGACCGGATCGAAGCGACGCGCAGTGGCGCGCGCACCTATCGGCTGGAGATCAAGCTGGACGACCGGATCGAAGGCTTGGGCGTGCGCAGCGACGATGTCGTGACGCGCGAGCGCCGCACCTTGCGCGCGCGCTATCAGCTGATCGATCTCGCCACCGGGCAAACGGTGCTGGATGCTACGGCGGGGTCCGACGCCGGCATCGACGTTGCGGGGTCGGAATATGCGACGATCGCAGCCGAGAAGAGCGCGCTCGAACGCCTGTCGGGCATCGTCGCTGATCAGATCGTCGCGCGGCTCGCCCGTTACGCGCGCACCTCCGCGAACCAGTGAAGGCAAACGAGGCACAAATCCGCTCGCGGCTGGACAAGCCGGGGGCGGATATCCGGCTGTTCCTGCTGTACGGACCCGATGAAGCGGGCGCCAACGACCTGGCGGCGCGGCTGGGCCGGGCGATGGGGAATGACGCCGAGCGGGTCGACATCGACGGCAGCGACCTGAAAGACGATGCCGGTTTGCTTGCCGGGGAGGCCGCGTCGCTGTCGCTATTCGGAGGCGCACGTTATATTCGCGTGACGGGAATCGACGATAGCGGCACCGATGCGGTGCGAATACTGGTCGAGGCCGAGACGGCCGGAAATCCGGTGGTCGCGGTGGGCGGCGCGCTCAAGGGGACTGGACGGCTGCTCAAGCTCGCGCTCGCCGCGCCCAATGTGATGGCACATGCCTGTTACGTTCCCGATGCGCGGACCGCCGGGCAGCTGGCGACCGGGATCGCGCGCGAACACGGGCTTCGGCTGGTGGGTGGGGCGGCGGACCGCCTTGCCGCCATGTCCGGAGGCGATCGCGCCGTGCTGGCCCGCGAGATCGAGAAATTGTCGCTGTATCTAGATGCCGCCCCCGACCGGCCGCGCGAGGCGGGGATCGAGGCGCTCGACGCAATCGGCGCGGATCTGGGCGAAGCCGAGATGTCGGGCGCAATCGACGCGGTGGTCGGCGGCCGTCCGGCCGAAATCGGTGTCGAGTTGGCTCGGCTAGATGCGGCTGGCGTCTCGACCATCCCGTTGCTGCGCGGGCTGGTCCGGCGCCTGATGGCGCTGTCCGAGATGCGCGCCGATATCGATCATGGGATGAGCCCTGGCGAAGTGGTCAAGAAGCACCGCGTCTTTTTCAAGGAAGAAGCCGCGACGGTCCGCGCGTTACAACGCTGGAACAGCCCGATGCTGGCGCGTGCCGTAGAACGCGCGCGCGAGGCGGAACGGGCGATGACGCGTGGCGGAGGAAATGCGGGCCAGGTGCTCGCCGATCATGAGCTGGCGGTACTGGCGCGGGGTGCGGCGCGAGGGTGACGCCCCTTGGTTTCCATCCAACCGTTTCAGATAGTTAGATTTTTTCCCCCGTAAGGCGCTGGCATATCATATCCAGCTGATCCAGCGTCGAATAGGTCAGCGTCAGCGCCCCGCCCTTTTCGCCAAAGCTGATCTTGACGTTCAGCCCCAGCACATCGCCAAGCTGGCGTTCCAGCGCGGCGATATCGGCGTTGCTGGCGCCGCCGACCTTGTCCCCGCCCTTCCCCGCAGTGCGCGGCTTGGCTTCGCGGGCGAGTTTTTCGGTGTCGCGGACCGAAAGGTCGCGTTCCACGACGATCCTGGCGAGCTTTTCGGGGTCCGGCGCGCCGATCAGCGCGCGGGCATGGCCCATGGTCAGTCCGCCTTCGACCACGCGCTGACGCACGCTTTGCGGCAGGTCGAGCAGGCGGATCAAATTGGCGATATGGCTGCGCGACTTGTGAACGATCTTCGCCAGCGCCTCCTGGCTGTGGCCGAAATCGTTGATCAGCTTCGAATAGGCCTCCGCCTCTTCGATCGCGTTGAGATCCTCGCGCTGTATATTCTCCACGATCGCGATTTCGAGCGTCTGCGCCTCGTCGAGGTCGCGGACGATCACGGGCACCTCGTGCAGCCGCGCGCGCTGAGCCGCGCGCCAGCGGCGCTCGCCGGCAACGATCTGATAGTCCTTGCCATGCGGCCGCACGACGATGGGCTGGATCAGCCCGCGCATCGCGATCGATTTGGCGAGTTCCTCCAGTGCGTCTTCGTCGAAATGACGGCGCGGCTGTTCGGGATGCGGGGCAAGCGAGCTGACCGGAAGCATCCGCACGCCCATCGACGGTTCGGTGCCAGGGCGGACCGGTTCCTCGCGCTCGGCGTCGCCAAGCAACGCGCTAAGGCCCCGGCCAAGGCCGGGGCGGGTCTTGCGCGTGCTGAGCGCGGGGGAGGAGGCAGCGGGCGTGGCGGTCCCTTGGGGCGTCTCTTCGGTCATGCGGCCTTCTTCAGTTTGGGCAGACGATCGATCACTTCGCGCGCAAGGGCGATATAGGCTTCGGATCCCGCGCAGCGATAATCGTAGATCAACGCAGGAAGGCCGTGGCTCGGCGCCTCGGACAAACGGACATTTCGGGGTATGACGGTGTCGAATACCACTTTGCCAAGTACCGCACGAACATCGTCGGCGACCTGGTCGGTCAGGCGATTGCGGCGGTCGTACATGGTAAGGACCACGCCGAGAATCGACAGACCGGGGTTGAAGCGTCCGCGAATCCGCTCGACGGTGGTGAGCAACTGGCTGAGCCCCTCCAGCGCGAAGAATTCACACTGGAGGGGCACGAGTAGCGCATCGGATGCGACCATGGCGTTGATCGTCAGCAGGCCCAGGGAGGGCGGGCAATCCATCAGCACCACGTCCCATCGGGCTTCGCTTCGGTCGATGGCAGTGGACAAGCGATGGGTACGCGCCTCGAACTCGATCAGTTCGATCTCCGCGCCCGAAAGGTCGACCGTAGCGGGCACGATATCGAGGCCCGGAACGCGCGTCGGCACCGCGACGTCCTCAAGGCTCGTCTCACCGATCAGCAAATCATAGGTCGAACGCTCGCGTTCGGCGCGGCCGATGCCGAGGCCCGTCGAACAATTGCCCTGCGGATCAAGGTCCAGCAACAACACCCGCTGGCCAGTCGCCGCCAAGGCGGTTCCCACATTGATCGCGGTCGTGGTCTTCCCCACGCCGCCCTTCTGATTCGCAATGGCGATGCAGATCATCGGGGACGTACCTCTTTCGCGATAACGATGAGCGAGTCCGGTGCGGTCACGCTCGGTTCCACGTGGAACGAACCTTGCCACCATAGCCTCGCATCTTCCACCTCCGATTGGGCATTTCTTCCCTTGGGGAGCACCCAGATTGTGGACGAGTCCGTGCGGTGCGCCGCGATGCGGAACAAGCTATCGAGCGAGGCGACCGCACGAGCGGTAACAATCGCCGCATACCCTTCTGTGCGCTCGACCTTGGCGGTTCGGACAATGACGTTGTTGAGCCCTAGCTCTGCCGAAGCTGCTTCAAGAAATGCGGTACGTAGTTTGCGCGGCTCCACCAACTCGACAGGGTCATCGCGCAGTATCGCGAGGACGAGGCCTGGTAGTCCCGCACCGCTGCCGATATCGAGCCACACACCCCCTGCTCCGTCGATATGGTCGAGCAGCTGCGCCGAATCGACGATATGGCGCGCCCAAATCTGATTGAGTGTCGAGGGAGCGACTAGATTCTGCCGGGGAGCCTCCTGCCGCACCAAATCGACAAATTTTGCCAGGCGCGTTTCACGTGAAACATCGTGGCGGGCACGAATCCAATCGCGCGCGTCATCTTCCGTCATGCTGCGCGTTTCACATGGAGTAGAATCACTGTGAGCGCAGCCGGCGTGATGCCGCGAATGCGCGCCGCCTCGCCTAATGTCACGGGGCGTGCCGCGTCCAACCGCTCGACCATCTCATTCGACAGGCCCGGTATCGTACTGTAATCGAGCGTGACGGGGATGGGGGTGGTATCGGCGCGGCCCAACGCCGCCTGTTCCTGCGCCTGACGCTCCAGATAAGGGGCATAACGCGCGTCTTCGACCAATTCGGCGAGCAGGTCGGGGTCGGCACCAGCAAGATCGACGCTGAGATGATCAGTGGTGACGCCGGGGAAGCGCAACCATTCAAAGGCAGAGCGTCGCGCACCGTCCTGAGACACCGGTGCGCCAGCCTGACCCAGCATATGCGCGGTACGCTGTACGGAGAAGCGGGCGTACAGTCTCTCTCGTTCCGCTCGCCGCGCTTCAATAAAGCGTTGGCGCTCCCGCCCGATACACCCGGCCTCCAGTCCCAGCGTTCCGAGGCGGGTCTGGGCGTTGTCGGCGCGCAACTTTAGCCGATGCTCGGCGCGCGCTGTCAGCATCCGATAGGGCTCGGTAACCCCTTGAAGCGTCAGATCGTCGATCATCACCCCGATATAGCTGAGGTCCCGAGCAAAGACGGTCGGCGCGCGCCCCAGTATCGCCCCAGCGGCGTTGATCCCGGCGACCAGCCCTTGCGCCGCCGCCTCCTCATAGCCGGTAGTGCCGTTGATCTGGCCCGCACAATATAAGCCGGGCAGGTCCCGACTCTCAAGACCATGCGACAGCGAGCGCGGATCGACATGGTCATATTCGACCGCATAGCCCGGGGTAACGATCGCCGCGCGCGCGAGGCCGGGAATCGAGCGGACCATCGCCGCCTGAACATCGATCGGGAGCGAGGTGGAAAGACCGTTGGGGTAGACAAGATGGGTATCCAGCCCCTCCGGCTCCAGGAATATCTGATGCCCGTCACGGTCGCCAAAACGGTAGATCTTGTCCTCGATCGACGGACAATAGCGCGGCCCACCCGCTTCGATTGCGCCACTGAACAGGGGAGACCGGTCGAGACCACCCCGAATGATCTCATGCGTGTCGAGGGTGGTGCGAGTGATTGCGCAGGCGAGCTGGGGCAGGCGGGGACCACGCGTCATCGGAGACATACGCCAGCTGTCGGTGTCGGAAGGCTGTTCCTCCAGCGCGGCCCAATCAATCGTGCGACCATCGAGACGGGGCGGGGTCCCCGTCTTGAGCCGCGTGATCGGCAGCCCGCACTCGCGCAACTGTACGCCCAGCGCGGTCGCAGAGCGCTCACCCACCCTGCCCCCCGTTTCGCGCTCTTCTCCGCGATAGATGCGACCGCCTAGAAAGGTACCAGTGGCGAGGATCACCGCGCCTGCATGAAGCGGCTCGCCACCGGCGCGGCGAATGCCGATGATCCGCCCGCCCTCGATCAGCAGTGCCGCCGCTTCGCCAGCTACCACCTCAAGCCCGTCTTGCGCCGCGAGCATCGTCTGGATCGCGCGCGCATAAAGGATGCGATCGGCCTGGACGCGAGGACCCTGGACGGCCGGCCCCTTGGAGCGGTTGAGCAACCGGTAGTGGATACCCGCGGCATCAGCGGCTCGGCCGATCAGCCCATCGAGCGCATCGACCTCGCGAACAAGGTGCCCCTTGCCGAGACCGCCAATCGCCGGGTTGCAGGACATGGCGCCGAGCAACGCTGGGTCAAACGTGACCAATGCGGTCCGCGCGCCGCACCGGGCAGCCGCAGCTGCCGCTTCGGTACCGGCATGGCCGCCCCCGATCACGATCACGTCGAATGTCCGCATGTCGCGGCATTAGCGGCGCCAGCGGATGAGGTCAAAACCGTTCCACGTGAAACACTCATTTGCCGATGCAGAATCGCCCGAACAAGGTGTCGAGCATCGCCTCGACATCTGCGGTGCCCGTGATTCGATCGAACGCGCGTAGCGAACGCCGCAGTTCCTCTGCGACCAGAAGCGGATCGGCCATCCCGGATGCGTCCCGCAGCGCCTGTGCCGCTTCCGCGGCGAGGTTGCGTTGACGTTGGTTGAACGGAACCACATCTGCCGCAGGAAGCAGGTTGGCGGCGCGCGCCGCGATTTCGTCCCATAACTCGGCGATACCCTCTCCGGTCGTCGCGGATAGCGAGAGCCGTCCAGGAGCGGATCCCCCTCGCCCGGCCGCGTCGCAGCGTGGATGAAGTGCAAGATAGTCGGTATTCGGCGGTGGTGCGTCGTCAAGCCACAGCACAATGTCGGCATCCGCAATAGCGGCCTGCGCGCGCGAGATACCGATCTCTTCCACCATATCCCTCGGCGCCGCGCGCAGCCCGGCGGTATCGGTCAGCAGATAGGCGACACCCTCGCGCATGACCGGCACTTCGATCCGGTCTCGGGTCGTGCCGGCCAGCGGCGAGACAATCGCCGCCTCTCGCTGTGTCAATGCATTGAGCAAGGTCGACTTACCCGCGTTCGGCGGTCCGGCAAGGACCACGCGAACCCCGTCTCGCATTCGCTCGACGCCTGGCTGGTGAATGGTCGCGAGGATCTCCGCTTCTAGCGCCGCCGCACCACCCACCACGTCTTTCAGCGCATCGCTTTGCGCGACGACATCGTCTTCGTCGCCATGATCGAGCATCGCCTCCACCGTCGCCGACAGCGAAAGCGCACGACCGGCCCATCGCTCGACCAGAACGCGAATGCCGCCCTCCGCACTCCGCAGGGCAGCGCGACGCTGTGCCTCGGTCTCCGCGGCGAGCAGGTCGCTCAGCCCTTCCGCCTCCGTCAGGTCGATTCGCCCGTTGATGAGCGCACGACGGGTGAACTCGCCCGCCTCCGCAGGTCGAAGGCACGGAAAAGTTGCAAGCGCTGCCTCAACCGCGCGTACGACCGCGCGGCCGCCATGCAGATGCAACTCCGCGAGATCCTCTCCCGTCGCTGTCGCGGGACCGGGAAAGATCAGCACGAGCGCATGATCGAGTTGCGTGTCGCCATGGCTGAGCCTCCGCAGCGATGCCCGGCGCGGTGACGGCAACGTTCCGGCCAGCGCCGCGACCGCATCAAACGCGCCAGGTCCGGAAATTCGGATGATCGCTATACCGGCGGGCGGCTGCCCGCTCGACAGCGCGAAGATGGTGTCGCTCACTCGGACCCGCGCGTCGCCTTGCCACCCATGTCGAACATGCCGCGCCAGAAATTCATCCCGGCCTCGCCCATCGGCATCCAACTCTTCATCATCCCTTCAACCATTTCGGGACTGACCCCGCCCTTGTCGATCGAATCGAGCAGCATCTGGATATAGCGGTCATGCACCGGGGTGAAATCTGGCAGCCCCATTGCGCGGCGCATCTCTTCGGGGGTGCAGTCCACCTCGACATTGATCTTCATCACTCTTCTCCGCTTGAGCAGGGAGCATCCCCTGCCCTACGCTCACCCCATGTATGCGCGCGACCATGCCCAGATCGCAACGCCCATCGGCCCGATCCGGATCGAGGGCGATGAAATCCATGTGCTGCGCGTGGCGATCGGTTCCGACGGTCCAGACAATGCCGGAACCACAGGGCCGGTTCGAGCGGCCGCCGACCAGCTTCTGGCCTATTTCACCGGCGATCGGAAAGCGTTCGACCTGCCGCTTCCGCCGATCGACTCTGCGCGTGGCCGTGTGTTGCGGGACGGGTTGTTCGCAATCCCCTACGGCGAAACCATGAGCTATGGCGCGCTCGCCCGCGAACTCGGCTCGGGAGCACGCGCCATCGGCCAATTATGCGCACGCAATCCGCTACCGATCATCGTCCCCTGCCACCGCGTGCTCGCGGCGGGCGGAACGCTCGGCGCCTATTCGGCCGGGGACGGACCCGCCACCAAAGAATGGCTGCTCGAGCATGAGCGTCGTTACCGATGACCAAGGAGAAGATATGATGACAAGGCTCCAGATTGAGACGCTGGACGGAAGCGGGACCTTTAGCGCCTATCGCGCCGACCCCAGCGGCACGCCGCGCGGTGCGATTGTCGTGATCCAGGAGATATTCGGCGTGAACGAGGGGATTCGCCGCAAATGCGATCATTTCGCGTCGCTCGGCTATCTCGCTTTGGCCCCCGACCTGTTCTGGAGGCTGGAGCCGGGCATCGAGCTCGACCCCGATGTCGAGGCGGAGTTCAAACAGGCGCTCGACTGGATGGGCAAGTTCGACCAGGACAAGGGAGTCGCCGATATCGAGGCGACGATCCGGGCGGCACGGGAAGCAAGCGGCGGCAAGGTTGGCGTTACTGGCTACTGCCTGGGCGGTCGCCTTGCCTATATGACCGCAGCGCGCACCGATGCCGATGCCAGCGTCGGCTATTATGCCGTCGGCATCGACGGATTGCTGGGCGAGAAACACGCCATTGCCCGGCCGCTGATGCTCCACATCGCCGGTGATGACGGATTCGTCCCCGCCCCGGTCCAGGCCAAGATGCATGAGGGGCTCGACGATCATCCCAAGGTGACTTTGCACGACTATCCGGGCGAAGATCACGGCTTTGCGACCGAGATGGGAAAGCGGCGTTCGGATGCCGCTGCGCGACTGGCCGACAGCCGGACCGAAGCCTTCTTTGCCGAACATATCGGCTGATATAAAAAGGGCGGCGTCCTTGCGGATGCCGCCCCATTTCTAGTTCTGGATCAATGCCTTAGACGAAGAGCTGGAGCAGCCCCACATCCTGGTCGGTGATGCCGGTATAAATCATTGATCCGGCAACATAGAGGATCACCAGCAGGCCGATCCACGCGATCCAGCGATAGCGTTCGATATATTTGGCGATGATGTTCGCCGCGACGCCCATCAATGCGACGGCGATCACCAGCCCGACCATCAGGATGCCCGGATGCTCGCGCGCTGCGCCCGCGACCGCCAGGACATTGTCGAGGCTCATCGACACATCCGCCAAGGCCACCGCCCAGGCGGCCCCGGCGAAGCTCTTGGCGGGCTTGAGGCCGGAATGTTCGTCACCCACGATTTCGGGCGAACCCGCGCTCTCCCCGGCATGGCCGATCTCGCGGTACATTTTCCACGCGACCCACAGCAGCAGCACACCGCCCGCAAAGATCAGCCCGACGATCGCCATCAATTGGGTCACCACCAGTGCGAAGGCGATGCGCATCACCAGCGCGGCGATGATGCCGATCAGGATCACCTTCTTGCGCTGATCGGCTGGAAGACCCGCAGCCAGCGCGCCGATCACGATCGCATTGTCGCCTGCAAGGACGATGTCGATCAGGATCACTTGACCGAAGGCGAGCCAGGCCGATGCGTTGCCCGCGAACAGACCCGCAAAGTCGTTGACGATATGGCCCCAGATTTCACTCATATCCAGCTAAACCCCTGTCTTGGCTTACGAGTTCATCGAGTCGAAGAAATTCTCGTTGGTCTTCGAATCCTTCATCTTGTCGAGCAGGAATTCCATCGCGTCGGTCGTGCCCATCTGCATGAGGATGCGGCGCAGCACCCACATTTTCGACAGCGTCGCCTTGTCGAGCAACAACTCTTCCTTGCGCGTGCCCGACTTGCCGACATCAAGCGCGGGGAAGATGCGCTTGTCGGCAACCTTGCGGTCGAGGACGATCTCGGAGTTGCCGGTGCCCTTGAACTCTTCGAAGATGACTTCGTCCATGCGGCTGCCGGTATCGATCAGCGCGGTGGCGATGATCGAGAGCGAGCCGCCTTCCTCGATATTGCGCGCGGCGCCGAAGAAGCGCTTCGGACGCTGGAGCGCATTGGCGTCGACACCGCCGGTCAGCACCTTGCCCGAGCTGGGCACGACGGTGTTGTAGGCGCGGCCGAGGCGGGTGATCGAGTCGAGCAGGATGACGACATCCTTCTTGTGCTCGACCAGGCGCTTGGCCTTTTCGATCACCATTTCGGCGACCTGGACGTGGCGCGTGGCGGGTTCGTCGAAGGTCGAGCTGACCACCTCGCCCTTCACGCTGCGCTGCATGTCGGTGACTTCCTCGGGCCGCTCGTCGATCAGCAGGACGAGCAGGAACACCTCGGGATGGTTGTCGGTGATCGCCTTGGCGATGTTCTGCAGCATCACCGTCTTGCCGACGCGGGGCGGCGCGACGATCAGGGTGCGCTGTCCCTTGCCCTGCGGCGAGACGATGTCGATGACGCGCGCCGATTTGTCCTTCTGGGTCGGATCGGCCGGGTCGAGGGTCAGCTTCTCGTCGGGATAGAGCGGCGTCAGATTGTCGAAATTGACGCGATGGCGGACCGCTTCGGGGTCGTCGAAATTGACGCTGACCAGCTTGGTCAGCGCGAAATAGCGTTCGCCGTCCTTGGGCGCGCGGATCTCGCCTTCGACCGTATCGCCGGTACGCAGACCGAATTTGCGGACCTGGTTGGGCGAGACATAGATGTCGTCGGGGCCGGCGAGATAGTTGGCCTGGGGGCTGCGCAGGAAGCCGAAGCCGTCCTGGAGCACTTCGATCGTGCCCTCGCCCATGATCAGCTCGCCATTTTCGGCCTGGGCCTTGAGGATGGCGAACATCAGGTCCTGCTTGCGCAGCGTGGATGCGCTCTCGACGCCGAGTTCCTCGGCCATCGTCACCAGTTCGGCGGGCGCGGTTTTCTTGAGATCTTTGAGATGCATGGGGGAGTCCGTCTGGCGATCGCTTTGGAGGATTCCGGGCGTTGGAACGCGGCGATGGCTTGAGGAAAAGGAAGGATGCCGGTGCCACTGGACAGCGACACGACAGCAGCGGATTAAAATTGGGTCGGTGGCAAGTCAACCCATCTGGCTGACATCAGCCTGACAGACTGACAGAAACACACGGGTTTGCGGCGGACGGGACGGGTTTGCGACCGGTTGCGGCCCGGAACGCGACACCAACGCGACAGCCGGGCGACATCGAGTCACCTCCAGCGCGACACGGACGCGACACCGACAGGCCGCTTTGCGACGGTTATCGACCGCGAAGCGACGCTGTCGCGCCGTCGAATGACAGGATTCAACCGGTCAAAGAGCGGCATCCGGGGATGCGCCCTGAGGACAACAAGAAAAGTCCAACATTACAAGCAGGGTGCGCGCACTCAGAAGGGGCGCACCACCGCGAGGATGACGATCAGCGCCACGAAGATCGCCGGGACCTCGTTGGCGAGCCGTAGCTGCTTCGAGCTGAGCGATCCCTGCCCCGCCGACAGCTTCTTCGAATAGGCGACGGCCCAGCCGTGATAGCCCGACAGCAGCAGGACCAGCAGCAGCTTGGCATGCAGCCAGCCGAGACCCGAACCGCCCTCGAACAGGCCGAGGTTGATCGCCAGTGCAATGCCGAGCACCCAGACGATGACGAGCGACGGGGTGAGGATCACGCGGCGCAGCTTGGCCTCGCGCTCCGCCCAGGCCTTTGCTTGCGCCGCATCGCCGAGCGATTCCTGATGATGCACCAGATAGCGCGGAAGGATGAACAGCCCGGCCATCCAGAAGATCACGAAGATAACGTGGGCGGCCTTCACCCACAGCCAGGCGAAGCTCAGAAATCCGGTCATGCTGCTGGTGTCCCCCGAACGATCGCGATCAGCTGCTCGACATGGGCAATCGGCGTATCCTGTTGAATGCCGTGCCCGAGATTGAAGATATGGGGCCGATCGCGCAGCGCATCAACCACGCGGGTCGCGGCGGTCCGCAATTCATCCCCCCCGGCGATCAGCGCGAGCGGGTCGAGATTGCCCTGAACCGGCATCCCTGCGGGGAGTTCGCGATGCGCCCAGGCGGGATCGACGGTTTCGTCCAGGCCGATCGCATCGACCCCGGTTTCACGGGCATAGGCGGCGAGCTTGCCGCCCGCACCCTTGGGGAATCCGATGATCCTGGCCTGGGGGCAGCGGGCGCGCAACCCGGCAACGATCGCAGCATTGGGGGCGATGACCCAGCGTTCGAACTGTGAAGGGCTGAGCGATCCGGCCCAACTGTCGAACAGCTGTACCGCCTCCACCCCCGCTTCGATCTGTTTCGCGAGATAGTCGATCGTCATGGCGACGATCGCGTCGATGATCGCCTGGAATGCCGCCGGGTCGCCATAGGCCATGCGGCGCGTCTCGCTCTGGTCGCGGCTGCCCTGCCCCGCGACCATATAGGTCGCGTTGGTCCAGGGACTGCCTGCAAAGCCCAGAAACGTCACCTGGGGCGACAAGGCGGCGGCGACGCGGGACACGGTGCCATAGACCGGGTCGAGCCGCTCAGGCGCCGCGGTGAGGCTTTCCAGCGCATGATCGACCAGCCTGGGGGCGAGGCGCGGCCCCTCGCCTGCCTCGAACCACAGATCCTGACCGAGCGCATGAGGGACGACGAGAATGTCGGAGAACAGGATCGCGCCGTCGAAGCCGAAGCGACGGATCGGCTGAAGCGTGACCTCCGCTGCGGCCTCGCTGTCGCTGACCAGTTCGAGGAAGCCGCCCTTTTCCGCCCGCAGCGCGCGATATTCGGGGAGGTACCGGCCCGCCTGACGCATCAGCCACATCGGCGGGGCATCGACACGTTCCCCCGCGAGCACGCGAAGCAAAGGCTTGGGATTCAGCTCGGGAGTCACAGGGCCGCTCGTCTCTCAACAATATAAGAAATAGAATCTAAGAAGGATGTAGATGTGTGTTGGTGCGTGGATGCCGGGGCTTAGGCGTTCGTCCCCGATCTGCCAACAGATTGACGGATGGGAGTCGCGGGATTCCACGGGGAGTCGGATCGGCCGTCCCCATTATCCACAGGCTGTGCGGGGTTTCGGGCTGCTGTGGAAGGGGGTGTGGACGGAGCGTCCGGAGCGTGGACGGACTCCACCGCTTGGCGGGGGTGGCGGGTTGCGCTAGCGATTTCCCCCATGTTTTCCACAGATCCATGCGCATGGGGGAATTCAGCTCCGCTGAATGGCGGCACCAGCCCGCTCCCCCACCCCGCCACCCTTAGAGTACTGGCGTTGGGTGGCCAGATGGGGGAGCGGGCCGGTGCCTGGAGCGAAGACACATGAAATTGCACCTGCACCTCCTGTCCGACTCCACCGGCGAGACGCTGGAGAATATCGCCAAGGCGGCGCTGGCGCAGTTCGACGATGTCGAGGTGCTGCGTCATTTCTGGCCGATGGTGCGCAGCGAGACGCATCTCGAGCGGATTCTGGCCGAGATCGCGCAGAATCCGGGGCTGGTGATCTTCACATTGGTGAATCCGGAGATCCGTCGCCAGTTGGAGACGCGGTGCCGCGCGATCGGCCTGCCCGCGGTGGCGCCGCTCGATCCGGTGAACCATGCGCTGTCCAATTTGCTGGGGCAGGAGATGAAGGCGCGGCCGGGGCGGCAGCATATGCTCGACGCCGCCTATTTCGCGCGCGTGGACGCGATCCAGTTCACCATCGCGCATGACGATGGCGTCAATTGGGAGAATTGGGAGGAGGCGGAGATCGTGCTGGCCGGGGTGTCGCGCACGTCGAAGACCCCGACGTCGATCTACCTCGCCAATCGCGGGTACAAGGTCGCGAACATCCCGATCGTGCCGCAATCGCCGCCGCCCGACCTGCTGTATCGCCTGAAGAACCCGATGGTGGTCGGACTGACCACCAGTCCGGAGCGGCTGATCCAGGTGCGGCGCAACCGGCTGCTCGCGCTCAACCAGCAGGACGAGACCAGCTATGTCGAGCAGGACGCGGTGCAGAAGGAGGTCGCCTATGCGCGGCGGATGTTCGCCGACAATGGCTGGCCGGTGATCGACGTGACGCGCCGGTCGATCGAGGAGACTGCGGCGGCGATCATCACGCTGTGCAACGAGCGCGCGACGGCGGCACGGCAGCCATGATCGTTCTCGCTTCGACCAGCGCGTCGCGTCGCGCTATGTTGACCGCCGCCGGGGTGCCGCACGAAGCACTGGCGGCCAATGTCGATGAGGAGGCGGTCAAGGCGGCGCTGGGTGACGTCGCGCCGCGCGACCTGGCCGATGCGCTGGCCGAGATGAAGGCGGTCAAGGTCAGCCAGCGGGTGCCGGGAACCCTGGTGCTGGGCGGGGATTCGGTGGTGGGACTCGAGGACGGGACGCTGCTCGACAAGCCGGTCGACCGCGCCGACGCGCAGAGGCATCTGAAGCTGCTGTCGGGCAAGCGCCACGATCTCTACAGCGCCGCGGTGATCGCCGAGAACGGCAGCGCGGTGTGGCGGCATGTCGATCGCGCGCGGTTGTGGGTGCGACCGCTGTCGGATGCCTTCATCGCCGAGTATCTCGACATGGAATGGCCCGCGATTTCCGGCTGCGTCGGCTGTTACCGGGTCGAGGGACCGGGGGTGCAATTGTTCAGCCGGATCGAGGGCAGCCACTACACGATCCTGGGGATGCCGCTGCTCAACATCCTCGATTATCTGCGGACCAGAGGCCAATTGACGTCATGACCACCCCGTTTGCCGAAGTGATCGGCGATCCGATTGCCCAGTCCAAATCGCCGCTGATCCATGGATTCTGGATCGAGAAACTGGGTCTCGACGCGCGCTATGCCAAGACGTTGGTGACGGCGGAGGGGCTGAGCGACTTTTTCGCCGCCCGGCGTGACGATCCCGACTGGCGCGGGTGCAACATTACCGCCCCGCACAAGGTGGCGGCGCTCGACCATGTTCCCGATCCCGGCGGGGTGCGGGAGTCGATCGGCGCGATCAACACCGTGTTTCGCGGTGAGGACGGGGCGCTGATCGGGACCAACACCGATGCGGCCGGATTCTATGCTCCGATCGCCGAGTTCGACCTGGAGGGCGCGCCGGTGGCAGTCGTGGGTGCGGGCGGCGCGGCGCGCGCGGTGCTGTTCGCGCTGGCGCGGGCCGGGGTGGAGCGGGTGACGATCCTCAACCGATCGCCGCTCAAGGCGATGGGATTGCTTGCGACCTTTGGACTCAAGGGCGACGCGGTGCCGCTCGATTCGCCGGTGCCGCCCGTGGCGCTGCTGGTCAATGCGAGTTCGCTGGGGATGGTGGGACATCCGCCGCTCGATCTCGATCTCTCCGGTCTGCCTGATGACGCTCTGGTCTATGACGCGGTCTATGCGCCGTTGGAGACCGGGCTGCTCGCGGCGGCGCGGGCGCGCGAGCTGGAGACCGTCGACGGGCTCGAGATGCTGAT
Organism: Sphingomonas suaedae; assembly: GCF_007833215.1. Lineage (NCBI taxonomy): Bacteria > Pseudomonadati > Pseudomonadota > Alphaproteobacteria > Sphingomonadales > Sphingomonadaceae > Sphingomonas > Sphingomonas suaedae. The sequence goes on from NZ_CP042239.1 coordinate 3,088,386, forward strand.
CGGACAGGCGGCGCTGGCGTTCGAGCTGTTCTTCGGCAACGCAGCGCCGCGTGAACATGATGCCGAGCTGCGCGCGCTGTTGACGGCATGAGCAAGGATGCTCTCGATCCCCTGCGCAGACAGGGGTCCAGCGTGATAGAGCGAATCGCCTGCGGCTCCGGGCGCCTGCCTGCGCGGGAGCATATCAGGGGGCGACGGCCTTGACGATCGTCCTCGGCCTTACCGGATCGATCGGCATGGGGAAGTCGACCGTCGCGGCGATGTTCGCCGATGCAGGCGTGCCGGTGTTCGACGCCGATGCGGAGGTCCACCGGCTGCAAGGGCCGGGCGGGGCGCTGGTCGCGCACATCGAGGCGGCGTTTCCCGATACGACGACCGAATTGGGGGTCGATCGCACGCTGCTGGGCGAGGCGGTGTTCGGTAATCCCGATGCCTTCAAGCGGCTGGAGGCGATCGTCCACCCCGCCGTCGCCCATGCGCGCAACCAGTTTCTTGCGGCCAATGCCGACAAGCCGCTGGTGCTGCTCGACATACCCTTGCTGTTCGAGGCGGGCGGATGGCGCCAGGTCGACAAGATCGTCGTCGTCTCTGCTCCAGCTGAGGTTCAACGGGCGCGGGTGCTGGCGCGCCCGGGAATGACGGCGGAGCGGTTCGAGGCGATCCGCGCACGGCAGATGCCCGATGCGGAGAAGCGTGCCCGCGCCGATTTCGTCATCTCGACCGCCGGCTCGAAAGAGGAGACGCGCGCCGAAGTTGCGGCGGTCATCGCTTGCCTCACGCCCGAAACGGGAGGATAAGAAGGCCATGCGCGAAATCGTGTTCGACACCGAAACGACCGGCCTGAGCTTCAGCGCCGGGCACCGGCTGGTGGAGATCGGCTGTGTCGAGCTGATCAACCGCGTGCCGACCGGACGGCATTTCCATCGCTATCTCTGTCCCGACCGCGACATGCCGGTCGAGGCGTTCGCCGTGCACGGCCTGTCCGAGGCGTTCCTGGCCGACAAGCCGCGCTTTCACGATGTATGCGACGAGCTGATCGACTTTCTGGGCGATAGTCCGCTGATCGCGCACAATGCGATGTTCGACTTCGGCTTTCTGAACGGCGAGCTGGGCACGTGCGGGCGGGCGATCCTGTCGCTCGATCGGATGGTCGATACGCTGCAGATCGCGCGGGCGCGGCACCCGGGCGCCAAGCATACGCTCGACGCATTGTGCGTGCGCTATGGCATCGACCTGTCGGCGCGCGAGCTGCACGGCGCGCTGCTGGACGCGCAATTGCTGGCGCAGGTGTTCATCGAATTGACCGGCGGGCGTCAGATCGCACTCGGGCTGGCGGTGGAGGAAGCGGCGGGGCCGGAACGGATCGAATTCGGCGTCGCGAAGACCAATCTGCGCCCGGCGCGTGTTTTTGTGCCGAGCGACGAGGAACTGGCCCGCCATTCGGCGTTTATGGCCGGGTTCGAGGACGCATTATGGGGCGCTCCGGCCACCGGTTGACGGTGTCTGGACGCGTTCCTAGGTGCTCCTCTTGTTTAGGAGGACGATATGGATATCCGGGTTTCAGGTCATCAGGTGGACACGGGCGATGCACTCAGGCAGCACGTGAGCGACCGGCTCCAGGGTATCGCCGACAAATATTTCTCCCGCGCGATTTCGGCCAACGTCACCTTTGGCAAGGGCCCGCACGATTATGGCTTCACCTGCGATATCGTCGCGCATGTGATGCAGGGGCTGGTGCTCAAGGGATCGCATTCCGCACAGGAAGCGCATCTTGCCTTTGACGGGTCGGCCGACAAGATCGAGAAGCAGCTGCGCCGCTATATGCGCCGCCTGAAGGACCGCAACAACGGCCAGGCCCAGGCGGCAATGGAAGCGATGTTCGACGCGGGCTACACCGTGTTCCAGACCGAGGCGGATGAGGAAGAAGCGGTCGATGCTCCGCCGATCATCGCCGAGACCCGGGTCGATGTGCCCGACGCCAGCGTTTCGGACGCGGTGATGATGCTGGACCTGCGCAACACCAACGCGCTGCTGTTCAAGAACAGCGGCACCGGCACCTACAACATGGTCTATCGCCGCATGGACGGCACGATCGGATGGGTCGAACCCAACCGGGCGGCCTGACGGCGGATCATGTTGGACCTGAGTGATCTGATAACGCCCGAGGCGGTGGTCTCGGGCGTGAGTGCGGGCAGCAAGAAGAAACTCTTTGCGCTGCTCGCCGATGTCGCGGGGCGGGCCTATGGCCTCGATCCCGCGCATGTCGTGGCCCAGATCGGCGCACGCGAAAAGCTGGGATCGACCGGTTTTGGCGGTGGGATCGCGATTCCGCACGGCAAGATCGACGGGCTGGAGTCGGTGCGCGGCATCGTCTGTCGCCTCGACAAGCCGATGGATTTCGGTGCGGTGGACGATTCGCCCGTCGATCTGGTGTTCATGCTTCTCTCCCCCCGGACGGCGGGTGCCGCGCATCTTAAGGCATTGGCGCGCGTCTCGCGGCGGCTGCGCGACCGGGCGTTCACCGCGAAGCTGCGCGGTGCGGGGTCGGCGGATGCGATCTATGCATTGCTGACCGAAGCGGAAACGCATGACGCCGCCGCCTGACGCGACCGGCGGGGCGGTGGGGGCGGAGGCGCATTATCGCGCGCTCGAATCGCTCTACGCCGCCGCGCCGATCAATCAGCTGTTCGAATCGCGTCTGGAAATTCCGGAGCCGGGCCATGCCCGGATCCGGTTTACGATCGACGCGCGGCATTTCCATGCCGGCGGGGCCGCGCACGGCACCAGCTATTTCAAGATGCTCGACGATGCGGCCTTTTATGCCGCGAACAGTCTGGTGACGGACCGGTTCCTGCTGACCACGGCGTTCAACCTGTTGTTCACAAAACCGCTCGGGCCCGGGCCGGTGGTGGCGGAAGGCCGCTGGGTAAGCGGGCAGCGGCGGGTGTTCGTCGCGGAGGCGCGGCTGATCGACGCATCGGGCGAGGAGGCGGCGCGCGGCACCGGCACCTTCATGAAATCGCGGATCCCGCTGGCCGGATTGCCCGGCTATCGCGCTGCGCCGTGACGCCGCGGCTTGCCAGCGGGCTGATCGTCAATGCGCTGATCCGCCGCGTCAATGCCGAGGGCGGGAGCGCGATGGTGCTCGCACGGGGCGATGCGGAGGCCGGGGCGATCCTGATCCTCGCGACGGAACGCGGGGGAAATCCGCGCTTTTTCGAGCGTGGAATCGGCCCGGAAGGCATACCCGCTCTGGTGCGCAGCGGCCCGCTGCAGCCCGAGGACCCGGGTGAAGTCGTCGACTATTGGCAGCGCCGTCGCAGCCGCGATCCCGATCTATGGGTGGTCGAACTGGACATCGCTGAAGCGGAACGGTTCGCCGCTGAAACGACCATTAGCGGTTGACGAGTCGTTTCGGCGGCGTCAAAGGCGCGCGCACATTAACAGCGTTGTGCCGTCGGGGTGTGAGACCGCCGGTTACGCAGTCGGGGGGCAAGCCCGATCGGCCCAAGCATCAGTGCAAGGGAAGGGCCGGATCGCGCACCAACCGCATAATATCGAAGTTGAATGACCTTCTCGATCCGTGCTGCGATTATCGCAGCAACGACCCTTGCCATTGCCGCAGGCATTGGCGCGACCGCTCCCGGCGTTGCCGGTGAGGCCGAAACGACCCCGGTCGCAGCCATCAACGAAGCGGAACCCGAACAGGTTCCCACGATGGCCGAATCGCTCGCCGCTCTCGAGGAAGATGCGGCAGACGCCCAGACTCCCGACACGACCGACGAGTCGGAAGCGACCTATCAGTCGCTCGCCGCCGCTGTCGCCGCGCAGCCCGCGATTGCCGAGGATGCCGAACTCAACTGCCTCGCCATCGGCGTCTATTATGAGTCCAAGGGCGAACCGCTTGAAGGCCAGCTCGCCGTCGCCGAGGTGATCCTCAACCGCGTGCGCTCGGGCCGCTTTCCTTCGACGGTGTGTGGCGTGCTGACCCAGCGCGGCCAGTTCTCCTTCGTCCGGGGTGGCCGTCTCGTTCAGCCGTCGGTCAGTGCGCGCGCGTGGAAGACCGCGCTCGCAGTGGCGCAGGTCGCGCGCGACGACGCCTGGGACAGCCGCGTGTCGAATGCGCTGTTTTTTCATGCCCGCTATGTCTCGCCCGGCTGGCGCCGTGCGCGCGTAGGCAGCGTCGGCAACCACATCTTCTATCGCTGAGCGCGCGTTCGGGCTTTCGCCCGTTCGTGAAATGTTCTAAAGGGCCGGGAATGGTTTCATCGCCTTCCCCGGCCCTTTCCGTTGCGGACGATGTCGATATCGACGCGCCGCTGATCGCCGCCGACGTCACCCGTGGCGTGTGCCGCATGTTGTTGCGCCACGATTGCGTCGCGATGGCGGAAGTGCCGCTGGGCGATGGGCGGCGGGCGGACCTGATGGCGCTCAATCAGCGCGGCGAGATCGTGCTGGTCGAGGTGAAAGTCTCGCGCGCCGATCTGCTGGGCGACGGCAAATGGACCGACTATCTCCAACATTGCGACCGCTATTTCTGGGCGGTCCCGGCCGGGTTCGACCTGTCGCCGCTCGAACGCCCCGATTTCCTGCCCGAACGCGCAGGGGTGATCGTCGCGGATCGCTATGACGCGGCGATCGTGCGCGAGGCGCGCACCGTGCCGCTCGCCAGCGCCACGCGGCGCAAATGCACGCTCGCCTTTGCCCGCCGCGCCGCGCGGCGGGTCATCACGCTGACCGACCCCGATGCGGATGGGCTTGGCTGGAGCGGCTGAGCGTTAGACCCTGGAGCGCTAACCGGTTGAGCTGAATCATTACCCGGCGGAGGCCGGGGTCCGGTATCGACGAATACGAGGCTTCATCCCGTCCCTGACGCCGTTCGCAACTGGGCCCCGGCCTGGGCCGGTGCCGCCTGACTGAAAACGACTCTACAGGCTGGGCCCTGAAACCGCGCGCTTCGTCACCTTGGGCGCGTCCTTGAGCGCCTTGGCGATCGCCGGGGCGCGGGTGTCGCGGGCGGCATAGTCGCGCGCGCTCATTCCCGCCATGCGATCGACGATATCGGGGTCCGCGCCGTTCTTGAGCAGCAGTTCGACCAGTTCCGAATCGCGGCGCTGGACCGCCCGGATCAACGGGGTCTCGCCGCCATTATTGACCAGATTGACGTCGCCCTTGAGCGCGATCAGCGTGCGGACGCCCTCCGGCCAGGCCGCTTCGACCGCCAGCATCATCGGGCTGTTGCCGGCCCCGTCCTGAAGATTGACGTTCCCGCCGCGCGCCAGGATGAAGCGCAGATAGGTCATGTCGCGGCGCTTGGTGACGATATGGATCGCCGCCTCGCCCTTCTCATCCTTCGCGTTGACAATCGTCTGACCGGGTTCGTTGAGATATTCGGTCACCTTGTTGCCGTCCTGCTCGCGAACCGCCTTGAGGAAGGTGTAGCTGTCGGAAAAACGCTGGGCGCCCGCGGGAAGCGCCACGCAAAGCAGCGCCGCGGCGAATACGAGGCCGGACGAACGGATCAACATGGTCGGAACATACCTCTGGTCAGATGCAAGTCTTGCCAGCCACGCCCTATCAGATCATGGGTCACCTTGTCATGAACAGGATGTTTCTTCTCGCGCTCCCGCTGACCCTTGCCCTTGCCGCCTGTGGCGGCGGCGCCCCGGCGGAGAAATCGCTCGCCAATGCGCCGCTTGCCGGCGCCTCGATCGGCGGGCCCTTCACGCTGGTGAATGGCGACGGCAAGACCGTCACCGACAAGGATTTCGCGGGCAAATACCGGATCATGTATTTCGGCTACACCTTCTGTCCCGATGTCTGCCCGGTCGATGTCCAGAATATCGGCGGCGCGATGAAGCTGCTCGACAAGCAGAATCCGGAACTCGCCGCGAAGATCGTGCCCGTCTTCGTGACGATCGATCCCGCACGCGACACGCCGGCGGTGGTCAAGGAATTCACGAGCGCCTTCTATCCCCGCATGGTCGGCCTGACCGGTACCGCCGAGCAGGTCGATGCGGCGGCCAAAGTCTATCGCGTGCCCTATGCCAAGCGCGAAACGGTGAGCGGCTATCTGATGGATCATGGGCGCCAGGCCTATCTGATGGGTCCCAATGGCGAGCCGATCGCGCTGCTGCCGCAGGATCAGGACCCGCAGGCAATCGTCGCGGAGATCGAGCGCTGGATCGGGTGAAGCCTTTCTGGGAGCAGCCGCTCGCCACGCTCGACCGCGCGCAATGGGAAGCGCTGTGCGACGGGTGCGGCAAATGCTGTCTCCACAAGATCGAGGATGCCGATACCGGTGAGCTGTATGCGACCAATGTCGCCTGCCGTCTGCTGGACCGGCATGAGGCGCGGTGCAGCGACTATCGCCACCGCCATGCCTATGTGTCCGAATGCGTGCGGCTGAGCGCGGGCAATGTCGCGTCGATCGCCTGGCTGCCCCAGACCTGCGCCTATCGGCTGCGCGCGGCGGGGGAGCCGCTGCCCGACTGGCATTATCTGCTGAGCGGAAGCCGTGAGTCGGTTCATGAAGCGGGCGAATCGGTACGCGGCTGGACCGTGTCCGAAGTGACGGCGGGTGAGCTGGAGAACCATATGGTCGACCGGATCCTGTGACGCCGCCGATCGAGGTCGTTCGCCACCCGCGCGCACGGCAGATGCGGCTTTCGGTGGACAATGCGACGGGGACGATCCGGCTGACGCTGCCGCCGCGCGCGCCGGTCGGTCCGGCGATGCGCTGGGCGGAGGGACAAAGCGAGTGGATCGCCCGCGCGCTCGCCAACCGTAGCCCGCCCCAGCCGTTCGCGCCGGGTGCGACGATCCTGTATCTGGGCGAGGAGGGTGGGGCTGGGCTGGGACAGCGGCTTTCCGCGCACGCCGTTGCTCGACGACGGACAGATCATCGCCGGCGGGCCGCGCGAGGGCTATGAACGCCGGATCGAACGCTGGCTGCGCCGCACCGCGCTCGACACGCTGAGCGCCGAGACGGCGGACTATGCGGCGCTGTCGGGCGTATCGGTCAGCAAGGTCGCGGTCGGCGATCCGAAGGGGCGCTGGGGCAGCTGCGCGTCATCGGGGGTGATCCGCTATAGCTGGCGGCTGATCCTGGCTCCGCCAGAGGTGCGCCGCGCGACCGTGGCGCATGAAGTGGCCCACCGCACCCATATGAACCACGGCCCGGGCATTCCACGCGCTGGTCCGCACCCTCTATGGCCGCGACCCTGCGCCCGAGCGGGCGTGGCTGCGCGCCAATGCGATGCGGCTTCACTCGTTCGGCCGGATGTCCTGAGGCTGGCGTAGCGGCTCGCGCTGCTGATCGCGTTGGTCGCGGGGGATGTCGCGGGGTGGGACGCGATCGACCGGCGGCTGTTCCCGCCGTGGCGGGGGCGCGTCGCGCGGAGCGTCGCGTCCGGTCATCCGGTCGATCCAGTCCTGATCGATCTGGCCATCGCCCTCGACGCCGGGCGCTGCAGGATCGGCATCCGGGTCGGTCACCGGCGCGTCGCGCGCGATCGGGTTGCCGTCTTCGTCGACATAGATGCCGTTATCGGGTTCGCCCCACACCTCCTCGTCCGGCTCCATCTGCCATTCGGGCAGCGTGACTGCGGTGTCGAACTCCTCGACCGGGCGGTCCGCGACGGCGGTCTTCATGAACCCGGCAAAGGCGCGCGCCGGGGCAGTGCCGCCCTGAAGCCCGCCGACGCGCTTGGCATCGTCGCGGCCCATCCACACGCCGGTGGTAAGGCCGGAGGAGAAGCCGAGGAACCAGCCATCCTTGTTCGATGTCGTGGTGCCGGTCTTGCCCGCGACGGGGCGGCCGATCTGCGCCGCGCGGCCGGTGCCGGTATTGACCGCAGTCTGGAGCAGATCGGTCATCTGCGCGGCGACATAGGGGGCGACCAGCACGCGCGAAGTATCCACCTCATGGCTGTAGATCACCGCGCCGTTCGCGGTCACCCGGGTGATCGCATAGGGGGTAACCGCGACGCCCTTCTGGCTCACCGAAGCGAAGGCGCGCGTCATATCGATCAGCCGCACGTTCGACGTGCCGAGCACCATCGCGGGCTGGGTGTTGACCGGCGTGGTGATGCCGAAGCGTCGGGCCATGTCGGCGACGGTACCGAAGCCGACCTCGTTTCCGAGCTTTGCCGCGACCGTGTTGATCGAATAGGCGAAGGCGGAGCGGAGCGTCATCTCGCCGTTGAAGCGGCCCGAACTGTTGCGCGGACTCCATCCCTTGATCGTCACCGGTTCGTCGACCACCCGGTCATCGACCTTGTGCCCCGCCTCCAGCGCGGCAAGATAGACGAACAGCTTGAATGCCGAACCCGGCTGGCGCGTCGCCTGGGTCGCGCGGTTGTAGATCGAGGACACATAGTCGCGACCGCCGACCATCGCGCGCACCGCGCCGTCGCGGTCGAGGCTGACCAGCGCGCCCTGCGCCCCTGCGGGGGTGTTCGCCTGGATCGCCTGGGTCGCGGCGTTCTGCATCTTGAGGTCGATCGTCGTCCAAACGTCGAGCGGGGCGACGGTCTCGTCGATCAGCACCTCGAGCTGGGGCAGTGCCCAGTCGGTGAAATAGCGGACGCTGTTCTGCTTCGGCGCGGCGGCCAGCTTGACCTCGGCCGGGCGCGCGGTGGCGGCCTGGGCAGCGGTGAGCGCGCCGGTCTCGACCATCACGTCGAGCACCACGCTGGCGCGACCGACCGCGGCCTTGGCATCGGCGGTCGGGGAATAGCGCGACGGCGCCTTGACGAGGCCGGCGATCACCGCCGCCTCGGAGAGGGTGAGGTTGGTGGCGGGGTGACCGAAAAAGGTGCGTGATGCGGCGTCGATGCCGTAAGCGCCGCCGCCGAAATAGACCTTGTTGAGGTAGAGTTCGAGAATCTGGTCCTTGCTGAACTTGCGTTCGAGCGCGAGCGCCAGGATCATCTCGCGGATCTTGCGCCCGACATCATATTTGTTCGACAGGAAGATGGTGCGCGCGACCTGCTGCGTGATCGTCGATGCGCCCTGAAGCCGGCGGCCGGTGCCGCGATTGTCGATCGCGAATTTGGTGATCCGCGCCAGCGCCACCGGATCGACGCCCCAGTGCGAGCGGAAGCGGCGATCCTCGATCGCCACCATCGCATCGCGCATCGGCTCGGGGATCTTGTCATAGTCGATCCATTCGCCATAGCTGGGCCCCAGCGAGACGATCACCGTGCCGTCGGCGGCATGAACGCGGATCATCTGGCCGTTGGGCGAGGATTTCAGTTCCTCATAGCTCGGCAGCGATGCCTTGGCCGTATAGACGGCGATCAGGAGCGCGATGAAGGCGGCAAGCGCGGCGAGCGCGGTTCCGCCCCCCACCCACAGGAGGATGCGGCGCGCCTTGGGCGAGAGCTTTGGCTTGCGGGTGGCCATGATGGGGTCTGTGCCGATCTATGCGTGAACCGGAGCTGTCACAAGCGAATCAATTCGGCGTTCAATCGTCGTCAGAAGCTGCGCGCGGGCGGAATTCGAGCGCGACCGAATTGATGCAATAGCGCAGTCCCGAGGGCGGCGGGCCGTCGGGAAAGACATGGCCCTGATGCCCGTCGCAGCGCGCGCAGCGCACCTCCACCCGCTCCATGCCATGGCTGGAGTCGCGATGCTCGCTGACATGGTCCGCATCGACCGGACGGGTGAAGCTGGGCCAGCCGGACCCCGAATCATATTTGTCGTCGCTGTCGAACAGTTCGAGATGACATCCGGCGCAGCGATAGACGCCATCGGCCTTGTTGTCGGACAATGCGCCCGAAAAGGCGCGTTCGGTCCCCGCTTCGCGGAGGACGTGATATTGCGCGGGCGTGAGGCGCTGGCGCCACTCCGACTCGGAAAGGTTGAGCTGATCCATGCGGGCAGATGTGTGGTGGCGGGACCCCGCCGTCAATCGCCAGGCATGTCCTTGTGCGCCCACCAGAGCTGGGCCGGGGGCACGTTCCACCATTCCATTGCATGGTCGATGCGGGGGAAATGCGGGGTCAGGAAATTGCGGACATTGGGATTGAACTGATAGACCAGAAACTGGCCGCCCGGGCGCAGCACCCGATGCGTCGCCGCCGCGATCGTGTCACCCACACCTGCGGGCAGGGTCGAGAAGGGCAGGCCGGACAGAACGTAATCGGCATGGGTCGCGCCGTGATCGGCGACGATCGCGTTCACGTCCGCAGCCGACCCGTGAATCGCCGAAAAGCGCGGATCGACGATCGAGGCGCGCAGATAGGCGACGAAATCCGCATTGGTGTCGATCGCGATATATTTGGCGTCCGGCGCCAGCCGGTCGAGGACGGCGCGACAAAAGGTGCCGACACCGGGGCCATATTCGACAAAGACCTTGCTATTCTCCCAGTCCACGGGCGCCAGCATCTTGCGGATGAGCTTGCCCGAGGATGGGATGATCGATCCGACCATCACCGGATGTTTGAAAAACCCCTGAAGGAACATGGCCTGCGGTGAGAGCGGGCGCGAGGGCTTGCGCTTCGCGCGGGCAATCGTGGTCGAACCGGTCATCAACTTCCCTCTGTCGGTGTCACGCTGCTGTAGGACAGTTGCCATGCTCCTGTCATCAGTGACGTGCGATCGTTAACGATCTTCGCGCTGTGACGGTTGCGCGGGGAGGCGAATCGTTTCATTCAGCAACTCATGACGCATCCGCGCACAGGCCAGGTCGCCGTGATCTTCATCTCCGAATCGACCGGTTCGGACGAAGCCGGCTATGCCGCTGCCGCGGAGGCGATGGCGGAGCTGGTCGCGCGCCAGCCCGGCTTTTGCGGCGTCGACTGGGTCGGCAGCGCCGAGGGCGGTGAGATCACGATCAGCTATTGGGCCGACGATGCCAGCGCCGCGGCCTGGCGCACGCATCCCGATCATGCGCGGATCCAGCATGAGGGGCGCGGCAAATGGCTCAAACGCTATGACCTGATGGTCGTCGACATCCGTCGCGGCCATGTGTGGGAGCGGTGAACCCGGCGCGATTCGATCGCACCTTTGCGATCCTGTTCGCGGTGATGTTCGTCATCGCCGCGGGCAATACCGCGCTGCAATCAGTGCTACCCGCGCTCGGTCGCTCGCTCGGCGTGCACGACAGCGCGGTGGCGGCCGCCTTTTCGGTCTCGGCATTGCTGTGGACGCTGGCCGCGCCGTTCTGGGCCAACCGGTCCGACCGGCATGGACGCCGCAACATGGTGTTGCTGGGGCAGATCGGGCTGACCGCGTCGCTGTTCTTCTGTGGTCTGTTCCTGGCTGCGGGAATCAACGGCTGGATCGCGCCGGCCACCGCCTTTGCCTTTTTCGTCGTCGCGCGGATGCTCTATGGCGGGTTCGGCTCGGCGGCGCCGCCCGCGATCCAGGCGATCGTCGCATCGCGGACCAGCCGGGAGGAGCGGACCCGGGCGCTGACGCTGCTGGGCTCGGCTTTCGGGCTCGGCACGATCCTGGGTCCCGCCATCGCCCCCTATCTGGTGCTGGGCGATTTGTGGCGCGGCGGGCCGACCGTGGGGCTTGCCGGCCCGGCGCTGATCTTCAGCGGGGTGGCGCTGGCGATGCTGATCGGGATCGCCCGGCTGCTGCCCCGCAATGTCGACGATCCGCTGAGCCATGGCGCCGCATCGAGCTATCCATCGATCGGCGGGCAGGCGAGCGGGGCCAGCGTCACCGCTGCGACCGCCGACAAGGTCGAGCCGATCGGTTTTCTCGACCCGCGCGTGCGCGCCTGGATGATCTGCGGACTGGTGCTCGGCCATGCCCAGGCGATGGCGGGGCAGGTGATCGGGTTTCTCATCATCGACCGGCTGGGCGTCGCGCCGCTGGAGGCGATCGAGGCGACGGGACTGGTGCTGATGATGGGGGCGGGATCGGCGCTGCTCGCGCAATGGGGGATCATCCCGCTGCTGGGGCTCAACCCGCGTCAGTTGATGCTGATCGGGCTTGGCCTCAGTGCGCTGGGCTGTTTCGCCACGGGCGTGGCGACGTCGCTTTATGGCATCGCCACGGCCTATGCGCTGACGACGCTCGGCTTCGGATTCTCGCGCCCCGGCTTTACCGCCGGATCGTCGCTGGCGGTGGGCCAGCACGCACAGGGGTCGGTGGCGGGCAAGGTGACGTCGATCAACGGCGCGGCGTTTATCCTCGGCCCCTCGATCGGCGTCGCGCTTTACGGTGGGTGGCGGCCGCTCCCCTATATGGTCGCGGCCGCCGCCCTGGCGCTGCTGGTCGTCTATGGCTGGTTCAGTCTTCGGACGTCTGACTCCGCGCCCGAAGCATCCCCGGGCCGATAAAGCCGATCGGGTTCAGCGCCACCGCGTCCTGCTTCATCTTCGAGACGATCTGTGCATATTCGCGCTCCATCTCGGCGGTGACGGTCGCGCGCGAATCGGCGAGCGCCGCTTCGAAATGCGCCATCGTCACCTGGCTGGCGGGCGGACGTTCGCGCAGCGCGGCAAGGCCCGCGCGCCGGGTAACGTCCTCCAGATCGGCGCCGGTGAAGCGTTCGGTCCGCGCGGCCACGGCGGCAAGATCGACATCGTCGGCGAGCGGCATCTTCTGCGTCTGGATCTTGAGGATGCGCTCGCGCCCCGGCGCATCGGGAACGCCGACATAGATCAGTTCGTCCAGCCGCCCGGGCCGCATCAGCGCGGGGTCGATCAGGTTCGGCCGGTTGGTCGCGCCGATCACGACGACCGACTGAAGCTCCTCCAGCCCGTCCATCTCCGCCAGAATGGTATTGACCACCCGCTCGGTCACCTGTGGCTCGCCCATCCCAGCGCCGCGTGCGGGAACGAGACTGTCGAGTTCGTCGATAAAGATGACGCAGGGCGCAACCTGACGCGCGCGCGCGAACAGCCGGGCGATCTGCTGCTCGCTCTCGCCATACCATTTGGACAACAGGTCGCTCGACTTGGTGGCGATGAAATTCGCCTCCGCCTCGCGCGCGACCGCCTTGGCGAGCAACGTCTTGCCGGTGCCGGGCGGGCCGTAGAGCAGGAAGCCCTTGGCCGGGCGGATACCGAGGCGCCGGAACGCGTCGGGATCGCGCATCGGCAGCTCGACGCCTTCCTTGAGACGCATCTGCGCGTCGTCGAGGCCGCCGACATCCTCCCATTTCACGTTCGGCTTCTGCACCATCACCTCGCGCATCGCGCTGGGCTGGACGCGCTTCAGCGCCTCGACGAAATCCTCGCGCGTGACGGCGAGCGTATCGAGCACTTCGGGCGGGATCGTCTTTTCGCCCAGGTTGAGCCGCGGCATGATCCGCCGCACCGCCTCGATCGCAGCCTCGCGCGCGAGCGCCGCGATATCCGCGCCGACAAAGCCGAAGGTCGTGCGGGCAAGCTCATCGAGATCGACCCGCTCCTCGATCGGCATACCGCGGGTGTGGATGCCCAAAATCTCGCGGCGTCCGCGCTCGTCGGGAACGCCAACGATGATCTCGCGGTCGAAGCGGCCGGGGCGGCGCAGCGCTTCGTCGATCGCTTCGGGTCGGTTGGTCGCGGCGATGATGACGATATTGGCGCGCGCCTCAAGCCCGTCCATCAGCGTCAGCAGCTGCGCGACGAGGCGCTTTTCGGCCTCGCCCGAGACCTGGCCGCGCTTGGGCGCGATCGAATCGATCTCGTCGATGAAGACGATCGAGGGGGCGTTCTTCGCCGCTTCCTCGAACACGTCGCGCAACCGCTTTTCCGATTCGCCATAGGCCGAGCCCATGATCTCGGGGCCGTTGATCAGGAAGAATTGCGCATCCGATTCGTTGGCGACGGCGCGGGCGAGCCGCGTCTTGCCGGTGCCGGGCGGGCCATGGAGCAGAACCCCCTTGGGCGGATCGACGCCGAGCCGCTGGAACAGCTCGGGATAGCGCAGCGGCAGCTCGACCATCTCGCGCAGCTGGTCGATCGTCGCGGCCATACCGCCGATATCGTCATAGGTGACGTCGGCGCGGCGCAGTTCGCGCGCTTCCTCGAACTCGTTGCGCAGCTCGATCTCGGTATCGGGATCGATATGGACGATCCCCCGCGGGGTCGCCGAGACGACGAGCAGGCGAATCTCCTGGAGCGCATAGGCAGGGGCGCGCAGATGCTGGAGCACATTGGGCGGCATATCGGCGACGCGCTGCTGCCCCACCGTCGAAATCGTATCGCCCTGGCAGAGCGGGCGGCCGAGAAAGGTGCGTTTCAGCGCATCGCCCGACCCCTCCAGCCGCAGATCGCGGCGGGCCGGCGCGAACACCACCCGGGTGGCGGGGCGCGATTCGGCCTTGCGGACTTCGACGAAATCGCCCGATCCGACCCCGGCATTGGCACGCTGAAGCCCGTCGATGCGGAGCAATTCCAGCCCCTCATCTTCCTGATAGGGAAAGACGGCGCGCGCCGGCGTGGTGCGCTTGCCGATGATCTCCACGACATCGCCCTGCTGAATTCCCAGATCGGTCATCATTGCGCGGGGCAGATGCGCCAGCCCGCGGCCGCTGTCCTCGGGCCGCGCATTGGCGACCTGGAGCTTGCGTGTCGGGGCGTCTTCGGTGTCGGCCATCGGCTCTCCTTCCTGGCATCCGTGACGCGCCAGATAGGCAGCGGGTTCCGGATCGCCTAGGTTTGGATTTGTTTCGCGCGCGATTCGGGCAAAAAAAAGGGCCGGTCCGTGGACCAGCCCATGAAAGGTTTAGGAGAGGATGCCTGAAAGGCACGCCCTATGTGCAGTGCGGCGAGTTTTTGTGCAAGTGCGAAGAGAGTCGCGTGCGATTGCAATTTCTGCAATCTGTAACATTCACGCGTTATAGCCAATGACAGGGGTGTCATGGGGACGCCCCGCCCGAGATTGGGTTGCAAAGTGCTACGCTGCACCACAGAAATATAACCGATGCGCAGGCTTCCGCCCCTCACCGCCATCGAAGCGTTCGTCCAGGTCGCACGGCTCGGATCGGTCAAGGCGGCGTCGGAAGAGCTGGCGCTATCCTCCCCCGCGCTGAGCCGCCGGGTTCAGGCGCTTGAGCGGTTCATCGGCAAGCAATTGTTCGAGCGGCGGCATCAGGCGATGAAGCTGAATGCCGAGGGCGAACGGTTGCTGCACCTGATCGCCCCCGCGCTCGACACGATGAGCGACGCGATCGAGAGCATGAACAGCGGTGCCGAACTGCTGCGGCTGAGATTGGGCACGCCGTCGCTGTTCGCGACCCAGCGGCTGTTGCCGCACCTTACCGCATTGCGTGCGGTGCACCCGCAGCTCCATCTCGACATCGATACCGGCGGGCATGGCATGTCCCGGCTGGGCGACGGGCTGGACGCGGCGATCGTGCTGGCGCGCGATATCGAACCGACGCTGTACGGCCGCCGCCTCGACCGCAACCGCATCCGTCCGGTAGCGGCACGGCGGCTGGCGCAGGGGCCGCAGGCGATCGGGCGGCCCGAGGAACTGGCCGGCTATTCGATCCTGGCGCATCGCGACATGGCGGACAGTTTCGAGATCTGGCGCACCGCGCTTGGCCTGCCGGATCTGGAGCCGGTGTCGATCGATCTGTTCGATTCGGGATCGCTGATGCTGGAGGCGGCGGCGCAGGGCGTGGGCGTTGCGTTCATGCTCGATTCGCACCGAATCGATCCGGACGATCCCCGCATTGCGACGTTGTTCGGCGAGCCGAGCGTCAAGAGCCCGTACAGCTACTGGTTCGTCTGCCGCCCCCGTGCGCTGGAGCAGCGGCCGGTGAAGCTGTTCCACGATTGGCTGATCGGGTTGATCGATATCGAGGGGTGAGGGCTGCGGCGTGGCTATACGAGGCCGTCGCCGTGGAGCCAGGAATGGAAGCGATACCGATAGGTCCCCGCGTGCTGAAGCATCTCTTCCAGCATGAGTTCAATTGCGGCGCGGCCTATCGGTTGATAACGGCGCACATACATCACGCCGTTCTGTTCGATGCGGTCGATCTGCCAGCCCGGCGGGGCAATGAAGGTGGGGCTTGAATCGGCCTCGGCGTCGAACCTGACCTCGACAAACATTTGGCCGGGATCGTAAAAGGCCCAGTACAGCGAAGTCCCTTCTCGAACGGACTGAATGGCGTCGTCGATCCGGTTCATCGAGAGATCACAGCGGTCGCCCGTCCTGATCCATCAGCACCTCGCGCCGGCCGACATGGTCGGGGCGGGAGACGAGGCCGTCCTTTTCCATCCGTTCGATCAGGCGCGCGGCGCTGTTGTAGCCGACGCGCAGCTGGCGCTGGAGCCATGACGTGGACGCCTTCTGGCTCTCCGCCACCAGCTGCACCGCGCGGCGGTAGAGCTGTTCCTCGGGCGAATCCTCGCCGGTCGGGGCGCCGTCGAGGGCGAATTCGCCGCCTTCGGGTTCCTCGGTGACCGCAGAGATGTAATCGGGGGCGCCCTGCGCGCGCCAGTGATCGGCGACCGCCATCACCTCTTCATCCGACACGAACGGGCCGTGGACGCGGGCGATCTGCTTGCCGCCGGGCATGTAGAGCATGTCGCCCTTGCCCAGCAGCTGCTCGGCGCCCTGTTCGCCCAGAATCGTGCGCGAGTCGATTTTTGACGTGACGTGAAAGCTGATCCGGGTCGGCAGGTTCGCCTTGATGACGCCGGTGATGACGTCGACCGAGGGGCGCTGGGTCGCCATGATGAGGTGGATGCCCGCGGCGCGCGCCTTTTGCGCGAGGCGCTGGATCAGGAATTCGACTTCCTTGCCCGCGGTCATCATCAGATCGGCAAGCTCGTCGACGACGATGACGATCTGCGGCAGCGGGGTGAGGTCGAGCGTCTCCTCCTCATAGAGCGGTTGGCGCGTTTCGGGGTCGTAGCCGACCTGCACCTTGCGGCCGAGCTTTTGCCCCTTGGCCAGCGCCTGGCGCACCTTGTCGTTGAAGCTGCCGAGCGAGCGGACGTTGACGCTCGCCATCATCCGATAGCGCTCCTCCATCTGCTCGACCGCCCATTTGAGCGCGCGCACCGCCTTGGGCGGGTCGGTGACCACGTCCGCCAGCAAATGCGGGATATCCTTGTACATGCTGAGTTCCAGCATCTTGGGATCGATCATGATCATGCGGCACTGATCGGGGGTCAGCCGGTAGAGCAGCGACAGGATCATGCAGTTGAGGCCGACCGACTTGCCCGAACCGGTGGTGCCGGCGACGAGCAAATGCGGCATCGGGGCGAGATCGGCGATCACCGGATCGCCGGCGATGTTCTTGCCCAGCACCAGCGGCAGCTGCGCGCCCATGTCGACAAAAGTTTCGCTGCCGATCAGCTCGTGCAGGCTCACCGTCTCGCGCTTGGCATTGGGCAGCTCGATGCCGATCACGCTGCGCCCGGGGATGGTCGCGACGCGCGCGGAGATGGCGGACATGTTGCGGGCGATATCGTCGGCGAGCTGGATCACGCGGCTCGCCTTGATGCCGCTCGCGGGTTCCAGCTCGTACATCGTCACGACCGGGCCGGGGCGCACCTCGACGATCTGGCCCTTCACATGGAAATCGTCGAGCACGCTTTCGAGCAGCCGGGCGTTGCGCTCCAGCGCCGCCTTGTCGATCGCGGCATTGCCGCTCTTGGGCGGCTCCTTGAGCAGGGTGAGCGGGGGGAGCTGGTACGTCCCCTTGAAGTCGAGGCTGGCCTGCACCGGCTTCGCCTTGGGCGGTGCGGGGGCGGGCGTGCGTTCGGCGATCACCGGGCCGGGGCGCGCATCGGGCGTAGCGACCTTACGTGGGCGTGGCGCGGCGGGGGTGAAGACATCGGCCGCGTCATCGACTTCGTCGGCATCGAACGGCGCGGCCGTCATGCCCTCACGCTGAGGGAGTCGGGGCATTCGCAGATGCTGGCGGAAATCGATCTGTACGCTGCGCGCCCAGATGACGACGCCGGCAATGCCGCAGAGCAGGCCGATCGCGCGGGCGCCCCAAAGCGTGACTTGCGGCTCGCCCGTCAGGGCCAGTGCGGCCCGCGCCGCCCCGGCGATGCCGAGCCCGACCACGCCGCCCCAGCCGCCGGGCAGTTCCATTACCGCCCGGCTGGAGACGAAGGCCAGCGCCGCGCCCATCAGCGCGATGCCGCCCAGGGCACCAAGCAGCATTCGCCGCCACCGCCCCGCCGGCTCGCCCCGCCACAGCCGGGTCGCGACGATCAGCCCGACGGGCGCGAGCAGCACGATCGGAAGCCCGCCGATCGCGAGCAGCAGATCGGCGAGCCAGGCGCCGGGCGTGCCGAGCAGGTTGCGCGCGGGGCCGCCCGCCGCGGTGTTGAGCGAGGGATCCTCACCATTATAGGTGCCGATCGCGAGCACTGCCGCGAGCGTGAACAGGAACAGCGCGATCGCGCCGATCAGCGCCCCGCTCCGCCGCGCCCCCGCCTTCATCGTGTCACGCCACAGCATCGGCTGCGCCCGGCTCGCCATCATTCCCACCCGCATGTTCGGTAATCGTTCCGATCATCCCCCCTGCGGAGTCTGGCGTCAAGCCGAGCGAGCGATTAGGTGCGGGATATGACCCAGGCAGACCTTCTCATCCTTGGCGGCGGATTGGTCGGGAGCGCGCTGGCCGTGGCGCTCGACGCGCACGGCATTTCCAGCATCGTGATCGATCCCGCCGATCCTGACGCGATCCTCGCCGCGAGCCATGACGGGCGCGCATCGGCGATTGCGGCAGCGCCGTTGCGGATGCTCGAAGCCATCGGGCTGGCCGAGGATCTGGCGGGCAAGGGGTGCCCGATCGAGAGCATCCGCGTGTCGGACGGGTTGAAGCCCGGCAAGCTGGACTTCGACCCGCAGGAGGGCGAGGGCGCGCTCGGCACGATGTTCGAGAATCGCGACCTGCGCCGGGCGCTGATGGCGGCGGCACAGCGCGCACCGCTGGTCGATGTGCGGATGAAGACCCGCGCCTTGTCGGTCGATCGCGATGCGCATGGCGTCACCGCGACACTCGATTCGGGCGAGACGGTGCGCGCGCAATTGCTGATCGGTGCGGAGGGGCGTGCGTCGCCGACGCGCGACGCGGCGCTGCTGCGGGTGGCGCGCTGGACCTATGACCATGCCGCGATCGTGACCTCCCTCCACCATGAGCATAGTCACGAAAATACCGCGTTCGAGATTTTCTACCCGCAGGGGCCGTTCGCGATCCTGCCGCTGAACGACGACGAGGCCGGGCATCGCTCGGCGATCGTGTGGTCGGTGAAGCGCAGCGAGGAAGCCGGAATGATGAAATTGTCCGAACGCGGCTTCCTGGCCGAGGCGGACAAGAAGATGGGCGGGTTTCTGGGGAAGCTCGGGCCGCTCGGCCCGCGTTTCAGCTATCCGCTCGGCTTCCATCATGCCGCCAAGATAACGGCGGAGCGGCTGGCGCTGGTCGGCGACGCCGCGCATGGCATCCACCCGATCGCGGGACAGGGCGTGAATGTCGGCTTTCGCGACGTCGCGGCATTGGTCGAGGTGCTGGTCGAGGGGAAACGGCTGGGGCTCGACATGGGCGACCCCGCGCTGCTGTCGCGCTACGAACGCTGGCGCAGCCTCGACACGATGATGGTCAGCATCGCCACCGACGCGCTGACGCATCTGTTCGGGATTCCGGGCGGAGCGGCGAACGCGGCGCGGCGGTTCGGGCTGTCGGCGGTGGACCGGATTCCGACGCTCAAGAACTGGTTCATGAGCGAAGCACGCGGCGAATCGGGCAAGGTGCCCCGATTGCTGCATGGGGAGATGGCTTGAAAAAATCCTCCCCGGCACGGGGAGGTGGCAGCGCGCAGCGCTGACGGAGGGGCCCCTCCTAAAACCGAATCGATTGCCGCGGGCCCCCTCCACCATGCTCCGAATGGTCCCCCTCCCCGTTCCGGGGAGGATTTGTCTACTGCAACGTCCCCGCTTCCCCTTCGTGTCGACCGAAGAACTGCATCAGCTGGACGATCAGTTCGGCGCGGTCCCGAATCGTGTCGGCTTCGAGCAGCGCCTGTTTGGCGGCGGGGTCGAAGGGGGCAATCTGGGCGATGCCGTTGACGAGATTCTGGTCGTCGAGTCGCGCGACCGCGTTCCAGTCGACCGCATAGCCCTGAGATTCGGCGAAGCGGCGCGATTCGAGTTCGAGCGCGGCGCGTTCGCCCATCGAGAGCGTTTCGTCCTGCGGATCGGCGATCAGCTCGGCCTCGACCTGGCGGAACAGGGTCGTCACGTCCAGCTCGCGCAGGATGCGGAAGCGCGAGAGCCCCTCCAGCACGATATTGAACCGACCATCCTCCAGCGCCTCGACATCGGCGATACGACCGACACAGCCGATTTCGAACAGCGGCGGCTTCTCACCCCCGGCTTTCGGCTGGATCATCGCGATGCGCCGGTCGCGGGCGAGCGAATCGGTCACCATCGCGCGGTAGCGCGGCTCGAAGATGTGCAACGGCAAATGCATACCGGGAAACAGCAGTGCGCCCGGCAGCGGGAAGATCGAGAGCCTGGTCGCGCTCATCCGAACAATATGGCGGAGAGCTTGCGGCGCTGCGTCGAGACCCAGGGGTCTTCCAGACCGACCGCCTCGAACAGCTTGAGCAGGCGTGCGCGGGCGGCGCCCTCGTTCCACTCCTTGTCCTCCGCGATCATCGCCAGCAGCGTTTCGGCGGCGCCCTCGCGGTCGCTGCCCATCAGCGCGCCGGCGAGGTCGTAGCGCGCCTCCATGTCGCCGCCTGCGGCCCGGGCGCGCAGGTCGCCGAGCTCGCTGTCATCTGCCGCGGCCGGAGCCTCCTGCGCGATGCTGAGCGCGGCGCGGGCGCGCTCGACCTCGGGCGCCTTGGCCGCGTCGGCGGGCAGCGCGTCGAGCACGGCGGCAGCCTCGTCGAGGCGACCCAGCGCGGTCAGCGCGCGCGCGCGGCCGGCCGCAGCCCGCGGGTTTTCCGGCGCGATTTCGGCGATCTGTTCGAAGATCGACAGCGCGCGCTCGGTCTCGCCGCCCGCCAGCACCTCCTCGCCCATCGCCAGCAGCGGTTCGAGTTCGGCGGCCTGATCGCCGGCCTCGCTCTGCACCGGGATCTGCTTGAGAATCTGGTCGAGCATCGATTTGAGCTGCGATTCGGTCCGCGCGTTGGTCAGATCGGCGACCAGCTGGCCCTGGAACATCGCATAGACGGTGGGGATCGAGCGCACCTGGAACTGCGCGGCGATGAACTGATTGGCGTCGACGTCGATCTTCGCCAGCATCACGCCCTTGTCGGCATAATCGGCGGCAACCTTTTCCAGCACGGGCGCCAGCGACTTGCACGGCCCGCACCATTCGGCCCAGAAATCGAGGATGACGAGCTTCGTCATCGACGGTTCGGCAACGTCCCGGCGAAATGCCTCGACGGCGTCCTTCTCTGCGGGCGAAAGTCCAAGCGTGGCCACGGCGAATCCCTTGTCGTTCGAGCAATGCGTCAATGCCCTATTTGGGCGTTCGCGGCGTCAGGGCCAAGGGATTTGATCAATTTGGTCGGCTTCGCCGCCCCGGCACCGGCCCGCTCCCCCACCCGGCCACCCATTTCAGAATATCCTGTCGATGGGTGGCCGGGTGGGGGAGCGGGCCGGTGCCGCACTTTCATAAAATCATGGCTTGCAGACCCACAAACCCGCTGCTAGAGGCCGCCACCTTGCCCCGCCCCCTCGGCCTTTTCGAGCGGGCACATCGGCGCCAGCGAGCGGGCGTAGCTCAGGGGTAGAGCACAACCTTGCCAAGGTTGGGGTCGAGGGTTCGAATCCCTTCGCCCGCTCCAGTTTTCCTGCGGCGATAGCGTGGGTTTGCTCACGCCCAGTTCGTTTGAACCCTTGGGTTTTTTGTTGGCCCTTCGCGCTGAAGCGCTAGGCAAGTGGTTCTAAGCCCATCGCGCGCGGGCCGCTGTAATGGCTTCATTCCCAAACGCGCCGTTTCGAAAATTGCCTCCTTCTCGCCCTTTTCCGGCCTGCGGGCGTGCCTACTTGTCTGTTCAAAATGGTTTGGCGCGCGCAGGCGTGATTCCAAAGAACATGACGGAGATTCAACCATGACGATTGAGGGACCGATGCGGCGCACGGTGCGTCCGCGCGCATGGATGATGGCGGTGGCAGGGCTGGCGATCCTGGCCGCGCCGCTGGGCGGTGCGGACGCTGCCGGAAACGGCGCTGCGCAGCTTGTCGCGAGCGAGTGGCGTAACCCCAGCAACAGCGTGCACATTCGCATCACGCCCTGTGGCGAGGGGGTGTGCGGCACCGTGATCTGGGCGAGCGAGAAGGCCAAGGCCGATGCGCGCAAGGGCGGCACGGATCGGCTGGTCGGCGCGAACCTGTTTCGCGAATTTCGCGAGGTCGCGCCGGGCAAATATAAGGGCAAGGTATTCGTGCCCGACATGAACCGCACCTTTTCCGGCCAGATGCGGATCGAGGGCGATTCGATGATCGGGCGCGGCTGTGTGCTGGGTTTCATCTGCAAATCGCAGACCTGGACGCGTATTTCGTGATGTGCGGCGGTGTGGCAGCGCGCTAGATACGCGGCATGACGCGATCTGAACATCCGGCACCCATTCGCACCGGCATTGGCGGCTGGACCTTCGAGCCGTGGCGCGGGACCTTTTACCCCGAGGGGCTGGCGCAGAAGAAGGAGCTGGAATTCGCCAGCCGCCAGCTTTCCGCGATCGAGATCAACGGCACCTATTATTCGGGGTTCAAGCCCGCGACTTTCGCCGGATGGGCGGCAAGCGTGCCCGACGACTTCGTCTTCGCGGTCAAGGCGTCGCGCTATTGCACCAATAGAAAGGTCCTGGCGGACGCCGGCGAATCGGTCGCGAAATTTGTCGGCCAAGGCATTGTCGAACTGGGCGACAGGCTCGGTCCGATCCTGTGGCAGTTCATGGCGACCAAGAAGTTTGACGCCGACGACTTCAGCGCGTTCCTGAAGCTGCTGCCCGCCAGCCATGATGGGGTAAGGCTGCGCCACGCGGTGCAGGTGCGGCATGAGAGCTTTGCGGTGCCCGAATTCTTGACGCTGTGCCGCAATGCCGGGGTGGCGATCGTCTATGCCCATTCGCCCGATTATCCCGCGATCGCCGATATCACCGGCGATTTCGTCTATGCGCGGCTCGAATCGGGCGCGGACGACAATCCGCTCTGCTATCCAGAGGCTGAGCTGGATCGCTGGGCCGAGGCTGCGCGCTGCTGGGCGTCGGGCGGGCGCCCCGCCGGGCTGCCCTATGTCGAGGAACGCGATCCGCCCGGAACGCCGCGCGAGACCTTCGTTTTCTTCATTCATGGCGGCAAGGTGCGGGCGCCCGCCGGTGCGCAGGCGCTCGCGACACGGGTGCGCGGCTGAACCCGCGTGACGCGGCGGGGGCGGAGACGTCCCGACCGGCATGGTTCTACATGGATGCGATGCGGGCGGTGCTCGCGCTCACCGTCGCCTTTGGCCATCTATGGGGTCTGTTGATCGAGGATTATCGGCCGACCGCCTCGCTGCTGATTCGCGCAGGCTATTTCCTGGCCGGATTTGCGCATTCGGCGGTGATCCTGTTCTTCGTGCTCAGTGGCTATTGGATCGCGCGCAGCGTGACCGGGCGGGCGGCGCGAGGCTGGCGCTGGGACGATTATCTGATCGACCGGGTCGCGCGGCTGGGGATCGTGCTGGTCCCCGCGCTCGCCATCGGTGGAGCGCTCGACTGGATCGGTTACAGCGTCCTCGCGCTGCCCACCCATCACGGCCTGACCGGGGCGTGGGTGTTCACCCAGGATCTGTCGCAGTCGCTGACGGTGCGGGCGCTGATCGGCAACCTGCTGTTCCTGCAGCATCTGATCGTCCCGCCGTTCGGCAGCAACGGTCCTTTGTGGAGCCTTGCGTTCGAATTCTGGTATTATCTCTGGTTTCCGGCGCTGTATCTGGCGCTGCGATATCAGCGGCCCGGAATCGCGCTGGCGAGCCTGGCGATCGCCTTTGCAAATCCGGAGATCGCGTTCGGATTTCTGAGCTGGCTCTGCGGCGCGGCGCTCCATGGTCTGGAGCGGCGATGGCCCGAGCGGCGCCTGCCACGCTGGGCGCCGGTTCCGGTCGGCCTGTTGTGCCTGGCGGTGTTGCTCTGGGGACGAACGGGCGATTTCGGGGTCGAGGACCCGATCGAGGCCGCCAGTTTCGCGCTGTTCCTTTTCGCCTTGTTGCGCAGCGACCCGCCCCGGTTTGGCGCGCTCGGTCCGCTTGCCGCTTATGGCGCGCGGGCGAGCTTTTCGCTCTACGCCATCCATTTTCCGCTGATGGCGCTGGCGGCGGGGTGGGTCGTCGGAGACGCACGGCTGGCTCCGGATGCAGGGGCTGCGCTGGCGGCGGTGGCGATCATGGTGCTGGCACTCGCCGCGGCGTGGCTGTTTGCGGCACAGACCGAGGCGCGGACCGGAGCGTTGCGTGCCTGGCTCAGGCGTCGAGTCCCAGCCGCGCGAGCGGGTGGCCGACCGCGCCGCTGACCAGTGCCGCCTGCGCCGCAGTGAACGGCCATCGCTTCGATACCGGCCCCATCACCCGATCGCGCAGCCAGGGAATCGCCATGCCGTCGGACTGATAGACCGGGGTCAGCAAATGGCTGAGCAGTTGGTAAAGCTGAATCTGGTCCCGCCGCAGGGATCATTTCGGCAAGCGCGTCGGGGAGCGTGCGCGCGCGGCGCAGGCCGAGCGCGAGGGCATAGGCGTCGAGCAACGCCATGTTGGCCTCCTGCCCCAGCTGCGGACTCGTCGAATGCCAGGCATCGCCGAGATGGATCAGGCCCGGCTCGACCGGATGGCGTAACGTGCGATGGCAATAGCTGGCGAAGCTGAGCTGACCGGGATCGGCGATCTGATCGAGGAGCGGCGCAGTTGCAGGCCATAGCGCCAGCACCTCCGCTTTCCACGACGCCAGCCCCGCCGCGCGCCAGTCCGTCAGCCGGTCGCCGCGCAGCGACCAGAACAGGGCCGCACGAGGGCCAGCGGCGTGGGCCGGCGTCCCGATGGGCAGCACCCCCGCCATCACGCTCGCCCGGCGATAGCGTTGCTGGAGCGCATTGGGGAGGAAGCCGCCCGCCCAGTCGAGATCGGCCCAGAGCGCGCCGAATGCCAGAGGGCGGGTCGCGGGGACGAGCGGCGAGC
This sequence comes from Sphingomonas suaedae, assembly GCF_007833215.1. NCBI lineage: Bacteria > Pseudomonadati > Pseudomonadota > Alphaproteobacteria > Sphingomonadales > Sphingomonadaceae > Sphingomonas > Sphingomonas suaedae. The sequence goes on from NZ_CP042239.1 coordinate 3,113,476, forward strand.
GACTGCCCATTGCATCGACGATCAGGTCGAAGCGCCCTGTTCGTACGCCGTCCGCGAAGTGCAGGCGGCCGTCCGCACAGCCAGTGATCGCGCGACCCGCCTCGATCAGTATCCCTTCGGCACACACCGCGTCGTACAGGATCGCGAACAAAGTCGCGCGATGGACGCCGATCCCTACGCCGTCGCGCTTCAGGGCGGCATAGTGAACATCGAGGACGCAGCGACCGCCCGCATGGCCGATCAGCCGCTCGACCCGCGCGCCGCGCGCGACCAGTTCGGCTTCCAGCCCCAATGCGCGCAGGACTGCCTGCCCGGTTGGCTGGATCAGCAGGCCCGAGCCGAGCGGGCGCGGCGTGTCGAACCGCTCGAACAATGTGACGCGATGGCCGTCGCGGTGGAGAAGCAAGGCTGCGGCAAGCCCCGCGGTGCCGCATCCCGCCACGGCGATGTCGCGCGGCGGCAGCTTAATCTTCCCCGGGACGTGCTGGGCTGGCGCGGTCGGAAACCATGCGCTGGCCGTCGATCACGATCGGGCTGGCAACGCCGGGAAGCCCGTCGGCCGCGATCCGCATCCCACGCGCGATCACCTGCGGGTCGGCGAATACCTCATCGACCGTGTTGATCGGACCGGCGGGAACGCCCTCGCGCTCCAGCGCATCGGACAATGCCTGTTTGGTCCAGTCCGCAACCGCAGCCTGGATCGGCGCGATCAGCCGGGCGCGGTTGCGCACCCGCGCGGGATTGGTCGCGAAATCGGGGTCGTCGGCGAGGGGCAGGCCGAGCACGGCGCACAGCCTGCGGAACTGCCCGTCATTGCCGACCGCGATGATCAGGTCGCCGTCGCTGGCGGTGAACGCCTGATAGGGGGCGAGGTTGGCATGGCCATTGCCCATGCGATGCGGGATCTTGGCCGGGTTGGCCATCCAGTTGAGCGCCTGATTGGCGAGCACCGCGACCTGCGTGTCGAGTAGCGCCATATCGATATGTGCGCCTTTCCCCGTCGCATCGCGCTGGCGCAGCGCGGCGAGGATCGCGACGGCGGAATAGACCCCGGTGAAGATGTCGGCATAGGCGATCCCCGCCTTTTGCGGCGCGCCGTCGGGCTCGCCGGTCAGCGACATGATCCCGCCCATCCCCTGAATGATGAAATCGTATCCGGCGCGATGGGCATAGGGGCCGGTCTGGCCGAAACCGGTGATCGAGCAGGTGACGAGGCGTGGGTTGATCGCGCTTAGGCTGGCATGGCCGAGGCCGTATTTGACGAGCCCGCCAACCTTGTAATTCTCGATCACGACATCGGCGTCGGCGACCAGCGCGCGCACTTCTTCCTGTCCCGCGGGTGTGGCGATGTCGATGAATCGCGCGGTCTTGCCGCGATTGGCGGAGTGATAATAGGCGGCGTCGCGGTTCGCGCCATCGGCGTCGTGCAGGAAGGGCGGTCCCCAGTGGCGGGTGTCGTCGCCGGCGCCCGGGCGCTCGACCTTGATGACCTCAGCACCCAGATCGGCGAGCAGTTGTCCGCACCATGGCCCGGCAAGGATGCGGGCGAGCTCGACCACCTTGATCCCGGCGAGCGGTTTCATGGGCGGCAGATCTCGTAGACGACATGGTCGGGGAAGACCTGCCCGCCGCCGCGGTGCGTGCGCCCTTCGATCAGCGTCCCGCCGATCTTCGCCATGGCGCCGCGTGAGCGGAGATTGTCCCGCCCGACAAGGAAGACGACGCGGCGCACGAAGCGATGGATATGGTCGAGCATCAGTTGCTTGACCTCGCGATTGTACGTCCCGCCCCAATAGACACGGGCGATGAAGGTCCAGCCGATCTCGATCTCGTCTTCCTGGGGCACCCAGAAATCGTAACGGCTCGAGCCGATGACCGCGCCGCTCGCCCGGTCGAGGATCGCCAGGCCGCCGCCGCAGGCCAGCGCCTCGGCGAAGAAGTTGCGGAACACCGGCTCTCGCCAGCGGTCCTGCGCCGGATGGAGTTCCCAGATCAGCGGGTCCGACGCCACCGCGAACAGCGCGTCCCAATCTTCCGCACGCAGCGGGCGAATGGTGACCAGCTCGCCCTCCAGCACCGGCTGCCGGTCCGGTGTCATGGATATTGTGTCCGGCTACGCCGGACCGGCACCAGCCCGCTCCCCCACCCGGCCACCCATTCAGGATACGCTGTGGGTGGCCGGGTGGGGGAGCGGGCTGGTGCCGCCCGGTTCAGCTTTGCTGAACCGCAGATCAAAACGCGGCGATCCCGGTGATTGCGCGACCCAGGATCAGGCCGTGGACGTCGTGCGTGCCCTCATAGGTGTTGACCGTTTCGAGGTTGATCGCGTGGCGCATGACGTGGAATTCGGCGGAAATGCCGTTGCCGCCATGCATGTCGCGCGCGACGCGGGCGATATCGAGCGCCTTGCCGCAATTGTTGCGCTTGATGATGCTGATCGCCTCGGGCGCCAGCGTCCCCTCATCGAACATGCGGCCGCAGCGCAGCGCCGCTTGAAGCCCGAGCGCGATCTCGGTTTCCATGTTGGCCAGCTTGAGCTGGACGAGCTGCGTCGCCGCGAGCGGGCGGCCGAACTGGGCGCGGTCGAGCGTGTACTGGCGTGCGGCCTGCATACATGCCTCGGCTGCCCCCATCGTGCCCCAGGCGATGCCGTAGCGTGCGCGGTTGAGGCAGCCGAACGGGCCCTTGAGCCCCTGAACCTCGGGAAGCAGCGCGTCCTCGCCGACCTCGACCCCGTCCATCACGATTTCGCCGGTGATCGATGCGCGCAGGGACAGCTTGCCCTCGATCTTGGGGGCGGACAGGCCCTTCATTCCCTTTTCGAGGACGAAGCCCTTGATCCCGCCGCCATGCGCCTCGCTCTTCGCCCAGACGACGAAGACATCGGCGATCGGCGAGTTGGTGATCCACATCTTCGATCCGGTGAGCTTGTAGCCGCCGTCGATCTTGACCGCCCGGGTGCGCATTCCGCCCGGGTCGCTGCCCGCATCGGGTTCGGTGAGACCGAAACAGCCGACCCATTCGCCGCTCGCCAGCTTGGGCAGATACTTCCGCTTCTGTTCCTCCGTCCCATAGGCATGGATCGGGTGCATCACGAGGCTCGACTGCACGCTCATCGCGCTGCGATATCCTGAATCGACTGCCTCGACCTCACGCGCGACCAGGCCATAGGCGACATAGCCAAGGCCCGCGCCGCCATAGGTTTCGGGAATGGTCGGCCCGAGCAGGCCGAGCTGGCCCATTTCCGACATGATCTCGCGGTCGAAAGTCTCGTCGAGGAACGCGCGGGTGACGCGCGGCAGCAGCTGTTCCTGCGCATAGGCGCGCGCGGCGTCGCGGACCATCCGCTCCTCATCGGTCAACTGCGCGTCGAGTGCGAACGGATCCTGCCAGTCGAACCGGCCCATCTCGGCCATGTCTCTCTCCTAAAGCGTCTGTTACCGGGGTGCCGGGGTCTGAGCGGTTGCGGGCTGGGTGGCGAGCGTCATCGCCGCCTCCTCCAGCCGATCGAGCGCCCGGCGGGTTTCGATATAGCGACCGGCGGCCGCCATCCAGCTTTCCGCGCCCTGCGCGCCGGGCAGACGCGCCACTTCGGCGAGCGCTGCTTCGACATGGGCCTGGGCGAGCAGGCGGCGCGCGCGAGCCAGCCGTTCGCGCGGATGCGGGCTGGGCGAATCCTGTTTGCGCACGATCACCAGATTGCTGAGCTCGCGCTGGAGCGCGTGCAGCCAGCTGTCATCGGGTTCGGACGTCGACAGGCGCGGCGCGATCTGATCGAAGGCGAGGCGCAGATCCTCCAGCGTCACCGGCTCGGCGGCGGCGCGGACGACGGTGGCCACCGCCTGGGGCTCGACGGGGCCGAGGCGCCGGCGCAGCTCGCGGTCGATAAAGCCCAGCTCCTGCCCGCGCTCCAGCGAACGGCGCGCGCCGAACACCAGCATCATCGCCTCTGCGCGCGCCGCCTGATTGGCGGCCTGACGCGAATCGGCGTCGGTCGCGCGCAGCCGGTTGTCGAGCGCATCGAGCCGTGCCGCGAGCGCCTGTTCGCGCGCCGACAGGGTGGCGAGATCGGTTCCGGCCGGGGCCACCGGCGGGGTCGAGAGTGCGGGCTGGACCGCGACGGGCGCGACGGGGGCGGGAACGGCCTCAGGCTCGCCCCAGCCGCCGAACCGGAACAGTGCGGCCATCAGCGCCAGTCCGGCGATAAAGGCGATCAGAACCGGGGCCAGCAGGAAGAGGAACGAGTTGCCGCGAGCGGGCGGCGCGGAAACCGGGGCGTCGGGGGTCATGAGCTGCTTATTCTCCTGATGCGGTCAGGGGTCAATCGCCAGGCGGTGCGCGGCGGCGATCAGGGCGGCGTCATTCGGCTCGGCAGCAATCGCGATACGCGCCCATCCCCGCCCTGCGGCGTCCGCAGCCCGCGCGCTGATCGCCGCGATCCGTACCGATGCGCGGGGGATCCCGTGCCGGTCGAGTTCTGCGCCGAGCTGTCGCCCGGCGCGTGCGGAATGGACCAGCGCCACGCTGCCGGCGATCCGGCTGGCTTCCTCGTGGGTGCGTGGCGCAGGCTCGCTTGCATAAACGGGGATTACCGTACGAATTGCCGGGTGGCTGGGGGCGGCGCGGTCGCGTCCGGCAAGCCACAGCAGTTTCTGGCTGCCGGGCTGGCGGGCGAGCAGCGCGGCAAGATCGCGGGTGCCGGTCTCGATCACCGTCAATCCGGCGAGCTGTGCGGCGTGCGCGGTTTCCGGGCCGACCGCGATAACCGGCAGCGTCGCCAGCGCTGCCAGGCCTGGCCCGGCATGGCGCGGGGCGTTGGCGCTGCTCAACAGCAACGCATCGAACCCGCGCGGATCGGGTGGCGCCCAATCGAGCGGCGCGACGACGAACAGCGGGACGGCGATCGGATCGAGGCCCGCCGCACGCACCCGCTCCGCCGTTGCCGCATTGCCCGGCTGCGGGCGCAGGATGGCGATCGGCCGGGTCAATGGCCGAACAGGCCGCGTAACCGGGGCGATGCACGTGCGAGCAGGTCCTGCGCGATCTCTGCGGCTTCCTCCGGGCTGCCGGTCAGCCCGGTGCGATCGGCCCGGACATGCTCGGCGCCGTCCTCGCTCAGGATTTCGGCGCGCAGCCGCATCCCTTCAGGCTCCAGCGTCGCGAGCGCGCCGACCGGCGAATGACAATCGGCCGCGAGCGCGGCCAGGACGCCGCGTTCGGCCCAGACGCACGCCTCGGTCGCGGGGTGACCGATCGCGGCGAGGTGCATCCGGGTGGCGACATCGTCCGCGCGCACCTCGACCCCGATGGCGCCTTGCGAGGGCGCGGGCAGCATCAGGTCGACCGGGATGGCGATGCCGACATCCGGTTCGCCCAGCCGGTCGAGTCCGGCGGCGGCGAGCAGGGTCGCATCCGCCTCTCCCGCAGCGACCTTGGCCCGGCGCGTCGCGACATTGCCGCGCAGCAGGACGATGGACAGGTCGGGACGGATGCGGCGCAGTTGCGCGGCGCGGCGCGGCGAACTGGTGCCGATCCGCGCGCCATGCGGGAGCGCGTCGATCGAGTCTGCGCCGATTAACCGGTCGCGCACATCGGCGCGGGGCAGCATCGCGGCGACGGCGATTGTCTCCGGCCGGACGGTCTCGACATCCTTCATCGAATGGACCGCCATATCGATCTCGCCGCCGAGCAGGGCGCGATCGAGTTCCTTGGTCCACAGCGCCTTGCCGCCGATTTCGGCCAGCGCGCGGTCCTGAACCCGGTCGCCGGTGGTGCGGATCTCGACGATCTCGACGGCATCCGGCCCCCAGCCATGCGCGGCAAGCAGCGCATGACGGACGGACTGGGCCTGAACGCGCGCGAGCGGCGAACCGCGGGTACCGAGACGAAGCTTCATGCGCCGCGTCTAGCGAAGCGGCTCCGCGATGTCGAAGGGGTCAGACGATCTCGAACAGTCCCGCCGCGCCCATGCCGCCTGCGGTGCACATCGATACCACCACCCAGCGGGCGCCACGCTTGCGTCCTTCGATCAGCGCATGACCGACCAGCCGCGCGCCGGTCATGCCGAAGGGGTGGCCGATCGCGATCGCGCCGCCATTGACGTTGTACCGTTCGGGATCGATGCCGAGATGGTCGCGGCAATAAAGACACTGGCTGGCGAACGCTTCGTTGAGCTCCCACAGGCCGATATCGGCGACCGACAGCCCGGCGCGGTCGAGCAATTTGGGGATCGCGAAGATGGGACCGATTCCCATCTCTTCTGGCGCGCAGCCCGCCGCCTGAAAGCCGCGATAGATGCCGAGGATTTCCTTGCCCTCGGCGTCGGCGGTGGCGCGGTCCATCACGACTTGCGCGGCGGCACCGTCGGACAGCTGACTGGCATTGCCGGCGGTGATGTGTCGCCCTTCTGTGACGACCTGGCCGTCCTTCCACACCGTCTTTAGACCGCGCAGCGCCTCAATGGTGGTGCCGAGGCGGATCCCTTCATCCTGGGTGACGGTGACGGTCTCGCTGCCGGTGCGGTTGCCTTCCTTGTCGAACAGCGCCTTTTCGACGGTGATCGGCACGATCTCCTCGGCAAAGGCGCCATTTGCCAGTCCCGCTTCGGCGCGCTGCTGGCTCTGTGCGGCATAGGCGTCCTGCGCTTCGCGGCTGATGCCATAGCGGTCGGCGACGATCTCGGCGGTCTCGATCATCGGCATGTACGCGTGCGGTTCGTTTGCCAAAACCGATTTGTTGGCGAAGCGCGGCGCGTCCTTGGTCACCGTCAGGCTGATCGATTCCATGCCGCCCGAGAGTGCGACATCGATGTCGCCCGCGATGATCGAGCGGGCGGCGAGCGCCAGCGCGGTCAGGCCCGATCCGCATTTCCGGTCGAGCGTGAAGGCGGGAACGCTTTGCGGCAAGCCGGCGGCGAACAGCGCCATGCGCCCGGCATTTCCGCCCTGCGTTCCCCATTGATTGCCGACGCCCCAGAAGATGTCGTCGATGCGCGCGGGATCGATCCCGGCCCGTTCGACCGCAGCGTTCATCACATGGCCCGCCAAAACCGGCGCCTCCGTCGCGTTGAATGCCCCGCGATACGCCTTGCCGATGCCCGTCCGGGCGGTGGAGACAATCGCGGCTTCGCGCATGGGCATCCTCTCATTCGTATATCGGGTATGGCCGTTGCTTAACGTGCGCTATTGAAGATTGGAAGATTCAGTCGGTAAAATTCGGCGCGCGTTTTTGCATGTTCGCCATCACCGCCTCCATCTGGTTGGGTGAGCGCAGCAGTTTCGCCTGTTCGGCGCTCTCGGCCGCCAGAATCGCGCCCGCATTGGCATCGGCGGCGAGATTGGCCAGCCGTTTGGCGGCGCGGATCGCGTGCGGATTGCGGCCCGCAATCGCGCGCGCCAGAGCCATCGCTTCGGCGTGGGGATCCTCGGCGACCCGGGTGACGAAGCCGAGCGCCAGCGCTTCCTCCGCTGCAAATTCGCGCGCGGTATAGCTCAGTTCGCGCAGTACATCGTCGCGTACCGTCGTGCGCCATAGTGCATAGCCCGCCATGTCGGGGACGATCCCCCATTTCATCTCCATGATCGAACAGCGCGTGCCGGGCGCCATGATGCGGATGTCGGTGCCCGAAAGGATCTGAAACCCGCCGCCAAAGGCGATGCCGTGCACTGCGGCGATGACGGGGACGGGCAGCGTGCGCCAGCCCCAGGCGACCTGCTGGAACAGGTTCGCCTCGCCATGGCTGCGGGCATGGATATCGAGGCCGGTGCCGCCGCCTGCCATGCTCGCCATGTCGAGACCGGCGCAAAAGGCCCGACCCTCGCCCGACAGCACGACCGCGCGCACCCCCGCCATCCCGGCAAGCCGGTCGATCGCATCGGCGATCCCGGCGAACATCGCCGGGTCCAGCGCATTCATCTTGTCGGGTCGGGCCAGCCGGACATCGGCGATGCCGTCGGCGAAATCGATGGTTACGCGCTGTTCGCTCATGATCGTCCTCTCCTTTTGTCTAGGCGGTGCCAGCCCGCTCCCCCACCCGGCCACCCATAGAATACACTGTCGTTGGGTGGCCGGGTGGGGGAGCGGGCTGGCACCGCGCCGACGAATTTATACTCACGCTAACCGGCATCGAGGCAGTAGCCGAGTCCCTTGTGGCTGCGGATCATCGCCGTGCCAAAGGGGCGGTCGAGCTTGGCGCGCAGCGTAGAGACATGGACCGCGACGACATTGGTTCCCGGGTCGAAGCGCAAGCGCCACACGCCCTTCAGCAGTTCGTCCCGCGTGACGAAACGACCGCGCCGCTCGGCAAGGTAGCGCAACAGCGCATATTCGCGTGGCACCAGCGGGATCGGCGTGTCGCCCCGCGTGGCGCTGCGGCCGATCGGATCGATCGTCAGATCGCCGATCCGCAGCGTCTGCGGCACATGGGTCCGCACACGCGCATCGACCCGCGCGGCAAGCTCGTCGGGATCGACCGGATCGGCGACGGCATCGGCGGCGCCTGCGTCGAGCGCTGCAGACAGTTCGTGCCGGGAATGGGCGACGGCGATCTGCGGCACCGGACCAGGATCGATCGCGAGTCCGCTGCGCCAGCGGCGGAGGATCGCGGCGACATGGGGCGGAAAGGTCGGCGGGCCGATCTCCAGTAGGTAGCCACGCGCCCGAACCGCACAGTCAAGCTGCGGTATATCGATTTCGGAGAGAATCACCGGCGCCACCGCCCGGTTGTCGGAGATAGCCCGCGTCTCTGTCTGCCGGAGATGACTCCGAAGTGGCGTAATCGATCGCTAACCGATCGCGGAGCGGGCCGGTGCCGCCTGACTGAAACCGAGTCTCGCTGAGGCGAGCGCCGCCATTGCCGTGGCACGCATCCGCGGATGCGGATGGCGACAGGCGAGATGGTCGATCAGGTCCAGCCCATTGCCCCCGCCCAGATGCGCGGCAAGCGCGACCAGTCCCTCGGAGGGGGCGGTGGTGAGTCCGGCCGCGATCGTCCCGCGCGCAATATCGAAGCGATATTGATCGATCCAGGGGCTCGCCGGGTGTTGGCCCAATATGTTGAGCGACACCGAGAAGGCGTCGGGCGGCAGCTGCGCATGGACGTCGCGGCACATGCGGTAGAGCATCAACTGTCCCGGCTCCAGCCGCGCCCGACCGACAAAGCGCGGCGCGCGTGCCGGATCGTCGGGCGCGCGCTCATAATAGTCGCTCCAATAGCCGGGCCCCAAATAGCCATAGGTGAGGAAGGGGAAATTATGGTCGTGCGGGAAACCGTAAAAGAACGGCGCCTCGCCGCTCGCGCGCACCACGGCATCCTGCTGCGCGGGCCAGAAATTGGCGCGCAGGACGAAGCGGCCAGCGGGCGGCCGGAGCAGAAAGACCTGCGGGCCATAGCTGTTCGCCCGGGCCTGGTTTGCGCAGCGTGCCTTGAGCTCCGCGATCGCAAGGTCGGCGAGGAATGTCGGGTTTCGCCCGAGCTGCGCGAGCAACGGGCCGAGCGCGGCAAACGCATCCTCGTCCCGCGGATCGACCGTGCTCGAGTCGAGCGCATCGACCAGTTCGTCGAGCGTGATGGCGGGTGCAACGCCTGGATCGATCAGGCGGGGCATGGCGCTGTCAGCCTCTGGTCGAGCGTGGCGAGCGTTGCGGCGGCAGCAGCGCGGACCTCGTCATTCGGGTCGGCTGCGGCCATTTCCGCCAGCCTTGGGCGCGCGGCGCGCGCATCGAGCATCAGCCATTCGCGCATCGCCGCCCAGCGCTGGTGAAAGGCCGGGTGGCGGCTTTCGCGCTCGAACTGTGTTCCCGCATCGCTTCTGCCGCTTGCGCGCAGGAAGCTGAGCAGCATTTCCGCACGCGCCGTCCGATCCTCACCACATGACGCGCGGACAAAGGCGCCGTCGCGGGTCGCATATTCGCGCATCAACGGCGCGGCGCCCCGCTTTGCCGTAAAGGTCAGCGTGACGATATCGCTATGTGCGGCGACGATCAGATGCCCTTCGCAGGGGGATTGCACCAGAATGTCGCCATCCTCCAGCGACCGGGACGCGAGGGTGCGCGCGGGCTCCGCGGTGCGGGCGCTGAAATCGAACCCGGCGGGGGGCGCGCGCCATCGCCGTATCTCGGCCTGTCCGCCGCGCACATAGCGGGTGACCGACCACCGGCCCGCGATCACCATTGTGCCGGGCGGCTCCAGTTGCGCGAGCGCCGCAGCGCTGGTCACCGTCGCGGAAAGAGTCGCCTGCGCACAGTCGGCGATGATGATGCCGGTGCGCAACGCGTCGCGATTGACCCGCAGGCCCGGCGCGAACCAGGGGTCTTTGCGCAGCGCGTCGATCATCGGAGCGAACAATCGCTCGACCCAGGTCGAATCAGCGAGCAATGCGCGTCCGGCATCGACGATCGCTTCGGGTGTTTCGAGTCCGTCGAACCGCGCGTCGATCGCGGCACGCGTCGTGCGCGACCAGTCGGTATTGACTGCGGCCGATCGCGCGCGGGCATCAAGGATCGCGGGATAGGCGCCGGGATCGAACGGCGCGGGGTTCACGGCGTGTCGTACACCAGCACGACGATCGCCACCATCATCTCGAAAATCTCGTCCCCGGCGACTTCGTTCGAGCGTAACGCGCCATGGGTGGCGACTTGCGTCCCAAGGGTGGCGATGTCGGCATGGGCGAGCGTCAGCATGGCAGGTCCCCTTTTGGTCCGGAGAGAGGCTAGGACAGCTCGGAATGGGCGCGGAGTTAATTCGCCCTAACGATCGCGCCCCAAGAGACCGTTTGGAAATTCGCGGAAACGCGAATTTCGAGGCTGCGCCGGCCCACTCCCCCACCCGGCCACCCAACGGCAGTATTCTATGGGTGGCCGGGTGGGGGAGTGGGCCGGCGCAGCGAAATGCGCCGCGGCGCACTTCCAAACAAACTCTAACGATCGCGCCCTGTCGATCGCACTGTACCCGGGTTGCGGCGCCGGCGGCGTGCGGCTACCGCGACGACGATGCCAGCGCCCCCGATGCCCTTCGATCCCGAAACATTCTTCGCCCGGCGAATGGGCGGACATGGCGGCGCGCTGGGGATCGGCTATCGCGCCCATGGACCCGACTGGTGCGAACTGAACCTGCCGTTCGATCCGAAGCTCATCGGCGATGTCGAGCGCGGCGTGCTGGCATCCGGCCCGATCATCACCCTGCTCGACATGGCGACCAGTGTCGCGGTGTGGATGAAGCGCGGCGGGTTCCTGCCGCACGCGACGCTTGATCTCAGGGTCGATTATCTGCGCCCGGCGGCGGCGGGGCGCGAGGTGATCGGGCGCGGCGAATGCTATCGCATCACCCGCTCGGTCGGCTTTGTGCGCGGCACCGCGCATGATGGCGACGCGGACGATCCGGTCGCGCATGTCGCGGGAACCTTCATGTTCATGGATGCCGCGGCATGAGCGTGGCGCTCCCGCCTTATGCGCAGATCCTGGGTCTCGTCTTGGAACCGGAGGCACCGGAAGGCGGTGACGCTCCGGTGCTTGCGATGCCCTTTGGCGGCGATGTGCTCGGGCGTCCGGGGTTCGTCCATGGCGGTGCGCTGTCGGGTCTGCTCGAGATGGCTGCGATCACCGCACTCAAACACGCGCTTGAACAGGAAGCGCGGGGGGATGCACGGATCAAGCCGGTCAACGTCACGGTCGATTTCATGCGCGGCGGGCGCGAAAAAACGACGCGCGCGCAGGGCAAGGTCAGCCGGCTGGGCAACCGCGTCGCCAATGTGGAGGCGTTTGCCTGGCAGGACGATCCGGACCGCCCGGTGGCGGCGGCCCGGATGAATTTCCTGATCGGGTAGGATTATCCCCGCGTCAGTTTGAGCAGCCGCCCTTCCGATCCGCGGCCGCCGTCTTCCAGCACCCAGATCGCGCCGTCCGGGCCTTCTTCCACTTCGCGGATACGGGCGCCCATCGGCCATTGATCGCCCTTGGCTGCGCTGGTGCCGTTCACATCGACGCGGACCAATGCCTGACTGGAAAGCCCGCCGATGAACAGGTCGCCCGCCCATTGCGGGAACATCTTGCCCGAATAGACGATCAGCCCGCCCGGCGAGATTGCCGGGTTCCACGAGACCTTGGGCGCCTCGAACTCGGGTCGCGTGCTGTGATCGGGGATGTCGCGACCGTCATAATGATCGCCGTCGGACACGATCGGATAGCCGTAATTGCGGCCGGGGAGGACGAGGTTCACCTCGTCACCGCCCTTGGGCCCCATTTCCTGCTCCCACAGATTGCCCGCCTTGTCGAAGGCGATGCCGAGCAGGTTGCGGTGGCCATAGGACCAGACGGCGGGATGGAAGCCCTTTGCCGTCAGCCCCGGATCGCCCGCCGGCTTGCCGTCGAGGGTCAGGCGCAGCATCTTGCCCAGCGTCGCCTTGGGATCCTGCGCCGGATCGAACTTCTGGCGCTCGCCATTGGTGAAGAAGAGATGCTTGCCGTCGGGCGCGAAGGCGATGCGGCCGGAATAATGGCCGTTGCCCGTGACATAGGGCGTCGCCTGGAACAACCGCTCCATCCCGGTCAGCGCCGGGGCGTCGCCATCGGACAGGGTCGCGCGGGCGAGGACCACGCCCTTGCCGCCTGCCCCCGATTCGGAGAAGCTGAAATAGACCCGCTTGCTGGTGGCGAAATCGGGCGCGAGGACGACGTCCATGAAGCCGCCCTGCCCGGCGCTGTCGACCGTCGGTACGCCCGACACCATGGTCTTGATCTTGCCGTCGGCGCTCAGCAGGACGAGCTGGCCGGACTTTTCGGTCACCAGCATCCGGCCGTCGGGCAGAAAGGTCATCGCCCAAGGCGCATCGAAATCGGCGACCGGGGTGACCTTGAATGGCAGGCCCGAAGCCTCGGCAGCCTGCTCGGACCCGTTGCCCGGGCTGGCGCCGGTACAGGCGATAAGGGTGAGCGAAAGGGCGGCGATCGACAGCGGGCGCATGGGCTTCTCCGGTAATGACGAGGGCGCAACGCGCCGGCTGTGACGATGTTGCATCACCCGGCGCCTCGTGAAAAGGCGGGCGTGACTCGAAATCCTTGCCCACCGCCCGGCTTGGGCGTATAGAGGCGTTGTTCTCGACATTGGAAACCTTGGCGAGGTCGGCCCCACCGGGTCCGGCGGCGACGGGGTGTTTCCGGTGCATTTGGAGTTTGTTCGTTGGCGGATATCGCTGCCCTCACCACGATCATCGAGCCGGAGGCGCGGGCGCTCGGCTTCGATCTGGTGCGCGTGAAGATGTTCGGCGGCGAGGGCGTCCGCACGCTGCAGGTGATGGCCGAACGCCCCGACACCCGCCAGCTCAATATCGACGATTGCGCCGACCTGTCGCGCCGCATCTCGGACCGGCTGGACGAACTCGAGGAAGCGGGCAAGGACCCGATCCCCGAGGCCTATCGGCTCGAGGTCAGTTCGCCGGGAATCGACCGGCCACTGACCCGGATCAAGGATTTCGAGGACTGGAAGGGGCATGAGGCCCGCATCACGCTCACCGAGAAGATCGACGGGCGCAGACAGTTCAAGGGCCACCTTGCCGGGGTGGAGGGCGACGTGATCGCGATCACCGACGGGCACGGGCTGACCCACAACATCGCCCTTGCGACCATCGAGGACGCGAAGCTCGTGATTACCGACCGGCTGATCGCCGCAACCAAACCGCTCTCCACCGAGGGCGCAGACGAATTCGAAGCAGAGGAACAGGACTGATGGCCACCGCGATTTCCGCCAACAAGGCCGAGCTGATCGCCATCGCCAATTCGGTGGCGAGCGAGAAGATGATCGACAAGGCGATCGTCATCGAGGCGATGGAGGACGCGATCGAGCGTGCCGCCAAGAACCGCTATGGCGTTGAGAACGACATTCGCGCGAAGCTCGACCCGCAGACCGGCGACCTGCGCCTGTGGCGCGTGGTCGAGGTGGTCGAGGCCGTCGATGATTATTTCAAGCAGATCGATCTGAAGGGCGCGCAGAAGATCCAGAAGGACGCAAAGGTCGGCGACTTCATCGTCGATCCGCTGCCCCCGATCGAATTCGGGCGCATCCAGGCGCAGGCATCGAAGCAGATCATCTTCCAGAAGGTCCGCGATGCCGAGCGCGAGCGCCAATATGAAGAGTTCAAGGACCGCCAGGGCGAGATCATCACCGGCGTCGTCAAGCGCGTCGAATTCGGCCATGTCGTGGTCGATCTCGGCCGCGCCGAGGGCGTGATCCGCCGCGATGCGCAAATCCCGCGCGAAGTCGTGCGCGTCGGCGACCGTGTGCGCAGCCTGATCCTCAAGGTCGTGCGCGAGACGCGCGGGCCGCAGATCTTCCTCAGCCGCGCGCATCCCGACTTCATGAAGAAGCTGTTCGCGCAGGAAGTCCCTGAAATCTACGACGGGATCATCGAGATCAAGGCGGCGGCCCGCGACCCGGGCAGCCGCGCCAAGATCGGCGTGATCAGCCACGATTCGAGCATCGATCCGGTCGGCGCCTGCGTCGGCATGAAGGGCAGCCGCGTCCAGGCGGTCGTGCAGGAGATGCAGGGCGAGAAGATCGATATCATCCCCTGGAGCGAGGACACCGCGACCTTCGTCGTCAACGCGCTCCAGCCGGCCAATGTGGCACGCGTCGTCATCGACGAAGAGGATGACCGCATCGAGGTGGTCGTCCCCGACGACATGCTGAGCCTCGCCATCGGCCGCCGCGGCCAGAATGTCCGCCTCGCCAGCCAGCTGACCGGCAAGGCGATCGACATCCTGACCGAGACCGATTCGAGCGAGAAGCGCCAGCAGGAATTCGTCGCCAACAGCGAAATGTTCCAGAACGAGCTCGACGTCGACGAGACGTTGGCCCAGCTGCTGGTGGCCGAAGGCTTCAGCGCGCTCGAGGAAGTCGCCTATGTCGAGATCGACGAGCTGGCGAGCATCGAAGGGTTCGACGACGACCTGGCGAGCGAGCTGCAGAGCCGCGCTGCCGAAGCGCTCGAGCGCCGCGAGGAAGCCAATCGCGAGGCGCGTCGCGCGCTGGGCGTCGAGGACGATCTGGCGACCATGCCCTATCTGACCGAAGCGATGCTGGTCACGCTGGGCAAGGCAGGGATCAAGACGCTCGACGATCTCGCCGATCTCGCCACCGACGAGCTGGTCGCGAAGAAGCGCGCCGAGCCGCGCCGTCGCGGCGACGGCCCCGCCGCGCCGCAGCGCGAGCAGGACAAGGGCGGCGTGCTGGGCGAATATGGCCTGACCGAAGAGCAGGGCAACGAGATCATCATGGCGGCGCGCGCGCACTGGTTCGACGACGAACCGGTTGCGACCGACGCCGACGCATCCGGCTCCGCCGGCGAGGAGGACGCTGTTGCGGAATCCAAGCAATGAGCACCCGGCTGAACTGACGGACGGCGGACGTGCGGATGGTGGTCCCATCCGCACCTGCATCCTCTCGCGCGAGGGCCAGCCTCGCGACGGGCTGATCCGGCTTGCCCTCTCGCCCGATGGCGATGTGCTTCCCGATGTGCGCGCCAAGGCGCCCGGCCGCGGTGCGTGGATCGGCGTGACCCGTGCGCAGCTGGAGGCGAACGGCAAGGCGCTGCGCGGCGCGTTGGCGCGCGCGTTCAAGACCGGCGACCTCAACATTCCCGACGATCTGGGCCGGCGCATCGCCGACCAGCTGGAACGCGCGTTTCTCGACCGGCTGGGGCTTGAGGCCAAGTCGGGCCATGTGGTGATCGGTGGCGAGCGCATCGAAAAGGCCGGGCGCAGCGGCAAGCTGCACTTGTTGCTCCACGCCGCCGATGCCGGAGCGGACGGATCGCGCAAGCTCGACCAGGCGCTGCGCGTCGGCACCGATCGTGAGGGCTCTGGCGACACGGGGTTCACATTGCCGCTGCCCCGCACCATATTGTCCTTGGCCCTTGGCCGCGAAAATGTGGTACATGTTGGCCTGACCGACGCCAGAGCAGCAGGGCGGGTGCGCGAAGCACTGGCCCGTTTGCTGCATTTTATCGGACCCGACCCGGCCCCCTAGCCTTGCGAAACCCGCTCGCAAGGCGCATCGGGCCTTGCGGCGATCCGACGAACGACGAAGAACGACAGGATTAGAGACTTGAGCGATACCGAAAACGAAAAGCCGAAACTCGGAATGCGCCAGCCGCTGGGGCTGAAGCGCACAGTCGAGACCGGCAAGGTGAAGCAGAGCTTCAGCCACGGACGCTCGAATACCGTCGTGGTCGAAGTGAAGCGCCGTCGTGTGCTGGGGCCCCAGTCGGGCGCCCCACAGGAAGAGGCTGCCCCGCCGCCGCCGCCCGCGCCCGTCGCTGCCCCACCCCCGCCGCCCGCGCCGGCACCGCGCCCTTCCGCCCCGGCGGGCGAGACCCCGCAGGAGCGCCAGACCCGTCTGCTGCGCGAAGCCGAGGAACAGCGGATGCAGGCGCTGGAGGAAGCGCGTCGCCGCGAGGAGCGTGAGCGCGCCGAGGCCGCCGAGGAAGAAAAGCGCCGCGCCGAGGAGCGCGCCCGCGCCGAAGCCGAAGCCGCAAAGGCTGCCGAAGCGCCCAAGGTCGAGGCTGCGCCCGAACCCGCGCCAACCGCCAAAGCGGTCGAGCCGACCCCGACCCCCGCACCCGCGCCCGCGCCGGAGCCGGTTGGGTTGCAGCTTGACCCGACTCGTCCCGCCCCGCGTCGCTTCACTCCGGTGCAGCGGCCTGAAATTCCGCGTCCGGCCCCGACCCCGGCGCCAACCCCGGCCGCGCGTCCCGAGCCCAATCTTGCTGCACCGCGCCCTGCCGGCGGTGGCAATGCGGGTGCGCCCGGCGGCGGCGCGTCAAAGCGGGCCGAACCGGCCAAGCCGCAACAGCGCGACCGCAAGGGCGACGAACGTCGCGGCGGCAAGCTGACGGTCAACCGCGCGCTGGGCGGCGAGGACGGCGCACGTGCGCGCAGCCTTGCAGCTCTGAAGCGTGCGCGTGAAAAGGAACATCGTCGGCATTCCGGGCCGCGCGAGCCGCAGGTCAAGCAGATCCGCGACGTCAAGGTGCCGGAAACCATCACCGTGTCCGAACTCGCCAACCGCATGGCGGAAAAGGGCGCCGACCTGGTGAAGGCGCTGTTCAAGATGGGGATGCCCGTCACCCTGACCCAGTCGATCGACCAGGACACGGCCGAACTGCTGGTGACCGAATTCGGGCACAACATCGTCCGCGTCAGCGACAGCGACATCGATCTGGTGCTGGATACCGATGCGGATGCCGAGGACGCGATGAAGCCGCGCCCGCCGGTGGTTACGATCATGGGTCATGTCGATCACGGCAAGACCTCGCTGCTTGACGCGCTGCGCGGTACCGACGTGGTGCGCGGCGAAGCGGGGGGCATCACCCAGCATATCGGCGCCTATCAGGTGACGCTGAAGGACAAGTCGAAGATCACCTTCCTCGACACGCCGGGCCACGAGGCGTTTTCGGAGATGCGCGCGCGTGGTGCGAACGTCACCGACATCGTCGTGCTGGTGGTCGCTGCCGATGACGGCCTGATGCCGCAGACGATCGAGGCGATCAACCACACCAAGGCGGCGGGCGTGCCGATGATCGTCGCGATCAACAAGATCGACAAGCCCGAGGCGAATGCCCAGAAGGTGCGCGAGCGCCTGCTCGAGCATGACGTGCAGGTCGAGGCGATGGGCGGCGAGACGCAGGATGTCGAGGTGTCCGCGCTCAAGAAGACCGGGCTCGACGACCTGATCGAAAAGATCCAGCTCCAGGCCGAACTGAGCGAGCTCAAGGCCAATCCCGATCGCGCTGCCGAGGGCAATGTGGTCGAGGCGAAGCTCGACAAGGGCCGCGGCCCGGTCGCAACGGTGCTGGTCACGCGCGGCACGCTGCGCGTCGGCGACGTGTTCGTCGTCGGTGCAGAGAGCGGCAAGGTGCGCGCACTGGTCGACGACAAGGGGCGCCAGATCAAGGAAGCCGGTCCTTCGACCCCGGTCGAGGTGCTGGGCCTGTCGGGCGTGCCGATGGCGGGCGACCTGTTGCAGGTCGTGGAGAACGAGGCACGCGCCCGCGAAGTCGCGGAATATCGCGCCGGCGTGATCCAGCAGAAGCGGACTACGTCCAGCCCGGCGAGCCTTGAGAGCATGTTCAGTGCGCTCAAGGAAAAGCAGGCGATGGAATATCCGCTGGTCGTCAAGGCGGATACGCAGGGCACGGTCGAGGCGATCGTGGCTGCGATCAACAAGATCAGCACCGACGACATCAAGGCGCGCGTGCTGCACGCGGGCGTGGGCGGCATCACCGAGAGCGACGTCAACGCGGCTGCGGCCTCGGGCGCGCCGATCATCGGCTTCAACGTCCGGCCGAACGCCAAGGCACGCGAGATCGCCGATCGCCACAAGGTCGCGTTCAAATATTATGACGTGATCTACGAACTCACCGACGAGATCCGCGCCGGCATGGCCGGGCAACTCGGTCCCGAGGCGTTCGAAACGGTGGTCGGCCGCGCCGAGATCAAGGACGTGTTCAGCGCCGGCAAGCATGGCAAGGCCGCCGGTCTGCTGGTCACTGACGGCGCGATCCGCAAGGCGCTCAAGGCCCGTATCACGCGCGACGACGTCATCATCTACCAGGGCGAGATCGCATCGCTGCGCCGCTTCAAGGACGATGTCCCCGAAGTGCGTGCCGGTCTGGAGTGCGGCGTGACGTTCACGCAGAACTTCACCGACATCAAGCCGGGCGACTATCTCGAAACCTTCGAGGTCGAGATGCGCGAACGGACGCTTTGATTTAGGTCGTCGCTTGCGCGACGAAGGCGGCACCGGCCCGCTCCCCCACCCGGCCACCCATAGAATACACTTCCGTTGGGTGGCCGGGTGGGGGAGCGAGCCGGTGCCGCCACAAGCGACCGAAGGGAGCGCCATTTAATGCGCCACAACGACACCCCCGAAACCCGTTCCGTCCGGCTGCTGCGCGTGGGCGAGCAGGTGCGCCATATCCTGTCCGACATCCTCGCGCGCGGGGAGGTGCATGACGATGTGCTCGCCAGCCATGTGGTGAGCGTGACCGAAGTGCGCATGTCGCCCGACCTGCGTCACGCGACGGTGTTCGTGAAGCCGCTGCTCGGCAAGGACGAGGACGCGGTGATCAAGGCACTGCGCACCAACACCGCCTATCTCCAGCGCGAGGTCGCGAGCCGGGTGAAGCTGAAATATGCCGCCAAGCTCAAATTCCTCGCCGACGAGAGCTTCGACGAAGGCAGCCATATCGAGCAGCTGCTGCGCGATCCCAAGGTGGCGCAGGATTTGGGCGAGGCGGACTCGGCCGATTGACAGATGGCGCGGTAAGACGCATCTTACCGTGATGAACGCGTTCACCAAGCTGTCGGACAAAGGTCAGGTCGTCGTGCCGAAAGCGTCGCGCGATCGGCTGGGCTGGCAGCCGGGCGTCGAACTCGAGGTCATCGAAAGCGCCGATTCCGTCACGTTGCGGCCGCGCCGGGGTGCGGGCACCCTGAACGTCAACGATGCGGTCAGCCGGTTGCGAGGGATGTACCGGCACGAAGGGCAGCCAGTACCGATCGAGCAGCTGAGCTGGAGTCCCGAGCTGGATGATCCCGGCGCATGAAGTCGGTCGATACGAGCGTCCTTGCCCGCTTCATTCTTGGCGATCACCCGCAACAGGCGCAGCGCGCCGTCGAGGTTCTGCGCGACCCGGTCTGGATTTCGTTCAGCGTCTGGCTCGAACTGGGCTGGGTGCTGAGCAAGCGGCTGGGGCTGGACCGTACAATGGTCGCCGACATGCTTGGCACGATCTTGACGATCGATACCGTGCACGCACCGGATTCGGCGGGCTTGTCATGGGCGATCGAACGCTATCGGGCCGGGGCGGATTGGAGCGATATGATACACCTGATTTCCGGCGATGGGGTCGCCGATCATTTCGCAACATTCGACCACGCGCTTGCCGCGCAGGCGGGCGCCAACCCGCCCCTGCGCATCGAGACATTGAACTGAATGGCCAAGCTCTATTTCTATTATGCCAGCATGAATGCAGGCAAATCGACCACGCTGTTGCAGGCCGATTTCAACTATCGCGAGCGGGGGATGCGGACCCTGTTGTTCACCGCAGCGCTCGACGATCGCGCGGGGACGGGGCGCATCGCATCGCGGATCGGGCTCGATACCGGCGCGGTGGCGTTCGGGGCGGAGATGGACCTGCGCCTGCATGTCGAGCGCGAGACCGATCATGGCCCGGTCCATTGCGTGCTGGTGGACGAGGCGCAATTCCTGACTGCAGCGCAGGTGGATCAGCTTGCGGCGGTCGCCGATGTGTTGGGTATTCCGGTGCTGGCCTATGGCTTGCGCACCGATTTTCGCGGGAGTCTGTTTCCCGGATCGGCACGGCTGCTGGCGCTTGCCGATTCGCTGGTCGAGATCAAGTCGGTGTGCCGCTGCGGCCGCAAGGCGACGATGAACCTGCGCGTCGATGGCGAAGGGCGCGCGGTGGCCGAGGGCGCACAAACCGAGATCGGCGGCAATGATCGCTATATCGCACTGTGCCGGCGCCACTTCACCGAGGCGCTGGCGGCTGCCGACTGATCCGTCCCGAAACGCGACCGGCGCGCCGCCCGAATCGGGTGGAGTCGCGCGCAACGCTGCGCCACGATGTCGCCGGGGGAGTGGATGCAGCCGATCGTTGAATCGATTGCCGTATGGACCGTGCCCGCGATCGCCGCGGTGCTGCTGCACGATTCGGCGCAGCGCATGGTGGCAGGATGGCTGCCGCAGGAACCGGAGGTCGAGCCGGATGCTTCCGGTCGCCAACGGCATGGGCTGACTGCGCTCGATCCTGTGGGGACGCTTGCGGTCCCGCTCGCGCTCGCCCTGTCCGGCGCCCCGGTCTTCGGGTGGATGCGTTATCGCCCCTTTGCGTCTGGGGAAGGGTCGCTTGCACGCCGTCGACGCATCGTGAGTGCGCTGTCCGGGCCGGTCGCCAGCTTTGCCGCCGCGCTGGCGGGAGGGGTGGCACTGGGCGCGACGGTCGCCGCGTCGGGCGGTGCGATGCCGCAACGGGGAGTGGCCTGGCTGATCACGAGCAATCTGCTCAACTTCATTCTCGCCAACGCCTGCATGACCAGCTTTCACCTGCTTCCGGTCCCACCGTTCGACATGGGGCGGGCGTTGAGCGCATTGCTGCCCGTGCCGTTGCGGACGCGCCTGCGCAGCGCGGGACGGGTGATGGTGCTCGCGGTCATCGCGACGGTGGTCGCGATCCCCCTGCTCGATCCGCACGCGCGACTCGGCGAATGGGTCGCCGCGCCGCTGATCAATGCGATCACGCGCTTCGTGCTGGGACTGGTCAACCTGACGGTCTAGCCGCGTAGCCTGCCGCAAACCGACGCATCGCTGGCGGAGCGCGTCGGCAGCGCCTAGATCGCCCCCATGAATCCCGATTCCATCGTCTATCGTGCCGCCGTCTGGATCATCCCGCTGGTGATCGCGATCGTCTTCCACGAAGTCGCACATGGCCTGGTCGCGCGCGGGCTGGGCGATCCGACTGCAGCCGAGCGCAAGCGGCTGTCGCTCAACCCGCTGCGCCATGTCGATCCGATCGGCACGGTCGTGCTGCCGTTGATCCTGGCGCTGACCAAGATGCCCGTGTTCGGCTGGGCAAAGCCGGTGCCGGTCAATCATGCGCGGCTGCGCAATCCGCGCGGCGGGATGGTCTTGGTGGCGCTGGCCGGGCCGGGCATGAACCTGCTGCTCGCGCTGGTCGGGGCGGTGCTGATCGGCCTGTTGTTCGCGATCACGGGCGAGGCGGAGCTTGGCCCTACCGGGGCGTTCGCGGCGGAGAATCTGTTCAACTTCGTCGCGGTGAACGTCTTCCTCGCGCTGTTCAATCTGCTTCCCGTTCCGCCGTTCGATGGCGGACATGTGGTCGAGGGGCTGTTGCCGCCAACGCTTGCCGCGCGCTGGGCGTCGCTCGCCAAATTCGGTTTCCCGCTGCTGTTCATCCTGCTGCTGGTGGTGCCGACGGTCTGGCCGGATGCCGATATCGTCGAGCGTGTCGTGCTGCCCCCGGCGCAGGCGGTGAGCGGCTGGTTTTTCGCAATCGCCGCGATGATCGCCGGCTGATGCACGGCTGGATCATCCTCGACAAGCCGCTCGGCCTGGGCTCGACCCAGGGGGTGAGCGCGGTCAAGCGCGCGCTGCGTGACAGCGGCTATGGGCCGAAGCTGCGCGACCTGCCCAAGGTGGGGCATGGCGGCACGCTCGACCCGCTGGCGACCGGGGTGCTGCCGATCGCGGTGGGCGAGGCGACCAAGCTGGCGGGCAGGATGCTCGACAGCGACAAGGTCTATGATTTCACGATCCGCTTCGGGATCGAGACCGATACGCTCGATCTGGAGGGCGCGCCCGTCGCCGAATCGGATGTGCGACCGACGCGCGCGCAGGTCGAAGCGGTGCTGCCGCGCTTTACCGGCCCGATCGACCAGGTTCCGCCCGCCTATTCGGCGCTCAAGGTCGATGGCGCGCGTGCCTATGATCTGGCGCGCAAGGGCGAAGCGGTCACACTGGCGACTCGCGCGGTGACAATCCATACGCTGACGATCGCCGACACCGATGGCGACTCGGTGACGCTGACCGCTTGTGTCTCGAAGGGCACCTATATCCGCAGCCTTGCGCGCGATATCGCGCTGGCGCTCGGCAGTGTCGGCCATGTCACCATGCTCCGCCGCGTGAAAGCGGGCCCGTTCACGCTCGATTCCGCGATATCACTGGACAAATTGGCTGAGGCCGCTATGGGCCGCACCCTTGAACAATGCCTCCTGCCGCTGAGGGCGGGGCTGGACGACATCCCGGCTCTACTCCTCGAACCCGGTCAGGCAGGGGCTCTCCGCCAGGGGAAAGTGCTGACCGGGATAGCCGCTGACGATGGCCAACACTTCGCGCTGGACGGCGACACGCCGGTCGCGCTGGTTGCGGTTTCGGACGGAACCGTCCGGGTCGTGCGCGGCTTCAACCTGTAGAATGATGTCGAAGGAAAAGACATGACGATCACGACCGAGCGCAAGGCTGAACTGACCAAGGAACACGGACGCGCCGAAGGCGATACCGGAAGCCCCGAGGTACAGATCGCGATCCTGACCGAGCGCATCGTCAACCTGACCGAGCACTTCAAGGGCCATGCGAAGGACAACCATTCGCGTCGCGGCCTGCTGATGATGGTCAACAAGCGTCGCAGCCTCCTCGACTACCTCCGCAAGAAGGACGGGGACCGCTACACCGCACTCATCGCGAAGCTCGGGCTTCGCAAGTAACCGGAAAGGCGGCCTTCGGGTCGCCTTTTTGCCATTCCGGGCATGGGCCCGGACCCTGGGTCACCGGCAATTCGGCCACCGACCCGCACCAGGGGTGACGTCACCCCGCACCGCGCAGGCCGGACAGCCTGCACACAGGCCCCGGGCGCATTGGGCGTCCGGTCCAAAGGAAATCAGATGTTCGACAAGAAGACCGTATCGATCGAGTGGGGCGGACAAACCCTGACACTCGAAACCGGGCAGGTTGCCCGTCAGGCCGATGGCGCCGTGATGGCGACGCTCGGCGAAACCGTGGTGCTGTGCGCCGTCACCGCCGCCAAGTCGGTGAAGGAAGGGCAGGATTTCTTCCCGCTCACCGTGCACTATCAGGAAAAATTCTCGGCCGCCGGGCGCATCCCGGGCGGCTTCTTCAAGCGTGAGCGCGGCGCGACCGAAAAGGAAACGCTGACCAGCCGCCTGATCGACCGTCCGATCCGCCCGTTGTTCCCGGAAGGGTTCTACAACGAGATCAACGTGATCTGCCAGGTGCTGTCCTATGACGGCGAGAATGAGCCGGACATCCTCGCGATGGTCGCGGCGTCCGCAGCCCTCACCATTTCGGGCGTGCCGTTCATGGGCCCGATCGGCGCCGCGCGCGTCGGCTATGTCGATGGCGAGTACGTTCTCAACCCGACCAACGAGCAGGTCGCCGAGGGTGATCTGGACCTGGTCGTCGCCGCCACCGGCAATGCGGTGATGATGGTCGAATCCGAAGCCAAGGAGCTGTCGGAAGAGGTCATGCTGGGCGCGGTCCAGTTCGCGCACAAGGCGTGCAAGCAGGCCGCGGGCGCGATCATCGACCTGGCCGAGCAGGCTGCGAAGGATCCGTGGGAAATGGCCGAGCAGGCCGACCTGTCGGCCGCCAAGGACAAGCTCAAGAAGCTGATCGGCAAGGATATCGCCGCCGCCTACAAGGTGACCGACAAGTCCAAGCGTTCGGGCCTGCTCAACGATGCGCGGGCCAAGGCGAAGGAAGCGTTCGCCGACGCCACGCCGCAGGATCAGATGGCCGCGATGAAGCTGGTCAAGAAGCTGGAAGCGGAGATCGTCCGCGGCGCCATCCTGAAGGACGGCACCCGCATCGACGGCCGCTCGACCACCCAGATCCGTCCGATCGAGGCGATGGTCCACTTCCTGCCGCGCGCGCATGGTTCGGCACTGTTCACGCGTGGCGAGACGCAGGCGATCTGCACCACCACGCTGGGTACCAAGGACGCCGAGCAGATGATCGACGGGCTGGACGGCCTGTCCTATTCGAACTTCATGCTCCACTATAACTTCCCGCCCTATTCGGTCGGTGAAGTCGGCCGCTTCGGCGCGCCGGGCCGTCGCGAAGTCGGCCATGGCAAGCTGGCCTGGCGCGCGCTGCACCCGGTGCTGCCGAGCAAGGACGAGTTCCCCTATACGATCCGCGTCCTGTCGGACATCACCGAGTCGAACGGCTCGTCGTCGATGGCCACCGTGTGCGGCGGTTCGCTGTCGATGATGGACGCGGGCGTTCCCCTCAAGCGTCCGGTGTCGGGCATCGCCATGGGCCTGATCCTGGAAGGCAAGGATTTCGCGATCCTGTCCGACATCCTGGGTGACGAGGATCATCTCGGCGACATGGACTTCAAGGTTGCGGGCACGTCCGAAGGCATCACCACGATGCAGATGGACATCAAGGTCGCCGGCATCACCGACGAGATCATGCGCGTCGCGTTGGAACAGGCCAAGGAAGGCCGCGCGCACATCCTGGGCGAAATGTCCAAGGCACTGGGCGAAACCCGCACCGAACTGTCGGCCCATGCCCCGCGCATCGAGACGATGCAGATCGACAAGTCGAAGATCCGCGACGTCATCGGCACCGGCGGCAAGGTGATCCGCGAGATCGTCGCCACCACCGGCGCCAAGGTCGATATCGACGACGAAGGCATCATCAAGGTGTCGTCGTCCGACGTCAGCCAGATCGAAGCCGCGATGAACTGGATCAAGGGCATCGTCGAAGAGGCGGAAGTCGGCAAGATCTACAACGGCAAGGTCGTCAACCTGGTCGACTTCGGTGCGTTCGTGAACTTCATGGGCGGCAAGGACGGTCTCGTCCACGTCTCCGAGATCAAGAACGAGCGGGTCGAGAAGGTCAGCGACGTCCTGAGCGAAGGCCAGGAAGTCAAGGTCAAGGTCCTCGAGATCGACCAGCGCGGCAAGGTTCGCCTGTCGATGCGCGTCGTCGATCAGGAGACCGGCGAAGAGCTGGAGGACACCCGTCCGGCGCGTGAACCGCGCGAGCGCGGCGAGCGTGGCGACCGCGAAGGCGGCCGTGGCGGCGACCGCCGTCGCGAGGGTGGCCGTGGCGGCGACCGCGATCGCGGCCCGCGCCGCGACCGGGGAGACCGCAACGATCGCCCGCGCGGCGAGCGTTCGGAAGCGAAGGACGAGGGCGGCGAGACGATCGGCCTCCCCGCCTTCCTGACCGGCGGCAATGACGACTGATCGCTCTGACGATCGTTAAACGAAAGGGGGCTCCGGAAGAAATCCGGAGCCCCCTTTTTCGATGTGCTCAGCGCAGCGCGTAGGCGGTGATGACCGGTGCGCTTCCTGACACCGCAATAGGGGTTACGATCAACTTTGCGTCCTGGCTGATTGCGAGGTTGCCGGGTGTGGGGGCGCTCCAGACCGTGGCGTAGGGTGCGGCGAGCGAGACCGCGTATACCTTGGTATCGGTCGAGAAGAACACCAGCGTGTCGGTGACAATGACATTGCCGACAAACCGCTCGGCGGTCGAGAGCGGCCACGACCAGCGCACCGTGCCGTCCGCTTCGTCGATTGCATCGAATTGGCCGCGCGAATTGCTGGCGGCATAGAGGACGCCGCTCCCCAGTGCCGGCGCCGTGCTATATGTGCCGGCCGTCCGCCAGGCGATCTTTGATTCGGCAATGTCAAAGCTGACCAGCGGGAAGGACAGATCATAAGTTCCCATCCCCGATCCGGAATAGGCTATCGCGTTCTTTCGTGAGCCAAGGATGGGTCCACCGGAATAGCTATACCCGTTCCAGACCCAATAGGGGTCCTCGATCGATTTGACCCTTACGCCGTCCGAGCGACGGAAGACGTCAAGCGCACCCGAATAATAATAAACATATTCGGAGTCGGCACCAACGGTAGCGCCGTCCCACACCTTGCCCGCGCTGCCACTCGCTTCCCAGCGCTTG